>NZ_JACHHK010000004.1:0-212071 GCF_014202755.1 Catenisphaera adipataccumulans
CCCGAACACAGAAGTTAAGCACTCCCGCGGCGAAAATAGTTGGGCCTGCCCCTGCGAACATAGCACGTTGCCGGGTTTTTCTTTGCCTCTTTTGATAAAAAAAGCAGATATTCAGTGAATAGAATATCTGCTTTTTATATTATTGATGGATCATTTTTTTCGGATCGACGTATGTATCAAATTCCTCTTCAGTCAAATAGCCAAGCTCTAAGATTGCTTCTTTTAAAGTCAGATTATTTTTATAAGCATATTGACTGACTTCACCGGCCTTTTCATAACCAATGACTGGATTCAAACATGTCACCAGCATCAATGAATTATGAAGATTCTTTTCGATAACTTCACGATTTGGTTTTAATCCTTCCAGACAGCGGATCGTAAAGGAATCAATGGTATCACTTAAAAGACGAATGCTTTGATCCATATTATAGGCTATCACAGGCATGAATACATTTAATTCAAAATTTCCCTGGCTGGCCGCAAATCCAACGGCTGCATCGTTGCCCATCACTTGAACTGCCACCATCGTCATTGCTTCACACTGCGTCGGGTTGACTTTGCCAGGCATGATGCTCGAACCCGGTTCATTGGCCGGAATGTCGATTTCATGAATGCCGCAGCGCGGTCCGCTGGCCAGCCATCGAATATCGTTGGCGATCTTCATACAATTGGCGGCCAATCCTTTTAATGCTCCGGATGTAAAGAGACAGGCGTCCTTGCTTGTCAGGGCATGGAATTTGTTTGGATCTGGTATAAATGGCAGATCTGTCATCTTTTTAATATAGTCGATGCAGACCTGATCAAATCCTTCCGGACAATTGATGCCAGTACCTACAGCCGTTGCGCCGCAGGCCAATTCATAAACAAAGTTCAATGCCGATTTCAGCTGGCTTTTACTATGCTCCAGCATCGATCGGTATCCGCTTAGTTCCTGTGAAAAATAGAGCGGTGTCGCATCCTGAAGGTGCGTACGGCCGATTTTGATGATCCCTTGATTTTCTTCTTCCAAACGGTGTAGAGTTTCGATCATCCGGTCCATCTTAGGAAACAGCCGGCGGTTGATTTCCGTAGCAATCATAATATGCAGCGCAGCCGGAAAGGTGTCGTTTGAGCTTTGCGAACAATTCACTGTGTCGTTAGGATGCAGAATTTCTTCTCCTGCGAATTCGTTCCCGATCCCGGCAATCACTTCATTCATGTTCATATTTGTCTGTGTGCCGGAACCCGTCTGCCATACATGCAGAGGGAACTGGTCCGCATATTGTCCATCGAGAATGGCATCACAAACATGGACGATCGCATCGCGTTGTTTTGCATCGATTTTATGAAAATCAAAATTCGCCAGTGCGCAGGCTTTTTTTAAGACCGCAAAACTGCGGATGATCGATCGCGGCATTCGTTCATCCCCGATCTTGAAGTTGTTCAGACTGCGCTGCGTCTGGCTTTTCCAATATTTATCTGCCGGGACTTTCACATCGCCCAGCACATCGTGTTCGATTTTATATTTTTCCATCGTCTGCCTCACTTTTTAAATAACAATACCATAATTCCATACACTTTGAAAACGTTTAGTCATTTTAATAGTCTTGTCTGAAATTTCATGTTATGATAGTCAAAGAAAAGGAAAGAGGCCGTTAATATGCGAATGAAAGAAGCATATGAGGCGTATCTGGACGACTATAATTGTTTAAATGTCTATATATCGAAGAATTTTTTCGAAGGAAAAAGCCGAATATTTCATTTAAAAGATACGCACGATAGGATCATACCGCTGACGATCCAGTCAAGATCCGATTTATATAATGGGTACACCCATTATCAATTATCATTAAATGGAGCCTTGCAGATGGGAGAAGAATACACACTGTATGACGAACACTGTCAGACAACCGTGGTTCGCTATTCTCATATTGTCAAAACCGAGCGCTTTAATGAACAATATAATTATGAAGGCGACGATCTCGGCCTGACATATTCTAAAGAACAATCTATATTTAAACTCTGGTCACCCATTGCTTTACAAATTGTATTATGTCTGAAAAACGGCGGCGAAGCCGAAACGTACCCGATGCATCGTGAAGAAAAGGGTGTTTTTTCTGTCACTGTCCACAAAGATTTATTAAAAGCACGCTATACATTTATGGTCCGGGTCAACGGTAAATGGAACGAGATCGTCGATCCATATACTTCATTTTCGGGACCAAATGCGGAATACAGCGTAGTTTACGATAAATCACTGCTGCATCTGCCGCCGCGTGTGCCGATGGCACCATTGGCGGATAATGTAGATGCGATCATCTATGAAGCCAGTGTCCGTGATATGACCTCTGCCAATGATATTGGTGTTGAAAATCCGAAAAAATTCAAAGGATTTACGGAAGAAAACGAAAACACCCGGGCAAAAAACACGGGATTCAGCTATCTGCGTTCGTTGGGAGTCACCCATGTACAGCTGCTGCCGGTTTGTGATTTCGGCAGTGTTGATGAGGTATATCCAAATATCTTCTACAACTGGGGCTATGATCCGGTCCAGTTCCGCTGTCTGGAAGGCAGTTATTCGACAGATCCACGCAATGCGGTCGCCCGGATCGAGGAATTTGCACAGTTGGTGCATAACTGCCACAAAGCAGGACTGCGTGTCAATTTGGATATTGTCTTTAACCATGTCTATAAGAAAGAAGAATTTTCGCTGGAGAAGCTGGTCCCGAATTACTATTTTCTGATGAATCGGGAAGGTGAATTTTCCAACGGCAGTTTCTGCGGCAACGATATCGATTCGCAGCCGCCGATGGCCCGTAAATATCTAGTAGAAACGTGCAGACGACTGATCGAATGGTTCGATATCGATGGTTTCCGCTTTGATTTGATGGGCATCCTGGACATTCATCTGATGAATGAAATTACGCAGGTGTGCCGAAAGATGAAACCAGGATTTATGATTTACGGCGAAGGCTGGAACATGCCGAGCTTCGTGCCTGAAAATCTGCGGGCTTCGCAGATCAATCAGGCGGAGATGCCGTTTGTCGGACATTTTTCGGACAGCTTCCGGGAAACGGTCCGCGGTTCCAACGCCGATTTGAATCAGCAGGGCTACTCGAACGGAAACTTTGATTTGATTTATTCGATGATGGATCGAATGAGTGCCTCCGGCAATGCGTTCAATGCACCGGGCAAGGTGATCAATTATGTAGAGTGTCACGACAACCATACCCTCTGGGATAAAAACCGGGTCGCCTGCCATGGGGAAGGCCGCGATGTCCGTGAAAAACGTCAGGTACTGGCCAATGCGATGGTGCTGCTTTCTCAAGGCGTACCGTTCCTGCATGCCGGTCAGGAGTTCGGCCGCACGAAGCAGAACTTAGGCAATACCTACAACCGTTCTGACAACTACAACAGTATCAATTATATCCGAAGGGATCATCACATCAGCATCGTCACGGATACGATCAAGCTGATTTCGATCCGCCGGAAATACAGTTGTTTTCGACTGCGCACGGTCGAAGAAACACGGGATCAAACCAGTTTCCAGACCATCGAAAACCGGGTGCTGGTCTACATCTGCGAAAGCAAAGAAGATAAATGCATCAGCTTTTTCAACCCGTCCAACGGATACTATACATACAACTTGGATCATGATGTACAAGTCATCTTTGACAATGGTTCATCCAATACGCATCTGACCCGCAATATTCAGATCGCACCGTATAGTGTCATCGTCTGTGATATGATGAAACAATCTGCTTGACATCGATGGACAGGGTGATATAATCAACGCAAAAAATAAAGGAGAAAACAATGGCAAAATTTTTTGAAGAACCTTCAAGAACGTTTAACGAGTACTTATTAGTACCGGGATACACCGGAGAAGACTGCACACCGGATCGGGTCAGTTTGAAAACACCTTTGGTGAAGTTCCGAAAAGGGGAAGAAGAACCTGCATTGTCTTTAAATATTCCGATGGTATCGGCCATCATGCAGGCGGTCAGCGGCGAGAAGATGGCTTGTGCGCTGGCCCAGGAAGGCGGCGTTTCGTTCATTTACGGAAGCCAGTCGATCGAATCCCAGGCACAGATGATCCGCAATGTCAAAGCGACGAAAGCCGGTTTTGTCGGCAGTGATTCCAATGTCAGTCCGGAATCCACTTTGGCAGATGTTCTGGCATTGAAAGCACAGACGGGTCATTCAACGATGGCTGTGACCGAAAACGGCAAAGCCGACGGTAAATTGGTCGGCATCGTCACCAGCCGTGATTACCGTGTCAGCCGTATGGATCCGGCGACCAAGGTCAAAGAATTCATGACACCGTTTGAGCATCTGATCGTCGGCGGTGAAAACATCACTTTATCCGAAGCCAACGACATCATTTGGGACAATAAATTGAATCAGCTGCCAATCGTGGATAAGGATCAAAAGCTGAAAGCATTCGTGTTCCGTAAGGATTATGAATCGCATAAGGGACATCCGCATGAATTGCTCGACAGTCAGAAGCGTTACATTGTCGGGGCCGGTATCAATACCCGCGATTATGCGGAGCGTGTTCCGGCTTTGATCGAAGCCGGTGCGGATATATTGTGTATTGATTCCAGTGAAGGTTTCTCGGCATGGCAGAAAAACACTATTCAGTGGATCCGTGATCATTATGGCGACAGCGTCAAGGTTGGTGCCGGAAACGTTGTTGATGCGGAAGGATTCCGTTTTCTGGCCGAAGCCGGTGCGGATTTCGTAAAGATCGGTATCGGCGGCGGCTCGATCTGCATCACCCGTGAACAAAAAGGTATCGGCCGCGGTCAGGCGACCGCAACGTTGGATGTTGCCCGCGCACGGGATCAGTACTTCAAAGAAACCGGTATCTATGTGCCGATCTGCAGTGACGGCGGTATTGTCCACGATTATCACATTACATTGGCCCTGGCCTTCGGTGCTGACTTTGTCATGTTAGGACGGTATTTTGCCCGTTTTGATGAAGCCCCGAACAAACTGGTCACGGTCAACGGCAATTATATGAAAGAATATTGGGGCGAAGGCAGTGCCCGTGCCCGCAACTGGCAGCGTTATGATGTCGGCGGCGAACAGAAAATGTCTTTTGTAGAAGGTGTGGATTCGTATATTCCATATGCGGGAAGTCTGCATGAGAACGTCGGACTGACGCTTTCGAAGATATCGCATACGATGTGCAACTGCGGCTGTCTGACCATTCCGGAACTGCAGAAGAACGCCAAAGTGACGCTGGTTTCCCAGACCAGCATCGTTGAGGGCGGTGCCCACGATGTGGTGGTTCGTGACGAAAAGTTTGACGCGCGCAAAAAATAAACAACCAGCTCGATGAATTCATCGAGCTTTTTTCATGATTGTGCTAAAATTGGATTATGAGCAACCAAAGTGATTTATTATTGGATGTCAGTATCCTTTACCGCAGTACACAGAAGTACTATGACCGGATGCTGCAGAAACTGCACATGACGTATGCCCAGCTGCCGATCCTGATCATGATATATGAACAGGAAGGGATCACCATGCAGCAGATCGCCAATCAAGGGGTGTACGACAAGGGCACGATTTCAAAAAATGTAAAGAATCTGCAGACTATGGGATTTATTCGGACGCAGGAATCCAAGAAAGATAAACGAAATAAAGAACTGTATACGACGGATCAGGCAAAGCAGATCATGTTTCACGTTTATGGGATCCGGCGGGATTGGTGGCATCATTTGACCAAAGATATACAGACCGATGAATTGGATCATTTTATCTCGCTGTATCAGACGATGGCGGAAAATGCCCGCAGATATGCGAATACAGAAACTCATCCGATTCATTTTTATCAGTGGCAGAAAGTCAGTCTGGATGCTTATCCGGATCAAGTAGCGACGGTTCTTTCGACCGGCGGCTGCAATTTTCGCTGTCCGGCTTGTGTGAAATCTGATCTGGTTTTTCTTCAGGAGTCGACACAGGAAATTCTGATGGATGACGTGATCGATTATTTAAACAAGCGCAGAGGCATCATACAGGCTGTCAGTATTGAGGGCGGCGAGCCGCTGATGCAGGATGGCATCGCCTACTTTCTGCGGCAAATCAAAACCATGGGCTATAAAGTGAAAATTTCTACGAATGGCTCTTTTCCGGATCGTCTGAAAGAGTTAGTCAATGAACAGCTGGTCGATTATGTATCGATGCGGATCAAGAATGGCCCGCGTCATTATGGCAAAGCGATCGGCATGGATACACATGATGTCAGCGATATTCAAGAATCAGCAGAATTTTTGATACACGGCTCGGTCGATTATGAATTCTGGTGGCAGCCGATCAAAGAATTTCATAATGAAAAAGAAATTCAGGAAATTGCCCAGTGGCTGCAGGGAGCTAAGCGTTTGGTCGTTGCACCGCTGCCTGCCGGGGCACGCATGATTCAGCCGGATCTGCATGGTCTGCCGGCAGAACAAATCAAACAAGCAATCGAAATATTAAGGGGAACAATTCAAGACGTTCAAATGGGGGATTGAAAATGAAAGTCAAAAAGCGTGACGGAAAGCTGGTCGACTTTGATCTGCAGAAAATTAAAGTGGCCATTGCCAAAGCCTTTGCATCGTTAAACAAAACATATGATGATTCGATTCTGGACCTGCTCAGTCTGCGGGTCACAGCAGAATTTCAGGATCGTATCAAGGATGATCAGATTCAAGTCGAAGAAATTCAGGATGCGGTCGAAAAAGTCCTTTCGGTCTCGGGCTATGCCGATGTGGCCAAGGCGTATATTTTATATCGGCGGCAGCGCGAAAATGTCCGCAAGCTGAATACCAGCGAGCTGAATTATAAAAATATCGTCGATACTTATTTAAATGAACCGGATTCCGATCAAACGGATGATACATCTTCTTTATATTCGGTCGGCGGACTGATTTTATCAAATTCTGCCGCAATTACCCGCAACTACTGGCTGTCTGCCGTGTTTGACCAACAAATTGTCCGGGCGCAGCAGAACGGCGATATCTATATTCACGATTTAGATATGTTGACGGGAGACAGTGCCGGATGGTCACTAAAAACATTGATCGAGCATGGTCTGGGCGGTGTCGAAAAGAAAATTTCCTGTCGGCCGCCGAAGCATTTGTTTTCCATCTGCAATCAACTAGTAAACTTCTTAGGAATCATGCAGAATGAATGGGCCGGCGCCCAAAGCATCTCTGGCTTTGATACCTATCTGGCACCGTTCGTGAAAGCGGATCAGCTGGATCAGGCTGCCGTGGATCAATGCATCGAAACATTTATTTACGGTGTAAATATGCCAAGCCGCTGGGGCACGCAGTCACCGTTTTCCTGTATCGGGTTTGACTGGGATGTACCGGAGGTATTAAAAGAGGAACCGGTATGGATCGGCGGAAAAAAAGGTGATTTCTGTTATGGGGACTGTACCCAGGAAATGCGCATGATCCAGAATGCCTTCTTTCGCATCATGGCTTCTGCCGATCAGTCGGGACACGGGTTTCCGTTTCCGATCCCGACCGTCACGATCGGACCAGACTTTGACTGGGACGACCCGAGCGGCCGCTGGCTGTTTCAGGCAGCCGGAACTTATGGTACGCCATATTTTATGAACGGCCGTCTGCAGGATGCAGGCAAGCGTTCATTTGCGGCATGGAGCGAGGATCAGCTCATGAAAAAAACCGGCGGATACTATGGATATCAGGCTGGTTCCGGAAGCATCGGCATGGTAACGATCAATTTACCGAGGATCGCATATCGATCGGAAGATGAAAATGATTTTTTCCGGCAGCTGGAAGAATGGCTGCAGGTATCGATTCGTTGTCTGGATTTTAAACGTCAGGTATTGGAAAAATTGATGCAAGGCGGGTTGTATCCGTATACAGCACGATATATTGAGAATTTTGACCATCATTTTGGTACGATCGGGATCGTCGGCATGAATGAAGCTTGTCAGTTTGCCGGCTGGGTCAATGAAAGTCTGCTGGAGCCGAAAGGCCAGGCATTCGGTCTGAAGGTGCTCCGGTTCATGAATACGCATTTGATCCAGGCTCAGCAGAAAAATCATCACTTTTATAATTTGGAAGCAACACCGGGCGAACATGTTTCCTATTGGTTCGTGGAAAAAGATCAGGAATATTATCCGGAGATGAATGACGAGGGCCGGAAATGTTATACCAACTCGACGGATCTGCCGGTCAACGCCACGGAGGACGTATTTGAAGCGCTGGATATTGAACAGAAGTTCCAGCCATTATACTCCGGCGGCTCGGCATTCCATATTTATCTCAATAAAGCTATCAAAGATTGGAAACATTGCCGAAATCTGGTCCGTCAGGTCATCGATCATTTTGAAATTGTCAATTTTACCGTCTCCCCGTCTTATTCTGTTTGTCCGGAACATGGATACTTGCCGGGCGTGCAGGCGGTTTGTCCGGAATGCGGCGCAAAGACGGAAATCTGGGCTCGGGTTGCGGGTTATTATCAGCCGGTCGAAGACTGGAATGAAGGAAAGAAACAAGAATTTATTCAGCGTAAGAACTTTGTGGTATAGGAGAGTGTATGGAATATAAAAAATTTGATTCTGTTTACGTGGTCCGGATCGACCGCGGTGAAGAAGTAATGGAACAGTTAAAAAAATTTGCGGAGGCCGAAGCCATTCAGACGGCAAAGATCGAAGGGCTGGGTGCAGCCGATCATGTCGAAATGGGATTGTATGATGTCGGCAAACAAGCGTATGAATCGCATACGTTTGATCAGCCGATGGAAATTTCACAAATCAACGGCAGCATCACCCGTGCCGGCGGCGAACCGTATTTTCATCTGCATATCAATGTTTGTGATGAGAAACAAATCAGTTACGGCGGCCATTTGAATGCCTGCCGGATCTCGGGGACCTGTGAACTGTTTGTGACGGTGATCGACGGTTGTGTCGGCCGTCAAAAAGACCCAAAGGGAACCGGACTGAACGTGTTTCAATTTTAAAAAAGACCGGCTGCTAATATGGGGCGAACCCCAAAAGTTGGACAAAATAAGTTATCTAGATTTTAAGGCTTGATTTCTTGCTTCGCAAGGAGTCAGGCCTTTTAATCTGACCTGGATCCTTTCTGTATTGTAATAGGTGATGTATTCTTCCATCGCTGCTTTCAGTTCCTCCAGGCTCTTAAATTCATATTCATGTCCATAGAACATCTCGGTCTTCATCTTTCCAAAGAAATTCTCCATCACACAGTTATCCAGGCAATTGCCTTTTCGTGACATGGACTGTATGATTCCATGCTCCTTCAAGATGGCTCGATACTGCTTCATTTGATATTGCCATCCCTGATCACTATGTAAGATCAAAGCATCGAATTTCGTATGACCAGCGAATGCCTGCTCAAGCATATCAACCGTCTGTTTAAAGTCAGCACTTGATGAAATATTGTATGAAATGATCGTATGATCATAGAGATCCAGGATCGGTGAAAGATAGAGCTTGCCGGCCGCAATGTGGAATTCGGATACATCCGTCGCCCAGATCTGGTTGCTTCTCTCGGTATTAAAGTCACGAACATAAACTATTGTATGATCTTCTTCATCCACCTTTGGATGGAGCAGACGATTCGATACTGTCTCATTGAAATTCCCTCTATAAGATCTATATTTGGCACGCGGTGTGATACCGTAAAGGTCCATTTTCTTCATCAGGCGTTTCACCGTCTTATGATTCACATGAAAACCGTCTCTCTGAAGCTGCAGTACGATCCGGCGATAGCCATATCGCCCTTTAGTTCGGTCACTACTCCCGCGATTTCTTCTTTTCCCGGTTCTCTTTTACCGTAACCAAAGCATTTAATTTTTTTAAGTATGCGTTTTGTATCGTAAGAATCTCGTTCTGCCTGCGAAGATCTGCAATTTCTTTCTGCAGGGCTTCGTTCTTCTGAGGAAGATCCTTCGGTTTCTTCTTTGCCATGGGTTTTCCTGCCTTTCTTCTTTTCAATAACATTATACCCGTTGGCGATATATTCTTTCACCCATCGTGGTAAAGTTCCCTGATTGGAAAGGCCAAGATCCAATGATACGTCTCTCATGGATTCATGTCCGGCAAGTACACGTTCGATCGCTGCTTTTTTGAATTTTGGTGAATAGTAGGTCCAAGAATGTCGGATCTGTTCAATGCCCCAGCGGTCTGCTAAATGAACCATTTATTGTATATTTCTGCTTTTGTCTCATATAAATATTTCATAAAGAAAAACCCCTCCAGTTGGTCGTCCAACTTTTGGGGTTCATTTCAAATATGCAGCCGGTTTTTCCATTGTGATCATTTGAAAATTTTCCGGAAATTCAATGTCTTCTTCCGGCTGATTGCAGTAAATCGTGTCAAACTCGTCCAGCGCACAGAAGCGGCAGGAGCCGAGAACATTCAGTTTCGATGCATCGATCAATAAAGAAGAATGACGGGAATTCTTCATAGCAGCGATCTTGATATCGCGGGTCTCCAATTCAGCGGTATAAGCCAGATTGTTGGCGATATCCAGACCGGCACAGCCGACAAAGCATTTATCAAAAAAGAAATCTTGGATCTGCCGAATGGCCGATGTGCCGACGCTCATCGCATACTTTGGTGCATAGCGGCCGCCGACCACAAATAAATTGCAGGCGGAATTTTCCACGATCCGGGTCGGTACCAGATGATTGTGAGTCACGATAGTGACTGGTTTTTGTTTGATGTAGTCGATCAAGTACATCAGGGAAGTGCCGCCGTCAATAAAGATACAATCGCCGTCCTGTACTTCCTGCGCCGCTGCCTGACAGACACGTCGTTTTTCATCCGCGTGCAGCCGGAATCGACGCTGCATAAATACTTCTTTATCCGGTGTCAGCAGGGCACCTGGATTGACTGGAATGGCACCGCCGTTGATCCGTTTCAGTTTGCCTTGCTGCTCCAGTTCATGCAGGTCCCGGCGGATGGTCGCTTCTGAAACCTGATATGAACGGACCAGTTCATTGGTATACAAAATGTGATCGGATTGCAGCTGGGCAATCAATCGGTTTTTTCGTTCTTTTCCCGTCATAAATACGCCCTTGTTTATCATATCGGATTCTGAATAAAATATCAATTCCCGGCAATTTATGATACGATGAAAGTAACAAAACAGATGAAAGGAGAATCACATGAACGAACGCGCCATGTATCAATTAACATATGGATTGTTTATTCTCAGTGCCGCCGGTGACGGTACACGGGCATCTGATAATGCATGTATCATCAATACTGCGATCCAGGTAACTTCGCAGCCCAACCGCATTTCCATTGCCGTAAACAAATCCAACTATACGCACGATTTAGTGATGAAGAACCGGGCATTTAATGTTTCGGTGTTATCAGAAGAAGCGACGTTTGATTTATTTCAGCGTTTCGGCTTCCAATCCGGCCGGGATGTCGATAAATTCGATGGATTCAAGGAATGGAAACGCAGCGAAAATGGATTAGTCTATGTCACGAAGGGCACCAATGCCTATCTTTCCGGGAAAGTCGTGCAAACGGTCGATCTAGGATCGCATACATTATTTATTGCCGATGTTACAGATATGGACGTCCTGAGCGATGTTCCATCCGCAACGTACACATATTATCAGAATCATATTAAGCCAAAACCGAAAAAAGCAGCGGCCGGCAGGAAGACAAAGAAGGTGTGGCGCTGTAAAGTCTGCGGCTATATCTATGATGGGACGGATCTACCAGCCGATTATATTTGTCCGGTTTGTAAGCATCCAGCTTCCGATTTCGAACAAGTCGAAGTCGAAATTTAGGCTCTCGTAAGAGAGTCTTTTTCAAAAGGAGGGATGACAATGCCATTCAAGATTGTTTACGGCGATATTACGACAATGCAGGTCGATGCGATCGTCAACGCAGCCAACAGCCGGCTTCTTCAGGGCGGCGGAGTATGCGGTGCCATTTTCCGGAAAGCCGGGCCTGCGCGGCTGCAGGAAGCCTGTGATCAGGCAGCGCCGGTAGCCACCGGTCATGCAGCCATTACCCCAGGTTTTGATTTACCAGCGAAATATGTCATTCATGCGGTCGGCCCCATTTATCGTGCCGATCAGGCAGAATTGTGCCGCCGGCAGCTGGCTTCGGCTTATACCGAGTCATTGAAACTGGCTGATGAACATCATTGTGCCGATATCGCTTTTCCGCTGATTTCTTCCGGGATCTATGGATATCCGAAGGCAGAAGCACAAGCGGTGGCTGAAGATGCGATCCGCACTTATTTAAAACAGTCGGATTTGATGGTTTATCTGGTTTTATACGGAGGCGGACGATGAGTCGGAAGCGACGCCGGCATAGACAAAAACGCCGCCGTCTGTTGATGCGTGCATTTCGATCAGCTGGGGTCGTGCCGGTTTTTGAGATTTATCTTGTCTACTTCATCGTGGCAGCGATCATCATTCAATGGGCCGAGCCTTCGATCCATCATATCACCGACAGTCTTTGGTACTGTTTTGCGGTTGCGACAACGAGCGGCTTCGGAGATTATACTGCTGTGACCGCGGTCGGACGGATCGTTTCGGTTTTATTAAGCGTATACTCTATTGCCGTCACGGCAATCTTTACAGCCGTGATCGCGTCGTATTTTATGGATTTGTTTAAACTTGATGCATCTGAAAGTTCAAATGCGTTGATGGATGATCTAGAGAATCTGCCGGAGCTTTCTAAAGAAGAACTGGCTGAATTATCGCAGCGGGTCAAAAAGTTTCGGGAACAATAAAAAAGGGATCATTTTTTGATCCCGTTTTCATTTATTAAACCAGCGACGGTGCCGCATAAACACGGCCGGCCAATTCCTGATTCAGTGCATACAATCCTTTTGGATCGCCTGCATATAATTCATATTTTTTGATCAAATCATCGGCATTCTTTTCTTCTTCGCCTTGTTCCTTGACGAACCAATCCAAAAACTGCAGTGTACGGTAGTCCTTTTTTTCATCTGCAACACGGTAGATTTCGTTGATCAGCGACGTAACGTAGCATTCGTGCTCATAAGCGGCTTTCAGCGGATCGTTCAATGCTTCACACTTCACATCCGGTTTTTGAATGGCATCGAAAGTCACGGATTCACCGTTGTTGAACAGGTAAGTACGCATGAGCATCGCATGGTCGCGTTCTTCTTGTGCCTGCACATCGTACCAGTTCGCAAAACCGTCCAGACCTTTGTCATAGTAGAAGTTGGCAAAATCTAAATACAAATAAGCAGAATAGAATTCTTTGTTGATTTGATCATTCAACAGATTTTTTACTTTGGCATCTAACATGATGATCCCTCTTTTCCGTTCCCATCATACAACAACTGCTTTCCTGGCTCAAGCAAAAGGCTTGATCGTCTGTAAGGCAGAAATCAGAAGCTCCTGGTCTTCCGGCGGCATGCTGCAGTCGCCGATCTGGATCTGCGGTTTGGTCTTGCCGTGATAATCACTGCCGCATGTTTTCAATAAATGATTCGCCTCGGCTGCCTGCCGATAGTAGGCAATTTGTTTTGGTGAGTGATAAGAACTGTATACTTCCATGCCGTCAAAGGGCAGTTTCATCAGCTCATCCAACAACGATTTATCTTCTTTAATATTATTCCCTGGATGAGCCAATACGATTTTCGCTCCCTGACTGCGGTAAATGTCAAAGGCATCGAGCATCGGCATATAGACGATGGGCGCATAAGCGGGTTTTCCTTTTGCGCAGTATTCCCAGAAGAAGTCGACATACGGGCTGGTGCTGTGCATGCCGCCTGGAAAGAACTCTTTTAAATAAGGATTATTTCGGTTGCGGGGATCGGCCATTGCGACTTCACAGACAGTTTCCGCTTCATAGACGCCGTTGGGGCGCAGGGCTTTCAAACGATCATGATCGATAAACAGATGCATTTCATTTTCGATGTAGCGCAGACGTTTCCATCCGGCCTGACGTTCCGCTTCGGTCACTTCGCTGCGGATTTTTTCCCAAACGGGATCATCCGGCTGGATGCCGTAGCCCAGCACATGAAAATCATGATCCGCAAAGACGCAGTCCAGTTCGATGCCTGCAAGCCAGCGAATGCCGCGGCAGTCCGGCGTTTCGCGATAGGCGCGCGTCGTATTGTGATCACAGACTGCAAGCGTGTTCAGACCGTTGGCTTTCGCCAAATCAAAAAGTTCCTGTACTTCTTTCTCACCGTCCAGACTGTATTTGGAATGGATGTGTAAATCGATGGTATTCATTCTTCTTTCTCCGTTTCTATAATTTGATCAATGGGCAGCTGGGCTTTCACGGTGGCTGGCAGCGAAGTTGTGACCAGGACGTCGAAATCGCTGAAATCGGCATACTGCCAAGCTGCTTCCTGTTCGAATTTACCAGCTGCTGCAGCCAGGATCTTTTGCTTGGAACGATGCATCACGATTTGATCGAGGATCACCTCGACCGGTGTGCCGTTGGCCGGTCCATTTACTCCTTTGCATCCGTCCATGCCAAGAATACACGTATCAAACCGCATGGTCTGTACCATTTGAAGGGCGTAATCTCCCACAAGCATATGTCCTTTTTTGTAGAGTTTTCCGCCCAACGCATAGATCGTATGCCGGCTGCTGAATCCTGCCCGAACCAATTCATAGCTGTCTGTGACGATGGTCAGATCGCGCTTGGTTTCAAGGAAGTGCATCAAGGGCAGGACCGTACTGCCGCCGTCGATGTAGATCATTGCACCGTCATGGATAAAGGGCAGTATTTTTTTTGAAATAGCACGCTTTTCATGGTTGTCTTCCTGATAGCGGACCGTGATCGGCGGATCGGTCTTGAGCGGACGTATGACCGCACCGCCATGAATGCGCAGGATCGATCCTTTTTCCTCTAGAAAACGAAGATCCGTACGGATGGTTTCGGGTGTCACATGATAACGTGCAGCCAGCTGTTCGACCGTTGCCTGCTGTTCGGTTTGGATTTGTTTTTCAATAGCTTTTCGTCGTACATTATTTTTCTTTGCCATAGGATTCCTCGCTTTGATTGTATACGGTTTAATGAAATTATATAGGAAAATAAAAGAAAAAGCAGAAATAAAAGAAAATACAATAAAAATAAAAGAAAAGATCCGTATAAAATTTGGAAATCAAAAAAATAATTTCAATATTTCTTTCTGTGCTATGATAAGAATAACAGGAGGAACAAACATGAAACCAAATAAACCAGCAGCAGAAATGACAACCAAGGAACTGGCTTCCTACATTGATTATTCCGTTTTGAAACCGGAATTCACGGAGCAGGAGATCATTGATCTGACCAAAGACGGTGTCAAGCTGGGCTGTGCGACGATCTGCATCAACCCGGGCTATATGGAATTGTGCCGTCCGTATGTCCAGGGATCGGATACAAAGCTTTGTCCGGTCACGGATTTCCCATTTGGCGACAGTTCCACGGCCAGCCGTGTGAAACAAATTGAAGATGTCGCTAAATACGACGAGGTAAAAGAAGTCGATATCGTGGCTAATTTTGGTAAGATCCGTTCCGGCAAACTGGACGAAGTGACCGAAGACTTGAAGGCTTGTGCAGAGGCTGCCCATAAATATGGACGCGAGCTGAAAGTCATTTTGGAGACCGATGCTTTGACAAAAGAAGAAATCAAGGCCGGCTGTCATTGTGTCATGGACTCCGGTGCCGACTTTATCAAGACCAGCACCGGTTTCTTGACCGGACATGACAATGTCGGTGCAACACCGGAAGTCATTCAGCTGATCATGGATGAGAATCAGGGCAAATGCAAGATCAAAGGATCCGGATGCATCCGTACCCGTGAACGTTTCTTGAAGCTGATCGATATGGGAATTGACCGGATGGGTATTGGATTCCGTTCGATCCCGGTCGTACTCGATCTCAAGCGTTAATTTGAAATGCACTCCTTCGGAGTGCTTTTTTATTGACAGGTGGTATATAATAAAGATAAAAAAGCGGAGGAGGACCGGAAATGAATTTTCACTTTACAAAAATGGAAGGTGCCGGAAATGACTATATTTATGTCGATGAATTCAAGGAACCGATTCCGGAAAATATAAAGTCAGCACTGACGCAAAAATTATCCAATCGTCATTACGGGATCGGCAGTGACGGTGTGATCTTTATCAAACCATCCAAAGCCGCCGATGTGGAGATGGAAATGTATAATGCGGACGGAACGCCGGGCGGCATGTGCGGCAACGGTCTGCGCTGTGTCGGGAAATATGTTTATGATCGTTCACTGGTCAAAGAGAAGACATTTACCTTGGAAAGCTCCGGCGAGATGAAGAAAGTAGAAGTGATCCAGACGAATCCGGATGGCTCCGCAAAGATGCTGAAGGTGGATATGGGGGCACCGATCTTGGATGCTGACCGGATCCCGGTCACTCATGCAAAAACACGGCCGTTCGAAGGTGAACAAGCCGTGATCGATGAGCCGATCGAAGTACAGGGAAAAACCTATCGGATGACATGTGTCTCGATGGGCAATCCGCACGCAGTTGTTTTTGTCGAGGAAACGGATTCTTTGCCTTTAGCTGCCATCGGACTGCATTTCGAGCATCATGCATGGTTCCCGAAGCGCACGAACACAGAGTTTGTCCAAGTGCTCAACGAAGAGCATGTGAAAATGCGTGTCTGGGAGCGCGGGATCGGCGAAACGATGGCCTGCGGAACGGGATGCTGCGCAACGGCCGTCGCTTGTATCCTGAATCATAAAACCGGCAATAAAGTGCAGGTCGATGTATTGGGCGGACGGATCCTGGTGGAATGGGACCGCGAAAAAAATACGGTTTACATGACCGGACCGGCGGAAGAAGTTTTTTCTGGCATCATTAATATAAAATTGTAGAACATTCAACCAAAAAAAATAGCGCATTGGCTTGATCATAAGCCAATGCTTTTTATTAAGATGAGCAGAAAAAAAGCCTTTTGAAAAAGGCTTTGAAGACAATGGTGCGGGTGACAGGACTCGAACCTGCATGCCAATGGCGCTAGATCCTAAGTCTAGTGCGTCTGCCAGTTTCGCCACACCCGCGTACCTAAAAGATTAGACTATTTTATGAAAAAAAGCAAGCACTGCTGAAAACATGCTTACTTAAAGGAAAAATTGAGGCATCAATGAAGAACGGTCGGACGATGTTCTGCCTCGATCTGCTCTTGCACATAGGCTTCTAATTTGTCCAGTAATGCATCATCGATTTCGATCCCGTCGATCTTAATATGGTCAGGAATCTGGCTGCGGATGAAATGAATAGAAGGAATCTCAACCATTTCCTGATCGCCCATTTCATCTTCCAATTCTTTCAGCTTTTTTAGGATCGGAGCAGCTAAGATTTTAATTGCTTCATTTTCTGTCATATCTATATTATAGTGGAAAAACGGGTATGCTTCAATTACGAAAATTTGACAAAACACAGAAAGTAAGGTAAAATCTCGCGAAGAAACTGAATGGTCACCATTCAGTTTTTTTGTGAAGAGAAAAGGAGTGATGAATATCTTCGCCAACAAGCAAAAATTATTCGGGGCAGCTGCCGCATTTGTGATGATGTTTTCGATCGTTGCACAACCGGCAAATGCGAAGACAGCCAACGCCAAATTGGCCGATGGTACGTACCAGATCACGACAGCTGAAGAAAATTTAGCTTTAAACAAAGATGCAGATTTTGAGGATAAGAAAGATTCGGACGCACAGAAATGGAGCGTCAGCAGTGATGAAAAGGGATATTTGAAAATTACGAATGTCGAATCCAATCAGGTGCTGACTTATAAGGACAAGCAGCTGACTTTAGCCGATGATGCCGATTCCAAAGCGCAGAAATGGCAGCTGAAGAAAACAAGCGACGGCTATCAGATTCGATCCGTTTACAATTCGAAATACAGCCTGGCCGAAAATGAGAAAGCCGAATTGGAAAATGCCAAGGGCAAGGCAGAGTCCTTTACGTTCAGCGAAACGGAAAAAACGCAGACCTGGACCGGCCCGGTATTAAGTGCTTCTGCGGGATCCGTTGAAGGACCGTCCGGCCGGGAGACTTACTACAACTTGGACATGTCCGGAGTCGTTTCGGCCATGCAGGCAGCTGGTATCGAAGGAGAATACTGGGTCCGCGAAGACGGTGTAAAAATGTACGGGGATTATGTGATGGTGGCAGCCAATTACAGCATCCGCCCGAAAGGGACATTAATTGAAACATCGTTGGGAACCGGCATTGTCTGTGATACTGGTGGATTTGCTTCTGTCAATCCGACACAGTTAGATATTGCCACCAATTGGTAAGCAGAACCGCTGAGGCGGTTCTTTTTTTCTTGAAAAAGATTGTCAAATCATTTAACATTGAAATGAGTTTGTAAAATCAGAAGAGAGGTGTTCTATGGAGAGCAGATATAAAAGAAACTTATTGATTGCTGCTTCTGCTGCCTTTATCGCAGTCGGAGCTAAGACGGCTGCGCTGTCCATCCAGGCAGATACAGTCGATCCGGCGGAAACGATCGTAACCGCATCGGATACCGACACAACCGATACATCTGTGTACATCACAGAAGAAAATGAAGATACTTCAACGACTGAATCTGCACAAGATGAAACTGCAGAAACCAGTGAGGAAACTTCAAAAACGGAATCAACGCAAAATGAAATCAAGGAAAATACAAACAGTACGACTGATCAGACTACACTGAGCCGGGTTCAAAAGAACCAAAGTCTCTATCAGTCTATCAATGAAACGATTTTAAATGGCTGGTCCTCGGATTATCAGAAATATTATGTCGACGGAACAGCCGTGACGGGATTTAAAGACATCAACGGCAGTACCTATTATTTCAATGAAGATGGTACAAAAGCATTGGGCCAGCGTCGAATTGGGGATTACTGGTACTGCTTTTTACGAAATCAATCCAATGAACTCAGCAACGGCCGGATGGTCAAGTCACAGTTTTTTGATTTGAACGGAATTTATCATGCTTCCTGGGACCATGATAAGACGGCTTATTACGATGAAAACGGACATATGCGCTATAAGCAGCAGCACATCGGCAAGTATTGGTACTGCTTCGATCAGTATTCCGGTGCGATGAAGACCGGTTTTGTCAATCTGACGGGAACGTATCACGCATCGTGGGATCAGGATAAGACGGCCTACTATGATCAAAGCGGCCGCATGCAGTATAAACAAAAATACATTGACGGTTACTGGTACTGCTTCGATCAGTATTCCGGCGCGATGAAGACGGGTTTTGTCAATCTGACCGGGGATTATCACGCATCCTGGGATCAGGACAAGACCGCATATTATGATAAGAATGGGCACATGCTTTATAAGCAGCAGCACATCGGCAAGTACTGGTACTGCTTCGATCAGTATTCCGGTGCGATGAAGACTGGTTTCGTGGATCTGAACGGAACGTATCATGCATCGTGGGATCAGGATAAGAAAGCTTATTATGATCAAAACGGCCGGATGCAGTATAAACAAAAATACATTAACGGTTACTGGTATTGTTTTGATCGGATCTCCGGTGCGATGAAGACAGGGTTTGTCAAATTGACCGGCGATTATCATGCCGCATCGGAAGCAGATAAAACGGTTTACTACGATGAAAACGGACATATGTTATATGGCTATCAGACCATCAACGGCAAAAAATATTATTTTGATACAGCCTCCGGTGCAATGATGACAACCACAGAGTGGGACGGCCCGGTATTAAATGCCTATCTTGGAACCGTGCAGGGACCTTCCGGAACCGAAACCTACTACAATCTGGATATGTCCGGCGTGGTTTCGATCATGCGTTCCATGGGATATAGTGAAAAAGACTATCCTTATTGGGTTCGTTCGGATGGTGTGAAGATGCTCGGTGACTATATCATGGCTGCTGCCAATCTCAGCGTGCATCCGCGCGGATCTTTGGTCGACACGAGCTTAGGCAAAGCCATCGTCTGTGATACAGGGACTTTTGCTTACTTCAATCCGACACAGTTAGACATCGCCACAACATGGTAAAAAATCAGACAAGATCTTTATTGGATCTTGTCTTTTTCTATATCCACTATGTCCCTGACGTATTTGGAGCAGAGTGTGTTAAAATAATTTCATGAAGAAATTCAATCGAAAAGGAATCATCTGGTATCGATTGGTGCTGGTCATTGTGGTTGCTGCTTTGGCTGTTTTTGGCATCGCCCGCGGCATTCAGACTTTGATTTTCCGCCAGGAATCTGCCCATATTCAATCTGATGTCAATGCGTATTCCTACCAAAAAAAGAAATTCAAAAATAAGAATGGTTTTAAAATTTATACAGGCAGTGATTACACTTACTATAACGGCATCGATGTTTCTTCCCATCAGGGGGATATCGACTGGGATCAAGTCAAGGATTCTGGTGTGGATTTTGTGATGATCCGGTGTGGTTTCAGCAGCTTGGATACGGGAAAAGTTCATACGGACGAAAACTTCAAGAAGAATATCAAGGCAGCGAAAAAAGCCGGACTGCGTGTCGGTGTCTATTATTTTTCTTCCGCGAAAACCAAAAAAGAAGTTACCAAGGAAGCAAATTATGTTCTGAATTTGATCAAAGACTATGATCTGGAATTTCCGGTTGCTTATGATATGGAATACTATAATGGCGCCAGCCGTGCGGATTCATTATCCAAAAATAAGAAGACACAGTTGGCCTTGACGTTCTGTGAAAAGATTGAAGACGCTGGCTATACGCCTTTGATCTACGGCAACGATACCTGGTTTACGGATCATGTGAAGTTATCGAAAGTGAAAAAATATGCGCTGTGGTATGCGTCCTATTCACAGAAGCCGAATATGACCCATTATTTTGCGATGTGGCAGTATTCCAATACGGGCAGTCTGCCGGGGATCGACGGCGATGTGGATATGAACATTTATCTGGAACCGAAAGAGAGTTGAATTATAAACTATTTTTCGTTAAAATTTAGGCAGTGAGGTAATGTATGTCTGATTTTACGGAACAAGCAATTATGGAGGCTTTCGTCGAGCTGCTCGAAGAAAAACCGTTCAATAAAATTACGGTCAAGGACATTGTCGGCCGCTGCGGCATCAACCGCAATACGTTTTATTACCATTATCAGGATATTTACGATTTGTTGGAGAAAGTCATCCGTTATTATCTGGAGGCTTCCAATATAAAAAATCTGTCCCGTGAAAACTGGAAAGAAACCACCGACACGATCGTCCAGTTTGTGGGCAGTCATAAGCATGCGATGGCGCATGTCTTTGATTTCATCGGCGCAAAAGAACTATGCCATTATTTTCGCGAAGTCAGCTGGCAGGCCATCGAACATTATATGGAGCCGGTGTTCACGACCTTGAATGCGCCGGAAGAAGATCGGGAGTTTTTCCTGCGGCTGATGTCGAATTCCGTTGTCGGTACGATCATGGAATGGGCGGAACACGACTTTAACAAAGCGTTTGCGGACCGGGTCATCGAACGGCTGGCCTACTGGCTGACGGGCAGTTTGAATATGATCGATTACTGGCGAAATTAAGGTTGTTTTTTTTGCTTGATATGATAAACTATTCACGTCCGGCAGTGAAGAAAATAAGTACGGTATCCTGCAGAGAGGCAGAGATAAAGCGGTTGGTGGAAGCTTTACGAACAGGATATGCGGAAGCTCTTTCGGAGTCGGGCCGTTGCCGGCGTTAACGGAAAGTAAGGGCATCGCTGCGGCGATGAACTAGGATGGTACCGCGTAGTTATACGTTCCTAGAAAATGGGAACGTTTTTTTATTGGAGGAAGATAAAATGAAAGATTTAACCGGAAGTCAGATCCGGCAGATGTTTTTGGATTACTTTGCCGGAAAAGGACACATGATCGAACCGGGAGCAAATTTGATCCCGCGAAACGACCCGACATTGTTGTGGATCAATGCCGGCGTTGCAGCATTAAAGAAGTATTTTGACGGTTCGGAAAAACCAAAGTGCAACCGGATCGCCAATGCGCAGAAGAGTATTCGAACCAATGATATCGAAAATGTTGGCAAGACGGCCCGGCATCACACCTTCTTTGAAATGCTGGGAAACTTCTCGATCGGCGATTACTTCAAAGAGGAGGCCATTCCATTTGCGTGGGAATTCTTGACCAGCGAGGAATGGATGGGCATTGATAAAGACCGTCTATATATTACGGTGTATACGGATGATGCGGATGCTTATCGGATCTGGACCGAAAAATGCGGTGTGGATCCTTCGCATATTTTGAAAACCTATGATAACTTCTGGGAAATCGGCAAAGGACCGGGCGGGCCGGACTCGGAGATCTTCTTTGACCGCGGGGAAAAATATGATCCGGATCATATCGGCGAAAAACTGTTCTTCGATGAGATGGAAAACGACCGTTACATCGAAGTATGGAATATCGTCTTCTCACAGTATGACTGCGATCCCTCGATCCCGCGGAAAGAATACAAAGAACTGCCGCAGAAGAACATTGATACCGGCATGGGCCTGGAGCGGCTGGTTGCGCTGGTGCAGGACGGCGAAACCAACTTTGATACCGACCTGTTCCTGCCGATCATCCATGCGACCGAGAAAATGGCGGATGTGCCGTATGAAGGCGAATACAAGATGGCTTACCGGGTCATTGCCGACCACATTCGTACGGTGACCTTCGCACTGAGCGACGGCGCTAATTTCTCAAACAGCGGCCGCGGCTATGTGCTGCGCCGGGTACTGCGCCGGGCAGCCCGTTATGGCTTGAAATTAGGCTTGGACGATGCGTTCCTGTATAAACTGGTGCCGGTGGTTGCCGATACGATGAATGATTTCTATCCGTATCTGGAGGATCATGTGGCATTCAACCAGAAATTGATCAAGATCGAAGAAGAGACCTTTAAGAAGACTTTGCGCAACGGCCAGATGCTGCTGGATGAAGAAATTGCCAAAGCCAACGGTGAACTGAGCGGTGAAGTGGTTTTCAAACTATATGATACCTACGGATTCCCATTTGAACTGACACAGGAGATCGCCGAGGAGAGCGGTGTCAAAGTCAGCCGGGAAGCTTTTGATGAACAAATGAACAAACAAAAAGAACGGGCCCGCAAAGCGCGCGCGAACAAGGATTCGTTTGCCAGCCAGAACGAAGCTTTGATGAATTTCACCGAGCCAAGTGAATTCATCGGCTACGATCGGATCGACTGCCCGGCAAAAGTCATCGCTTTGCTGAAGGACGGCAAAATGGTCGACAGCCTGGAGGACGAAGGACAGGTCATTCTGGATCAGACGGTGTTCTATGCGGAAAGCGGCGGCCAGGTGGCCGATACGGGTACGATCACAGCCGATGGGCTGGAATGTGAAGTCTTGGATGTGCAGAAGGCCCGCAACAAGCAGCATGTCCATACGGTGAAAGTGAAATCCGGTATTTTGGAAAAAGGCATGGCCGTGCATGCATATGTAGATGGAATGAAGCGCCGGAAGACCACGGCCAACCATTCGTGCACGCACCTTCTGCAGAGTGCGCTGCGTCAGGTCGTCGGTGAGCACATTCACCAGGCCGGCAGTTTCAACAACCCGGATTATCTGCGGTTTGACTTCAACCATTACGAAAAAGTCACCGATGAGCAGATCCGCAAAGTCGAACAGTTGGTCAATGAATACATTGAAGAAGCATTGCCTGTCACCAAGGAAGTCATGCCGATCGAAGAGGCACGGAAATCCGGTGCCACAGCCTTATTCAATGAAAAATACGGCGATATGGTCCGCGTTGTCACGATGGGCGATGTATCCAAAGAATTCTGTGCCGGCTGCCATGTCAACAACACGTCAGAAATTGGCGTATGCAAGATCGTCAGTGAAGAAAGTGTCGGATCGGATATCCGCCGGATCACGGCTAAAACGGGACTGGCGGCTTATGAAGAGTTTGCCCATGAACACGCGATGCTGGAAAACATTGCGGCCAGTGCGAAACAGAAAACGATCAAAAAGATCGACCGGAAGGTCGCATCGGCCTACGATGATCTGAAGGCGGAACAGAAAGAGAATGCCGAATTAAAGAATCAGATCTTTGCGCTGAAGTCGAAAGACTGGGAAAAGGATATCGAAGATTTAGGCACGGTGCATCTGCTGATGAAAGAAGTGCAGGGCATGGAGGCCAATGCGTTGAAGGATATCGTTTCCAATGTCAAGAGCAGCGATCCGAACGTTGTCTGCTTCTTTGCGAATAAGAACGGAGGCAAGGTCGTCTTTGTGGCAGGAGCCGGAAAAGAAGCGGTCAAAGCCGGTGTGCACAGCGGCCGTTTGGTCAAGCAGGCTGCACAGATTTGTGCCGGCAACGGCGGCGGAAAACCAGATATGGCACAGGCCGGCGGCAAGGATGCGGCCAAGCTGCCGGAAGCGCTGCAGACGGTTCGTGATTTCTTGAACAATCTGTAAAATTTGCCCTCTTTTTGAGGGCTTTTTGGGTGCAAATCATTTATCTTTGAATCGTTTTCATGTATAATGGGGTAAGTCAAGGAGTGTGATAGCATGAAAGACGTTACTGAAACAATGACCTTCACAACCGAAGAGATCCGCAGAGAAAATATCAAAGCCATTCTTCAGGAAGTCAGTGACGCATTGGAGGAACGCGGCTATAATTCCGTCAATCAAATTGCCGGATATCTGATCAGTAATGATCCTGCATATATTTCATCCCATAAAAATGCACGAAATCTGATTCAGCGCATTGAGCGCTATGAGATCATCGAAGAATTGGTTCGCGCGTATCTGGAGAAATAATGTCCAGAATTATCGGTCTGGACTTAGGAAGCAAGACCTGCGGCGTTGCGATCAGTGATCGCTCGCAGCTGATTGCCAGAGCGCTGAAAACGATCCGCTTTGAATCCGATGACTACGATGACTGTTTTGATCAGGTGCTGGCATTGCTTGATGAACAGGATGTTCATGAAGTGGTGCTCGGACTGCCGAAGCATATGAACGGGGACATCGGGATCCGCGGAGAAATATCCGTACAGTTTGCCGAGGAACTGAAGAAAGAGGGCGTAAAAGCGATGCTCTGGGATGAACGGCTGACGACGGTAGCTGCCGAAAAGATCCTGCTTGAAGGAGATGTTTCCCGCCGGAAGCGGAAGAAAATCATTGACCAGATGGCGGCAGTACAAATTCTGCAGAACTACCTGGATAGAAAAAGAAACGGGAGTTTACCGGAATAAACTCCCGGTTTTTTGTGAAAGGAGAAATTATGTTGGATTCGAATTATTTATATATCACCGACGATGAAGGCAACGAACATAAAATGATCATCTTGTTTACGTTTGTCAATGAAGAAAATGGCAATCAATATGTGATCTTCCAGGATCCGGAAGATGAAGACGATGAAGTCTTTGCGGCTCGTTATGTCGAAGCCGATCCGGAAAACGACCAGGGACAGGGCGACTTATTTGAGATCGAAACCGAGGAAGAATGGGATATGATCCAGGAAGTCGTCAATACATTTGCTGAGGATTATGAGGATGCATAAGACAAAGAAGGTCAATAAAAAGAGAAAGCTGATCAAACGTCTGGTTGTATTGCTGCTGGTGGTCCTGGTTGCCTGCGGCGGTTCCTTGTATTATCGGCAGACTCTGCAGCCGGCTGGTTCAGGGAAAAAAGAAGTTCTGTTTCAGATCAAAAGCGGTGACAGCTATGATACGGTCCTGTCCAATTTGGAAGAAAAAGATCTGATCAAATCAAAAACCACCGCGAAGATCTATGCCCGTTTGTCGGGGCACAATACCTATTATGCGGGTTATTATCGGCTGAATAATGGTATGTCGACCAGTGAGATCCTGGATTATATTGCAGATATCGATAACGCAAACAAAGAACAGATATCCATCACAGTTACAGAAGGGGAATGGGCCAAGGATGTGGCGAAGTCCATTGCGAAAAAATACCCGAAATACAGTGAGGATGAAATCATCGAAAAATGGAATGACAGCGATTATATCAAGCAGCTGGCAGAAGATTACGAATTTCTCGATGCTGATGAACTGAACAGTGCTGATGTCAAGATCAAGCTTGAAGGCTATCTGTATCCGCAGACGTATTTATGCGATCCGGATGCTACGATCGATGACATTACGCGGAGCATGCTGGATCAATTTGATGCGATTTATCAGAAATACAAATCAAAGATCAAAAAGAGCGGCTATTCCACGCAGGAAATCGTGACGCTTGCCAGCATCGTTCAGTTTGAATCGGGCAAGAAATCCGATATGAAAAAGATTGCCGGCGTGTTCTATAATCGTTTGAAGAAAGATATGAAATTGGAATCCAGCGTAACGGTCTGCTACGCCTTGTATGATGATTTCGTTTCTCCTTCAGCTTGTGAAGTCAATACCGATGTGGATTCTCCATACAATACGTATCAAAATGAAGGCTTACCGGTCGGACCGATCGATAATCCAGGGGAAGATGCGATCAACGCGGTCCTGAACCCGGAAGAAAGCGATTATCTGTACTTCCTGGCGGATGTCAATGGCGATGGCACGGTCTACTATTTTAAGACCTATGAAGAGCACAAAGCCAAAATGGAAGAGTTGAATTTAAATATCGAATAGTGCTATAATCTCAATGCACAAAAAAGGAGTGGAAGATACATGGCGGATGAAAAAAATTATGTGACCCAGGCTGGTTATGATGCCTTGGTTGCCGAACAGAATGATTTGGTTCATAATGTCCGGGCGCAGGTCATTGTCGAACTGCAGGAAGCCCGTGCACAAGGCGACTTGTCCGAGAACGCCGACTATGATGCGGCCCGTGAACATCAGGCACAAGTAGAAGCTCGTATCCGTGAGCTCGAAGTTCTGATCAAGAATGCGGTCATCATCGAAGAAGAAGGAGCGAATAAACAAGGTCCGAAAGTCGTCAAACTGGGCGCAAAAGTGAAGCTGTTGGATTTATCGGATAACACGGAACATACCTTTAACATTGTCGGTTCGATCGAGGCTGATCCGCTGAACGGCAAGCTTTCGAACAACACGCCGTTGGCGGAAGCCATCATGGACAAACAGGCCGGCGACGTTGTACGCGTCAACCGTGTTGATGAACCATACGACGTGAAAATTTTGGAAGTCCGTTAGTTTAAATATACTAAGCATTCGTATATAGAGAAGGGTGAGTTTATTGAAGCGCATTCTTCTCTGTTTTTTTATCTTGGTTTTCTTTTTGGCAACGTATTACGGTCGTTATCAGCCGGTGTCATTGGATCTGGTGCAGCCTACGGTCAAGCAAGTCGAAATCAAAGGCGCCGTTAAAAAACCAGGGGTTTACACAGTAAAGTGGGAAGCAACGGTCCGCGATGTCATCAAGGCGGCCGGCGGGACTTCGGCTGATGCGGATACTGGTACAGTTTCCATGGTCAAGGAGGTCAACGATCATGATGTGATCGTCATCCCGGAAAAAGAGGCGACGCCGCAGACCAAAGTCTCCATCAACAGTGCGACCTTGGAACAGCTGGATGCCCTGCCTGGGATCGGGCCGGCACTGGCGCAGCGGATCATTGATTATCGTGAGCAGACACCTTTCCAAAGTATCGAAGACATTCAAAACGTCAAGGGCATTGGAGAAGTGATGTATGCGAAGATCAAAGATCAGATCACATTATGACATGGCTTCTGCTTTGTGCGCTGGGTACCACAGCACTGCTGATCATCCGGATCCCGGTTTTTATGATTGGTTTTGCGGTCGGGTTCGGGATCATGTTAATGTGGCTGTTCAAGCGGCCGGCCATCCTGGCTGTTTGGATTTTTTTGAGTGCCGCATCTTTCATACCGGTGATCCATCAACCGCCTGCCGCAGCGCCGGGCAACTATGAGATCTGTGAAATCAAACCGCATTATTGTCTGGCGCAGAAGCAAGGATCGAAGATCCTGCTTTACGGCATCAATTCTCCCAACTATCATGATGTGTATCACGTTTCACATGTCGAAAAGTTTTCTTCGTTGAAAAATATCGGTCTGTTTAATTTTGAAGAGTACTTGAAAAAACAGGGGATCGAATATGCCGCACGCTGCACCGACCGTGATCTGGTGCACAGTTCCCGTTCCTTGAAAAGCCGGGTCTATTCGGTACTGTCGCGCAATCCGTATTATCGTGCGCATCTTTATGGCATTTACGATGAGAATACATCCGCGCTGACTCCTTCGCTGGGACTGGCGGTCATCGGTTTTCTGTCGTTATTTGAATATGGGTTGATGCGGATCGTCAGCCGGCGAACGGCCCAATGGTGCACGCTTGTGCTGGCGATCCTTTCCGGCTGCTTGTTTGTTTTCACAAACAGTTTGGTGCGCTGGATCACATTTAAAATGGGACGGATCTTTTTTAAAGAATGGGATCGTTCTGTTTCGTTCGGAGTCTTTTTATTTCTTTTCCTTTGCCCGCTGGCTGCTGGTGACTTTGCGTTCTTATTGCCGCTGTGTCTGCGACTACTTTACCGGCTGGTGACCGATCCGTCCAAACGCATTCTATACACACGTATGTGTCTGTTTCTTTTTCAATGCATGTATTTCCATTCCATCAACTGGGTCTTGTTTCTGTTTTTTCCGATTCTTCGTTCGGTGCAGGGAGGACTGCTTTGTATTGCCTGGTTATTTCCGGTGGAAACCCTTTGGCAGCATCTATTGTCCTGCCTGCCCATGATCCAGACCCATTATGTGCCTGGTCTGTTGTTTTATCTTGTTTTCGTGGCATGGCTGCTCACGCGGAAAAAATCATTGATCTTTTGTTTATTATTGATGCCGTTTTTCGAGACCACATTGGATCCGTTCTTTCATGTATATATGTTGGATATTGGGCAGGGGGACTGCACGTTGTTGGTTGAACCGCATAAAAAGTCTGCCGTCATGATCGACTGCGGGCAAAGTTTATACCGAGATAATGTAGAGACGATCATTGTCCCGTTTTTACGATCCCGGCAGATCGATCATTTGGATGCATTGATCTTGACGCATGATGATTATGATCATAGCGGCGGCGCCGAAGAACTGTGCCAAAACATCCCGGTCGATCATGTCATCACCGATTCGTATCAGAAGATCCCGGTTCGATATCCATTTTATTCATTACTGCCGGATCGTTCGGTCCATGATGAAAACAGTAAAAGTATCGTGTCGTATTTCAGCTATGATGATATGCAGTATCTATGGACCGGGGATGCGGATACCGGCGTGGAGGAACAAATCATAAAAACCTATGATCTGGATGTAGATGTGCTGAAACTTGGTCATCATGGATCGGATACGGCTTCGTCGTATGATTTCCTTGATCGCACCCGGCCTATATTGGGACTGGTTTCGGTCGGGGCACACAATCGCTATGACCATCCCTCTTCATCAGTCATTGGCCGTTGTCATGATTTAGGGATTCATGTCTTGGAAACCAAGGATGTTGGTATGATCCATATTCAGTCATTCTATCATTTTACATTCTTTACAACAGCGACCCGGATATTTGGTATAATAAGCCCGAGGTAGGTATGTACTATATTATTTACGGAAATGATAAAAATCGCATTCATCAGCGGATCACGACGCTGCAGAAGAAATATCACATCGAATCGGTCACCACGATCGATGCGACCCAGGAACCGCAGTCAGCCGTCCTAAATGAGATGGACAGTGTTTCACTGTTCGATGACCAGAAGATGATCGTGGTGGATCATGCAGATTTTCTTTCATCCAAAGATACGACCCACTACGAAGTACAACCGTTTTTAGAGCGTCAGGATTCCTCTGATGCGGTCATTGTGGTATTCTGTTGTGCATCGGAGAAACTGGATAAACGAAAGAAAGCCGTCAAATCGCTGCTGCCGCTTTCCACGGTTTATGAATGCAAAGCCTTAGATGGCCGAAGCCAGCCGATCTATGTGCGGGATGTGATCAAAGAATACGGTCTGCATGTCGACCAGGATGCGATGAACTGGATCGTGCACCGCATTGGGATGGATCCGATGCGCATCCGCAGTGAAATCGAGAAGCTGAGCATTTACAGCTCGACGATCCATTTGGAAGATGCCCAGGCATTGATCACACCGGAACCGTTGGATGATATCTTCAAAATGGTCGATGCGCTCTTTCAGCGCAACGCTTTATTGGTGCTGGCCTTCTATCGGAATTTCCGCCGGCTGAACATGGAACCGGTGACGATCGTATCAAGACTGGCCGGGCAGATCCGCTTTTTGTTTCAAGTGCGTGTATGCATGGATGAAGGCATGGATCACGATGCAATCACGGAAGAACTGCATGCCCATCCATATCGGGTGCAGATCAATATGGAGAATGCCCAGCGCTTTTCGGCCGACGAATTATTAGACGAACTGGCCAGCCTGGCAGATCTGGACCGGAAGATGAAACAAGGATTGGTCGATAAGGATGCCGGCTTTGAACAGTTTGTCATGGAGATGCTCGTATAAAAAAAGTTTTCCGATCTCGCGGAAAACTTTTTTACTCCATCGCGTTGATTGCTTTTGCCAAACGTGATTTCTGGCGGCTGGCGTAGTTCTTATGATGAACGCCGTGCGCAACTGCGCTGTCCAATTTGGAGCAGCATTCGTTGTACGCTGCGACTGCCGCTTCTTTATCGTTAGCATCTACACAAGCCAGTACTTTTTTGATGCTTGTCTTCAATGCTGATTTTCTGGATACGACCAATTTATGCGCTTTGGCATTGGTTTTTACACGTTTCTTCTGAGATTGGATCTGTGGCATGTTCTGCACCTCCTGACATAAATCGCAAAAACATTCTATCAAAAATCACTAACTAATGCAACACAAGTTATAAAAAATACGGTATAATACCGTGGTATTAGAGGAGGGATCGCAATGGCAAAAATTCGATGCATTTTTATGGGGACACCGCAGATCGCTGCCGATGTTCTGAACGCGATGTTGGATGCCGACATCGACGTTGAATTGGTTGTGACCCAGCCAGATAAAAAAGTCGGCCGGAAACAGAAAATTGTTTATTCGCCGGTCAAGCAAGTGGCGCAGGCCTATGCTATTCCGTGTTTTCAGCCGATCCGGATCAAAACAGATTATCAAACCATTATAGATACAAAGCCCGATGTGATCGTCACATGCGCTTATGGGCAGATCGTACCGCAGGAAGTGCTGGATGCGCCGGTTTACGGCTGTGTCAATCTGCACGGCTCGCTGCTGCCGAAATACCGCGGCGGTGCTCCGATCCAGCGTGCCATTTGGAACGGGGATCAAAAAAGCGGCATGTCGCTGATGAAGATGGTCCCGGCCATGGATGCCGGTCCGGTCATGGATACCGAAGAAATCGAAATCACACCGGATGATACTGCATCAACACTGTTTGAAAAAATGGGGCAGGCTGCCGGCCGTCTGATCGTCAAAGACTTTGACCGGGTCTGTTCACCGGATGCGGTTTATACCGAACAAGACGAATCGCAGGTCGTTTATGCGCCGATCATCAAAAAAGAAGAAGAACACCTGGATCTCAGTCAGCCGGATGAACGCATCCTTTGTCAGATCCGCGCCCTGGCTGATCATCCCGGCGCCTATGTGAAAGTCGGCCGCCGGAAGTTAAAAATCTTAAAAGCAGACTATAAGAAAGAAGAACACGCCGAACTTGGCACGATCTTCGGCAATAAAAAACAATTCGGCATTGCGCTGCATGAAGGCAATTTATATGTAGAGCGCTGCCAGATGGAAGGCAAACCGCTCATGGACAGTCAGTCGTTCTGCTGCGGACAAGGCCGAAACCTGGTCGATCAGAAAGCGGAATAGGAGGAGATTATGGATCAAAAACACATACGAAATTTTTCTATTATCGCCCACATCGACCACGGCAAGTCCACCTTGGCCGACCGGATCCTGGAACTGACCGATACCGTGGAAAAACGGGAAATGAAAGATCAGATCCTGGATTCCATGGACCTGGAACGGGAACGCGGCATCACCATTAAACTCAATGCCGTGCAGCTGGTCTACCATGCCAAGAACGGGGAAGATTACCTGTTTCATCTGATCGATACCCCGGGCCATGTCGACTTTTCTTATGAAGTCTCACGTTCGCTGGCGGCCTGTGACGGCGCTGTCTTAGTGGTCGATGCGGCCCAAGGCGTACAGGCCCAGACCTTGGCCAACGTATATCTGGCGTTGGAAAACGATCTGGAAATTCTGCCGGTCATCAATAAGATCGATCTGCCCAGTGCCCAGCCGGATGTCGTCAAACAGGAAATCGAGGATTTAATTGGTCTGGACTGCACCGATGCGATCGAAATCAGTGCGAAAAGCGGATTAAATGTCGATCAGGTCCTGGAAGCGATCGTTCATAAACTGCCGGCCCCGAAAGGAGATCCGGATGCCCCGCTGCAGGCACTGGTCTTTGACTCACTATACGATTCTTACCGCGGCGTCATCGCATTTGTGAGCGTGAAAAACGGCACCATCCGTCCGAAGGACAAGATCCGTTTTATGGCGACCGGTGCGGAATACGAAGTACTGGAAGTCGGTGTCCATACCCCGAAGGAAGTCGTGGAATCCAAACTAGGCACCGGCGATGTCGGCTGGATCAGCGCAGCCATTAAAAATATTGAAGACGTTCGTGTCGGTGATACGATCACATCGGCTGATCATCCGGCTGATGCCCCGCTGCAAGGCTACAAGGAAATGAATCCGATGGTCTACTGCGGTCTGTATCCGGTCGATAACGCCAAATACGAAGACTTAAAAGAAGCACTGGAAAAACTGAAACTGAACGATGCTTCTTTACAATATGAACCAGAAACCTCCCAGGCACTGGGCTTTGGTTTCCGCTGCGGTTTTCTCGGCCTGCTGCACATGGATGTCGTTGAAGAACGGCTGGAAAGGGAATACAATCTGGACCTGATCGCCACCAGCCCGTCCGTGATCTACCATGTCTATAAGACAGACGGCACGATGGAAGCCATCGACAACCCGAGCCTGCTGCCCCCGCAGCAGAAGATCAGCCGGATCGAAGAGCCCTATGTCAAAGCCGAGATCATGGTGCCCAAGGAATACGTCGGTCCGATGATGGAACTGTGTCAGAAAAAACGCGGCGAATACAAAGACTTACAAGTGCTGGACGATGTCCGGATGATGTTAGTGTATGAACTGCCGCTCAGTGAGATCATCTTCGACTTCTTCGACAAGATGAAATCCAGTACGAAGGGCTATGCTTCATTGGATTATGAAATCAGCGGCTATCGGGCCAGCGATCTGGTCAAGATGGATATTCTGCTCAACGGCCAGCCGGTCGATGCCTTGTCGGTCATCGTCCACCGGGAATTTGCCTATCACCGCGGCAATGCGATGACGCGCAAATTAAAAGAGCTGATTCCCAAGCAGCAGTTTGAAATTCCGGTCCAGGCAGCCATCGGCGGCAAAGTCATCGCCCGCACCAACATCAAAGCCCTGCGTAAAAACGTCCTGGCCAAATGCTACGGCGGCGATATTTCCCGAAAGAAAAAACTGCTGGAAAAGCAGAAAGAAGGCAAGAAACGCATGAAACAAGTCGGTTCCGTGGAAATCCCGCAGGAAGCGTTCATGGCCGTCTTGTCGATGGATGATGAATCATGAAACATATCTATGTACATATCCCGTTCTGTGACGGGATTTGTTTCTATTGCGGCTTTTATCGGCAGACCGCCGGCCGGCAGGTACGGGAAGCGTGGCTGGAAAGAATTTGTGAGACACCGGTTCAAAAGACGAATACATTGTATTTCGGCGGCGGTACGCCGAGCTGCCTGGATACCGATCAGCTGGATCGGCTCTGCGCTCACTTCGCCGATTGTCTGCTGCCCGGTTATGAATGGACCATAGAAGCCAATCCCGAAAACCTGACTGCGGAAAAAATCGCTGTGATGGGGCGATACGGCATCAACCGCGTCAGTCTGGGCGTGCAGACCTTTTCGGATCCTTTATTAAAGAAGATCGGCCGCCGTCATACCGCGGATGATGCCCGCCGGGCAATTCGTCTGCTTCGGCAGTCCGGCATTGAAAACATTTCGATCGACTTGATCTATGGCCTGCCAGGCCAGATGCAGACAGATGTTGAACAAGATCTAAATGAATTCCTCCAGCTGCAGCTGCCGCATCTTTCGATCTATGCTCTGCAAATTGAACCCAATTCCGTTTTTGGCAAACAAGGCATCCCGCCGCTGGCAGAAGAAACCGATGCCGATTGGTACGAAATGATCGTCCGTACGCTCAAAGCGGTCGGTTATGAACATTATGAAATCAGCAGTTTTTGTCGGCCGGGCATGTATTCCCGGCACAATCTCGGCTATTGGAACGACGATGATTTTATCGGCATCGGTCCAGGTGCTGCCGGCCGGGAAGGGCATCAGCGCTATTTGATCGAACGCGACCTCCAGCGATTCATTCAAGTTGGCGAGACCCGCTGTCCGGAGCCGACCGATGCACCGTTTGAAGCCATCATGATGGGCCTGCGCACGATGTTCGGCGTCGATATCGAAAAATGGAACCAAACGTATCAGAACGATCTGGAAAAAACCTACCAGGCTGTCCTGCAAAAATACATGCCGGATTTTCTGACGATTGAAAACGGACACTTGATCGCGACGGAAGCCGGCATGGAACAACTGAATTCAATTTTAGTTGATTTTTTGGGAACAGACTGATAAGATATAAGAGCTTTTGTACTGAGTCTGCGGAAGACTCCGACCGTTTACCCGGTATAAAAGGACCAAATAATAGGAGGAAAGAAACATGTTATTGAAATCAGAAAAAGATGCGATCATCAAAGAGTACGCCATCCATGAAGGCGACACCGGATCGCCGGAAGTGCAGATTGCCGTATTGACAGCGGAAATCAACCGCTTGACCGAGCACTTCAAAGAACACAAACACGATTATCATTCCCAGCGCGGATTGATGAAGAAGGTCGGCCGCCGTAAAAACCTGCTGGCTTACCTGAAGAGAAAAGATCTGGAACGTTATAAAACCCTGATCGCTAAATTAGGTTTAAGAAAGTAATCGCAAGATTACTTTTTTTCTGTTATTTTATCAAGCAGTATGCTATGATAAAATGGTTAGAAATTGTAGTATAAGGAGAAAAAAGAAATGGCGAAACAAGAGTTTCATTTGGATTTCTGTGGTCGGGGGATCACAGTCGAGACCGGTGAAATTGCGAAACAGGCCGATGGTGCCGTCATCATCCGATACGGAGATACCGTCACATTATCGACAGCCTGTGCAAGCAAGGAACCGAAGGAAGGAATCGATTTCTTCCCGTTAACTGTTAGTTTTGAAGAAAAATTATATTCGGTCGGAAAAATTCCGGGCGGATTCTTACGACGCGAAGGACGCCCGAGCGAACATGCCACCTTATCGGCACGAATGATCGACCGTCCGATCCGCCCATTGTTTGCGGATGGATTCCGCAACGATGTACAGGTCGTCAACACGATCTTAAGTGTTGACCAGGATGCGCTGGCCGAAATGGCGGCCATGCTCGGATCCAGTCTGGCGCTGTGTATTTCGGATATCCCGTTCAACGGCCCGATTGCCGGCGTGAAAGTCGGCCGCGTCAACGGTGAGTTTGTCGCCAACCCGTCCCTGGAACAGCAGGAAGTCAGCGATATTGATCTGACCGTTGCCGGCACGGCACAGGCATTGAACATGGTCGAAGCCGGTGCCAAGGAAGTCAACGAAGACGATATGCTCGAGGCATTGATGTTCGGACACGAACAGATCAAAAAATTGTGTGCCTTCGAAGAAGAAATCATCAAAGCGGTCGGCAAAGAAAAACGCGAGATCCCGCTGTATACCGTCGATGCGGAATTAGACAAGAAAGTCCGCAGCAGCTTTGAACAGCCGATCCGTGAAGCCGTATCCATCAAAGAAAAACTGGAACGCTACGGCAAGATCGATGAATTGACGCAGCAGGCAGTCGATCAGATCGCGGCCGAGGACTATCCAACCGAAAAAGCGCAGAACGAAGCCATCAAACAAACGAAGGAAATCTGCCGCTCGATCGAGGCCGATGAAGTCCGCCGCCTGATCATCGAAGACAAGATCCGTCCGGACGGCCGGAAGATCGATGAGATCCGGCCGCTGAACTCCCAGGTCGACTTACTGCCGCGGGTCCATGGCTCGGCCCTGTTTACACGCGGTGAGACCCAGGTTTTATCCACCACGACATTGGGTGCTTTGAATGAAAATCAGATCATCGACGACCTGACGGAAGTCGATTCAAAACGCTTCATGCATCAATATAATTTCCCGCCGTACTGCGTCGGTGAGACCGGCCGCATGGGCAGTCCGGGACGCCGCGAGATCGGACATGGCGCATTGGGCGAACGGGCACTGAAACAAGTCCTGCCAAGCGAAGAAGAATTCCCGTATGCGATCCGTACGGTAGCCGATGTCATGGAATCCAACGGTTCCAGTTCACAGGCAAGTATCTGTGCCGGAACGATGTCTTTGATGGCCGCCGGAGTGCCGATCAAAGCGCCGGTTGCCGGTATCGCGATGGGATTGATCATGAATGATGAAACCGGTCAATATACGGTACTGACCGATATCCAGGGCATGGAAGATCATTTCGGCGACATGGACTTTAAGGTAGCCGGAACGAAAAATGGCATCACGGCTTTGCAGATGGATATCAAGACAACGGGCATCACCCGGGATATCTTCAAGCAGGCGCTGGCCCAGGCGCACAAAGCCCGTCTGGAAATTCTGGACAACATGCTCGCATGCATTCCGGAACCGCGCAAGGAACTGAGCCCGTACGCACCGAAGATCGCGATCATGCACATCAACCCGGAGAAGATCAAAGATGTCATTGGTCCGGGCGGCAAGATGATCAACGAAATCATTGCCGAATGTGACAATGTCAAGATCGATATCGACGAAGACGGCCAGGTCGTGATCTACCATCAGGATCAGGCAGCCATCGAAAAAGCCAAACAACGTATTTCCGATATTGTCCGTGAGGCCAAGGTCGGCGATGTATACACGGCGAAAGTTGTCCGCATTGAAAAATTCGGTGCCTTTGTGAACTTGTTCGGCAACACCGACGGTCTGCTGCACATCTCAAAAATCAGCCACCACCGCGTGGACAAAGTCGAAGACGTGCTGAAGATCGGTGATACGATCGATGTCAAGGTGACGGAGATCGACAACCGAGGCCGCATCAATGTCAGTGCCAAGGCACTGCTGCCAAAGCCAAAGAACACCGAGAATAAAAAAGAGAAAAAACCGGCAAAGAAACCGGAAAAAGCAGAGGAAAACGCTGAATAAAGGCCTGCGGGCCTTTTTTCTTTTATCTTAAAAAAATTATGGTATGATAGAGTGCGAGGTGAAAGAAATGAATTTTCGTGAAGAGATCAATCGCTATCAAGAAGATATGCTGAATGATTTAAATACACTGGTGCAAGTAGAATCCACCCGTGATCTGAGCACCGCTGCCGAACATGCACCGTTTGGAAAGAACTGCCGCAAAGTGCTGGATCATGTACTGGCGATCGGCCAGCGCGATGGTTTTCAGACCGAAGACATCGATGGCTATGCCGGCCTGATCACCTATGGCCAAGGAACGGAAACCTTCGGCATTCTTGGACACATGGACATTGTCCCGATCGGGGATGACTGGACCAAGGAACCGCTGCAGGTGACGCTGAAAGACGGCTATTTGTTCGGCCGCGGCGTCCTGGATGACAAAGGACCGTTCATGGCCGCTTATTATGCGGTGAAGATGATCCGCGATCTGCACATTCCATTGAAGAAACGCATCATGATGATCGCCGGCTGCGATGAAGAATCAGGCATGAGCTGCATCGAATACTATAAGAAACATGCAGAAATTCCCCAGACCGGCTTCGTTCCGGATGCGGACTTCCCGGTGATCTACGGGGAAAAGGGCGGACTGCACGTTTCCCTGAAGTCACATGATCATACCGTGATCGAAAAACTTAACGCCGGATCCCGACCAAATATCGTGATCGGTAAGGCGGACTGCTATGTGAAAACCATCAGTCCGCAGCAGCGTAAATTATTTGATTTCTATTGTGCGGCCAACCACATTCAAGGTACAATAAAAGAAACCGAAGGATCGGTCCAGCTGCACATCGACGGTGTATTCTCGCATGCCGCGATGCCATGGTTAGGCATCAACGCCGCGATGCATCTGCTGAACTATGTCGGCATTGCCTACGGGGATCAACTCGCCAATGATTTATATTCGATCTTATATGATTGGCAGGGAAAACCGATGGATCTTTGCCAGAACGGCATGTATATGGGCTTCTTGACATTGAATGTCGGCATGATCCGGATGGAAAACGACGAAACCAGCGTCCTGCTGGATATCCGGTATCCGAATGACACCAACGCCCAGGAAATCATGGACCATATTAACCAGGCCTGCGAAGCCCTGCCGTCGAAGGTGGAAGCACACTTAGATTCGGATATGGTACCGCTGTTTGTCGATCCAGATTCCGATCTGGTCAACACATTGATGGATGCTTATCGGAAATATACCGGTGATACGTTCTCTTGTCCGATCACGATCGGCGGCGGAACGTATGCCCGGATGTTCGATCACTTCGTTTCTTATGGTCCGGTGATGCCGCGGGAACAGAAAACCACGGACGATTTTGTCGGCGGCTGCCACCAAAGAGATGAAGGCATCAAACTGGACGACCTGCTGACGGCTGCCGCCATCTATGCCGAAGCCATCGTCCGATTGTGTCAATAGTATGAGAATGCGCCGCATCAAGTGGGCCGTTGAGTACCTGCCCACCAGCAGCAGCTTGATCAAAGAACCGGAACAGCTGAAAGGGAAGTGGAAAGAATTCCTGCAGACCGATCGGCTGCATCTGGAAATAGGCTGCGGGAAAGGCGGTTATTCCGCCGCGATGGCAAGCCTCTATCCTGAAGAGGGATTTATCGCTTTGGAATACAACGATTCTGCAGCCGGGGTCGCCGCAAAGAAATTTGATGAAATCAAAGGTCACAAACCCGTCCTGCTTTGGAAAAACGCCGCTTATGTGACCGATTGGTTCGGCGAAAACGAAGTGGATGTGATCCATCTGAATTTCAGCGATCCATGGCCAAAACACCGCACCGCCAAGCGACGCTTATCAAGCCCGCGCTTTCTCGAACAATACAAGTCGATCTTAGCACCTAATGGCGAAGTGCAGATGAAAACCGACAATGAAGATTTGTTCGCCTATTCGCTGCTGGCTTTTCAGGATGCCGGCTTCCGAATGGACGATGTGACACTGAATTTCCGAAAAGAACCGCATGATGAAGATCCGATGACAGAATACGAAGCAAAATTCGTTGCCCAAGGCCATCCGATCTATCGCTGTGTGTGGAAAAGGAACAAATAAAAGGAGGAAACGAGATGTTTAAAGATTTAATGAAATCCATGTTTAAAGAAGACGTCGATATTGAAGAAGAACTGGAAGACGACGAAGAATATCCGGTCGATGAAGTCAGCGTACAGGCACCGGAGAAAAAAGAACCGGACATCAAAGCGGATGCGGCCCAAAGCCCGGCTGCCGATGCAGAAAAACAACCGGAAATCGTGAATTTCGACGAAATCCCTCCTGTTCAGCCGTTTCAGCCGGAACAACCGAAAAAAGAAACCGGCTTTATGGATATCCACGCCGACGGCTATCGCCCGCATAACCGCAGAAGAAACAGCGAGTATCATTTTGACCGCAATAAACTGAAAAACAACAGCCGCACACGGAGCAATTATCAGGCGATCATCTCGCCGATCTTCGGCAATACCCACGACGAAGACAAAGATTACTCCAAGGTGCACGATGCGATCCGTTTGGAGAAACCGCTCAACGATCCGAACTTTAAAGAAGTCCTGTCTCCGATGTACGGCCAGGATCTGCCGACCGTCACCAAGAAACAGACCGTGCCGAAGATGGATCCGAAAAAGGAAGCAGCCAAAAAACAGGCCGTGGAACTTTCGGACATGCTGGAAAAACCAGAGAAGAAAACCGATGCACAGCAGGGACTGTTTGACGGCAGCGGAAAGAAGGACTGACCATGGCGTATCATTTTATCGGTATCAAAGGAACCGGTATGGCCGCGCTGGCCTGCATTCTGCATGACGAGCACTATGAAGTGACCGGCAGTGATATCGCCAAATACATTTTTACGCAGGACCGGCTGGAAGAACGAAACATTCCGTTTACGACATTCGATCCCGCCAACATCAAAGACGGCGACACGGTCATCATCGGCAACGCGTTTGATGAATCCAATCCGGAAGTCAAAGCCGCGCTGGCAAATCCGACCGTGAAGACCTATTACTATTTTGAATTCTTAGGTAAGTTCATGGAATCGTATGATTCCATCAGCATTGCCGGAACGCACGGTAAGTCGACCACGACCGGTATCCTGGGATCGATGCTTCATGACTTGGATAAGACCGGTTATTTGATCGGCGACGGCCATGGCTATATGCCGGAGGGCGCGAAATACTTTGTGGTCGAGTCCTGTGAATTCCAGCGTCATTTCCTGAACTATCACCCGGATTATGCGATCATCACCAATATCGATCTGGATCATACCGATTACTACAAAGATCTCGATGATTACATTTCCGCTTTCCAGTCCTTTGTGGATCAGATCCGCAAGAAAGCCGTTGTCTTCGGCGATGATCCGCATCTGACCAAGCTGCATTATAATGTTCCGTATGTGACCTACGGCTTGAAAGACGGCAACGATTATCAGGCGGTCAATGTAGAGCAGGGCCCGTTCGGTATGCGGTTCGATATCAAACACAAAGGCAAGATCCTGGCGCATGCGGAGCTGCCGGAAGCCGGCGATCCGTTCCTGCAGGATGCGCTGGGCTGCTTTGCGATGGCACATGAACTGGGCATGCCGGCCGATGATATCGTAGAAGGTTTAAAGAACTTTAAGGGCATCTCCCGCCGTTCGGTCATCGAAGAAATCGGTGAGAACGTGCTGATCGATGATTATGCGCACCATCCGACGGCGATTCGTTATATGATTGATATGGCCCGCAAAAAGTTCCCAGGCAAGAAAATCGTTGCGCTTTATAAACCAGATCGTTATTCACGGCTCCAGGATTTCCTGCAGGGCTTTGCGGACAGTCTGAATACAGCAGATCAAGTCTGCCTGTGCGACTTTCCGAAAAACGCAGTGCGTGAAAACGAGAATGTCACCGTGACGATCGATGATCTGATGAATCTTTGCCCGGGCGCCAAATTATTGGACATCGACGATGTCTCGGCCAAGATTTTGTATGACATGCAGCCGGCGGTTTATGTATTCATGTCCAGCAAGGATATCTACCTGCTGAAGGATAAATTAAAAGCATTATTTGAAGAGGACTGAGCGCCTCTTTTTTTCTTATGAAAATGTTTTCAAAATCGGTAGAGGTAAATTTTCAAACGTGTTATAATTTTTTCGAGGTGATACCATGGAAGAAGTCTTGGAAGGCATCCGTGAATTGTTCTTATGCCTGCTGCCGGTTGCCGGCGTTGTGGCCCTGGTGTATTTGGCATTTTTCCTAAAGAAATTAATCGAGACGTTAAAGGAATTCGATAAGACCCTAGCGGTCGTAGATACACAGATCAAAAAACTGGATGCACCGTTAGCGACAGTGGAAGACCTGTCACATACTGTCGATGATGTCCACCATGCCGCCAGAGAAGCGACGATCGCCGCTGTGAAATCTGCCGGTGAAGGATTGGATCAGCTGAAAGCGTGGGTCAATGAAAAGAAAGAAGATCAGAAATTGGCCAAAGATGCAGAAGCTGTGAAGAGCTGGGTGGATGAAAAAACGACGGTCGTAAAAGAAAAACAGGATGAAATCAAAGATGCTGTTCATCAAAAACGGGTACGTGAATTCCCGGTCTATCATGACGGTCAAATTGAGGAGGATCGATAATATGTCAGATGAAGAAAAGAAAACAGCCGAATCCGAAGTGGAAAAACTTAAAGAAGAGTCCCTGGAAGAATTGGAAAATTACCGTGAAGACGGCAATGCCGAAAACGAAAAAATGATCAATGATGCCCGCGAGCGCCTGAACAAGATTTTCAGTGATTTGAAACAATGGACCAAGGATACATCTGATCCGGAGAAAATCAAAGCGGTCTTGGAAAATTCCAAGGAAAATGTCACCAAGACCTTGCAGGAATCGCGTGAAAAAGCCGTTGAAATCAGCAACAGCGAAAGTTTCCGCAAGACCATTGACGGCACCAAAGATGTATTGGAAGGAACGCTGGGACTGATCAGCGAAGGCTTTAAAGCCACCGGCGAGCTGCTGATGAACAACCCAGCGATGAAAAATGCCGCCCAGCGTGCGGATGAACGCATGGATACACTGCGGAAAAGCGAAGGCTTGAAACGCGGGGTGGATGCTGCAGAAGAGTTCACCAATAAGATGAATTCCACAATTTTCGGCGGACTGCGAAATCTGCTGGATAAAAAGGACGATGGTGACGGTCAGCAATGAAACGAATAACAATTTATGATGTCGCAAAAGAAGCGGACGTTTCCCTGGCTACGGTCAGCCGGGTCATCAATGACAGCAACGTCGTGCGGGAAGATACCCGCTTACGCGTACAGGAAGCAATCAAAAAATTAGGATACAAGCCCAATGCCATTGCGCAGGGACTGGCTTTGTCAAAGACGACGACCGTATCGATTGTCATGAGCGAAAAACTGTTTGCCTACAATGCGAAGATCCTGAATGGTTTGATGGATGTAGCCAAGATCTACAACTACAACATCATGTTCCACACCACCAGCAAGGGCATTTCCCGGATGCAGGATGTGATCGAATCGATCATCAAATCGCGTGTGGATGGTGTGATCTTATTCAATGACAACTTCTCCCAAGAAGAGATGGAAGTATTGAATGATTACCAGATCCCGACCGTCGTGGTCGGCAGCCGGATCGAAGACAACGGCATCGAAACGGTCGGCAATGTCTATATTAATTTTGAACAGCTGGCCTATGAACTGACCAACCGTTATTTCGAACGGGGCATCGACGATATTTCATTGGTGGAAGATAAGCTGAATATGAGCACCATGCAGCAGCTGAAAGCCGGCATGGAGCGGGCGTTTAAGGAAAACGGCAAAGAATTTACAAAGTATATTTCCTACGATGAAACGTATAAGAGTTCTTATGCCTTCCTGACGGAATATTTCAAGACGCATAAACCAAGCAAAGTAGTCGTGACGCTGCGTGATTCACAGGCGATCGCTATGATGAACGCCGGCACCGAAGCCGGATATACTGTTCCGGACGATGCCGAACTGATCTGTGTGCTGAACAGCAAGTACCTGATGATGACCCGTCCGAATGTTTCGACCTACAATGTGCCGGAATACGATATGGGTGCGGTCGCGATGCGTCTGTTGACCAAGATGCTGGTCAATGATGAGTCCGTGAAAAACAACAATAAGATCAATATGTCGTACAACTATATGCCGCGGCAGACAACGAAAGATTAAGGTGCGCAGGCGCCTTTTCTTTTTAATTTCAGTATCTTATAATAAGAACATGGAACTTGTAATTGTAAATCAGGCGCATGACCATTCCGTTTATCGTTATAAAAAAGATTATCAAACGATCCTGGAACGGACCTGCACCGTATTGAACCGTCCGGGCGACTGGACCTTATCGGTCATTTTCGTGACCCCCGAAGAAATTCATGAGATCAACCGCAGTTATCGGCACGTCGACCGTGCCACCGATGTGATCAGCTTCGCGCTGCAGGATGACATGTCGGATGCATTCGGTGAAGAAGATGAATATGAACTGGGTGATATTTTTATTAATGTACAGGCCATCCGTGATCAGGCAGCAGAATACGGCCATTCCCAGCGCCGGGAAGCCTGCTTCTTATTCTGCCACGGTCTGCTGCACTTAATGGGTTATGATCATATGACACCGGAAGACGAAAAAGAAATGTTTCATTTACAGGATGTGATATTGGATGAAGTGGTTCATCGGTAGATTTAAATATGCGGCATCCGGTTTTCGGTATATGTTAAGGGACAGAAGCATCCGTCTGCAGATGCTTTTCGGACTGATCGTGCTGATCGCAGCTGTCCTTCTGCACTTGAATGCCGGCGAATGGCTGTGGATCTGTACAGCGATCTTACTGGTAGTTGCTGCTGAGGTCTTTAATTCCTGCATCGAAGGCTGTGTTGACTACATTTCGACCAAACGGGATCCGCGCGCAAAACGGATCAAAGACATGGCTGCTGCCGGAGTGTCCTTGATCTGCATTTTAGCGGCGATCATTGGTCTGGTTATTTTTATTCCCAAATTATAGGAGGAACGCTATGAGCTATCAATCCGGATTTATTGCGATCATCGGCCGGCCGAACGCCGGTAAAAGTACGCTGATGAACGCTATGCTTCAGGAAAAAGTATCCATTATGTCGGATAAACCAAACACTACCCGCAATAACATCGCGGGTATTTTAACGAAGGCCGACTGTCAATATGTTTTCATGGATACCCCTGGTATCCATAAACCGCAGCAGCAGCTGGGACGCGTTTTAAATAAAAATGCTTATACCGCGATGGAGGACTGTGACTGCATCGGCTGGATCGTTGACGGCACACAGAGCTTCGGCACCGGTGACCAGCATATTCTCAAACGCATTGAAACGCTGCACAAACCAGTGGTCCTGATCTTAAACAAGATCGATTGTCTGCCGCGGGAAAAAATGATGAAGAGCCTGCTGAAATGGCAGACTGTTTATGATTTTGCGGACATCGTGCCGATCAGTGCGTTAAAAACGGACAATCTGGAAGAACTTCTGAACGTCTTCCGTAAATATCTGCCGGAGGGCGGACCTCTGTTCCCGTCAGAAATGACCAGTGACCACAGTCTGACATTCCAGTTATGTGAAATTGTCCGGGAGAAGATCCTGACCCGCACGCAGCAGGAGATCCCGCACAGTGTGGCCGTGGTCCTGGATTCGTATCAAGAGGAGGATGAGAAACTTTACCTGCAGATGTCGATCATTGTCGATAAGGACAGCCAGAAAGGCATCTTGATCGGCAAACAAGGGGCCATGATCCGTGCGATCCGTCTGGATGCTCAAAAGGAAATCAAACAGAAACTGCAGCGCCCGGTGCAGCTGGAACTTTATGTCCGGGTGGTAAAAAACTGGCGGAACAAAGCCGATAAGATCAAAGAATTCGGCCTGGATGAGTTGGAAGATGACGACTGAGACCGAAGCGCTGATCTTGAGCGTAGATGCTTATCGGGAAAACGACGGGCTGGTGTCAGCGCTGCTGCCGGACCGGAAGATCCGCTTTCTGGCCCGCGGGATCCAGAAAAACAGTTCGAAAAACCGCATGGTCTGTCAGCCGTATTCGAAAGTTAGCATCAGCATCAATGAACGGCCGGGCAAACTGCCGATGCTGCTGTACGGCCAGGTGATCTCGTATGCTTACCGCATCATGTCCGATTTAGAAATGCAGTGCGTGGCAGCCGGCATGACCGAATGCATCAGTCATATGGAAACCGATCCGACGGTGTATCATAGCCTGGATCACATGTGGCAGGCGTTCCAAAAGGAAGCAGACAACCGCTATGGCTATGCCTGTCTGGCGATGGCCAAACTGTTGATCAAGAATGGGATCGCTCCGTATACGGACGGCTGTGTGCGCTGTCAGCGGACCGACCATCTGGATGCTTTTTCCGTACGGGAAGGCGGCTTCCTTTGTCAGGCGGACAACCGCAATCCAGTCAACCGGCGCCCGAAAGCAGATCTGATCAAGATCCATTCGTTGTTTCATTGCCGTGGAAAGGAAGAAAAACTGCTGGAATTGTTCCATTTTACGCTTTCGGACTGGCTGGAATGGGCCTATTGGTTTGAATATTATACGCAGATCCATTTGAATAGTGTTGAGCTATTGAAAAAGATACAATAAACAGACGTCTTTGGCGTCTTTTTTATTGAAATTGTGTTATTATATTAAAGTACCTTTTTGTCAGCATTTTTGACAAAAACAATAAAGGAGTCGACTATGAACGAAAAAACTTTTAATGATGTTGTGGCGCATATGAAGAACACCGGATTCGTTTTCCAAGGATCCGAGATCTACGGCGGCCTGTCCAATACTTGGGACTTCGGTCCGCTGGGTGTGGAATTAAAGAATAATATAAAAAACGCGTGGTGGAAACGTTTTATTGAAGAAGACCCGCGCAATGTCGGCATTCAAAGTGCCATTTTGATGAACCCGGAAGTCTGGGTGGCCAGCGGCCACGTCGGCGGGTTCAGCGATCCGCTGATGGACTGCAAGGAATGCAAGAGCCGTTTCCGTGCCGATCAGCTGATCGAAGAGGCAACCAATCATGAAGTCAGTGCTGCCGGCATGTCCAATGAAGAAATGGAAAATTTCATCAAAGAACACGAAATTGCCTGCCCGAAGTGCGGAGCCAAGAATTTTACCGGTATCCGTCAGTTCAATTTGATGTTCAAAACGTACCAAGGCGTTCTGGAAGATGCGAAAAGCACGATTTATTTACGTCCGGAAACCGCCCAAGGTATCTTTGTGAATTTTAAAAACGTCCAGCGTACGATGCGCCGAAAGGTGCCGTTCGGCATCGGCCAGATCGGCAAGAGCTTCCGCAATGAAATTACGCCGGGCAACTTTATTTTCCGTACCCGTGAGTTTGAGCAGATGGAACTCGAATTCTTCTGTAAGCCGGGAACGGACCTGGATTGGTTCAAATATTATTGCGATGCCTGCCTGCAGTTCTTGTACGATTTAGGCATCCGCAAAGAGAGCCTGCGCCTGCGTGCGCACGATCCGGAAGAACTGGCCCACTATTCCAACGGCACCAGCGATATCGAGTATCAATTCTCCGAACCGATCGGCTGGGGCGAACTGTGGGGCATTGCGGACCGCACGGACTTTGATTTAAAGGCGCACCAGGAACATAGTAAACAATCACTGGAGTATTTTGATCCAGCGACAAACGAAAAATATATCCCGTATGTCATCGAACCGAGTGTCGGTGTCGAACGAATGATGCTGGCGCTGATGTGCGAAGCCTATACGGTTGAACAACTGGAGAAGGAGGAGCGCGTTGTCCTGAAGCTGCATCCGGTATTGGCACCGTATAAGGTTGCCGTGCTGCCGCTTTCTAAGAAATTGAGCGAACCGGCAACTGAAGTATTCCACATGCTGTCAAAGCACTTCTCCTGCACCTATGATGAAGCCCAAAGCATCGGCAAGCGGTATCGCCGTCAGGATGCGGTCGGCACGCCGTACTGTGTCACGGTGGATTTCGATACGGCCGAAGATGGCTGCGTCACGGTGCGTGACCGCGATACGATGGCACAAGAACGGATCGCGATCAAAGATTTGAAAGCTTATTTGGAACCGAAATTCGAATGGTAGAAAGGAGAGCGGATTGAGCTGGATCGCTGAAGAAGATTTAAAGGCCATCCGCAGTCAGGCGGATATTGTAGATATCATCTCACACTATCTGGACTTGGAAAAACGCGGCAAAGACTACAAAGCCGTCTGCCCGTTTCACGATGACCACGATCCGAGTTTATCTATATCGGCAGAAAAACAGATCTTCAAGTGTTTTGTATGCGGGGCCGGCGGCGATGTGTTCGGCTTTGTGCAGCGGATCGAAAATATCAGTTTTCAGGAAGCTGTCTATAAAGTAGCGGACATGATCCATTATCCCCTTGAGCACCGCAGTGTGATCAAACGCGAAGATCCGAACCAACGTTATTACGATGCGCTGCAGGAATATATCCGTTTTACGTGCTACGAACTGAAAAGCGAAGAGGGGAAGCAGGCCGATGCGTATCTGCGGCGACGTAAGATGACCGATCAAATCATCGATGATTTTGAGATCGGCTATGCACCGGCAGCGGACATCTCCCGGCGTTTCCTGCAGGCTAAGCAATATAGCCCGCAGATCCTGGAGGAAATCGGATTGACATCCGGCGGCCGGATCTTATTTCATGATCGGTTTTTGATCCCGATCCATGATGAGAACGGCTATCCAGTCGGGTTTACCGCCCGCCGTTTAAATGACCGCAGTTCCGAGCCGAAGTACATCAATACCTCGGCAACGAAAATTTATGAAAAAGGCAATTTTGTCTTCAATTATCACCGTGCCCGGCCGGCTGCCCGGAAAGCGGAACGCGTCATCCTGACCGAAGGCGCGATGGATGTGCTGGCATTTGAGAAAGCCGGGATCCATGAAGCCATTGCCTGTCTGGGAACCGCTTGTACCCAACGACAGCTGCAGCTGATTGCCGGATTGAAACAACCGGTAACGGTTTGTTACGACGGGGATCAAGCCGGTCAGGATGCAGCCTATAAGTTCGGCCGTTCGGCAGCTGCCCGTCATCTTTCGTTTCAGATCGTTCAAAGTTCGACGGATCAGGATCCCGATGAGATCTTTGACAGCGGCGGCAAAGAAGCCCTGAGCGAATATGTATCACGGACGATTTCGTGGGTCGATTTTCTATTTGACTATTTGCGGAAAAAATATAATCTGGATACATATGAAGACCGGAAAGCCTATGCGCAGGAAATCTTTGAAGCCATCAAGCTGACCGATGAGCCGTTTGAGAAGCAGACCGACCTGCAGAAACTGAAACAACGGAGCGGTTTTGATTTTTCCCAGGCGATCAGCCAGCCGGTGCAGCCGCATAGGAAAAATCGGCCGCTCCCGCAGACCGTCATTTCGATGCCGGAAGACGGGCGTACGCATGCGGAGCGGGTGATCTTATCCATGATGTTATTGAATAAAGACGCAGCCCGCCGTTTTAAGGAAGAAATCGGATTTTTCAAGAATGAATACTGCCGGCAGATCGCCTTGTACTGTTATGACATCTATCGGGAGAAAGATCAGCTGGATCCCGATGATCTGATGTCCCGGATCAACGAAGAACCGGTCCGTCGGTACTTGAACGATCTGCTGCTGGATACAAACCGTCCCCAAACGTTTGATGAAACGTATTTTGAGGACAGTCTGACCAAGGTCCGCAAGTGTCTGATCCAGGAACAGCTGGATGTGATCAATCGTAAGATCAGCAGCACTTCGGATCTGGATGAAAAATTGAAGTTATGGAATAAGAAAAAAGAACTGATCATGAATAAAGATCGTTTAGGAAGAAAGGAAGGATAGGGAATGGCTGAAGAAAAAAACACCATGCCGAAAAGCTTTGCCACATTGGAGGAGGCAAAAGAATACTTGCTGAATACCAAGAATTCAGATGAGAACTTATCGCAGCACGCCTTCATGGAAGCCATCGCCAAGCTGAAATTATCCGATGATGATCTGGATGCCTTATTCAACTGGTGTGATGAAAACGACATTGCTTTTCTTGATAAAGACGGGCTGGATGACATCGATGAAGATGTCGAAGTGGAAGAAGATGAGGATTCCGTTGACGAGATCGCGCAGCTGGAACAATCGTTTGCGAACTCTTCCCATACCAAGATCAATGATCCGGTCAAGATGTATTTGAAAGAAATCGGTCAGATCCCGCTGCTGGATCCAAAAGAAGAGCCGATCATCGCCAAGCGGATTCAGGAGGGGGACGAAGAAGCCAAACAGATCCTCATTGAATCGAACTTGCGGCTGGTGGTCTCGATCGCAAAGAAATATGTCGGCCGCGGCATGCTGTTTCTGGATCTGATCCAGGAAGGCAACTGCGGATTGATCAAAGCCGTCGATAAATTTGATTATAAAAAAGGCTTTAAATTTTCTACCTATGCCACATGGTGGATCCGGCAGTCGATCACCCGTGCCATTGCTGATCAAGCCCGGACGATCCGGATCCCGGTGCATATGGTCGAAACCATCAATAAATTGACGCGGATCCAGCGGCAGCTGGTCCAAGATCTGGGCCGTGACCCGATCCCGGAAGAAATCGCTGAAAAGATGGACAACATCACTGCGGATAAGGTACGTGAGATCCAGAAGATCGCTTTGGATCCGGTCAGCCTGGAGACGCCCATCGGTGAAGAAGATGATTCACATTTGGGTGATTTCATCGAAGATAAAGAGACGCTTTCGCCGGATGATTATACAAACAACCAGCTGCTGAAGGACGAGATCAACAACGTCCTGCAGGGCTTGACCGAACGCGAGGAAAAAGTTCTGCGGCTGCGGTTCGGCCTGGAAGACGGCCGGACCCGGACGTTGGAAGAAGTCGGCAAAGAATTCAATGTGACCCGTGAACGGATCCGCCAGATCGAAGCCAAGGCGATCCGTAAACTGAAGAAACCGAACCGTTCCAAACGTCTGAAAGACTTTATGAAATCATGATTTCCCGCCGGCTGCGCAAGATCGTCGACTGGATCGACGGCAGCGTCTTAGCAGACATCGGCTGTGATCATGCCTATGTGGCCATTGCTGCCGTGCAGGAACATCGGGTAAACAAAGCCTACGCCTGTGACATTGCGCCCGGACCGCTGCAGCGGGCGGCAGAAAATATCCGCGCACAGAACTTAGATGGTCAGATCGAATGCCGTCTGCAGACCGGGATCGAAGGACTCCCCGAAGCGGTCGATATCATTGTCATTGCCGGCATGGGCGGCCGCACGATCCAGGATATCTTATCCAAGGGACAGATCCGGGAGCAGACCTTTCTGATTTCGCCGCATAATCATGCAGCCGACCTGCGCATGTATCTTCAGGCGCACGGACTGCATATCCTTCGTGAGCAGCTGATCACGGAAGGGAATCATGCCTATCCGATCCTGGAAGTCAAGAAAAAGGATACGATCCAGCCCATGACTGCCTTTGAGATCGAATACGGCAAGAATGTATGCAACAGGGAAGAGTTTCAGACCTATTTGGATCGACTGGAACAAAAATATAAAACGCTGCTGAAACAGGTCCCGCCGGAAAAAAACGGCGAATTGGTTCAAAAGCTGGAATGTTTAAAAAAAAGAGATACACTATAGAATTTCTTCTATGTGTATCTTTTGTTTTTGTTCGGGATGATGCAGCGTATCGATGACCATCTGCGTTAAATAGGGCGGCGTGCTCGCTCCGCTTGTGACCGCGATCGTCTCTGCCTCAGCGATCGCTGCCGGATCCAGTTCAGTCACATCCTGGATGCGCTGAATGCTGCGGATCCCCGCAAGCCGGCCGATCTCAGCCAGTTTGGCGGTATTGTTGCTGGTGGGGGAGCCAACGACGATCAGAGCCTGTACATTTTGTTTTTTTAAATCCAGGATCGCCTGCTGACGGACACGCGTCGCATTGCAGATTTCATCATGGAATTCAGCTTGTGGATAATACCGGCGGATCGCCAGAAAGAGATCGCGGATATCAAGTACGGACATTGTGGTTTGATTGGTGACAAAAATCGGGCTGCGGACCGCTGTCGGAATGTCATCCGGTTTGGTGATCAAGGCCACATGATCCTGGTGCAGATAGATGGCTTCGGCCTCGGGATGACGGTATTTGCCGATGTAGAAAACGGTATAACCAGCCTGCAGTTTTTGTTTGACAATTTTTTGTGTCTGCAGGACAAACGGACAGGATGCATCGACAATGGTCAGCCCTTTTGCTATAGCCTTCTGCCGGACTTCATCACTGATGCCATGCGCTGTGAAGACCACAACACCTTCGTTGATTTGATCGAGCAGCTCCAGGCGGGTCCGGCCTTTTTGTTCCAAGGTGCGGATGTCCAGCCGGCCCAGCGCTTCTTTGACATACTCATTGTGGACCAGATTGCCGAGGATGGTGATCGGCTGATCCGGATATTGATTGCGGCAGGCTTTTACCTTGGCAATCGCCTGCCGGACGCCGCCGCAGTAGCCCTGCGGTTCGACTTTGATAATTTTTCTGTTCATGAAAATATTATCGCATAGCTTCATTTGTTTTCAAAGGGGGAGTATGGTATCATGAACAAGATTTTAAGGAGGCGAAACCATGAATTCATCAAAACGGATCCAGGAAATCATGGATCTTGAGCATTTTAAGACCATGACACCGATCCAACAGGAAGTATTAAAATATGAAAACAGTAACCGTGACCTCATCGGTATTTCCAGCACCGGTTCCGGAAAAAGCCATGCCTTCTTTTTTCCGATCTTCGATCAGCTGGATCTGGAGAAAGATGAAGTCCAGGCGGTGATTTCAGCGCCCACCCGTGAATTGGCGTTTCAGTTGTATTCCCGTTGTAAAACTATTGCCAAACATTTCGGCGCGCGGGTCAAGCTGGTGACCGGCGGTATGGAACGAAAAGAAATTGGTCTGCAGCCGCAGATCGTGATCGGGACACCAGGACGGATGAAAGATTTATTTATTCAGGAAAATGAACTGCGTCTGGATACGGCCCAGCTCATGGTCATCGATGAGGCGGACATGACACTGGAATTCGGTTTTCTGGAAGATGTCGATGTGATTTTATCCAAGATGCCGAAAAATCTGCGCCTGATGGTCTTCTCGGCGACGATCCCGAATGCGCTGCATCCGTTCTTACAGAAGTATCTGCACGATCCGGTCTGGATCCAGATCGATGAAAACAAAGATTATCAAAGTGACGTCACGCATTATTTGGTGCCGTGCAAACATAAATCCTATCAGGAAAAACTGCTCGATGTGCTGCCGGCCATTCAGCCGTATGTTTGTCTGATTTTCTGCAACACAACAGCGGAGACAAAAGCGACCGCGGATTTTCTGCGCGCCAATGGATACGATCTGGTCGAACTGCACGGCGATCTGGAATCCCGCCAACGTCTGCAGGCCATCAAGACCATCGAATCGCAGCAGAAAACATATATCGTGGCCAGTGATATTGCCAGCCGCGGCATTGATATCGAAGGGATCACGCACGTGATTTCTTGCGGCTTCCCGCGGGATCTGAAATTCTACATTCATCGGGCCGGCCGGACCGGACGGGTGCAGCGGGACGGAATTTGTATTGCACTGTATCAAAAATCCGACCGCAATGCGATCCTTTCGCTGATGCGGAAAGGCATTGCGTTTCATCATAAAGATGTGAAGAACAACACGTTTGTTGATCTGAAACCATACGTCGACCGCAAACCGCCGAAAAAAGACGATCCGCTGGAACAAGAAATCAATAAGATCGTGCACCGGAAGAAGCAGAAAGTCAAACCAAATTATAAAAAGAAACAACGTCAGGAAATTGAACGATTGAAACGAAAACGGAAACGCGAGATCATCCAAAAGGATATTCAGCGGCAGAAAAAAGAACGCGCGATCGAAAAGCAGCGTGCGAAAGGAAAACGATCATGATCTATTTAGGCAGTCACGTATCTATGAAAGCCCCGGACTTCATGCTTGGTTCGATCAAGGAAGCCCTCTCTTATGGCGCCAATGCGTGCATGATCTATACCGGGCCGCCGAGCAATTCCCGCCGTCGGCCGGTCGATCAGCTGAAGATCGACGAGGCCCATCAACTGATGGCGGAACATGACTTTGATCCGCATCGGATCATCGTCCATGCTCCGTATATCATTAATTTGGCAAATTCCGTCGATCCGGAAAAATCGCAGTTCGGTGCGGACTTTCTGAAAGAAGAATTAGGCCGTACCGCGGCCATCGGGGCCGATACGCTGGTGCTGCATCCCGGCAGCCATGTCAAAGCCGGTACGGAAATCGGGATCCAATGGATCATTCAGCGTCTGAATCAGGTATTGGATGCGGATGATCATCCGGTCAACATTGCCCTGGAGACGATGGCCGGCAAAGGCAGTGAATGCGGGACGACGCCGGAGCAGCTGGCCGAGATCAAAGCCGGGGTGCATAAACAGGAGCGGATCCGTATCTGCATGGATACTTGTCACTTGAATGATGCCGGCTATGACATCGAGGATTTTGATTCAGTCTTGGATCGGTTTACAGCCTTGTTCGGACTTGAAAACATTGCGGTGATCCATGTCAATGATTCAAAAAATCCGCTGGGAGCACATAAAGACCGGCATGCGAATATCGGGCAGGGAACCATTGGGTTCGAGGCGTTATACCGTGTTTGTCACCATCCGCAGCTTGCGGATGTCACAAAGATCCTGGAGACGCCGTATGTGGACGGCGAACCGCCGTACGAACATGAAATTGAAGCTTTACGCGATCATTTACCAATCGAAAAGGCAGACCATTGATCTGCCTTTTTTTCTGGTCTGAACATTGGTGTCGGAGCGCTTGAGTATTGGGAAAGGTTTGTGATAGAATAGGTGCGGTAAAGGAATGAGAGTATGAAGTTTAGAGGTCATCGTTTTGTGTTTGTTTTGGTTGTTCTTGTTTGTGCAGCCTTTTTTATTTTTCATGCTTTATTGTCGGAACCAAGCAATGTACAGACGGGACTGTCTTATATCGAAAAACAAGAAAATGCGGATACCGACCAGCTGAATCATAAATTAAGCACCATCCGAAGCCAAGAACTGGAAAAAGCGTATCAGGACGGCAAGATCAATATCTTTGCTTTTTATCAAGACTACGCGTTTTTTGGCGATTCTCGTGTGACCGGCTTTTCAACATACGGTTATCTGGATTCATCACGGGTCCTGGCAAAAACTGGGCAGACCATCGTAAATATCAAAGATTGGAAACCGCAGATCAAAAAAATGCGGCCGACCCACTTGTATTTTTCCTATGGTGTGAACGATATCCAAAGCAATTTGGATGAAAGTCTCGGCGGGTATGATACATATTACGAGAAACAGATCAAAGAAATTCTGAAACTGTGTCCGAGCGGAACGACCGTGACGGTCAATTCTATCCTTCCGGTCTCGGCTGGGGCAGAGGAAAAGAATGCGAACTGGAAGAATATTGATGCATATAATCAAAAAATCAAAAAAATGTGCAAGCGAAATCACTGGACGTACATTGATAATGATTCTATTTGCGATTCGGATTCAATCTATGAAGGCGACGGGATCCATTTTGTTCCTTCCTTTTATCAAGTTTGGGCGATGCATATGCTGGGATTGTAAGAAGGGTGAAAGATGAAGAAGAGAAAAAAACAACTTCGAAGACATGTTGTTTTTGTTGTGATTTTTGCGGTGATTCTCGGCATCGTTATATGGCCTGCAGATGATGCGGTGGATAGGGGAATTGCCTATGTGAAGGGGCAGGAACAGAAATCAACGACGGCTATATCGAAAAAATTGACCAAAAAACGTAGCCAGGAATTAAACGATGCCTATAAAGAAGGCAAGATCAATGTCTATTCTTTCTTTACAGATTATGCCTTTTTTGGCGATTCCCGCGTTGTGGGATTTTCCAATATGGGAGTCCTGGATCGTGCACGGGTGATGGCCGGCGCCGGCCATACCGTCAAGAATATTACGGACTGGAAAAAACAAATCAAAGGGCTGCGTCCGAGTCATTTGTATTTTTCTTACGGCGTCAATGACATGGGACTGGATATTGACGGACAGTACAATGGGTACGATCGGTACTATGCCTCGCAGATCAAACAAATCTTGAAATACTGTCCCGATGGGACGACTGTCACGGTTTGTTCCATCATTCCGGCCACAGCAGCGGCCGCGGCCAAGTCTCCTGCCTGGAATCAGGTGGATAAATACAATGCAAAGATCAAAAAGATGTGTAAAGAAAATGCCTGGACCTATGTCGATAATACCGAGATCTGTGATGACGGACAAGCGGATATTTATGAAGCAGATGGGGTCCATTTTCATGCGTCATTTTACCCGGTATGGGCAAAGAATATTTTAGGATTATAGAGGTGAGGGCATGTCAAAGAGAACGATTACGATCCTGCGCTATGTTTTTTTCGCGCTGATCATCGGTGTACTGGCAATGAATTTACACCAGCCGGCAGACTGTAATAAATCGGTGAATACAGTCACCAAACAGACGATGGCTTCGGTCAACACGAAATCTTTAGAACAGCAGAACAACCAGGAAATCAAACGCTTCCTGCAGCTGGATGCCAGTATGTATGACGGCATTGTCTATTATAAGGATTCAGATACGATGAAAGCGGATGAATTGCTTATCGTAAAATTTAAAGATCATTCCCAGGCGGAGGATTTTAACGATAAGATGCAGACCCGCATCGACAGTCAAAAAAAGATTTTTGCAGGCTATGCACCGAAAGAGGCCGATAAACTGGATGCGGCAGTCGTCGATGTGCGGGCCAATTATGCTTTATATGCCGTCAGTAAAAATGCGGATACATTTGATCAGCAGTTCCGGGCTGCTTTGAAATAGAAAGGGCGAATCATGACATTTAATAGTTTAAATTTTATTTTCATGTTTCTGCCGGCTGCCTTGCTGCTGAATCATTATCTTCCTTCTGCACGGGCCAAGAATATCATGCTGGTGGTGCTGAGCTTTTTGTTTTATGCGTGGGGCGATCCCGCTGCATTGCTCCTGCTGCTGATTTCGATCGGCTGGAATTATTTGACGGCGCTGCAGATGGCGGCAGAGGACGATGACCGTAAGAAAAAGCATCAGTTTGTGCTCGGCATCGTGATGAACTTAGTGATCCTCGGTGTTTTTAAATATACGAACTTTATTTTAAATGATGTCCTGTTCCTACATCGGCAGCTGGATATTGCCTTGCCGGTCGGTCTTTCCTTTTTCTTATTTTCGGAAATTTCCTATTTGGCTGATGTTTACATGGGAAAATCAAAAGCATCGCATGATTTAGTGGAATACTCCTTATATGTCAGCTTCTTCGGAAAAATCAGCATGGGTCCGATCGTGCAGTACCACGATATGGAAGACCAGCTGGGCGAAAGGACAATTGATCCTTACGATGCCGGTCAGGGCGCATTGCTTTTTACAAAAGGTTTGATCAAGAAAAGCCTGCTGGCCGATCAGTTTGCGACCTTATTTGCCGCGACAGCCGGCAGTACCTCTGTATTGGGAGCCTGGCTGTATGGTGCGGCATATATGTTGGAGATCTATTTTGATTTTTCAGGCTACAGCGATATGGCCATCGGCATCGGGCAGATGTTTGGATTCCACATGGATCCAAACTTCAATCATCCGTATATTGCCAAAAGCGTGCAGGATTATTGGCGGCGCTGGCACATTTCTTTGTCGCGCTGGTTCCGGGATTATCTTTATATTCCGCTGGGCGGAAGCCGCGTATCCAATCGAAAATATATCCGTAATATCCTGATCGTCTGGTTCTGTACTGGATTGTGGCACGGTGCCAACTGGACCTTTATTTTATGGGGATTGTATTTTGGTGCGTTCACGCTGCTGGAAAAGTTTTATCTGAAAGATTTTCTTTCGAAGCATACAAAATTCGGCCATATTTATACGTTGTTGGTCGTGCTGGTGAGCTGGATCTTCTTCTGCAGTCCGGATATCGGTACAGCATTTGGTGTGATCGGCCGTCTGGTCGGTATCGGCGCTTCGGCATGGGCAGACGGCAGTACAGCCTTCCTGCTGCTGAACAACTGGTTCCTGCTGCTGTTGGGCGTGCTGTTCTCGATGGATATTTTCAAAAATCTGCAGACTTCCATACTGAATCGATACAAGAAGAAAGGCATCACCTGGATGACAGCTGTCTATCTAGTTGGTTTTGTTTTATGCATTGCTTTTATTGTCGGCGGAACGTTCCATCCGTTTCAGTATTTCGCGTTCTAGAAAGGGGCTGATCATATGAAGAGAAAACGTTCAGATAAAGTCGGGATGCTTTATTCCCGCATTATGATCATCGTTTTATGTCTCGGTTTTGTGATCAATGCTCTTGCGCCGGATCAAGCAGAATCGACGGTGGAAAACCGTTCGCTGCAGCAGTTTCCTGCCTGGAATACGGAAGATGTGATTTCCGGGCGGTACGGAACCGAATTGAACAACTGGTTCTCAGATCAGTTTGTCGGCCGCAACGCCCTGATCCATCTGCGTTATCTCACACTGAAAGCAACCGGCACCCGGAAGATCGATGATGTCTATCTAGGGCATCATACCTTGGTAGAGGATGTTGCAGTCGAAAACGAGAAGCAGCTGCAGCGCAATTTGAAAGCGATCAATGCATTTCAGAAGAAAGAGTCGGATATCAACTGTACGTTTGTACTGGTGCCCAATGCCGTTTATGTACAGCCGCAGAACCTGCCGACCGGGGCTGATCCGGCGGATCAGAGCGAACGAATCGATGCGATCTATGATCAGCTGAATTCAAAGGTCAAAACCGTGGATCTGCGTTCTTCCTTAAAGAAATATAGTGATGATTATCTGTATTATCGTACGGACCATCATTGGACATCTTACGGAGCATTCCGTTCGTTCCAGACGATTGCCAAAGAGATGGACCTGGATCAAAATGTTAAGAAAAGCGACTACAAAGTTTATACGGTCGCGGACGATTTTAAAGGAACGCTGGCACATAAGACCGGCAGCCTGAACATGAAAGATGATGTTGAGATCTATGTCCCGAAGAATGATCCAGATTATTTGATGACGGATCCCTCTTCGCATAAACGTTCCCGTACGGTTTTTTCCAGCGAGGGTGCGCAGTCCGAAGATGCCTATACGGTTTTTCTGAACGGCAACCATGCCCGCATCGATCTGGAAATGGACAATGATTCGGACCGGCATCTGCTGCTGATCAAAGATTCCTATGCCAATGCGATGATTCCTTTCCTGATTCCGTATTATCGGACGATCACGGTGGTGGATCCGCGCTATTATACGGGCAACCTCTCGCAGCTGATGGCAACCAATGTCTATACCGATGTACTGTATTTATACAACTACAACACCTTTGTCCAGGATACCTCTTTGGCAGATGTGCTGAATTCATAAAAAGCGGACACATGTCCGCTTTTAGTATGCCTCGATTTCCTCAATCAGACGTTGGACCATCTGATCCTGCGGGATCTTTTCGATGATCTTTCCTTTTTTGATCAACAGTCCTTCGTTCTTGCCGCCGGCAATTGCGATATCGGCATGTTTCGCTTCGCCCGGCCCGTTAACTGCACAGCCCATGATGGCAACGGTGATGTCTTTGTGGACCGTCTGTAAGTAGTGTTCGATTTCGTTGACGACTGGTTCCATGTTCCATTGTGTCCGGCCGCACGTCGGGCAGGCGATCAAGTTCGGGACATCATCGATCAAATGACAGGCTTTGAGTAGTTCTTTTGCCAGGATGATCTCATCGGCCGGATCGCCGTTGATGCTGATGCGGATCGTATTGCCGATACCGTCTAACAGTAAATTGCCTAAAGCCAGACTGGATTTGACCGCACTGGTCATTTTCGTGCCGGCTTCCGTCACGCCTAGATGTAACGGATAGTCAAAAATTTCTGATGCTTTCCGGTACGCTTCGATACAAAGGAGCGGATCGCTGGATTTGAATGATAAGACCGTATCGTAAAAGTCCATTTCTTCTAAGATCCGGACATGCCGGCGGGCACTCTCGATCATGCCTTCGGCAGTCGGTCGGCCGTATTTTTCGTGAATGTCTTTTTCCAATGAACCGCTGTTGATGCCGATCCGGATCGGTATGTGTTTGGCCTTGCAGGCCTTGACGACCGCTTCGACATTTTCGCGTCTGCCGATGTTGCCCGGATTCAGGCGGATCGCATCGGCACCGGCTTTAATGCAGGCCAGTGCGAGCTTATAGTCAAAATGAATGTCCGCTACCAACGGAATGTGGATCTGGTCCGTGATGGCTTTGATCGCTTGGGCATCTTCCATATCCATGCAGCTGACACGAATGATCTCACAGCCCAGTGTTTCCAGTTCATGGATCTGGGAGACAACAGCGCTGACTTGGCTGGTCTTGATGTTGCACATGGATTGAATATAGATATGATCGTTGCCGCCTAAGGGCAGGCTGCCGATCTTACATTGTCTGGTTTCTGTTCTTTTCATGTTGTTCCTCCAATCTATATAGGTCCGTACGGCGGTGTTTTAATAACGGCAGCTGCTGACGGACTTGTTCCGTATCATTAATATCAATGGATGTGATCTGGCTGCAGGCGTCGGTTCCAGCCTGTGTTACGACGCGTCCCCATGGATCTGTGATCAGCGAATGGCCCCACGAATGATACGATGCATGCGGGTCCAGTGCCGGAGCTGTGGCAACGCAGAAGACTTGATTGAACAGCGCCTGTGCTCGAAAGGTCAGTTCCCAATGCGCGGGCCCAGTCGTCTGATTGAAGGCGGCCGGCACAAAGAAACAGCGGGCGCCGTGCAGAGCCATCAGCCGTCCTAGTTCCGGGAAGCGGATATCGTAGCAGATGCAGATCCCCATGGTTCCGAATTCGGTCGGAAATGTCGTGACGGCATCGCCGGCAGAGAGAATGTCGGATTCTTTAAAGTGCTGTCCGCCTTGGACCTGGATATCAAATAAATGCATCTTGCGATGTCTGGCCAGCAGTCTGCCGCTGCGGTCAAAGACAGGGGCAGTATTATAAATATGCCCGTGATCGATTTCAGGAAAGCTTCCGCCGATGACGTAGGCATGATGACGGATGGCCAGCTGCTGCATAAACTGGAAGCAAGCTCCTTCAAATGGTTCGGCATAGTCCGGAAAGCACTTGGTATCATAAGGACAGGCAAACATTTCAGGCAGACAAATAAAATCGATATCGTCAGGAATGTCGATCTGCGCAATGGCCTGAAAGGTCTTCTGCAGCTGAGAATTGGTATGGGATTGAATCTGAAGAATTTTCATGATACATCTCCTTTCTATTTATCTTACCAAAATTCTGTCTTCGGATATACAAGGTTTTGAATGTGCAAGAAAAAAATTTCGTGTATAATAGAAGGAAATGGAAGGAGAGCGCTGTGAAGAGACGTCGGTCAAAAAAAAGTTTAAAAAAAGTACGTTCGCTGAACCATGAAATCTCTCATCGGATCATGCTGCTGTCCGGTGTTATCATGGTCGCTTTTTTGATCATTTTCATTCGTTTGTTTTATATACAAGTGATTTCCTATCAGGAATATACAGCGAAAAAAGACGATTATACATCTGTCAAACAGTATGTCAGCGCACCGCGCGGTCAGATATATGACCGCAAGGGCCGTGTCCTGGCCGCTACTGTCGTCAGTCACAATATCGTATACACATCGCCGCAGAATATGAGCGATGATGATTATCTTGTTTATGCGCGCCGGATCGTATCTGTGTTCAATGTCAAAGTAAAAGATTTTACGACAACCGAAAAGAAAGAAGCCTATATTGCCTGGAAATCCCAGCTGGATCCGGATGACAGCGAATATATGTGCAACAATCTGCTGACGGCCAAAGAACGCAGGGAATATAACAGCGGAGCATGGGGATCGGATGCAGAAACGGTCCGCCACTCCATTTTGATGCGCCGCATCGGCAAAAAACAGCTGAAAGAAATGACGACCAAGCAGATGAAGACGTATCTGATCTACAACCGGATGACAGAAAATGCATCGACCGGTCAGGAGAACGTCGTGCTTGAGGATGTCAGTGATGATGATGTGGCTTATATTGTCGAACATAAATCCGATTTCCCGGGATTTGATGTCGATTTCGGCGGCTGGAAGCGGGAGTATCCATACGGAGAGACGTTATCGGATGTCCTTGGTACGGTTTCTACCAGCACAGAAGGTCTGCCGGAAGAATTGGCGGATTATTATCTGCAGCGCGGCTATCAATATAATGCCTCTGTCGGTAAGTCCGGACTGGAACTGCAGTACAACGATGTGCTGTCCGGTACACCGCAGGAATCGAAGATCACATACAATTCGCAGGGGCTGGCAAAGCAGACAGTTACACGAGAGGCAGTCAAAGGCAATGATGTCTATCTGACAATTGATATTGAACTGCAGCAGTCTGTGGACGATACAGTGAAAGAAACGTTGGAAACCTACGGCGGAACGACCAATCGTGAAAACTTTTCAACGTTGTTTATGTGCATGATGAATCCGAACGACGGTTCAATTTTAGCTATGTCCGGATATACGATGGACTTAGATACGCGGGAACTGACCTATTATGCTTCCGGATGCTACAAGTCTCTGGTCAACCCAGGATCTTGTGTCAAGGGAGCTACTGTATACATGGCTGAAAGCGAAGGCGTAATTGAGCCGGGCGAAGTCTTTGTTGATCAGCCGATCATCGTCGGCGGTACGGAATATTCTTCCTATACGAATCATGGTGCGGTCAACGATATCAATGCACTGGCGGTATCCAGTAACGTATATATGTTTAATATTGCGATTCGTATGGCGGGTCAGAATTATTCAGAAGGTATGGCATTTAATGTCGATGATGTGGGAGCTGTGTTCACAAAAATGCGGCAGTATTTCTCAGAATTCGGCTTGGGGGTGAAGACCGGTCTGGATGTGCCGGATGAGGCGAACAGTTACCAGGCTTCCAGCAGTGAATCGACGATGCTGCTGAACTTTGTCATCGGTCAGTACGATATGTATACACCGATCCAGCTGCTGACCTATGCATCTACGATCGCAACGACCGGTAAGCAGTATAAACCAACGCTGATGAAATGTATCAAAGAAGTCAACAGCGATCAGAATATCGAGATCGGTACCGGCCAGCTGCGGAATGTGCTGCCGGAGAAAAATATCAAGTATTTGAAGCGGGTACGGGAAGGTTTCCGACAGGTCGTTGCCCAAGGCAACGCCAGTGCCTCGCTGCAGAATATGTCTGTGGAAGTATCCGGCAAGACAGGTACAGCCGAAGTCGACGAATGGACGACGGCGAACTTTGTCGGTTATGCACCAAGTGATGATCCGACGGTCTCCTTTGCGTGCAGTGCGCCGACCTCCAGTGTCAACTCGCAGTCGGTATCGTCAAACATCTGTACAGATAACGTTGTACCGGACGCTTTGAACGAGTACTTTGAACTCTATCCTGTTGATGAGAATTAGCTTGCAAATGTTGTATATTTTTGATAGAATGCTCATGTTAACGTAAGGAGGACTGGCAATGAGAGATCGTATTACTTTTAAGTGCTCTGTTTGCGGTGAAGAGAACTATATCGGAACGAGAAATAAAAGAAAACATCCGGAACGTATGGTAATTAAAAAATATTGCCCGAAATGCAACCAGAAAACGGAACATAAGGAGAAAAGATAAGACCGTACAGCGGTCTTTTTTTCTAAAAGATCATGGAAATCAAACACAAGGAATTAGGACCTGTACAGGCCAACTGCTATGTGGTGCGTGACGGCGGCCATGCGCTGATCATCGATCCGGGCGGTTCGTTTCCGGAAGTCAGAACGTTTGTGGACGGTGATCAGGTGGATGCAGTTCTGCTGACGCATGCGCACTTTGATCACATCGGCGGACTGGATGAGCTGCTGAGAATCTATCCGGTGCCGGTCTATGTATATCCTTCGGAAGTCAATGCCTTGGCGGATCCGCAGGCAAATGTATCTGAATCCTTTTATGCCCATATTGTTTCCTATGCAAAGGCTGAACCAATCACAGAAGGGCATCATCAAATCGGGCATTTTGATGTGGATGTGATTCATACACCGGGACATTCGGAGGGCTCGGTTGTTTATCTGATCGGGGATGCGATGTTTTCCGGTGATACGCTCTTTCAGGGGTCGGTCGGCCGGGTAGATCTGCCAGGCGGCAGTTATCGTGAGATGGAAGCGTCACTGCTGAAATTGAAAGCACTGAAAAAGAATTATCATGTTTATCCAGGTCATGGACCGGAGTCAACATTGGATCAGGAGAAAATCTGGAATCCGTATTTAAGATGATCATTGATCATCTTTTTTTTGTGGGAAACGAATCTGCGTCGTATATAAGCATGATGAGCGAACATATCATGGAAGACTTGCTGGTGACATTACTGCAGCTGGCAGCTGAAAAACATGTCAGTGATATTCATTTTGTCTGGGAAAAACAACGGCTTTCCATTGAATTTAGGACCATGTTCGGCATGCAGCCGCTGCATCAGGATATCTGGAACGGCGAGTTCTTTTCCTATTTGAAATATCGGGCCAAGCTGGATCTGACACATCCGCAGAAGCCTCAGAGCGGACAGTTTGACATCCGTCTGCATGATCAAACATTATACTGCCGGTTCAGTACGATCTTGAACCAGAACATGCAGACCGGTGTGCTGCGTATTCTTCATACCGAAGGAGTGATGACCATCGATCAGCTGACCGATGATCCAAGACCTGTACGCATGATGCGTGAACTATGCCATTATCGGCAGGGACTCGTCGTTGCGATCGGACCGACCAATACGGGAAAGACGACGACGCTGCATGCGATGCTTCATGAAATCGCATCGGCACACCGTTTTAAAATCGTCAGTCTGGAAGATCCGATCGAAATCGAAGATGAGAGCTATATTCAGCTGCAGATCAATGAAGCACAAGGCTTTACGTATGAAAAAGGCATCGAAGAATTGCTGCGTCATGATCCGGATATCATTTTCATCGGCGAGATCCGCAGTGCCTATACTGCCAAAATGGTAATTCGTGCTGCTCTGACCGGACACTTTGTATTCACGACGCTCCATGCCAAGAACTGTCTGGAGGGGATCCAGCGTTTCTATAATTTTGGCTTGACAAAATACGACCTGACCAATACATTGACAGCTTTGATCGCACAACGGCTGTATGCCTGTGATCAGAAGGGAGGAAAACAATGTATTTATGAAATCCTTTCGAAACAGGACCTACGCTATGCCTTGGAACAAGGCGCTTACCCGGCAGGCTTCGAAACGCTGGAAAAAGAAATCCGACGGGCCTTGGCGGAAGATCGGATCTGTGACCCGCAGGCCGTCTACGACGTGCAAAGTTTCTAAAAAGGAAATGGAACGATTCCGTCTCCTGCTGAATAATGGTCTGGATATACAAACCATGATCGAATTATCGTTTCAAGACGCACCCGAAATACTGTCACGTCTGGAACAAGGGCAGGAACTGGCAGACATTTTGACCGGCAGCATGGAGACTCGCTACAACCAAAGCGTTCGGATCCTTTCCCGGTGCATGCCTTTAGAAAAGGCACTCGACAGTGCGGAGCGCATTGAAAAAGCAACGCACGATTCATTTATGAATTTCTTTCGTGAAATTGCGTATCCGTTGTTTATTTTCGTGTTCTGTTATGGATTTATCTTGTTTTTTTCTTCAACAATCCTGCCGACCATGTCGATGTATACAGAAAACACGAATGCGGAATTATTTGTCGGTTTTCTGAAACTGTTTTATACACTGATCTGCGTCGGTGTCTTATCTTTTGCAGGTATTGCCAAGATGATCAGTTCCAGCCGTGCCGGCATTCGATGGCTGCATCGATTTTCCTGGCTTCGATTGTATGATACGTATCAATTTTCTATCTATTTTCATGTCCTCTGTGAGACCGGCCTGGCGACGACAGATTGTGTGGAGCTGCTGACGCAGCTTTCCCGTTCGAAGCGTATTCAGATTTATGCGGCAGATCTTTTATCCTCGATCCGACATGGGGTCCCGATGGAACGAGCGCTGAACGACGCCTCACAGTTTGATGCCGATTTTGGCCGTTTTATTTCGATCGGGATCCATTCCTCCGAAATCTCAAAACTCCTTTCTTTGTATGAGCAGCGTGCGGAACATCTGCTGAAGCAGAAAATCAAACACGCTGCGGTCGGTGTACAAATTCTCTCTTATCTGTCCGTTGCTTTGCTGGTGTTTGTGTTTTACCAGATCATGTTGATGCCGCTGAACATGCTGAGTACGTTCTGAAAGGCTGCCCGGCAGCCTTTCGTTCTTTTTGTTTTATGATCTATCAGAAAGGAAAAAACGATGAAAAAAGAAACTCTTCCGGATGAAATTCCGGAAAACCGGAATGCGTTTACTGTTTTAGAAATGATGATCGTGATGTTGGTGATCGCATTATTGCTGCTGATCACATTGCCGAATATTCAGCAGAAAGAGAAAATTATTCGGGCCAAAGGGTGTTCCGCATTATTGGATGTCGTCAATTCACAGATCGTTCTTTATGAAATCAATGAATTAAAAACCCCGACCAGCGTTTCACAGTTGATCCAAAAAGGCTATTTAAAGAAAGGCCAGGACCGCTGCCCGAACGGACAATCGGTCGTTATTGTCAACGGCGATGCCAAAGCACAGTAATGGGTTTACGATGGTTGAGATGATGCTGGTCATGCTCTTGATCTGTGTGATGGGCATCGGCATCAAAGCGACGCAGTTTCATTCTTCGCAGTCGGTATTGGTCAAGGCCTTGAGCAGTCAGGCCATCGTCATGCAGGAACAAGCATATGCCTACAAGGAAAGCCGAGCAGTCGAAATCAAAGAACATGAAGCTATTTTTGATCAGAAGGTCATGACGTATCCGCCGGATATTGTCTGCACACCTTTTGCCTTTCATTACAACGCGGCCGGCAACATCAGCCAGGGCGGTACGGTGACCTGTCACAGCGGAAATCAAACAATGCGTCTTGTCTTTCAATTAGGCAGCGGGAGGGTCCGAATTGAAAACGAATAATGGTTTTGTGCTGCTGGATGCGTTATTGGGGCTATGGATCTTATCTATTTGTATCTTGCTGCTGTATCAGATGACAGCGGCGGTCCAGAATGATGCCCGGGGATGGATCGATGCCGAGATCGACGAAGAATGGTTTTACACTGATTGAAGCCTTATTGGGGTTGATGGTCTCATTGATCGTAGCGATGCTGGCGGTCCTCTGGCTGATGAGCGCACGAACTTTGCTGCAGATGGATATCGGTCTGCAAGATCAGTATGCCATTCTGCAGCTGCGGCAGCTTGCCTCGCTGTCCGAGTCGACCGATGTGCAGACCCATCAGCTGACCATGCTGATCAATCATGAAGAAGTGATAATTACAGAAAATAAAAATCGTTTGGTCCGAAGAAAGGGTTATGAAATTTTTTTGGAACATATCCAGCATGCTGAATTTATACAAAAGGATGACCGCATTTATCTGCAGTATGAAAAAGCAGGGCATACGTACAGCTACCAGATCGTCTAACGGCTACGGCACCTGGCTGGCGCTGCTGTGCTTTGGTTTGCTGATTCAGATCGTTTCACTGGTCGGATTGTATACGGTGCAGTCGGCGTATCTGCTGCAGTGCAGCCGGCAAAGCCGGATGGATCTATCCTGCATGTCCTATGCGCGGCATATGATCGAAAACAATGCTGCGGTCCGCCGCTGCCATTATGATGAAAGCAGGGAGATCCAGGAACTGGATGCAAAGATTGGCTCCGTGCCGGTGCATTTTACAGATCGCGGAACATATATTGAATGTTCTTATCCACGAAGCGGGAAGACCATCGTAATGGAGGTGTATTATGAAAACAGCACGCCGATCGATATAGAATACAATAGTTATTAAATAAAAAAACCGGGATCGCTCCCGGTCAGAAATGCTTAGGCATTTCTCTTTTTACGTTTGAATACGGCAAATAATGCAGCACTTAATGCAGCTGTCATCGCATAGAAGCCAGTGTGTTCTTCGGTCCCTGTTTCAGGAGATTTTATCGTTTCCTTTTTGATAACAGTAGCTTTGACCGTCTTAACAGCGGCATCTTTTTTCGTTCCCGCACCGTCCTTCTTGACTTCAGCTTTGCCGGTCTTTGGCACGCTCATCAGTTTCCATGAATACCAGACGGTTCCGTCCTCGTCCTGGGCCGCGGCGATGTACAAAGCCGCACCATCTTCCTTGTCCGTCGGTTCACTGAGGACTTCTTTTGTGATCTCCGCTTCCAACGTTTTGGTTTCACCGCAGTTTGCACAAGTCAGAGTCACAGTTGCCTTGGTGTTGTCGTCGTTCCATGTCCACTGTGCATCGCCCCATTCATGACCGGTTGCCGGTATTTCTTCACTGTAGGTATCCGTGATCGTCTTGGTCTGTGTTGGTACCGTTGTATTTTCCGGATATGTTGCTACATCGATTGAAACGTTTGCCGGAATGGTCGCTGAAGCGGTTGCCACTTTTGTACCGTTTTCTGTGCAGGTCGGATCTGTAACACTATTGGTGACGGTAGCATCAAATGTTTTTTCTTCGCCGCAGACCGCACAGGTAACCGTTACCGTAGCAGCAGTATGATCTTCATTCCAGTTCCATACCGGGTTTTCATAATCGTGTTCTTCCGTTGGCGTCTGAAAAGTCTGGTAGTCAACCCATGTCGAACCATTATAATCATAGCGGGCGTAACGCGTGCCTTTTCCTTGCTGCGTACACATTGCGGGTTTAAGGGCGCGGGTCGACATGGTCGCATCAAATGTCTCGGTGTGGCCGCATACACTGCAGGTCAATGTCACCTTTGCACTGGCCAGACCATTCCATGTCCACTGCGGATTGCCGTAGTGATGGGCTGTCTTCGGCAGCGTATCGGTTTTCCAGTCGACGAACGTACCGTTGTCAGTTACTGCTTTCGCAAAATAACGGACCTTTCCTTCCTGTGCGCAGGTTGCTGGTTTCAAAATAGTTTTTGTGACCGTCGCATTGACCGTCTTGGTTTCACCGCCTTGTTGGCAGGTCAAAGTGACGGTTGCAGATGTATGATCTTCGCTCCATGTCCAGGATGGATTTCCCCACGTATGGGTCGTATGCGCCTGTGTGCTGTTTACAGCAGGTGTTTGCTGTGTGGTTTGTTCTTCTGCCAGGATCGGACTGGTGTCTAGCGGCAGAATGATGCCGGCGGCAGCGGCGCTGGAGACCGCCAGACAGAATGATAATTTTCGAAATGATTTCATATACCCTCCTCAAAAGATGATGATCTGTTCCGGAACATTTTTATGCTTGTTCCTCAATTTGATTATAAAAAAGGTATTTTAAATGCAGATCATTTAACCGTAAAGTCCTTCATAAGAAGTGTAAAAAGTCCATCAAAAAGAAAATGTTGAATGTTAAAAAAATGTAAATGTTAAGGGGAAAAGCGGGAAAGGAATCATATATGATATGATGGAAACAGGAGGCCCAACATGTGTACATGTATAACATATCATCATTATTTTGGCCGCAATTTAGATCTGGATCATTCCTATCAGGAAGAAGTGACGATCACACCGCGGCACCTTAGTTTTCATTTTCGAAACGGTACTGTTCTTGATCATCATCCAGCTATGATCGGCATGGCATACAATTGTGATGGATATCCATTGTATTACGATGCCACAAATGAATATGGTCTGTCGATCGCCGGTTTGAATTTCCCGAATAATGCCGTATATACACCGGCAGAAGAGGGAAGGATCAATGTCGCGGCATTCGAATTGATCCCGTGGCTGCTTGCTCAATATCAAAGCGTTGCTGAAGTAAAGAACGTTTTGCCGCAGATCCATTTGACAAATGAAGCCTTTGCTCCTGCACTGCCTAGTGCACCGCTGCACTGGATGATCGCGGATCAAAACGAATCGATCGTGTTTGAGGTCACAAAGGACGGCAATCACGTATATGATGATCCAATCGGTGTGATGACCAACAATCCAACGTTTGATATCCAGCTTTGGAACCTGACAAAATATCGCAGCGTATCATCGGAACAGGCGCCGTCTACGTTTGCCACGCAGCTGCAGCTGGACGCCGACAGCCTGGGCATGAGCGGGATCGGTCTGCCGGGGGATTGGTCTTCATCGTCACGATTTGTGAAAGCCGCTTTCACCAAGCTCAATTCTGCTGCACCAGATCAGGAAAATCATCTGGTGAGCCAGTTTTTCCATATTCTCGGTGCTGTCGAACAGCCGCGCGGATGCAGTCGGTTAGGCGATGACAAGTATGAAATAACGATTTACAGTTCGTGCTGTGATATGGAAACTGGTATCTATTACTATCATACTTATGACAACAGCACCATTCATGCCGTAGATCTGCATGCGGAAGATCTGAATACGGAAAAGCTGATTGCCTATCGACTGGTCGATGAGCCCGTATTTGATTTTCAGAATCGTTGACCATCTTACAAAAACTTTACGTCACGCTTACATGGCTTGATACAGGGAATGATAAAATATAAGAAGAAATGATGGAGGGATATATGAATGAGCCGGCAAATGCGCAAAAATTAACAAAAAAAGAGAAAGCCTGGATCCTCTATGATGTGGGGAATTCAGCTTTTACGATGATGGTTTCGACCATCATACCAATTTACTATAATGCTCTGGCAGCCCGTGCCGGCATATCCGATGCAGATTATCTGGCAACATGGGGGTATGCAATTTCTTTGGCAACATTTGTCAGTGCGATCCTTGGTGTGCTGTTCGGCGCCTTATCGGATCAAAAAGGTTATAAGAAAATCATGTTTTCGCTGTTTTTGTTCATCGGTGCGGCAGGCTGCACGCTTCTAGGTTTCACGACCGGCTGGCAGATTTTTTTAATTGTGTTCGTACTGACACGGATCGCATACAACGACAGCTTGGTGTGCTACGACTCCATGGTCACGGATATTACGACCGATGACCGGGTGGATAAAGTATCGGCCCACGGCTATGCCTGGGGATACATTGGGTCCTGCATTCCGTTCGGCGTATGTTTGGTGCTGAATTTATTCTATAAAAACCTCGGAATGACACAGACCCTTGCGATGCGGTTATCTTTTTTGATCACGGCCGTTTGGTGGGTCGGTATGTCCGTGCCGCTGCTGCGCTGCTACCGCCAAATTCACTATGCCCAGTCCGGCAGTCATCCGGTCAAGAACAGTCTGATCCGGCTGCGCGATACCTTGCTTCAGGTGCGTGAACAAAAACATATCTTTATCTTTTTACTGGCATTCTTTTTCTATATTGATGGTGTCTATACGATCATCGATATGGCAACTGCCTATGGCAAAGCGCTCGGCCTCAATACGGCCGGTTTGCTTCTGGCTCTGTTGGTCACACAGTTCGTAGCCTTTCCTTGTTCGATCCTGTTCGGCCGGCTGGCCGATAAGCATCCGACCGGCAAGCTGATTCTTGTCTGCATCACCGCTTACATCGGGATCGCGATTTTTGCGATCTTCCTGCATTCCCAGATCCAATTCTGGATCCTGGCCATTGTGGTCGGCATGTTTCAGGGCGGGATCCAATCGATGTCCCGTTCTTATTATGCAAAACTGATCCCGGCAGAGCAGTCCGGGGAGTATTTCGGTTTGTATGATATCTTCGGCAAAGGGGCATCATTCATGGGCACTTTTCTCGTTAGTGCTATGACTCAGATGACCGGCAGCATGAATATTGGCGTCGGTGCCATCACGCTGATCATGTTTGTCGGACTGATCCTGATGCTTCAGTCAGAAAAGCAAAACAAAGCTTTACAAAAGGAGAAATTATGAACAATGTGATCGAAGTCAGCCATCTGACCAAAAGCTACCGACATACGATCAAGGCGGTGGATGATCTTTCATTTGACGTTCATGAAGGAGAAATCCTCGGTCTTCTTGGTCCTAACGGCAGCGGCAAATCAACAACGATCAACTGCATTCTGTCGCTGCTTTCTTATGAGGGCGGGGAGATCAAGATCTTTCATGAAACGATGCGTCCGGATTCGTATGATCTGAAAGCCAAAATCGGCGTGGTTTTTCAGGATGTAGCGGTCTTTGAAGAATTGACCGTGCAGGAAAATATCAATTATTTCTGCGGACTTTATGTCAATGACCGAACATTACGTCGGCAATATGTCGAAGAAGCGATCCAATTTGCGGAACTGGAAAACTATCGAAAATTCTATCCGAAACAACTTTCAGGCGGCTTGCTCCGGCGGCTGAATATCGCGTGCGGCATTGCACATAAGCCCAAACTGCTGTTTGCGGATGAAGCAACGGCTTCGGTGGACCCGCAGAGCCGCAGTCAGATCTTGAACAGCATCGATCAGCTGCGCAAACAAGGGACGACCGTCATCTATACAACACATTATATGGAAGAGGTAGAACAAATTTGTGATCGGGTGTTGATCATTGATAAAGGAAAAAAACTTGCGGCCGGAACAATCGATGAACTAAAAGAACATTCCGGTATTCATGAAAAAATCAGTATCGAGCTGCGTGAAAACGATGAGCGGCATGTGGAAGAACTTCGTCAGCTGCCGGATGTGCTGGAGATCCGCCGATCGGGTGCGGCCCTGATTTTGTCCTTCCAAGAGGGCAGCAATCACCTTGCGGATTTAATGGATTATCTGCAGTCCAATCATCTGCATTACGATAAAATCTATTCCGAACGGCCGACGTTAAACGACGTCTTCCTGGAATTGACCGGAAAGGAATTGAGAGACTGATGTTTGCGCATAATTTTCTTTACACGCTCAAGATCCTGCTCGGCAGACGGTCATTGGTATTCTGGACCATGGCCTTTCCGCTGATCCTGGCAACCTTATTCTACTTAGCTTTCAGCAATTTTTCTGCCAGCTCTCAGTTTGAACCGATCCGCATTGCGGTGGTACGATCAGAGGAAAAAACGGAAAATAGCGAAATTTTTGAATCGGCCATTGCCACGCTTTCGGACCCGGATCAAGAAACTCAGGTATTTAAGACCCATTATACGACCGCTGCCAAGGCGAAGCAGCAGCTGGCAGATAATAAAATTGCCGGGTATATCATTTCCAGTGATCAGCCGTCGGTGCACATCAAAGAAAATGGGATCGAACAAACCATCTTAAAAAGTGCTGTCGACGAGATCCTTGTCGACACAGATATCATTCAGCACGCTGCCGCCAAGCAGATCGAAATTGAAATGCGTCAGGGAAATCCCAATCCGGATGTACAGTCGATCACACAGGAAGCAGCCGACGCCGTCTTGAATGAGGATGTAAAAATCAAAGATATCTCCGGAGAGCATCTGGATCCGATCATGGTCGAATTCTATACATTGTTGGCGATGGTCTGCATGTACAGCGGCACCATCGGCATGGAAGCGGTATCCAAGCACCAGGCCAATGTTAATGCCCAAGGCAAGCGGACTTCCATTACCGGTGTGAAGAAAAGTACACTTGTCTTCAGCAGTGCATTGGCTTCCTGGCTGATCCAGCTGGCTGCGCTGACCGTTGTTTTCTTGTTTACGTACCATGTTCTGCATATTGATTATGGAACGCATTGGATGCAAGTCATATTGCTTACCTGTGTCGGTTCACTGGCCGGTTTGTGTTTTGGTATTTTTGTTTGTACATTGCCGAAGATCAGCCAGCCAAATAAAGATTCATTGATCATCACGCTGACGATGGTCGGATCATTTTTATCCGGTATGATGGGCGTGGATATGAAATATTTTATCGATAAAAATATGCCGCTTGTCAATAAGCTGAATCCGGTGGCAATGATCACGGATGGCTATTATGCGCTCTACACCAACATTGGGGCTGCGCGTTTTTATGAAGATCTTTTTTCGCTATTGATCTTTTCCGGCATCCTGCTGGTGATTGCGATATTCGGCTTAAGGAGGCAGACCTATGACAGTCTTTAGAGCCTATTTACGGATCCTGAAGAAACGCAAATGGCCGGTGCTGATGATGTCTGCCGGTCTGGTGCTTTTTTCTTTATTGTCGTTCGGCACGGATTCCGGCACCGGCTACTACAAAGCCAGCAAGCCAAATGTCGTCATTTACGATCATGATGATTCCAAGATTTCTGACGGTCTGTGTGCCTATTTAAAGAAAAAGTGCGATGTCAAAAAGATCCCCGCAGATCAAATCGACGATGCGCTGTTTTATGAAGATGCAGAATATGTGCTCACCATTCCGAAAGGATACGGCAAAGCGCTGACCGAAGGCGATGAACCGGAATTGAAGATCCGGACATCCAATGAATCAAGCAGTCTGCTGGCAAAACAATATACGCATGAATATCTGCGGACGGTCAAAGTCTATCTGTCCGCGGGTAACGATGCCGAAACTGCAGTCAAAGAGACAGCGTCTTCCTTGGACCGCGCGGCTTCAGTCAAGATGGAGCGTAAAAAGAAAGTCAATATGACTGAATTGGGGAAGGCGACACAGTTTTTCAATTTTGAAAACTATATCCTCTTGTGTGCCAATATTTATATCATCGGTCTGATCTTATTCAGTTTCCGGGAGGAAAAACTCGAACGGCGGACCCGGATCAGCAGTATGAATTTTCATCGCTACAATCGGGACTTGCTGCTGTCGAACTTAGTGGTCTCATTGGGGATCTGGGCCGTATATACTCTGATGGCCGTGCTGTTTTATCCGCAGACCATGGCAACCGATCATGGCCGTTTGTTCATGATGAATTCGTTCCTGTTTAATCTATGTGCCATGTCGATCGGATTCTTTGTATCGGCGATCTCTAAATCAAAAAATACGGTAACTGCTTTGATGAATGTCATTGCCCTGGGTCTTAGTTTTCTGTGCGGGGCATTTGTGCCGATGTCGATGCTGCCGGCCGGCGTTTTGAAAGCCGCACATTTCCTGCCGTCCTATTGGTTCGTCAACAATAACGACCTCATCCAGGAATTGGATGTCATAACAGGCAAAGCGCTGCAGCCCATCGGGCAAGGCGGACTGATCTTGATCCTGTTTGCGGCGGTTTTCTTTGGATTGTCGCTGTTCTTTACCGCGAAGAAGCGGAAAGCGTGACAGGAATTGACGGGTGCTGAAAAAAAGGGTAGAATACACTTAAAGCGATGAATCAGAATAGTAATTTTCCGCTCATTTTTGAAGAGAACAGGCGGCTGGTGCAAGCCTGTAAATGATGAAGATGAACTCGCTGAGGAGCCGGTAAGTAATGCTATCCGTAACCTTGCGTTAAAAGGAAAAAGTGTACGGACCAAAAGTCCGTAAACTAAGGTGGTACCGCGTTCAAACGTCCTTAGACAGGGCGTTTTTTTTATGAGGAGGACTTAGAAATGTACGACCATAAGACAATTGAAAAGAAATGGCAGAAAAAATGGTTGGAAGAGAAAACCTTTGCCTGTGACACAAGTGATTTCTCCAAACCAAAGTATTACGTGCTGGATATGTTCCCGTATCCAAGCGGACAAGGCCTGCACGTCGGTCATCCGGAAGGTTATACGGCGACCGATATCGTTGCACGGAAAAAACGCATGGAAGGCTACAATGTTCTGCATCCAATGGGCTGGGATTCCTTCGGTCTGCCGGCGGAGCAATATGCGATCCAGACCGGTCATCATCCGGCCAAATTCACTAAGCGGAACATCGATCATTTCCGTGAACAGATCCAGTCTTTGGGATTCAGCTACGACTGGGATCGTGAATTTGCGACATCGGATCCGTCCTATTATAAATGGACACAGTGGATCTTCCTGCAGCTGTACAACCGCGGTCTGGCGTATGTCGATGAAATTCCGGTCAACTGGTGCCCGGCATTAAAAGCCGTACTGGCCAATGAAGAAGTCATCGACGGCAAAAGCGAGCGCGGCGGTTATCCGGTCATCCGAAAACCAATGCGTCAGTGGGTGCTGCGCATCACAGATTATGCCGAACGGCTGCTGAAGGATCTGGATCTGCTGGATTGGCCGCAGTCGACAATTGAAATGCAGAAGAACTGGATCGGCAAATCCGAAGGCGCCAATGTCATCTTTAAGATCGACGGACATGACAAAGAATTTACTGTTTTCACAACGCGCTGCGATACTTTATTCGGAGCGACGTACTGTGTCATGGCACCGGAACATCCGTTTGTCGATGAGATCACGACGCCGGAACAAAAAGCAGCTGTCGAAGAATATAAGAAGATCTGCCAGACGAAATCCGATCTGGAACGAACCGATTTAAACAAAGACAAGACCGGTGTGTTCACCGGAGCCTATGCGATCGATCCGGTCAACGGCCATCGGGTCCCGATCTGGATCAGTGATTATGTCCTGGCAAGCTATGGAACCGGAGCGATCATGGCCGTGCCGGCACACGATACGCGAGACTATGAATTTGCGAAGAAATTTGACCTGCCGATCATTCCAGTATTGGACGGCGGCGATGTCTCCAAAGAAGCATTTACCGGGGACGGACCGCACATTAATTCGGAATGGCTGAATGGCATGGGCAAGGAAGAAGCCATTGAAACAATGATCAAATGGCTGGAAGAACATCATTGCGGCGAACGCAAAACAACCTACAAACTGCGTGACTGGCTGTTCTCCCGCCAGCGTTATTGGGGCGAACCGATCCCGATCATCAATATGGAAGACGGTACCCAGCGCACGGTAGATATCGATGAGCTGCCGCTTGAACTGCCGGCCACAAACAATTATCAGCCAAGCGACAACGGCGAGAGCCCGCTGGCAAATGTGCCGGACTTTGTCAACGTTGAAATTGACGGTGTCAAAGGCAAACGCGAAACCAATACGATGCCGCAGTGGGCCGGTTCCTGCTGGTATTACATGCGGTTCATCGATCCGAAAAACGATAAAGCACTGGCAGATAAAAAACTGCTGGATCACTGGCTGCCGGTCGACTTATACATCGGCGGCGCAGAACATGCCGTGCTGCACTTGTTATATGCGCGCTTCTGGCATAAAGTGCTGTATGACTGCGGTGTTGTATCGACCCCGGAACCGTTCAAAAAATTGTTCCATCAGGGTATGATCCTGGGCGAAAACGGTGAAAAGATGAGTAAGTCCCGCGGCAATGTCGTCAATCCGGATGACATTGTACAAAGCCATGGTGCGGATGCACTGCGTGTCTATGAAATGTTCATGGGACCGCTGGAAGCCAGCCTGCCATGGACCACGACCGGTCTGGACGGCACCCGGAAGTGGCTGGAACGGGTATGGCGTTACTTCAGTGAAGTCGCAGAGTATACCGACGAAAATGACGGCAAGCTGGACAAGAGCTATCATGCCGCTGTGAAGAAAGTTACGCATGATATCGATGCGCTGCGTTTCAACACCGCGATTTCTGCCATGATGGTCTTTATCAACGATGCCTATAAAGCGAAGACAATTTATCGTCCGTATGCCGAAGGTTTTGTGAAGATGTTTGCCTGCTTCGCACCACATTTAGGCGAGGAAATCTGGCATACCGTCTTAGGCCATCCGGATACCATCACATATGAGCCATGGCCGACATATGATGAGAAGTATCTGGTTGAAGATACTGTTACGGTCGTTGTGCAGGTCAACGGCAAGGTTCGCGGTAAGTTTGAAGCCCCTGCCGGCAGCGATCCAAAAGATCTGGAAGCCAAGGCGAAGGAACTGGAAAACGTACAACGTCAGCTGGAAGGCAAGACGATCCGCAAGGTGATCGTTGTCAAAGGCAAAGTTGTCAATATCGTTGCGAACTAAATCAATTCTATGAAGGTCTCCCGATATAGGGAAGGCCTTTTTATTTTGCTTCTTATATAAATACTATTTATATAAGGACAATAAATGAAATATTAAAAATAGATAAAAAGAAATATCAAATATTTAAATTAATATGAATAAACATTTAAAAATCAAAAAATAAAACAAATATGTACCAAAAAATCAAAATAATGATTGACATTGCCTATATGTATATGATGTAATTATTGCGTTAAAGGATTGGATGGAATATATCATGAAGAGAGGTATAATAAAGAACATTGTTCGTTGGGCAATGACTGCTATCATTATCACCACCATGACTTTTGCCATGGTGTTTTCTAATGTCTCAGTTCATTCTGGACAAACCATAGCAGCGGAAGAAACAACAGAAACGTCTGCGGATCCAGACAGCCGTTCTTCTGATGAATCATCCGATGAAACGTCAGAAGATACGTCAAGCAAACAAACTCCATCAGAAAATAAGACAGATGAAAGCAAATCGGCTCCTGAAGATCCTGCAGAAACGGAAAAAGAAACAAAGACGGAACAACAAAGTTTATCTGCGATAATTTATACGGACGGATCGTATCAGCAGAAATCGAAAACGAAAGATCAAATCACACTGACTGGAATGATGCCGGAAAATGCGGAAGTAAAAGCGTATCCAGTGTCCGTTAAAATCGAAGGAGCTAAAACGATCGCGGCATACGATATCACAATTTTCGATCAGGATGGGAACACGTTTGAACCAGATCGTACGATTCAAGTGAAGATCCAGACGGAAGAAGCCATGGATACAGAAAAAACAATTGAAGTACAGCATAAAGAAAATATCGATTCTCAGCCAGAGTCCATTGCGATCACCTCAAATTCCAAACATGATGTCACCTTTGAAGCATCGCAGTTTTCCATCTATGCGGTCGGTGAGCATTACACGGATACATGGATCTTTCAAGATGAAGACGGCACGGAAGTTTATAAAGAAATTCTTTCTTCGGGCGAAACACCGGTCAAACCGGCAACACCGGAAAAAGAGGGCTATCGTTTTATCGGCTGGAAAGACGAAAGCGGCAATATTCTGAGCGATGATGCATTCAGTACCGCCATTGGAACATTGACGGCAGATGAAACGCACGTTTATACCGCTGCCTATGAAAAAGTCTATCATGTCAGCTATGCGGGTGCTGCATCTTCAGATGCAGGCATCATTGCCGTGCAGGATTATTCAGAAGGCGAAACCTTAAATACTGGAACTGTGACATTCGTTCCGGCAGAAGGTTATGTGTTTAAAGGATGGTCGACAACCACAGATGGCTCGTCGCCGGTATCGGATTCCACAACAGTTACCGAGGATATGACATTATATCCGATCGTCGAAAAAGGATATTGGATCACGTATCATTCCAACGGCGGCACAGCGCAGGAACCGACATTTGTCAAGCAATCGCAGACACCAAGCGAAGGATCTCCGGCAGATCCGCTGAGCGTCACACCAACCCGAAAAGGATATACGTTTGCGGGATGGTATAAGGATGAAGCGCTCACAGAAGAATGGACATCGACGGATAATACAACTACCTTGACGGGCAATACGGATTTATACGCGAAATGGGAACCGGCAGAGACAACATTCCAAGTCATCATCATGCAGGAAAACAATACCAGTACTGGATACGATTATGTCGAATCACAAAGTTTTGATGCCATGACGGATTCAACGATCACATTGACTCAGCCGTCGGGCAGTTCGTCGATCCGTATGGCATATACAGACAGTAATGGCAGTCAAACAGATACGTTTAGCAATTCGGCATATGATTACTTTCATATCAATACCGATAAGACATTGGACAGCAGCAATTCATCGGTAACAGTAAGTGGTGACGGATCGACAAAAATTTATGTGTACTATGATCGGAATACATACACATTTGAATTTCATTTGAACAGTTATAACGCAAGTATGGCCAAAGACGGTGTAACTTATCGGGATTTCTCATATAGCGGCGGAGCAAATTATTATACATTTACTGCCAAGTATGGAGAATCGATTACGGAATGGCCATATCGCGGCAATGCCACTTTCTCGAATTCATCCTATGGTTATCAGTGGACGGGCTGGCGCGATGCGAATGCATCCCAATACGGTTATGCCTACAGCCAGATGAATCGAACTGTGGTAGAAAGCGATATGATCCCGAACAGCTTGAAGAACACCGATAATGCAACCATTACCGTTTATGGAGCGTGGGACGCCGGTGCCTCCTTGTATTACATTCATTTCTATGAAGACAAAGATGACGGGACACAGGAAGAACTGACGGATTATTATTTTGAAGCGTACAGTACAACTTCAGGCTGGGTCGCAGCGGATTTACGTGGATTTACCAAAGAGGATTCCAAAACAACAGTTTCTTCGAGTCGAAAGGTCAGCTTCTATTACACAAGAAATAAATATACAATTGACTTTTATACCGCGGATGGATCCAGTGTTGCGCATGAATCAAGCGTTCCATACGATTACGTTGTCAAAACCAGTCTAGACGATCAATCGGATCAGTATTATCTAAATCCGACTGCACCGGAAGATGATTATATATTTGAAGGCTGGTATACTTCACCGACATTTGAAGAAGGCACCGAGTTTGAGTTTGACGACAGTTATAAGATGCCCGACAACAATATCAGTTTGTATCCAAAATGGTCACCGCCGTCTTATACGGTGAGCTTTGATCTAAATGGTGCGGACGGCAGTATTGATTCTCAGACGGTGGTCAAAAACAACACAGCTTCCGAACCGGATGATCCAGTTCGTGAAGGGTATGAGTTTGTCGGCTGGTTCAATGAAGATGGTTCAGCCTTCAGCTTTGATACGCCGATCACGGCCGATACTACGTTGGTCGCACACTAGCAAAGCAGCGTCACCACAAATATTGTCTATGATCCAAACGGAGGATCACCAAGTGATACGTGGCAGTCGGACACATCCTATCATTTAGGAAGTCAAGGCATTGTCGGCAACATGAAAAGCGGTGTCGAACCGCCGAGCGGAAAAAATGATTTCATTTGTTGGAATACAAAAGCAGACGGCACGGGTACAAATTATTATCCGGAAGATCTAATTGCGGTCACGGAAGAAAACTTGACATTATATGCAGTCTGGGCAGATCAACGAGCTACCCAGCTGACATTTGATGCCAACGGCGGAAGCTACAATGACAGTACCACGCAGCGTATCGTGCAGTTCCCGGATTATACGGAAGACAGTGAAAATGTGCCGAATACAGAATTCACCATTACGAATACGTATACACCGGAGCGAAGCGGTTATATATTCAAAGGCTGGGCAACAACGGCAGATGCAGATACGGCAGAATACAATGTCGAAGATGTTATCCAGGCGGATACCTTAGACACAAATATTCTGTATGCGGTCTGGGAGCCGGTCTGCAGCTTGACTGTCAAGAAAGTTGTCGATGGTGAATATGGTGATAAAAATAAATCGTTTAATTTTACCATCACATTAAAAGATGAAAACGGCGATCTGGTGAATGCAACTTACAGCAGTATGCAGTTCGTAAACGGACAATATACAGCTCAACTGAAAAATGACCAATCCATCAAATTTGCGGACATTCCGGAAGGATATACCTATGAAATTCAGGAAGATGATTATTCATCCGAAGAATATGAAACATCCAGCTCCGGGGATGCTGCACAAGGAACATTGACCGAAAAAGCGGACGGTACATACGATTACGAGGTCATTTATACGAACAAGCGTGATATCACGATCACAGGTATCCTCGAAGATCATGCCGGGTTACGCGTGCTGCTAGTCGTTGCGGTTGCTGCAGTGATCTATGGAATTTATCGGAAACAGAAACAAAAAATCACAAGGAGCGATAAATGACCGGATCAAATAAAAAGGAATTGCCGATTTCAGCTGAAGTAAAACTATTGGTCATGAAAATCGTAATGATCATTCTGTTTTTGATCATGCTGTTTACATTTCTGTTTGGGATCATGAAAGAACCTGACAATATGATGAATCCGGCCATTAAAGAAGGCGACCTGGTGATCTACTATCGTCTGGACAAGGATTATCTGGCTGGAGATGTCGTCATGGTGAAGTACGACGGTGAAATTTCGCCAAAACGTGTCGTAGCAGTTGCCGGCGATACCGTTGAAATCACAGACGAAGGGTTAGTTGTCAATGGGTACGTCCAGCAGGAAAAGGATATCTATACGGAAACGCTGCCTTACAAAGGGAAGGTCAGCTATCCGCTGAAAATAAAAGAGGGACAAGTCTTCGTACTCGGAGATAATCGTCCATATTCGTTGGACAGCCGGAACTATGGACCGGTGTCCACAGATGCAATAAAGGGTCAGGTCATTACCGTGATCCGCCGAAGAGGGATTTAAATGATCAAATAAAGATCATTTAAAGAAATAAATAAGGAGAGTATTTATGAAGAGAACAAAATTATTTAAGGTATTGCTTTCGATGTTTGTGGCAGTCGTCATGCTTGCCGTGCCGATCCAAGCGGATACGGTAGATCCGGGAAGCTATACTACAGCAACTGATGAACAGAAAACAACGACTCCGTTTATCACAAAGCACATGGTAGGAAATTTAGGAACTTCTATTAGTGGCGACTTTAAATTTACTTTTACGCAGCTGGATACGACGACGACAACGGTATTAGCGAATTCAGCTCCGATTGCAGATGTTACGATCAGCGTGGACAAAACACAGACTGAAACACAGCAGGATGTCATGGGAACTATTACGTTACCATCTTACAGTACACCAGGTGTCTATGCTTACACCGTTGCCGAGTCAACAAGTACACCGACCGGATATACCGATTACAATGATCCGGGATTACTGACTTTCGATACCAATACATATACGATGTTGGTCTATGTCAATTCGGATAATCAAGTTATCGCGGTTACATCTGTCAACAATTCAACAGGAAACAAGGTAACATGGGAAGATTATAAAGGAATGGAATTTACCAACGAAATCGTCAAGAAAGCCAATCCAGGTTCTGACAGTACAGATCTGAGCATTACGAAGAGTGTAACAGGAACATATGGTGATAAAACAAAAAAATTCTCTTTTACCGTAACCTTTGATACCAATGGTACAGTTGCTTTACCAACCGATTGGTCTTTGAGCTCGATCACTGCCACCATAGGTTCAGATGCAGTTACGAACAATAGTGGTGTTTTCACATTTAATTTGAAAGACGGTGAAACCATTAACTTCAATAACATCCCGGCTGGTGTAAACTATACGGTTACCGAGACCGGCGTCGAAAACTACACGGCAACTTATACCAATACACATGGAACGGCCTCGGACACGGCTGTTGTCGGAACAAAAGGACAAGGCGTAACAGCCGGAAGTTATCTGATCTATGAAAGCGGCGGAAACTCGGGTACGATGGTCAATGATTATCCAGATATCACCATTACTGGTATTCTGACGGATAACGCACCGTTTATCGCTGTGATCGCATTTGCAGCAGTTGCATTATTTCTGTATCGTTCCGCTAAGAAAAAGGCAATGAATTCCTAATCTTGAAGAGGTAACGGAATGCGAAAACCTTTCCGTTCTTCGGGCTCTTCAGAGAAAAGGATCCGCAAGATCCTTAAGGGATTAAATGGACTGGTGGATTTCTTCATTATTGCTTTTCTGGTCCTGCTGGTGGCGTTCGGAATCTATTCCATTTACGATAACCATCAGATCATGCAGAATGCCAGCACGGAGCAGTTTGAAACATACAAACCGAAAAGAAACCAGTCCATCCCTTTTTCAAAATTACAGAAAATCAATCCGGAAGTCATCGGCTGGATTCATATCTACGGCACCGGGATCGATTATCCTTTTGCGCAAGGGGAGGATGACGAAAAATATATCAATACCGGTATTGACGGTTCGTATGATTTATCCGGTGCGGTATTCATGCATTGTAAAAATGCGCGGGATTTCAGTGACTACAACACCATATTATACGGACATCACATGGAATATCATCGAATGTTCGGTGATTTGGATCAGTTTGAAAAAAAGAAATTTTTCAAGACGCACAAATATGGCGATGTCTATTACAATGGAAAGCACCACGGCGTTCGGATCATCGCATATCTGAAAGCAGATGCCTATGATGATTCGGTATACCAGATTGTTGGTGAGGATACCAGTCAGCGGCAGGCTTACTTGGATCACATCTATGAAATCGCTGTGCATGAACGTCAGATCGGCACCGGTCCGGAGGATCAATTGCTTGTATTATCGACTTGCGCAAGCGGCGCCGGAACAAACCAACGGTATCTGCTGGTTGCGGAGATCACGGATAAAACATATAAAAATACGTTCAAAGAAGAAGAACGATCCTTGAAATCTACTGATTCCTGGTTCAGTCGATGGCCGATCTGGTGGTGGATCACTGGTATCGTATTGATTGCGTTATTGATCGTTTGGTTCAGGAAAAAACACCAGACTAAGAAAGGAGGATGATCAGCCGTGCGAAAATTATTGAGTATTCTGCTTAGCGGAGTCATGGCCCTGCTGTTTTGTATCGTACCGGTACAGGCGCAGGAACGGCAAGAAACATCCTCTGTTACGATCCGACAGACCATAGAAATCAATGGAAATTATCCAGAACAACTTGATCGGACCGTAAAGTATATATTGACCGCAGAAAACAATGCCCCGCTGCCAAATACACTGTCTACTATTTCAATCACAGGCAGCGATTCAGCATTGTTGACGTTCAGTGTGAATGAAGAGGCGGAAAATGCAGTCATTCTGACAGAACCGCAGGATGATCCCTATATTTATACCATTACGGCTCAATCGGTTGATGATGAGAATTTCAGCATCGATACAAAGTCCTACCAGATCGAAGTTCTTGTTCAGCAGACACCGGACGGTCAGCGATATTTACAGGTGGTGTGCATTGATTTGACCACCGGCAAGAAAGTGGATACGATCTCGTTTACACATACATATGAAGGTGTTGTCCCAGAAGAAAAAGAGGAAACCGATCCACCAAAAAAGAATGAAAATACACCAACCAGTTATGTGCAGCAGATCAAAAAAGACGTCAAAACCGGACAGGCTTATTATTTAACGCTATTTGTGATGGTATTCCTGTTCTCGGCCGCTGCTTTATGGATCATGCCAAAAACATCGCGTAAGAAAAACCATTGACCGAAAGTCATCTGTGAAAGCAGATGACTTTTTCTATTGAATAAACCAATTTTTTTGGCTATAATACGCATGTAGCGTTGAAAAGAAAGAGTACATGAAAACGTCGGATCCAGAGAAAGGCCGGTTGGTGAAAGGCCTCGTTCGGCATTCATGGAATACACCTTGGAGCTTCTTCGGACGTATCTCTGCGTTAAAGGGAAGAGCGCATGCACATGCATGAAGTAAGGTGGTACCGCGAACATTTCGTCCTTATAGAAGGGCGTTTTTTTATGGGAGGAAACTATGGAATTATTTCAGGAATTACAATGGCGCGGCTTGATCGATAATGTGACAAGCCCGGAAGTCGAAGATGTCATCAACAATCAAAAGATCACGTTTTACATCGGTACGGATCCGACGGCCGACAGTCTGCATATCGGCCATTATTCGTCCTTGTTGATGGCAAAACGCTTGGAAAAACACGGCCATCATCCGATCATGTTGGTGGGCGGCGCAACCGGCTTCATCGGCGATCCGAAAGCGACCGGAGAACGCCAGATGCTGACAAAAGAAACACTGGAACACAATTTCAACTGCCTGCATGATCAAATCAAAAAAATCTGGGGCTTTGAAATGGTCAACAACTTAGACTGGACCAAGAACATGTCGGTGATCGATTTCCTGCGCGATTATGGAAAATTGTTCAATGTCACGTATATGCTGAATAAAGAAACGGTCAAGAAACGGCTGGAGACCGGCATCAGTTATACAGAATTTTCTTATATGATCCTGCAGTCGCTGGACTTCCTGCACTTGTATCAGGAAAAGAACTGCGTGATGCAGATCGGCGGTCAGGATCAGTGGGGCAACATCACATCCGGACTGGAACTGATCCGGAAAAAATGCGGTGCCAATACGAAGTGCTATGGTCTGACCATGCCGCTGATCACCAAAGCGGATGGCTCGAAGTTTGGAAAGAGCGAAAGCGGAACGGTCTGGCTGGATGCTGAAAAGACCTCTCCGTACGAACTGTATCAGTTCTTATTTAATACCGAAGATGCCAAGGTCGTTGAATACTTAAAGAAGCTGACGTTCTTAAGTGTAGAAGAGATCCAGAAGCTGGACAAAGCGACACAGGAAGAGCCGCACAAACGCATGGCACAGCGGGCTCTGGCCGAAGAAGTAGTGCGCGACCTGCATGGACAGGAAGGACTGGATTCTGCTTTATCCATCACCAATGCGCTGTTCCGCGGCAATTTAAACGATTTAAGCGAGCAGCAGCGCCGGGATGCCATGAAAAACATGGAAAAAGTCGACTGCGAAAACGGTCTGATCCTGGAAGATGTTTTGGTCAAATGCTCGATAGCCTCCAGCAAGCGTGAGGCGCGGGAATGGATCAACGGCAATTCCATCAGTATCAACGGTGAAAAGATCAAGGATACGCATTTTGTGGTCGATAAAGAAAATGCGTACGTAGACAATTATGTCATCGTACGCCGCGGAAAAAAGAGATATTATTGTCTGAATCTTCAATAATATTTACCTTGCCAGGTATTCAAACGGACCATCTGTTTATCAATTTCATTGGTAACGATGGTCTTTTTGATTGTCCATAATGGCGCAATCAGATCTTTGGCCATGCCGTCGCCGGTCAGCCGTTCGATCACCATGTCCGGCGGCAGCACTTCCAGCTGCCGGACCGTTATATCGACATACTCGGCCAGAGAAAGGACCGAGAACGGATCAGACGCATACCATCTGGCCATTTCCGTATCTTTAATGATATGAAGCATGTGGATCTTGATCGCATCGGGGTGCAGGGAAGCCACCCAGCGTGCCGTTGCCAACATGTCCTCTTTTGATTCACCAGGCAAACCGTTGATGATATGCACACAGGTCTTGATGCGGGTCGGTTTTAAACGCTCCAGCGCCTGCCGGACATCGTCCGTGGTGTGCTGACGGTTGCAGCGGGCCATCGTGCGTTCATGGATGCTTTGCAGCCCCAGTTCGATCCACGTTTCTTTTTTTTCGGCACAGTCCTGAAAGAATGCGATCTTTGCTTCGTCCAAGCAGTCCGGACGGGTCGCGATACTGATGCCGATTACCGCATCGTTTTCGATAAACGGGGTATAAAGCTGCTGCAGACGTTCCAGATCGGCATATGTATTGGTGAACGACTGAAAATACGCAAAACCCAGGCAGTCCGGCCATTTCTTCTGCATGCGCGCCAGACCGGCTTGATACTGCGTCATCAAGTCTTCATGCGGCAAAAGGATACTGTCACCGGATCCTTTGGCAGAGCAGAAGGCACAGCCGCCGATGCCTTTCGCTCCGTCTCGGTTCGGACAGGTAAAACCGGCGTTTAAAGGCACTTTTGCGACTTTATGACCAAAGGTATGCCGCATATAATAATTCATCGTCAGATAGCGTTTATTATCGTCTGAATAAGGAAATGGATTGTTCATGAACAATGCTCCGCCTACAAGGAACGGCCGACCACTTGTGCGATGGCTTTCGCCTTGTTGACCAGCTGCGCATAACGCTCTGGTTTCAGGCTCTGCTGGCCGTCGCTCCAGGCATTTTCCGGATCATCGTGGACTTCAATGATCAATCCGTCCGCACCGGCCGCAATGGCCGCCAGCGACAAGGATTCGACCAGTTTCCAGTCCCCGGCTGCGTGACTTGGATCGATGATGATCGGCAGGTGAGTACGTTCTTTGATGATCGGCACGACACTGAGATCCAAGGTATTGCGCGTATAAGTCTCGAATGTGCGGATGCCGCGTTCACAGAAAATGACATTTGGATTGCCTTCGCTCATGATATATTCTGCCGACATGATCCATTCTTTGATCGTAGCCGACATGCCGCGTTTTAATAAGACAGGCTTCCTGGTCCGGCCGACCGCTTTCAGTAAATCGAAATTCTGCATATTGCGGGCTCCGATCTGGATCAAGTCCACTTGATCGATGAATTCATCCAGATGTTCGGCCGACATCAGTTCTGTCACCACCGGCAAACCGGTTTCCTTTCGCGCCTGAGCCAAATAGGAGATGCCGTCGGAGCCTAAACCTTGGAACGAATACGGCGAAGTCCGCGGTTTATACGCACCGCCCCGCAGCAGATCCGCACCCGCATCCTTGACTTCTTTGGCAATGCGGCAAATTTGTTTCCGTCCCTCTACGCTGCAGGGACCGGCCATCATGACGACTTTTTTCCCGCCGACCGGGATCCCTGAAACATCGATCACGGAATCTTCTGGATGGAACATCCGATTGGCAAGTTTATAAGGCTCCGCCACGCGCTGAACATTGTGGACGATCGGGTTGGCCATGATGGTCCGTTCATCCAGACGGCTCGTATCACCGACCAAGCCAAAGACATTAAATTCTTCACCGTAGATCGCTGTGACTTGCAGACCTTGTTTTTCAAACCGCTGCATCAGCCGTTTGACGTCCCGTTCCGGGGCATTTTTCTTTAATGTGATGATCATATCTTTTTCCTCCTATCGCAGCCGTGCCCATACATTCGGATCCGCGTAGGCATCCAGGCACCCCTGTATGCCTAGTTGAATCTGGTTATGGGTATGAATCGTTTCATCGGAATACTTTTCATATAAATCTTTTCGTTCATAATACAATTTTTCTATGGAGTTGTTCTGTAAAAGCGGCCGGCGCGGATCTTTGCGGACCAGGTTTTCCAACGGCCGGTCAATATACAAAATGATGCCGTTCTGTGCCAGCACATCCATATTTTCTTTGCGCTTGATGATGCCGCCGCCGCAGGAAATCACCTGACCGGTCTTCAGTCCTGCACGGCAGGCCGCTTTGGTTTCTTCATCCCGAAAAGCCGTTTCGCCGTCCTGGGAAAAAATCTCTGCGATCCGCCGGCCGGTTTCTTTTTCGATCTTTTCATCCAGATCGATCCAAGGCCGATGCAGCCGTTTGGCTACTTCATGACCGATATGCGATTTACCGCAGCTCGGCATGCCGATCAGGACAATGTTGCAGGCTTGCTGGGTCAGAGAATCGACGATCTTCTGGACATCGCATTCGACCGGCCGATCCAGGAAGTGCTCGGCTGCCTTGACGGCCTGCACCACCAACATGGTCAAGCCATTGGCTGCCGGAATGCCGGCTGCTTTTGCCTGCTGGATCAATACGGTCTGCAGCGGATTGTATATCGCGTCAAACACAAAGGATAAATTAGTCAGTTTGGACAAATCGATCGGGCTGACATTTTTACGGCCGGCCATACCGACCGGGGTCGCATTGATCAGGATGTCCGCATCGGCATACCTTTCATAGGCTTCTTCGTAAGTGATGGTTCCTTCTGCCGGCTTGTAGTAGACGGTCTGGATCTCGGCAGCGCCTAAATCTTTCATGACCGCATAGAAAGCGTGGGCGACCCCGCCTTTGCCCAAAATCAGCACGGTTTTCTGATGCACATCGACATGATGTTTTTTCAACGTGTAGACAATGCCGTCATAATCCGTATTGTATCCATAAAGTGTCCCGTTCTTGTTTACGACACAGTTCGAAGTGCCGACCGATCGGGCTTGTTTGTCCAATACATCACAATAGGTATAAGCAATCTGTTTATAGGGAATGGTCACGTTGATGGCTTTGAAATCTTTGTTTTGGAAAAATGCATCAATATGGTCACGTGCCACTTCGTGCAGTTCATAGGTGTATTGACCAAACGATTCGTGAATCGGTTTGGAAAAGCTGTGTGATAAATGTTCACCGATCAATCCGTAATTCATAGGTCCTCCTTATAAAAAAAATAAGCATTCTTTTTTTGGAAAAAAGAATGCTTTGAAAACCTCATAAAAAAGCCAACCCAAGTTTGACTGATTATGCAGGTTCAATCTGTAAATCGAAAATAAACAGAGTATTTCATGCCTTTATTCTAGTTGAAATGAAATACTTTTTCAAGTTTATGATAAAATATTCAAGGTGATGTTATGAAAAAAATGAAAACGATCTGCCCAATTTTTCTTTCGGATACAGGATCCTATTGGCAGGAACTGCAGGCACTGGAAGACAGTGTCTGTGACCTGATCGAGATCCGGCTGGATGCCTTTCCGCAGGAGCAGCTGCTTCATTGGTCATTCCCGCTGATCGAAAAAAGCCTGGCTGCCGTTTCCAAGCCAGTGATCCTCACGATCCGCACGAAATCCCAGGGCGGTCAAGTCGATATTGATGCGCAGACATATGAAAAATGGCTTCGGCAGATGCTGCGGTATGATTGTTACCTGGATGTCGAGCTGGAACATGCCCGACAGTTTGAACAGCCTCTTGAGACCGATAAAATGGTCATCAGCTATCATGATTTTCAAACGACCCCAAATGATCTGGACGCCATCTGGGAGGAGATGGATGAGTATGAGGCAGCGATCGAAAAGATCGCCTGCATGCCGCAGACCACCGAGGATGTGACGCGGCTGTTGATCTCATGTTTCGATCATGCGACGTCTTCCGAAAAACTGGTGATCGCTATGGGAGAGACCGGCCGGATCAGCCGGATCATCGGCGGCCTTTTTGACAGTTCATATACGTTCTGCACCTTAAGCACATCCAGTGCACCGGGTCAAGTTCCTTTGGACCAAGCAGTCAAATATCTGGACATCTTGGCACAAGATGCCGGAAAAAACGAAATGTGATATACTTTAAGCAGAAATAGTAAACACTGAGGAGGTGTCAATATGAAAGTCAGAATTGTAGGAAAAAATGTGAAAGTAACTCCGGGATTGACGGAGAAGATCACCAAAAAACTCAACGTGCTGACCAAATATTATTTAATCGATGAAAATGATGTGGCGAGTGTGCTGGTACGTGAATATCCGCATCGCAAAAAAATAGAAGTAACCATTCCGACCAAATATTCCACTCTGCGTACAGAAGTACAAGCGGAAACATTGAACGAAGCCATCGATGCTTCCATCGATAAACTGGAGGATCAGATCCGGCGGACCAAGACGCGCCTGCAGCGAAGAAATAAAATGTCGCTGGGCAAAGCGTTCGTTGACCTGGACATGATCGATGACGGGGAAGAGGAACCGGATGAAGTCGTCAAGACGAAATCCATCGTACCGACGGAAATCAGCCTGGATGAAGCTATCATGAACATGGAACTGATCGGACATGATTTCTATATTTATACCGATGATGAGACACATAAGATCGCTGTTGTTTACAAACGAAACGACGGCGGATATGGACTGATCGAAACAGAATAGAGGAGAAATCCTCTATTTTTTAATTCGTTGTTTCAAAATAGATTTTATGTGATATAATTAACGTCGAACAAGGAGGATTTCCCATGGGATTTATGGATAGCATCAAGTCATTCGTCAACCCCGTAGATGACGATGAGGAATACGAAAACGAAGAAATGGAAGAAAATGAAAACACGCAGGCGGCACCTGTGTCCAATTCGGATACTACAACTCGATATGAACGACCGAAGAAATCTGCTCCGGCAACGTTGAATGCCAATACAAAAATGGTTCTGTTTGAACCGCGCGGATTCGGTGAAGTCGAAGAAGTCGGACTGCGCCTGAAAGAAGGACGTGCAGTCGTTGTCAATCTGCATAAGTTAGACCGCGATTATGCACAGCGTACGATCGACTTTTTGACCGGTGTTGTATTTGCGCTGGACGGTAAGATCCAGAAGATCGGTCAGAACGTTATTTTATGTTCACCGGCACAAATCGGCGTACAGGGCCAGATTTCGCTGGGTGATCCTGACGATTTTGATGAAGAATAATCAGCTCGTCAGCAATCGATCGCATTATAAAGGTCATGAACAATTTACGGTGAAGGTAAAAGATCAGATGCATTGGTCTGTCCTTCATCGTCAAGGCGTTCATACCTCTTTTTTATCCGGTGTGGAAGGTTTGATCCTGCAGCAGATCGTTGATCCGGAACTGAATCTTTCGCTTTACGGCGGATATCCGGAAGCACTGCGGAAAGTCGCGTGGTTTTCACCGCTGGATGAAACACCGGAATATGGCATTGTCACCTTGGCCTCTGCCTATGATGACCGTTTCAAAAAGATCGGACACCGCGATGTCTTAGGGGCATTGATGCATTTGGGCATCGAACGGGATCAGGTCGGTGATATTCTCGTGAACGATCATGCGATCACCGTGTTTGCGACCGAAACGATGGCTGAGTACATCTGCACACATGTGCCGATGATCGGCCGGGTGCCGGTTCATTTTGAGCCGACAGATCAAATACCGGAAAACACAGCCGGATATAAAATGATTCGGGTAAACTGTGCCAGTCTCAGGCTGGATGCGGTCGTGGCCCAGCTGGGACATTGTTCCCGCAAGGAAGCGATGCACAAGATCCATCAAGGTGATGTCAAACTCAATGAAATCGTACTTGCCGAGAATGATCAACTGTGTCATAATGATTTTGTTTCGATCCGACGGTACGGAAAGTATCAGTTTGTCGACGTGGAAGCGACGACAAAAAAGGATCGTTTGATCTTGCTTTTTAAGCAGTTTTTATAAGTGAGGAAGAAGACGCGTCACGACAGGGAAATATTCAGAGAACAGCAGTCTGGTGAGAAGCTGTATAGGAACCTGCCGGGATATCACTTCGGAGCTGATGTTTTGAATGGAGTAGAAACATCCGGACCGGCCGTTATCGGATCGAGGGTACATAGGAGTTCCTATGTAAACTAGGGTGGTACCGCGTTTTATAACGTCCTTAGAGAAGGACGTTTTTTTTATGGAAGGAGCAGCTATGGATTACAAAGACACACTTCATATGCCGAAAACAAAGTTTGAGATGCGCGGCAATTTGGCAAAAAAAGAACCAGGCATCCAACAGCGTTGGCAGGACATGCATTTGTATGAAAAAATGTTGGCACAAAGAGAGGATGCCAAACCATTTGTTCTGCATGACGGCCCGCCGTATGCCAACGGTGACATTCATCTCGGTCATGCCTTGAATAAGATCTTGAAAGATGTCATCAACCGTTCCCATTATATGGAAGGCTATCGCGTACCGTATATCCCAGGTTGGGATACACACGGTCTGCCGATCGAGACTGCAGTTACGAAAGCAGGCTATGACCGGAAAAAAATGGGCATCGCCGAGTTCCGCAAAGTATGCGAACAATTCGCGCTGGAACAAGTGGAAAAGCAGAAAAAAGGATTCCTGGCATTGGGATCGATTGGCGATTACGATCATCCATATCTGACCCTGCGCAAAAGCTTTGAAGCCAAACAGATCGAAGTCTTCGGCAAGATGGCGATGGACGGACTGATCTACAAAGGCCTGAAGCCGGTGTACTGGTCGCCGAGCAGCGAGACAGCCCTGGCAGAAGCTGAGGTCGAATACAAAGATATGAAGACCCCGACCATTTATGTCAAATTCAAAGTCAAAGATGGTAAGGGCATCCTGGACGAAGATACATACTTTGTCATCTGGACGACGACACCGTGGACCATTCCGGCCAACCAGGGCATTTCCCTGAATCCGCGCATGGACTATGCACTGGTCAATACCGATAAGGGAAAAATGGTGATGCTGGAAGAACTGGTCGATCAGCTTTGTCCGGAATTCGGATGTGAAAAATACGAGATCATCCGTACCTTCAAGGGCAAGGATCTTGAATATATCACGTATGAGCATCCGCTGTATGCCGGGGATGAAAGTCATGTCAATCATGAAGGATTTATCATGATGGCCGATTATGTCACGGCCGATGCCGGTACTGGTTGTGTGCATACCGCCAGTGCCTTCGGTGCCGATGACTTCTATACGGTCCATAACAAATATAAGATGGATGTTTTGAACAACGTCGATGATCAAGGTAACTTGACGGCGGAAGCCGGTGACTGGCTCGAAGGCCAATATGTCTTCGATGCCAATAAAACGGTAACGGTCAAATTGGATGAACTGGGCGTGCTGCTGAAGCTGTCCTGGCTGAAGCACTCCTATCCGCATGACTGGCGTACGAAAAAACCGATCATCTATCGGGCAACGACGCAGTGGTTTGCCTCTATCGATAAGATCCGGGATGAGCTATTGGAACAAATCGATCAGGTTCATTGGACACCAAGCTGGGGACAGCAGCGGATGCATAATATGATCGCTGACCGTGATGATTGGTGCATTTCGCGTCAGCGTGCCTGGGGCGTACCGATCCCGATCATCTATGCCGAAGATGATACACCGCTGATGGAAAAAGAAATCTTTGATCATGTAGCGGATTTGTTCCGTCAATACGGTTCAAACGTATGGTTCGAACGGGAAGCCAAAGATCTGCTGCCGGATGGTTATTCGACCCCGCATTCACCAAACGGTATTTTCCGTAAGGAAACCGATACGATGGATGTCTGGTTCGATTCTGGTTCCAGCCACACCGGTGCAATGCTGGAGCGCGGTCTGGGATATCCGGCGGATCTGTATTTCGAAGGAAGCGACCAATACCGCGGCTGGTTCAACTCCAGCTTGATCGTCGGCACAGCGGTCCATGGACAATCACCGTACAAGGCTTGTCTGTCGCATGGTTTCGTCATGGATGAAAAAGGCGTGAAGATGTCCAAGTCCCAATGGAATGCCGTCGCACCGAAAGAGATCACCAAGAAACAAGGGGCCGATGTGCTGCGGCTCTGGGCCTGCAGCGTAGATTATCAGGCCGATGTTTCCATGGGCCAGAAGATCTTAAAACAAGTCAGCAACGATTACCGCAAGATCCGCAATACCCTGCGTTTCCTGATGGCAAATCTGGATAATAATACGTTCACCAAAGCGGATTGTCTGCCATTTGAAGAATTGGCACCGCTGAATCAGTACATCTTGGTCAAACTGGAAAAATTGATCCCGGAAGTGATCACCGCGTACAACGAGTACCGCTTTGCGGATGCGGTAAGTGCTATGTCGAATATCATGACCAACGAATTATCGGCATATTATTTGGACTACACCAAAGATATCCTGTACTGTGATGCAGAAGACGACCGGGAGCGCCGTGAAGTGCAGACCGTCTTATATACGGCATGCGAAGTGCTGACAAAATTGCTGGCACCGGTCTTATGCCATACGATGGAAGAAGTCAACGACTATATGCACTTTGAGGAAGAATCCATTCATCTGGGCAGCTTCCCTGAACTGCATCTGAACATCGACGAAGAAAGCCTGATGAAAGATATGGACATCGCACTGAATATTCGTAAAGATGTGCTGAAAGCACTGGAGGAAGCCCGTGCTGCACAGGTCATCGGCAAAAGCCTGGAAGCGCAGATCTTCCTGCATCTGGATGCCGATGAGAAAGCAGCTCTGGATCGGGTGACGAAGAAACCGGCACAATGGCTGATCGTATCCAAAGTTACCTTTGCCGAAGACGGCGACCGCGTACGTGTGGAAAAAGCACCGGGCCATATCTGTCCGCGCTGCTGGACCTATACCGAAAGCGAGAATGAAGACGGACTTTGTGATCGCTGTGCCGCAGTTTTGAAAAAGTAAAATGAGATCCCGTAAGGGATCTTTTTTTGTGCGAAAAAAATCCTTGCCATAAAGGCAAGGATCCATTCTTTAATTGCTTTCTTTTACGATATGCAGACCGTTCGCATTCAGATCGTGCTTGATCTGATTCAGATGCGCTTTGTTTCGGGTCTCCAATGTGATCTTCAGGTAGCAGTCCGTGATGCCCAGATCCGGGTCGGCGTTGTCATAATCGACTGCGACGACATTGCCGCCGTCCTGCGCGATGATGTGACTGACATTCTCCAGCTGTCCCGGTTTATCGGTCAGCTGGATGATAAAGCTAGTCTTCCGGCCGCTCAGCAGCAAACCGCGGGTAATGACACGGTCGATGATATTGACATCGATGTTGCCGCCGGAAACGATGCAGACGATGTTCTTGTCCCGCAGCGGGATCTTGTCAAACATGACCGCTGCGACAGAGACTGCACCGGCGCCTTCCGCGATCAGTTTCTGTTTTTCCAGCAGATGCAGGATCGCAGCCGCGATCTCATCTTCCTCGACCGTTACGATCTCATCGACGTATTCCTTGACCATCTGGAACGTGATATCACCTGGGTGTTTGACCGCGATGCCGTCCGCAAAGGTGTTGACCGTTTCCAAGGTCAGCTGTTTATCTTCTTTGACCGACTGGTACATACTTGCGGCTTTTGCCGCCTGTACCCCATAGATCTTGATCGACGGTTTCAGACATTTTGCCGCAAAGGCAACACCGCTGATCAGACCGCCGCCGCCGATCGGGCAGACGATCGCATCGATATTGTTCAGTTCTTCCAGGATCTCCAGACCGATGGTTCCTTGACCGGCGATGACATCTTCGTCATCGTACGGATGAACAAAGAAGTAGCCGTTTTCTTCTGCCAGCTGGCAGGCCAGGGCATAGGCCTCATCATAGGCACCCTGCGCCAGTTCAACGGAAGCGCCGTAGCTTTTCGTTGCTTCGATCTTCGAGATGGGCGCATTGTCCGGCATGCAGATGACGCAAGGAATGCCTTGTTCCTGTGCGGCCAGGGCCGTTCCCTGGGCATGGTTTCCGGCGCTGCTGGCGATGATGCCATGCGATTTTTCCTCGTCACTAAGCTGGGATACTTTATAGTATGCGCCGCGGATCTTGAACGATCCGGTGCGCTGCAGATTTTCCGGTTTTAAGTAAATATGATTATAGCTGGATACATCGGCCGCCGGGATCACATTGGTCTTTCGGATGACATTTTTTAAGACCTGGCGGGCATCGTACACTTTGTCAATCGTCAACATTTCCTTCACCTACTTCAGGATGGCGCCGATATTGGCTCCTTGCACCATTTTGGCATAGCGCTTCAGCCAGCCCTTGTCGATCTTCGGCGGCAGAATTTTCTGCGTCTTTTTCCGTTCTGCCAATTCTTCGTCACTGACCAGTACATTCAATGCATGGTTCGGGATATCCAGTTCGATTTGATCGCCTTCACGGATCAAGCCGATCGGACCGCCGCTGGCTGCTTCCGGACAAATATGACCGACGCTGGCTCCGCGGCTGGCACCGGAGAAGCGGCCGTCCGTCAGCAGTGCGACACATTTATCCAATTTCATACCTGCCAAAGCCGAAGTCGGATTCAGCATCTCCCGCATGCCCGGACCGCCTTTTGGTCCTTCGTAGCGGATCACGACGACATCACCTGGATGGATCTCGCCGTTATAGATTGCCTGAATGGAATCGTCTTCGGAATCAAAGACACGAGCCGGTCCGACATGGTGCATCATTTCCGGTGCGCAGGCACTGCGTTTGACGACGGCACCGTCCGGGCAGATATTGCCGTATAAAATGGCGATACCGCCGTTCGAGCTGTATGGCTTATCGATCGGACGGATGACATCCGGATTCATGTTTACCACGTTCTTGATATTTTCACCGACCGTCTTGCCGGTCACGGTCATGCAGTCCAGATCGATCAGATCTTTTTTCGACAATTCTTTGAGGACTGCCTGCAGACCGCCGGCGCGGTTCAGATCCTGCATATGCGTCGGTCCGGCCGGCGCCAGGTGGCATAAATTCGGGGTCTTGTCACTGAAGACATTGAATTCTTTTAAGTCCAGATCATATCCGGCTTCCTGCGCGATCGCCAGCAAGTGCAGCACACTGTTGCTGGAGCAGCCCAAAGCCATATCACATGTCAAGGCATTCTTGATCGAACGCTCGTTGACGATATCTTTCATCTTGATATCCTGATCCAACATTTTCATAACGGCCATTCCGGCATGTTTTGCCAGCAGCATTCGTTTATTGGAAACTGCCGGGATCGTACCGTTGCCCGGCAGAGCGATACCCATCGATTCACACAGGCAGGCAACACTGTTGGCCGTATACATACCGGCACAGCTGCCGCAGCCCGGGCAGACACCTTGTTCATATTCTTTCAGATCATCATCGGTGATCAGATCGGCTTTGCGGGCACCGACTGCTTCAAAGATCTTGGACAGTGAAACTTCCTGTCCTTTGACATATCCGGCCAGCATCGGTCCGCCGGTCATTACGACCGTCGGCACATTGACCCGCAGCGCGCCCATGACCATGCCCGGAATGATCTTGTCGCAGCTCGGCACCAGGACCAGGGCATCGAAACAGTGTGCTTCTGCCATCGTTTCGACACTGTCCGCGATCAGTTCGCGGGAAGGCAGGGAATAGTGCATACCTTTATGTCCCATTGCGATGCCGTCACAGACACCGATGCTTGGAACGACGATCGGCGTTCCGCCGGACATCGAAACGCCGGTCTTGACTGCTTCAACCAGTTTATCTAAATGAAAATGGCCGGGAACGATGTCGCTTTTTGCGGAGATGATGCCGACCAGCGGCCGGTCCAGTTCTTCCTGCGTATAGCCCATTGCGTAAAACAAACTGCGCATCGGGGCTTTTTCAATTCCTTGCGTGACTTGTGCACTCTTTTTATTGTTCATGTTTCTACTCCTTACTATGAAAGAAAAGCGGAAACCCGCTTTTTCTTCCTATTCTTCATCTTCATCTGTGGTATCGTAGGAATCCCGCGACATGCCGGTGATACCGGTGCGGCAGACTTCCAGGATATCGTAGCAGCTCAGCATATTCATCAAGCCGTCGATCTTTTCCGGCGATCCGGTCAATTCAATGATCAAGTTATCCTTGCTTAATGAAATGATCTTGCCGCGGTAGATATTGACGATCTCGATGATGCCGGAACGATTGGTTTTATCGCATGCTACTTTGAGCAGCAGCAATTCGCGATATAAGCTGTTCATCGTGCTCAGACGATGGATGTCTTTGACGACTTCCAATTTTGCCGTCTGGGTCATGATCTGGTGAATATCCGTTTTGGCACCGTCGAAAGCGACGGTAATACGGGAAATTGTCGGATCATTGGTTTTCGCGACCGTCAGGGAATCAATGTTGAATCCGCGGCGGCCGAACAAGCTTGCGATCCGGGTCAATACATTCGATTGATTTTCGACAAAAATACTGATAACTTCTCTGGCCATACGAACACCTCTAATCTACGATCATATTATCGATGGTACCGCCGTTCGGGATCATCGGTAATACGCGTTCTTCTTTGTCAATGTGGCAGTTGATCCATACCGGACCGTTGATCGTCAGCGCTTCCTTGAAGGCGGCTTCAAATTCCTCCAGTGTCGAACAATCATAGCCTTTCAAGCCAAAGCCTTCCGCGACTTTCGCATAATCCGTCTTACGATTCAGGATCGTCTGCGAATAATGCTTATTATAGAAGACCGTCTGCCATTGATAAACCATACCCAGAACACGGTTGTCAAAGATGACCGTGATGATCGGCAGGTTGTATGTGACCGCGGTGCAGGCTTCATTCATGTTCATATGGAACGAACCGTCGCCGGTAATATGGATCACGCGTTTATCCGGGTTGGCAATCTGTGCGCCGATAGCCGCGCCGTAACCAAAGCCCATCGTACCTAAACCGCCGCTGGTGATAAAGCGATGCATGTTATGGTGCTTGACATATTGGGCTGCCCACATTTGATGCTGACCGGCATCGGTGCAGTAAATGGTTTCTTTGTCGGTATTGTCACAGATCGTATCGATGATTTCTTTTGGGCGCAGCTTGGCTCCCGGCATATCGACACGGACCGTTTTCTGGTAAGCAGTGACTTGATCGATCCATTCGGTGTGTTTCGTTGCTTTGACATGCGGCAGCAGAGCTTTCAGCACTTCGCGCACATCACCGATCACGCTGTAGTTGATATTGACATTCTTATTGATCTCGCTGGCATCGATGTCGACCTGAATGATTGCTGCTTTGTGTGCAAAGCGGTTCGGATTCAATGCGACCCGGTCGGAGAAACGTGTACCCAGCGCAATGACCAGATCGGCTTCATCGACCGTTTTATTGGCAGCAACGGTGCCGTGCATACCGATCAGACCGAGATTCTTCGGATTTTCATAGTCGATGACCCCGGCAGCCATCATGGTATACGTAGCCGGAATATCTGCTTTATTCAATAATTCCAGCAGTTCATCCTGGGCGCCGCTGGAAACCACGCCGCCGCCAAAATAAACGACCGGACGTTTGGAAATATTAATGATGTCCGCTATCTCTTCGATATCTTTTTCGTTGAATTTCGGATTTGGTGATAATGGCAGCGGTGTGCGCGGTTCGAAATCGTACTTCATAGCCGTGACATCCTTTGTGATGTCGACCAGGACCGGCCCCTTGCGGCCTTCATTGGCAATGCGGAATGCATTGCGCAGCGCATCGGCTAAGTCATCGATGCGGTTGACAAAATAATTGTGCTTTGTGATCGGCAGCGTCACGCCGGTGATGCTGACTTCCTGGAACGAGTCCCGGCCGATCATATTGTCGGACACGTTGCAGGTGATCGCAATCAGCGGCACACTGTCCATGTAAGCGGTCGCAATGCCGGTGACCAGATTGGTCGCTCCCGGACCGCTCGTAGAAAATACCACGCCGGTCTTGCCGGTACTGCGGGCATAACCGTCGGCGGCATGCGCAGCTCCTTGTTCGTGAGCTGTGATATAATGCGTGATCTTTTTTGAATAATCGTACAAAGAATCATACACATTCAGTGCTGTTCCGCCGGGGTAGCCGAAGACCGTATCCACGCCCTGTTCCAACAGGACTTCCATCACAATTTGTGATCCGGTTAGTTTCATAATTTACACCCCATTCAGTTTTCATAACTATTACTTGAAATTATAGACCAAATAAACATGTTTCTCAATCAAAATGCGTTATATTTACAATCATGTTACTGCTTTCTGAAAATAAATGAAAATATTCTTTGACATCCATTTTCATTTTCGGTATTCTTTAAGAAAAGAAATCCGATCAACAAATGTAAGTAAGCCAAGCAGGAAGTTGCAGAGAGCGGCAGGTGGTGAAATGCCGTACGGAATGCTTCGCTGAATGGGTTTGCCAGGAGCGACGTGAAGCAAGTAGCGAAGCCGTAAAGCCTGCGTTAAAGGTGATGATATTGTTGGATATCTAAGTGATAAAACAGGGTGGTACCGCGTATTGAACGCCCCTCGGTCTGCATGCCGGGGGGCTTTTTGTGTCAGGAGGAAAGAGTATGAAACCAAGCCGGAATGAAATGTGCACGTATTTGCGGACAGCCGGAACCGTGCCGCTGATCAGCGAACTGCTGACCGACAGCATTACCCCGATCCGTATCTTTTCGATCTTAAAAGAAAACTATAAAGATTGTTATTTGTTGGAGTCCGTCGGCAACGGTACGCAGTGGGACCGTTATTCCTTTATCGGTTTCAGTCCGAAAGCCAATCTGCGCGTCGAAGGCGGCACGATCAAGACCTATGATCAAGATCACATTCTCGTTGATGGATCCAAAGGAGATCCGATTCGTTATATTCAAGATTTTCTCGATCGGCATCGATCCGTGAAACTGACCTATGCGCCGAAGTTTACGGGCGGCCTGGTCGGCTATTTTGCCTATGATATGGCCCGCTTCGAACTGAAGAAGCTTGGAAATCCGCCGACCGATGATATCGGACTGCCGGATGCCGACTTATATTATTACGATAAAATCATCGCGTATGATCATTTAGCCGGCCAGGTCTTGATGATCTTCAATGTGGATCGGGAAGATGTTCAGGATCTGATGAAAAACAAATCAATTTCATTTGAACAAGCTTGTGACGTGCTTTATGAACAGAAACAGGAAGAATGCCGGCGCTTGGGGTATCTTTTGACGCATTCCGTCCCGCAGGTGCAGGCGCGTATGATCAAAGAAAACCCATCGCCTGTCCATTCGGACTTTTCGAAAACGGAATTTATCGACATGGTCAACCGATGCAAAACTGCGATCCGGGCCGGAGAAATCAGTCAGGTCGTCGTTTCCCAGCGCTTTGAGGTACAGGATCCGCCGGCAGCCTTCGACGTATACCGACAGCTTCGTACCACAAATCCAAGCCCGTATCTCTACTATTTTGACCATGAAGATTATCAGATCGCCGGTGCCAGTCCGGAAATGCTGGTAAGTGTTAATGACGGGATCGTCACCAATAAGCCGATTGCTGGTACGATGCCGCGCGGCAAAACCACGGAAGAGGACCTGGCTCTGGAAAAACAATTGTGCACCGATGAAAAGGAACGTGCGGAACATACGATGCTGGTGGATCTCGGACGCAATGATGTCGGTCGGGTGTGTCGGATCGGCAGCGTGAAGGTCACGGATTTCATGCGGGTGGAACGTTATTCTAAAGTCATGCACCTTGTCAGTGATGTCCAAGGCCGGCTGAAGCCGGAGTGTACGCCGCTGCAGGCGCTGATGTCTGTTTTACCGGCAGGCACATTATCCGGCGCGCCGAAAATGCGGGCCATGGAATTGATCGATGAATTTGAAAAACACAAACGCGGCGTATACGGCGGAACGCTGGGATATCTGGGACTGAACGGGGATATCGATACGTGTATCTGTATCCGGACCGTGCTGTTCAAAAACCAGAAGGCCTATGTCCAGGCCGGAGCCGGTATCGTATATGATTCAAACCCGGAAAATGAATATGAAGAATGCAGGCGCAAGGCTTCGGCTGTCATTGAAGCCATTCACCGCGCAGAAAGGATGTAAGAATATGCTGCTGATGATCGATAATTATGATTCCTTTACTTTTAATGTTGTCCAGGTGCTGGGCACGTTGTATCCGGATATCAAAGTGGTTAAAAATGATGAAATTACCGTGGATGCGATCGAAGCGATGCAGCCGCAGGCCATCGTGCTCTCTCCAGGTCCTGGCACCCCGGATCGCGCCGGAATTTGTCTGGATGTGGTGTCACGCTATGCCGGAACGATCCCGATGATGGGCATCTGTTTAGGTCATCAAACCATTGCGCAGGCGTTCGGCGGAAAGATCATCAAAGCGAACAAGCCCATGCACGGCAAGGCGTCGGATATCTGCATCGATACGGATCATCCATTGTTCTACGGCCTGCCGGATCATATCCAAGCCGCACGTTATCATTCGCTGATTGCCGACCGGCCGTCATTTCCGGATCAATTACGGATCATTGCAGAAGATAAAGATGGTCAGATCATGGCTTTGGCGCATCGGGAACTGCCTGTCTGCGGGGTGCAGTTTCACCCGGAATCGATCCTGGCGGAGCATGGGATCGAGATCTTCCGGAATTTCCTGATCCGGATCGCAGGCATTTCACCGGATGAACTGCCCGCCGTACCGGTGCAGAATGCTTTACGACCGTATCTGCGCAAGCTGACAGCCGGCGGCAAACTGGATCCTACGGAGCTGAAAGAAGCAGCCGATGTGCTGCGTACCCATCAGGCATCCGAGGTGCAGGCTGCCGCATTGATGACCGCTTTAAAGATGCAGCATATTGATCTGATCGATGAGCAGCTGGCAGACGATCCTTATATTGCCGGCCTGCTGGCCCAGATTGAATGAAAAGGGTTGAAATATTTTTTCTTTTTTTATAGAATAGCAATTAATAAAGCGAGGAATTGGAGCAGTACCTTTGGAACGCGTTGCAGAGACCGGGCGGTCGGTGAAAGCCCGGACCGGGAAGAGGGGAACTTGCCAAGGAGCTGAAACGTATTTCGGCGTTAACGGAGAATGAAGGGCACAAGTCAATGATGATTTGTGAACTAAGGTGGTACCGCGTGCAAGCGTCCTTAGAAATAGGGACGCTTTTTTTGCGTAACAAAAAGAAAAGGAGAGATTTCGTATGATGAACAACAAAAAGTACCATAGAGGCTATTTTATGCCTCCGGAACCAAGCTATGATTGGGTGAAAAAAGAGTACATCGACCATGCGCCGACATGGTGCAGCGTCGATCTGCGTGATGGCAACCAAGCGTTGGTCATTCCGATGAGTTTGGAAGAAAAACTGGAATTTTTTAAAGTGCTTGTCGACATCGGCTTCAAAGAAATCGAAGTGGGCTTTCCGGCTGCCAGTGAAACGGAGTTTGAGTTCTTACGTACGTTGATCGAACAAGATTTAATTCCGGATGATGTGACGGTGCAGGTGCTGACCCAGGCCCGCGATCATATTATCCGTAAAACATTTGATTCTTTAAAAGGATGCAAGAACGCAGTCGTGCATTTTTACAACTCGACCTCTTTAGCTCAGCGGGAGCAAGTGTTCAAAAAATCCAAAGAAGAAATCATGAAAATTGCCACGGACGGCGCGAAATTGGTCAAACAGTTATCCGATGAAGCCGGTGCGGACTATAAGTTTGAATACTCTCCGGAAAGTTTTACCGGCACGGAGATCGATTATGCGCTGGATGTGTGCAATGCGGTGATCGACATCTTCCAGCCGACACCGGAAAAACCGTTGATCATCAACCTGCCGGCGACGGTGGAAATGAGCCTGCCGCATATTTATGCCCAGCAGATCGAATACATGTCCAAACATATGAACCGGCGTGATTCCATCATTCTGTCGGTCCATCCGCACAATGACCGCGGCACCGGTGTTGCCATTACAGAGCTGGCACTGTTGGCCGGTGCAGATCGAGTCGAAGGAACCTTATTCGGCAACGGCGAGCGGACCGGCAATGTCGATCTGGTGACCGTCGCATTAAATATGTATACGCATGGGGTGGATCCGAAACTGGACTTCAGTCACCTGCCGCAGATCGCGGAAGTGTACGAACGTGTGACCCGCATGAAGATCTACGAACGGCAGCCGTATTCCGGCAAGCTGGTCTTCGCGGCCTTCTCCGGCTCTCACCAAGATGCCATTGCCAAAGGTATGCACTATCGCGACGACCATCATACCGATGACTGGACCGTACCATATCTGCCGATCGATCCGACCGATATCGGCCGCGTCTACGAAAGCGATGTCATCCGCATCAATTCGCAGTCGGGCAAGGGCGGCATCGGCTTCATCATGGAACAAAACTTCGGTTATAAGCTGCCGAAAGTCTTCCGTGAACAATTCTCTTACTACATTAAGGAAATCAGTGACCATAAACATAAAGAACTGAAACCGGAAGAAATCTTTGATGTATTCAATCATGAATTCGTGAATCTGAATGCACCGATCCGGTTGGTGGATTATCACTTTGTGCGCGGTGAGAAGATCTTGGTTACGCTGACGATCAACTTCCGCGGCGAAGAAATGGATATTACCGGCCGCGGCAACGGCCGTCTGGATGCGGTCGCCAATGCGCTGCGCAAAGGCTGCAATCTGACGTTTGATGTCGTGGACTACAATGAAAGTTCATTAAGTAAAGGAAGTACATCCAAGGCCGTTTCCTATGTGCAGATCAACGACTGCATCCGGGAAGACCGCTTCGGCGTCGGCGTTGACGACGATATCATGGCTTCCAGTATCAAAGCGTTGATCAGTTCGATCAACCGCGCCATCATCCATAAGGAGGACTAAGCGATGGGAATGACAATGACACAGAAGATCCTGGCGGCACATGCCGGTTTGGATCATGTTGAGGCCGGTCAGCTGATCGAAGCAAAATTGGATGTCGTGATGGCCAATGACATCACGGGGCCGATGGCACTGCCGATTTTCCGGCAGATGGCCGACCGCGTCTTTGATCCGGATAAAGTCTATCTGGTTCCGGATCATTTTACACCGAATAAAGATATCAAAAGTGCCGAGAATTCCAAAGCAATCTTGGATTTCTCGTATGACCAACATTTGACTCATGTCCTGGAACAGGGGAAATGCGGCGTGGAACATGCGATCCTGCCGGAACGCGGCTATGTCACGGCCGGTGAATGCATCATCGGTGCCGATTCCCATACGTGTACCTATGGCGCGCTGGGCGCCTTTTCGACCGGTGTCGGTACGACCGACATTGCCACCGGTATGGCGACCGGAGAACTGTGGTTCAAGGTGCCGTCCGCGATCCGTTTTAAGATCACGGGCAAACCAAGTCCGTATGTGAGCGGCAAGGATGTGATCCTGCATATCATCCACGAAATTGGGGTAGACGGTGCATTGTATCAGTCGATGGAATTTACCGGCGACGGTATTCAATATTTAACAATGGACGATCGTTTTACCATCTGCAACATGGCGATCGAAGCGGGGGCAAAAAACGGCATCTTCCCAGTCGACGAACAGACCGAAGCATACTTAAAAGAACATTGTCAGAAACCGCATACTGTTTATACCGCGGACGCGGATGCCGTATATGACCGGGAAATCGAAGTTGACTTATCGAAGGTTCGTCCGATGGTGGCTTTCCCGCATTTGCCGGGCAACGGTCATACCATCGATGAAGTGGAGCAGATGGACCGGATCAAGATCGATCAGGTCGTCATTGGCTCCTGTACCAATGGCCGGATGAGCGATTTACGCAAGGCAGCGTCCATCTTAAAAGATCAAAAGGTCGCTGACCATGTTCGTGTCATGGTCGTACCGGCAACGCAGAAGATCTTCCTGCAGTGCATTCAGGAAGGCTTGGCAGAAATCTTTGTCAAGGCCGGCTGTGCCTTCAATACGCCGAGCTGCGGCCCATGCATGGGCGGACATATGGGCGTCATGGCAAAAGGAGAACGCTGCGTTTCGACGACCAACCGGAACTTTGTCGGCCGCATGGGCGATACGGAATCGTACATTTATCTGGCTAGTCCGCAGACCGCGGCTGCCAGTGCCATTGCCGGCTATATTGCCAATCCCGAAACCATAGGAGGTGCGCAAAAATGAAAGCACGCGGACATGTATTAAAATACGGTGATAATGTGGATACCGATGTGATCATTCCGGCTCGTTATTTAAATTCCTTTGATGCCGAAGAACTGGCATCGCATGCGATGGTCGATATCGACCCGACATTTACACAGCGTCTGCAGAAAGGGGACATCATGGTCGCCGGTAAGAATTTTGGCTGCGGCTCGTCCCGTGAGCACGCGCCGTTATGCCTGAAGACGGCAGGGGTTTCCTGCATCATTGCGAAAAGTTTTGCGCGGATCTTCTACCGCAACAGTATCAATATCGGCTTTGCGATTTTGGAGTGCCCGGAAGCAGCCGAAGAAATTCAGGAAGGCGATGTGGTGAATGTGGATTATGACAGCGGCATCATCACTGATGAAACGACCCATAAAACCTATCAGGCACAGCCGTTCCCGCCGTTTTTACAAAAAATGATCAAGGCCAACGGCTTGGTCAATTATGTGAATGAAAAGAAGGGAACGAAAGCATGAAAAAGAATATCGCGGTCATCAAGGGTGACGGCATCGGACCGGAAATTGTCAATGAAGCATTGAAGGTCCTCCATGTCATTGAAAAAAAATACAACCATACATTTCAGCTGACCGAAGTACTGGCCGGCGGTGCGGCGATCGATGCGACGGGAAACTGTCTGCCGCAGGAATCTATCGATCAGTTACTGGCCAGCGACAGCGTCCTGCTCGGAGCGGTCGGCGGGCCGAAATATGACAGCCAGCCGCCGGAAAACCGTCCGGAAAAGGCATTGCTCCGTATTCGCAGCACGTTGGGGTTATTTGCGAATATGCGGCCGGCAAAATTATATCCGCAGCTGCGGGAAGCCAGTCCGTTAAAAGATGAATTAGTGGATGAAGGCATCGATTTTGTGGTCGTGCGCGAACTGACGGGCGGAATTTATTTTGGCAAACATGAAACGTGGACCGAAAACGGTCAGGAAACCGCACAGGATATCATGAAATACAGCACGGCTGAGATCCGCCGTATTGCCAAGGTGGCATTTGATACGGCGATGGTCCGCCGCAAGCATGTGACTTGTGTGGATAAGGCCAATGTCCTGGACACGTCCAAGCTCTGGCGCCGGACGGTTCGTGAAATGGCCAAAGACTATCCGGAAGTCACGCTGGATTTTATGTATGTCGATAATGCGGCGATGCAGATCTGCCGCAAGCCGAGCCAGTTTGACGTGATCTTGACCGAAAATATGTTCGGCGATATCTTAAGCGATGAAGCCAGCATGATCACGGGTACGATCGGTACCATTCCTTCTTCTTCTTTAGGCGAAACATCCCGCGGTATGTATGAACCGATCCACGGATCGGCACCGGACATTGCCGGCCAGGATATTGCTGATCCGCTGGGAACGATTCTGTCAGTGGGAATGATGCTGAAGTATTCCTTCGGACTTGAACAAGAAGCCGAGGACATCGACCGCGCGGTCAATGCGGTGCTGAATGCCGGTTACCGCACACCTGACATGATGAGCGAAGGCATGAAAAAAGTCTCCTGCCATCAAATGGGTGATCTTGTCGCAACCGAGATTGAAAACAATTGTAAAGAAATGTAAATATTTACATTGACGAATTTATCTCATAGGAGTATTTTTAAGGAGTAGTGGAGGAATTTCTATGGAAATTAAGGTAGTTAAAACGGATCACTTGAAACCGAAACCGACCGGTGCGCTGGGCTTCGGTACATATTATGCAGATTACATGTTTGTTTACGATTATGATGAAGACCAGGGCGGCTGGCATGATGCCCGCATCGTTCCGTATGGTCCGATGGAAATGGATCCAGCATCGATGGTCCTGCATTATGCACAGGAGACCTTTGAAGGTTTAAAAGCTTATAAAGCCAAAGACGGCCGTGTGCTGCTGTTCCGTCCGGAAATGAACGCTCGTCGTTTCCAGAACAGCAACAAGCGTTTGAGCATGCCGACGCTGCCGGAAGAAGACTTTGTGCAGGCGGTCAATGACTTGGTCAAATTTCAGGAAGACTGGATCCCGACCGGAGAAGGCGAATCATTGTACATTCGTCCGTTCATGTATGCAACAGAAGTTGCGGTCGGTGTACATCCGGCAAGATCTTATAAATTTATGATCATCTTATCACCGGTTGGTGCGTACTATCCGGAAGGTGTCAATCCAGTTAAGATTTATGTCGAAGACGAATATGTCCGTGCAACCTTGGGCGGTACCGGATTTACAAAATGCGGCGGCAACTATGCCGGCAGTTTGGCGGCACAGGTCAAGGCCGAAAAATTGGGTTATACCCAGGTTTTATGGCTGGACGGTGTGCATCGTCAGTACGTCGAAGAAGTTGGCTCGATGAACGTCATGTTCAAGATCAACGGCAAGATCATCACAGCACCTGCAGGAAAAACGGTCCTGCCGGGCGTTACCCGCGATTCCATCATTCATTTACTGAAAGACTGGGGTTATGAAGTGGAAGAAAAACATTTGGATATCAAAGATCTGATGAAAGCCGGCGAGGACGGAACCTTGGAAGAAGCCTGGGGTACCGGAACGGCTGCCGTGATTTCACCGATCGGTGAACTGTACTTCAAGGGTGAAAAAGTGCAGATCAACAACTTCAAGACTGGTGAGTTAACGCAGAAATTATATGATACGTTGACAGGTATCCAATGGGGCGTTTTACCAGATAAATTCCACTGGACACACGAAGTGAAATAGCTGATCGACCGGACCGGAACGGCCCGGTTTTTTTTTCATGCGGTTGACACATATGATAGAATGAAAAATATCTATGGGGGTTTGATATGAACAAAGATCGATTGATCGCATTTACGGATGCCATATTAGCGATCATCATGACGATCCTGGTCCTGGAACTGGATAAGCCGGCCGCGCCGAGCGTGTCGGCATTCTGGGATCTGCGGACAAGCTTTTTTTCTTACGCCTTGTCTTTTTTCTGGCTGGGCTCGCTGTGGGTCGGTCTCAACAGTATTTGGGAACAAGTACGGCGGATCGATTCAACGGTCATCTGGCTGAATCTGCTCCTGCTGTTTCTGGCTTCTTTGATCCCGTATGCTACGTCACTTTGCAGTGATTATTTTTACGATCCGGTGATGCAGGGATTTTACGGGATCGTCGTCATTGCGATGACCGTGTGCAATTATTTTCTGCACAAAGCGCTGGACCGACCCAATGCGGATGCTGAAAATTTACTGCAGGCGACAGCCGCATATCGCAAAATACTCATTCCGGATATATTGATCAAAGTTACTGGTTTGATTCTTTCCTTGTTGATTTATCCGCCGCTGATGATGTACAGTGTATTGATTGCAGCCGTCTATATTCTGACAATGAAACACATCCAGGAAAAACGGGCATAAGAAAGCCGGCGGATTTTTTTCCGCCGGTCTTTTATAATGTCTTGCCCGTCAGCATCGTATAGGCTTCTTTGTATTTCGCGATCGTCTTATCGATGACATCCTGCGGCAGTTTATAATCACTGTCCGGATGGGCTTTCAGCCAGTCGCGGACGAACTGCTTATCAAAGGATGGCTGCGAATGGCCCGGTTCATAGCCGTCGGCCGGCCAGAAGCGGGAACTGTCCGGTGTCAGCATCTCATCACCCAGGACCACATTGCCGTTTTCGTCCAGGCCAAATTCAAATTTCGTATCGGCAATGATGATGCCCTTGGTCAAAGCGTAATCGGCACATTTTTTATATAGTGCGATCGTATAGTCGCGGATCTTTTCCGCGTATTCCTTGCCGCGGCCCGGGAAGGCTTTTTCCAGTACGTCGATGCTCTTTTCAAAACTGATGTTTTCATCGTGGTCACCCAGGTCTGCTTTGGTGCTCGGTGTATAGATCGGTTCCGGCAGCTTGTCGCATTCTTTCAGACCTTCCGGCAGCTGAATGCCGCAGACGGTGCCGTTCTTTTGATAACTTGCCCAGCCGCTGCCGGTGATATATCCGCGTACGATGCACTCGATCGGGATCATCTTTAATTTCTTGCACAACATGGAATTTCCGATAAATTGTTCCTGACGGAAGAATTCCGGCATATCGTTGTTGTCGACGGAAATCATGTGATTGCTGACGATGTCCTTGGTATAGTCAAACCAGAACTTGGACATCTGGGTCAGCACGGTTCCTTTTTGTGTGATCTTGTTTTTCAAGATGACATCGAATGCGGAAATACGATCGGTGGCGACCATGATCAAGGTATCGCCGTTGTCATATATTTCTCTGACTTTTCCCTCTTTGAAAGGTTGATAGGTTTTCATTTTGTTTCCTCCTATATGCCTTTAGTATAAGTCATTTTGGTCTAATAAGAAACGGAAATTTTATCTTTCATATTGTCGGTCGCATAAATATAAAAGCCATCGCTCTTCAGATCCGGTGAATCATCCGGGGCCTGGGATTTTGTGAAGATCCATACTGCGCCGATCTTTTCTTTCTCTGCGAGCTTCTTTCCATCTTCATAATTCAGACAATAAAGGGCGGTGCTCAGCGCATCAGCCTTGCCTGAATCGGAGCAGACCACGGTGACCGAACGGCAGTAATTGGCCGGATAACCGGTCGTGAAGTCAATGATGTGGCTGTATTTCTTTTTGCCGACCTTGTAGTACCGTTGGTAATCCCCGCTGGTGACGATAGCATCATCTGAATCGGTTTCATAAGTGATCAGAGCGGTGTTGCCGTCAGGATTCTGAATACCGATCTTCCAGTCGCTGCCGTCACTTTTTGCACCGAGGATCACGACGTTGCCGCCGGCATTGATGAAGCCGTTTTTCAGACCGCGTTTATTTAGTTCCTCTTTGACCAGCTGGGAAGTATAGCCTTTGGCGATGCCGCCTAGGTCCAGCTTGAGTTCCGGATCGGTAAAACGGATCGTATTGCCTTCAATAATGACCTTGTCGCTGCCTGCATGGGTCAGGGCTTCCTGCAGCTGTGCATCATCCGGCAGCTTGCCGGATTTGCCTTCGTCATTAAGCTGGATGCCTTCTTCCCGATAGGTATGCCAGATACTCATGATATCGCCCTGCGTGATGTCAAATTGGCTGCAGGTCTCGTTCATCTGGAGGCCCAGTTCAATACAGTCGGTCAGGTCGGGATCGACTTCTACGGCATGATCATAGGCTTCCTGGTTCAGCGTGTAAACATTGTTGACGCCTTTATAGGAATTATATGCATCATATAGTTTATTGTAATGTTTATACATTTTTCGGACGATTTTTGTATATTTGTCAAAATCTTCTTTTGAACAGGTCGCCTTAAAAGTGATGGAGGTATCAAAACCGACATCGGTCATCGTGATACTGCGTTCCCGCACGGCGTTGTCATCCGGGCGGTTGTTCAGGTAAAAGACGATGCTGACGACCAAGATCAGAAAGCACAAAGAAACCGCAAGCCAGTTCTTCATTGTTTTTTTCATAGTGTTGATCCTTTCAAAAAAATATTATAGCGTATCTGTTCTTTGGTTGCATGAAAATTGCTTGCAAGGCATATAAAATGGGCTTAAAATACTAGTTATGACAGGAGGGAGATAAGTCATGTCACTTTTCTTGGGATCGATGAGTCACCACATCCCCGGACGTAAAGAACTGACTGACAGTAAAGCTGTTGTGCGTCTGCTGCCGAAAAAGGAAGCATATATTCCTTTGGTTGCCGGACGTGCGGCCGGACAGAACAGTTTCAACATTCTTGTTGAAGAAGGCGAAGCTGTGCAGGTCGGCACCAAGCTTGCGGAAACCAAAAGCGGTATGTATGTACCGATTTATTCCAGTGTTTCCGGTACGTATAAAGGGATCGTGAAGAGAATGCATAGTACATTGCGTCCTCAAGAGCATATGGTTATTGAATGTGACGGCAAACAGACGTCTGTTCAAGCCTTTGAGCCGCTTGACTATAAGCATGCGACACGGGAAGAATGTGTCGATTTTGTCAAGAATGCAGGAATTGTCGGATTGGGCGGTGCCGGCTTCCCGACCTACGTGAAATATGGCAAGCCCGACGGCGTAGAATGCGTATTGATCAATGCCGTTGAATGCGAGCCGTACATCACGGCTGATTACCGCAATGTCATGGATGATCCGACAGATTTAATTATTGGTGCGGACATCATGAAGAAAATGGCCGATGTCCAGCATGTTTACATCTGCATCAAAGAGAGCCATCCGGATCTGATCGCGAAAGTTAAAGAAAATCTCGGCGGATACCAGGGCATCGAGGTGCGTCCGGTACCGGATGTTTACCCGATGGGCTGGGAACGTGTGCTGGTACGTGAAGTCCTGCACCGGGAATATAACAACCTGCCGGCTGAAGCAGGTGCGATCGTCGGCAACGCGTCCAGTGCGATCGCGATCGCGAAAGCCTTTACCAAAGGCGAGCCGATCCACGAAAAAACCGTAACGGTCAGCGGCAATGCGGTGAAAAACCCGCAGAACGTGGTCGTACCGGTCGGAACACCGGTCAGTGAAATCATGGAAGCCTGCGGCGGATATACCGCAGAAACGGTTCGTTTGATTGCCGGCGGACCAATGATGGGGCGCACCATTGTCAACGATCTGTTCGTTGTTGATCGGGCGACCAATGCGATCACCGTATTGGAAGATGTTGCGGATGATGCCATTGCGTGTCTGCGCTGCGGCCGATGCAGCGATCACTGCCCGAGCGGTCTGCAGCCAGTACGGATCAAAGAAGCCGTACAGAAAAACGATTTAGATGAAATGATCAAGCGCGGCGCGAGCAGCTGCATTGAGTGTGGTATGTGTACGTATATTTGCCCGAGCCACATCGACGTCACGGAACATGTGCGCAAGGCAAAGCGTGTGATTGCCATGAAGAAAAAGTAGGAGGACGAAACAATGAAATTCAAATTTCATGTCAGTCCAAGTATCAAAGGGAATCTGACCACACAAGAAATCATGAAAGAGTTAACTTGTTGTTTACTAGTTCTCTTTGTCTTGGCTTGTATTTATTATGGAACAAACTACGGTGCAGACTATGCGATGCAGGCGGTAGCGATGTTGGCTGCTTCACTGGTCACAACGTTTATTTGTGAATATTTGTTTGCGAAGATCCGGAAACGGGATCCGAAATCTGAAATTAAAAATTCCTTCGGATGGGTCACGGCAATTATCCTGACGTTGATGGTGCCGATCACGATGCGTATTTATGCTGTTGTCATCGCCACGGCCTTTGCCATCATTTTCGGAAAGATGCTGTTCGGCGGATTCGGACACAATGTGTTCAACCCGGCAGCTGTCGGACGTGCCGTTATCTTCGCCTCGTTTGCCGGAGCGACCACGGATCTGGTTACATCGGCTACGCCGACCACCACGATCGCATCAAATTTAGGATGGATGCCTTCCAGCGCGGATGAACTGTCGCAGTTCCTGTCGCAGTACGGCGGTTGGTCCTCTTTGTTCTTAGGAACGTATCCGGGCGCATTGGGAGAAACATTCACCCTGGCGATCGTTATTTTAGGAATCTTCCTGATTGTCCGTAAGATCATTGACTGGCGTGTACCAGTTGTGTATCTGGGTACGATCTTTGTGATGACCATGGTCGTGGCGATTTTGGCCGGTATTCCGTCGTATCACGGTATTCCGGGCTTCTTATGGTATCCGGTCCTGCACTTGCTGCTGGGCGGTGCCGTATTTGGCGCATTCTTTATGCTGACCGATCCGGTCACATCACCGACCGCACCGGCCGGCCGTACGATCTTTGCGTTAGGTGCCGGTATCCTGACGGTATTGATCCGCTTGACGGGCAACCTGCCGGAAGGCTGCTTGTATTCGATCCTTCTGATGAACATGTTCACACCGATGATCGAATCGGCATTGGACGGCAAGCAATTGGAGATCCAGACCAAAGCGAAGAAAATGTTTGCCTGCCTGGCCATCATCGGACTGGCTTTGGCATTCTATTCATCGACGCAGATCGGTAAGAGCGAAACTGCGGCTGTGCCGCAGGCAGAAGTGAAGGAGGTTGACCAATTATGAAAAAGATCCTTCATTTAACGATTTTCCTGGCGGTCATTTCTTTGATTGCCGGCGGTGCTTTGTCGTATTTCCATAATTTGACAGCGCCGATCATTGCTGAAAATGATGCAAAGCAGGAACGTGAATCCCTGCAGGAAATGTATCCGGATGCCAATATCAATGATTTCAAGAAAATCAGCACCAAAGGCATTGATTCGGATACGATCGAAACGGTGTACAAATACGATAATTATTTGATCTTTAAAATGAGTGTAACAGGCTACAAAGACGGAACCGTGTTCCTGGTATCTATTGATAAAGATACGAAGAAGATCGATAAATATTTGGCAATTTCCAACGGTGATACCAAAGGTCTTGGCAGCAAGGTCATGGATGATGACTTCAAGAACAGCCTGGAAGGAAAAGATGCTTCCGGTAAATTGGATACCATTTCCGGTGCGACCATTTCATCCAGTGCCGTCACTGAAGGCATCAACGAAGCCAGCGGCTATGTTGACGAGCTGAAAGGAGAATAAGGATGAATCGTTTTCAAAGTTTTAAAAACGGATTATTAAAAGAAAACCCGGTATTCTCATTGTTCCTCGGTATTTGTTCGACCTTGGCCATTACGACCAGCCTCAATAACGGGGTCGGAATGGGAATCGCTGTTATATGTGTCCTGGTGATGTCCAACGTGATCATTTCATTGATCCGCAATATCACACCGGATGAAATTCATATTCCGGTATACATTGTGGTCATCGCTTCTTTGGTTGAGATCATCCAGATGTTGATCGAAGCGTATGCGCCGGCCCTGAACACCAGCTTAGGCGTGTTCATTCCGCTGATCGTTGTCAACTGCATCATCCTGGGCCGTGCGGAGGCATTTGCCGCCAATAACGGACCGCTGGATTCTGCATTGGATGGTTTAGGTATGGGCCTTGGTTATACACTGGCGGTATGTTCCATGTCGGCGATTCGTGAGATCCTTTCGACAGGCGGCATCACGTTCACCAATATGTTCAATGAAGATCAGGTTTTGTTTAGTTTCCAGCTGATCCCGGATGACTTTACGATCAGTATGTTCAGCTCCTCAGTTGGTGCGTTCCTGACCTTTGCGATCTTGGCAGCCGGGGTTGCCTGGTATAAAGCCAGAGATGCAAAAAAAGCAGAAACAAAGGAGGTAAAGTAAGATGTTCGGTGAATTAGTCGGATTGCTCTTTACCAGCATGATCGTAAATAACGTTGTCTTAGCGCAGTTCCTCGGTATGTGTCCGTTCATGGGTGTTTCCCGCAAACGTTCGTCTGCCGTAGGCATGGGCATGGCCGTGGTCTTCGTTATCGTGGCCGCTGCCTTGGTCACATATGGACTGCATTACCTCGTACTGGTTCCGCTGGGATTGGATTATATGGATCTGATCACCTTCATTCTGGTCATTGCTTCTTTGGTCCAGCTGACCGAAATGTTTATCAAGAAAACCAGTCCGGGCTTGTATAAATCTTTAGGTGTATATTTACCGTTGATCACGACCAACTGTGTTGTATTGAATGTATGCCTTGTGAATATCACAAATGGATATGATTTCCCGCACATGTTGATGTATTCCATCGGTACGCCGTTAGGTTTTGCACTGGTGCTGGTCATTTTCTCGACGATCCGCGAACGTCTGGATCTGTCCGATGTACCGGAATTCTTTAAAGGAAATCCAATTGCCTTAGTTTGTGCTGCCATCATGGCTATGGCATTCTCCGCCTTCTCCGGAGTCATTTAATGGCATTGGTTTACGGCATCCTGTTTTTAGGCGCACTGGTAGGAATTTATATCTTCCTCTATATTCAGAATAAGAAAACGCCGGTGCCAAAAGGATGCGAAAATTTAAAAGCCGATTGTGAAGGCTGCAAGATCACGAGCTGCAGCCTGCGGGATAAAAAATTGAAGGAGGAGAAATAATGGCAGCAGCAATTATCATGATGTTGATCCTGGGCGCGATCTTAGGATTCGGTCTGGGAATCGCAGATTCAAAGTTAAAAGTAGAAGTCGATGAGCGTGTTGAAAAAGTCACGAACATGCTGCCGGGATATAACTGCGGCGGCTGCGGCTATCCTGGATGCTCTGGTTTTGCGGAAGCAATGGTCAGCGGAGAAGTGGATCACTACTTATGCAAACCAAGTAAGCCGGATCAAAAAGCCGAGATCATCGATTACTTGAAAAATACACCGGGTCCGGATGGATCGACGGTCGATATTAAAGCGTAATGAGTATCAGGTTTATCCTGATACTTTTTTTGTACCGGAAATTGTAAAATCAAAGCGGATACGATACTATTTAAGTGGGTATAAGTATGAAGGGAGATTTATTTATGAGGCGTTATAAGATCCTACAATATGCCGTCAGTTTCCTGTTGGCAGCCGTCCTGCTGATTCCAGGTACGGCTGTATCGGCTGACGAAACAGTTCTCAGCGAAGACGATCTGAACATTGAGATCGATGCGCCGCAGCAGGTAACGACTGGCCAATATCTCAGTATAAAAGTGTCATTTGAGAAAAGCGAAGGCTCAGAGATCCAGGCCGGCGACATGTTTGAAATCACCTGGTCCGATACACTGATTGGCGCAGATGATACCATTTCGGTGCTCAACAATGACAAGGAAGAAATCGGCACATTGACCGTTCGGTCCGACGGTGCTGAAATGTCTTTTCAAAACGACTTATCCGAAGAGGATTCGGTGACCGGCAGTTTCCGGATCGCGTTATTAGCCAATTCAGAAGGTACAGGAACGATCAATATTGGTGATCACACAGCGGAGATCCAGATCCAAAAAGGAAACACGACAAACAATGACGAAGATCCGTTTGCGGGAATATCTGGTAAATTAGGAACGACCGACGCAGGAGAGCCTTATATCGACTGGTCCGTGCGTGTGAATGAAAATTATACAGATTTAGTTTCCGGAAATGTCACGATCACCGATGCTTTGCCGGATTCGCTTACGTATGACCGTGTTCGGTCCGTATCGATCGATACCTGTGATGATGCGGAAGAACCGACCGAAACCACTCTGGAACAAGTCGGCGGCACGATCACAGCTGATGGACAGAATATAACGTTAAAGATTCCATCCAATGCGTTAAAAAATGAGGAAGAAGAGCCCGTTTTAATGACGATCCAATTCCGCACATGGATCAACGCACTGGGATCGAATAATAAAATCAAAAACTCGATCGAAACAACCCGAACGATCAATGGCACGGAAGAGACGAAAACTGTTTCAGCCAACGTGAACGTCAGCAGTGATGCCGCTCAATGGCTGTCCGATCAGAAAACCAATGCTTTGACCATACAATATGTGCGAGGATCCAATGATCCAATTGAAGGTGCTTCATTTCAGATCGCAAAACTAGACAGTTCAAACAAGGAAGAAACCAATTGGTATCATGACGGGCAATATGCGGAAGGCACAACGGATGCAGACGGAAAAATCGTTCTGAAACATGTGACGGCGGGTACGTATGAAATTCGTCAGACCTCCGGACCAAGCGACGTTACATCAGCGGATTACCTCACGAAGAAAGTCGTTGTTAAGAAACAAAACGGCAAAGTGCAGGCGAAGACGGTCACGTTAAAAATGAAGACCAAAAAAGTTGCTTCGGTCAAGAAAGTACAAACTCAACAAGCCGCTGACACATCCACGCAAAGCGTAAAAGCGGAAGTCGAATGGATCGATGATTTCAGCGAGCATCCGACCGTTTATCTGCAGCTGTACCGGACCTCCGCCAATCAGACCGATCCTGAATATGTCACAAGCGTCAAGCTCACTGGCAGCGATACTTCAGCCGACTTTGGCAGCCAGCGTGTTAATGATGACCAGAATTCGGCCTATCAGTACTTTGTCAAACAGACCGATGAAGCGAAAAACGATTATACACCAAAGGGATATACAAAGAGCGAAGAGGGACTGAAGGTAACCAATCGGCTGAATAGCGAGCATCATCTCATCCACAATAAATTGACTTTGAAGAAAACCGATGCGAAGGGCGATCCTTTGGATGGGGCATCGTTCACAGTTTATGAAGATAAGCAGTGTACAAAAGCCATCCGCACGTATGAAGCAACAAACGGAAAAACAGAAATCTCAACGCAAGATCTATCTGAATATTTACCGTCCAACGGTCAGACGCAGACGCTGTATTTTAAGGAAACCAAAGCACCGGATGGCTATCAGATCGTTGACGAAGCAGTTCCGATCACACTTACCGCCGCAGAAAGTGCAGGATGGAATACGGATCATACGATTTACAATACGTATACAGAGTACAAGATCCAGTCAAAAGACAGTACGGTCGTTACGTTGATCAATTCGAAAAAATCCAATGCTTCGGCTTATGATAATGCAAAAAAGGCCAACAACCGATCAAAGACCGGAACACAGACGAATGAAACACTGTGGTTCGTGCTCGTGGGCATTGCCTTGATCGTACTGATCCTGGTGTTACGCAGCCGGAAAAAAGATAAATAAAAATGCTTCATGATCATCTTGAGTAATTGAAAAATGAGAGCCTTCGCTCTCATTTTTTTTCATATTGCTGGATCCAGGATTCAATTTGAGATTCATCTGGATCGATGTAAATCGTTTTATACGATTTCATTGTCACAAATCCAGCCGGCGCTCCCGGGACTTTCTTCAGCTGCCGGACCGGACAGTAATCCACCGGTACGCTGCTGGATTGCTTGCCTTTGGAAAAGTAAGCTGCCAGATTGGCGCACATCCGGATCAGACGTTCATCTGGTGTTTCACATTTCAGCAGGACATGGGCGCCGTGATAATCTTTGACATGGAACCAAAGGTCGTTCTTGCGGGCCAGCTGATGTGTAATGTAACTGTTCTGCATGTTGTTTTTGCCTACGAAGATCGATGCATCTTCCAGTTCAAGCCGCAGGAAATTCGGTCTTTTTTTCCGGCGGCTGCGTACGATTTTCTTCTTTGGCAACAAGATATGTTTCTGGATCAATTCTTCACGGATCTCGGCAGCATCCTCCACATTCGCATGGAAAAGCTGTTCCTCCAGCTGGGTAAAGTAGGCAATATCCCGATGACATTGTTCGATTTGTTCCTGCAGGACCGACTGGGAGCGTTTCAGCTTATGGTATTTCTGATAGAATTTGTTGGCGTTGGTCTTGATATCATAACGCATATCGATCGGGATGATCACATCGGTCCCATCGTTAAAAGAAGGCAGAGTGATCTTTGGGGCTTTTTCGATCTGTCCCATATAGGCAAACAGTAAATCACCGTATTCCTGATATTTTCGATAGTCACGTGACTTGTCCAATGCGTTTTCCAGCTTTGGCAGTTTCTTTTCACTTTTGCGTTTTTCCTGTCTGACAAAGCGGATCAAATCGCCGCATTGTTCCTTGATCCGGGCCTTGTTTTCCCGATCTTCATACAAGTGATTCAGTCCCTCCATCAAAGGATACGTTTTTGCTTCTTGATGAAGATGCGTCAATTCGATGCAGTGGTAGTCTTTCGGATAGACATAGAGCGTATCGGAAGTCAGCAGTTCCTTCAGACAGTCCGCATAGCTTTGATGATTTGCCATCCGATATTGGAACTCACGCGAAAGCAGCGGGGAAAAACCGTAGATCTGATCGACCAGGCTTTGATCCGGATCTAGATGTGTTACATGCTCCGGGTCCTGCTTTTCTTTTTGGACCGGCAGACTGTATTTTGCCCCCGGATGCACAAAGCGTTTGGAATTTTCATAAACCGGGATGCGTTTCAATGCATCAATGATCGTATTGTTTTCATCCACCAGGACCATGTTCGCATATTTTCCCATCAGTTCCAGGTAGAGCTTCATCGGCCGGTAATCCCCAAATTCATTGCGGGTCGAAAGCTGCATGCATAAGACCCGGTCAAAGTGTGCCTGCGCAATGGATTCTACGATTGCCTGGGCACATTGTTTGCGGAGCACCATCACAAAATTTGACGGCCGCGTCTGACCGACTTCTACATGCTGGGCAACATATAGACGGTTGATATTCGAGTGAACATTGACCACCAGTTTTCGGTTTCCGTTTCGAGTATGCAATTGGAAGAGGATCTCTTCTTCGCTGATATTTTGAATTTTATTGAGCTTGCACGGGCAAAAAGCCTGCAGCTTTTTGGTCACGTTGCAAAGCAGTAATCCATCCATTGCCATAGAATCACCTCGAAGGGTATTTTATCAGAATCCATAAACTTTTGACAGTATGATATCGTAAAGGTAAAATAAGAAAAAAAGGGAGAATAGTATGAAACGAGGTCTATTGATCATCCTGAGCGGCCCCAGCGGCGTCGGCAAAGGAACGATTCGAAAATATTTTGAAAAGAACGAAAGGCTCCGTCTGGCTTATTCGATTTCCATGACCACACGTAAACCGCGTGCAGGCGAAGTCGACGGCAAAGATTATTATTTTACGACAAAAGAGGACTTTCAAAATCGGGTCAAGAACGGTGAACTGCTTGAATATGCGGAGTTTGTCGGCAACTATTATGGCACACCGTTAAAAGAAGTGGAGCGCCTTCGTGATGAAGGCAAGAACGTTCTGCTTGAAATTGAAGTGCAGGGCGCGACCCAGGTGCAGAAAAAGTGCCCGGATGCCATCAGCATCTTCATCATTCCGCCTTCGATGGAAGAATTGGAAGCGCGGATCCGCGGCCGGCGCAGCGAGCCGGAAGAGATCATTCAGCAGCGTTTGGCCAAAGCCGCCAACGAGATGAAAATGATCGCGCAGTATAAATATATTGTCTGCAACGATGATCCGAAACTGGCAGCGGAGCTGATCGAAACCATCATCCTGCGCCATATGGAGCTGGAAGAAAACAAATAGGCCTTGATTCCGGCCTGGAAATATGATAGATTTTTCATGTATCGAACAACAGGAGTGGGTAAAACCACTCCTTCATTTTGGAAGGAGAAACCGAATGGATGAATTGAAACAAAAAATTCGCGAGATCCTGGCATCCAAAAACTGCCGTTTGTACGAGCTGGAATGGCTGACCAACCAGAAACCGCCCGTGCTGCGCGTATCCGTCGATAAAGACGGCGGGGTGGACCTGGATACCTGCGCGGATTGTTCTGAAGCCATCAGTCAGATGTTGGATGAAGAAGACTGGAATGATTCAGAATACAATCTGGAAGTTTGTTCGCCCGGTGCCGAACGGGAACTGAAGACCGATGAACAAATCGAACAGGCCATCGGTTCATATATATATGTGAAGCTCAAAGACCCGAAGCAAGGTCTGGACCACGTATTCGGCGATCTAAAAGCAGCCAACGATGATACGGTCACCGTTGCCTATCGTGTAAAGACACGAACCAAAACCATTGAAATTGAAAAAACAAATATTTCTGTCATCATGACAGCGGTCAGAATATAGGAGAAGAAAAGTGAAAGTTAACGTAGAACAGTTGAAAGCCGCATTTTTAGGCATTGAAGAAGATCGGCAGTTGTCGCCGGAAATTGTAGAAAATGCGTTGAAAGACGCTTTGACCAAAGCGTATCAGAAACACGTCGGCTTAAGTGATGCCCATGTGCGGGTCGAAATCGATAAAGGCAATATCCACGTCATTCCGCAACTTGAAGTGGTCGAAGAAGTCACCGATGATGAATTCGAGATCTCGCTGGCAGATGCGCAGGCAGTCAAGCCGGATGCGCAGATCGGCGATATGATCGATGAAGAAGAAGCGGATATTTCTGAATTTGACCGGGTCGAAGTTGTTTTGGCAAAAAATGTCATGAAACAAAAGATCCGTGAAGCGGAAAAACAAATTATTTATGAAGAATACCACGACAAGGTTGACGAGATGGTCTCCGGCCGCATTGAAACGGTCGAAGATAAATTCGTCATTGTCAATATCGGCAAGGCCTCTGCTATGCTGCGGCGTTCTCAGCAGATCCCGACGGAAACCTATACCGAGGGGCAGATGATCAATGTCGTGATCACAGAGGTCAACCAGGAAGGCAAAGGGGCCCAGGTCCTTGTCTCCCGCAGCACGCCGACGCTGGTGCGCCGTTTGTTTGAAAAAGACGTGCCGGAAATTTACCAAGGTGTGATCGAGATCAAAGCCATTGCCCGTGAGCCGGGCGAACGCTGCAAGATCGCGGTCTATTCGCACAATGAAAACATCGATCCGATCGGCGCCTGCATCGGTCCGAAGGGACAGCGGGTACAGAAGATCATTGAAGAACTGCACGGGGAGAAGATCGATATCTTTGAATGGTCCGACAACATCAGTGAATTTATCAAGAATGCACTGAGTCCGGCTGAAACCATTGCAGTTTTCCCGAATGAAAACGTTGAACGCGGACTGATCGTTGTCGTGCCGGATAACCAGCTGTCGCTGGCCATCGGCCGCAAAGGCAAAAATGCCCGCCTCGCTGTGAAGCTGACCAATCGTAAGATCGATATCAAATCCGTTTCCGAAATGGAAGAACAAGGCATCGATTATATGGCGTTGGCTGATGCAATGCAGGAAGAATACGAGCAGAAAAAGGCAAAAGATCTGGCATACCGTCAGCAGGAAAAGATCGACGCGCTGAAAAATGAAGCGCAGGAAATCCAGGATGTCGAAGATGTTGATTTCACATACGGTGAAGAAGAATTCGAAGAGGAAAATCCGAATCGGAATGTGAAGACAATGTTCGAAGACGAACAGGAAAAGAAAGAACAGGATGAGATGGAAGAGGCAGCCCGACTGGCAAAAGAAATGCGGAAAAACAAATCAGCCAGCGATGTCAAAGAGTACACTTCCAAGTTTGAAGATTTTGCGGATGCTTCGAATAAGTCGAACGAACAGCCGGCTGCCAAACCGAAAAAGAAATCTGAACCAAAAGAAACAGCTAAGGTCGAGATCGAAGTCAAGAAGCCTGCTTATGATGAGCAGATGAAACCAATCTATTCCGAAGAAGAACTGGAAGAGATCGAAGAGGCGGAAGATGAAGAGAACGATCGTTGGGATGATGATATCGACTACGAAGAATTTGATTCCTACTACGATGACTAGGAGGTTTTATGCGTAAAGTCCCGATGAGAAAATGTGTTGTGACCCAGGAACGATTCCCGAAAAAAGAATTGATCCGGGTGATCCGCACACCGGAGCAGACCATTGAAGTGGATCTGACCGGCAAGAAAAACGGCCACGGTGCTTATGTTTCCAAGCGCAGAGAAACCATTGAACTGGCCCGTAAAAATAAAGCTCTGGACCGTGCGTTAGGCCAGCCCGTGCCGGATGAGATCTATGATCAATTGATGGAGCTAGTGAGTGAATAAAAAAGTTGTTTCGCTCTGTCAGCTTGCGTTCCGTGCCGGCAAGGTCAGCTATGGATCCCGTCTGATCCCGTCGATCCAGACCCGGCAGGCAAAACTAGTTTGTCTGTCGCCGTTCTGCGGCAAAAACCGGACCAAAAAGCTGCACGACAAATGCGCATTTTATCACATTCCCTGTCTGACACTGGCGGATTGGGATGCGATCAGTAAGAAATCAATACAGTCGTTTGCGATCCTCGACGAAGGATTTGCACAAGCGATCTTAGAAGAAATGAAAGGATAGGTGAGTGTGAATGGCATATAACAACAGTCGTCAACGTAACAAACGTAAAAACAACCACAACCGCAACAACCACAACCGCAACAACCGCAATCGGAACAACCGCGGCAATAACCGTCATAAGCAGCAGGCGGCACCGCGCAGACAAGAAGAAAAAGTAACAGAAATCACGTATTCTCAGCCGATCACGGTCGGACAGCTGGCTAAATTGATGCATCGAAACAGTTCTGAGATCATCAAGTTCCTGTTTATGTTGGGAAATATGTCCACCATCAACACAACCATGAGCGATGATGATGTGGAATTGGTTTGCGCACAGTTCGGTGTGGAATGCCATAAAGAAGTGGTCATCGAAGAAGATGATATCGAGGATCAGTTAAAGAATATTGAAGAAGATGAATCCAAGCTGCAGCCGCGTCCGCCGGTCGTTACGATCATGGGCCATGTTGACCATGGTAAGACCACACTGCTGGATACCATTCGGAAAACGAACGTCATCGAGGATGAATTCGGCGGCATCACGCAGCACATTGGTGCCTATCAGGTATCACTGCACGGCCGAAAGGTCACTTTCCTGGATACACCGGGACATGAAGCCTTTACGGCGATGCGTGCCCGCGGAGCACAGGTAACCGATATTGTTATTATTGTAGTTGCTGCTGATGACGGTGTCATGCCGCAGACCAAGGAAGCCGTCGACCATGCGAAAGCGGCCGGCGTGCCGATCGTCGTGGCCGTCAACAAGATCGATAAACCGGGTGCCAACCCGGATCGGGTCATGAATGAAATGGCTGAATTAGGCATCATGCCGGAAGAATGGGGCGGCGATACCATTTTTCAGCGCATCTCAGCGAAGACCGGCGAAGGCGTCAACGATCTGTTGGAAACGATGCTATTAGTAGCTGATATGCAGGAACTGAAAGCCAACCCAGATGCATTGGCCAGCGGTACAGTGATCGAAGCAAAATTGGATAAAGGCCGCGGCCCGGTTGCTACGCTGCTCGTACAGCGCGGTACGCTGCATACGGGGGACAGCGTCGTGGTCGGCACCAGCTACGGCCGTATCCGCCGCATGACCAATGATAAACACAAAGAAGTCAAGAAAGCGACACCAAGCATGCCGGTGGAGATCATCGGTCTGAGCGAAGTGCCGCGTGCCGGAGATGTCTTCATGACCTATACCGACTATAAAAAAGCCCAGACGATCGCTTCCCAGCGTCTGGAAAAACAGATCTTGAAAGAGCGCAATGCCTCAAGTGCGATGTCGCTGGAAGATCTGGCCCGCAAGATCGACGAAGGTGATGTAAAGGAAATCAATGTCGTCATCAAAGCCGATGTGCAGGGCTCTGCCGAAGCGCTGAAGGCTTCCATGGAAAAACTGGAAGTCGAGAATGTCCGTGTCAATGTCATCCGTTCAACGGTCGGTACGATCAGTGAATCGGATATCATGCTGGCGAGTGCTTCTGATGCGATCATCTACGGATTTAATATCCGCCCGAGCGCGGCGATCCGGAAGAAAGCCGAAGAAGAACATGTTGAGATCCGTCTTCACAACATCATCTACAAGGCATTGGAAGAATTGGAAAGTGCCATGAAAGGTATGTTGGCGCCGGTCTACGAAGAAGTTACGCTTGGTCAGGCAGAAGTCCGCAAGACGTACAAAGTTTCCCGCATTGGAACGATTGCCGGCTGTATGGTCACGGATGGTGTGGTCAAACGCGACTGCAAGGCCCGCGTGATCCGCGATGGTATCGTGATCTACGATGGTAAACTGGGTTCGCTGAAACGTTTCCAGGACGATGTGAAAGAGGTAACGTCCGGCTTCGAATGCGGTCTGACCATCGAGAATTTCAATGATATCAAAGTTGACGATATCATCGAAACCTATGAGGACCAAGAGGTAGAACAGGAGTAACATGTCTTTAAAACAAGAACGCCTGGACATGATCATGCAGCGTGAGATATCCAATATTCTGCAGTTTGAGATGAAAAATCCCAAACTTGGATTTGTGACCGTAACCGATGTCCAATGTACGCGTGACTTGTCACAGGCCAAAGTTTATGTGTCGTTTTTAGGCAAACAGGAACGAAACGATGCCGGTCTGCGGATCCTGAATTCTTCCAAAGGTTATATCCGGAGCAATTTGGCAAAAAAGCTGACCATCCGGAAAGTGCCGGAATTGATCTTTATTCAGGATAAAAGTCTGGAGCAGGGCAATCGGATCGATCAGATCCTGCATGACATCGACGAACAGGAAAAGTAGAAATATACGCATTTGTACAGTTGTGTGCAAATGCGTTTTTTTATATTATCTTGAATAAGCGGTTAAAAGAAAAAAAGATAAAAAATTATTTGTGAAATTTTTGACAACCTTATATTTTCATGATATGGTATATCCGTAAATATTGGAGGTAAAAACATGGAAACAAAAGAAGTTGTAATTGTTAGTGCCTGCCGTACAGCCATTGGTAAATTCTTAGGGGAATTTAAAAATGTATCGGCTCGTGATTTAGCAATTACGGTCGGAAAAGAAGCCATCAAACGTGCCGGTATCGATCCGAAACAAGTCGATGAGATCGTTATGGGTGAAGTTTACACCGGTATGCAAGGTTCTTTGCCGGCTCGTCAGGTATCGATGCGCATCGGTATGGACGAAACCAGCAACGCAGTCAACGTCAACCAGAACTGTGCATCTGGTATGCGTGCCTTGGAAATCGCATGCAACGATGTTCAGTTAGGCAAAACAGAGATCGGTCTGGTCATCGGTACAGAAAACATGACACAGGCACCGTTCCTGCTGCCGAAAGCTCGTATGGGTTATCGGATGGGAAGCATCCCTCAAGCCGGTGCAGCAGAAATGTACGATTCGCTGCTGCATGATGCATTGTACGATGAATTAAGCGGCGGACATATGGGTTCCACAGCAGATAATGTTGCGAAATTATACAACATTACCCGTGAAGAATGCGATGAACTTGCAGTAATGTCCCACAGCCGTGCTGCCAAAGCAACTGCTGAAGGCAAATTCAAAGACGAGATCATTCCGGTCGTTGAGCACACTCGTAAAGGTGACGTCGTTCATGAAACCGATGAGCACATCATTCCGGACTGCAACTTAGAAACCATTTCCAAGTTAAGAACTGTATTTAATAAAGATGGTGTAACGACCGCTGCCAACGCTTCCGGTATCAATGATGCCGCTGCAGCAGTGATCATTATGTCAAAAGAAAAAGCTGAAGAATTAGGCATCAAGCCGATGGCAAAGATGCTGTACATCTGCGGCAAGGGCGTTGATGCAAGCGTTATGGGTCTTGGCCCTGCTGTATCCATTCCGAAGTGCTTGGATGCTGCCGGTGTGAAATTCGAAGACGTCGATTACTGGGAAATCAACGAAGCCTTTGCAGCACAGTTTATCGGCTGCGAACGCAAGCTGAAAGAAGACCACGGCTATATCGTTGACCGTAACAAGACTAACTTGAACGGTTCCGGTATTTCTCTGGGTCACCCGGTTGGATGCTCTGCTCTGCGTATCATTGTCACGCTGCTGTATGAAATGCAGCGCCAGGATGCGAAGATCGGCTGTGCATCGCTGTGCGTCGGCGGCGGACCTTCCATGGCATCGCTCTGGACAAGAGAAATCTAACAATCGAAAGGGGAAGACAGACAAAATTGCCTGCTTCCTTTTTTCATTTATACATTTGTGAAAATATGAACTTGTGAAAAAACGCGTTCTTTTCACCACTTGTAAATAATTTCACAAAGTCATTGACGAGGTCAGATTCTCTTTGTATAATTTAAATTGTATGGAATCATTCTGTTTTCATGCAATAACTTGAAGTTAATAATATGGAAAGGAGAACTTCAATTTATGGATTTCAATTTAACAGAACAACAAAAAATGATGCAGAAGTTGTTCAGAGAAGTCGCGCAGAATGAAGTAAAGGACAATGCTGCCGATGTCGATGAACAAGAACGCTTTCCGAAGGAAAACGTTGAAGTCATGCGTCAGGCAAAAATGCTGGGAATCCCTTTCCCGCGTGAATACGGCGGTGCAGGTGCAGATTATCTGAGCTATATCCTGGCAGTCGAAGAGATTTCCAAGGTTTGTGCAACGACCGGAACGGTTTTAAGTGCGCATACGTCTTTGGGTACTTGGCCGATCGCTAAGTTCGGTACGCCGGAACAGAAAGAAAAATATCTGCCGGATCTGACGACCGGAAAGAAAATTGCCGCTTTCGGTCTGACAGAGCCGAATGCCGGTACCGATGCTGCCGGACAGCAGACGACTGCTGTTTTTGACGGTGAAAACTACATCCTGAATGGTACGAAGATCTTCATCACCAACGCCGGTGAAGCAGATGTTTATATCATCTTTGCCATGACGGATAAATCCAAAGGAAACCACGGAATTTCCGCATTTATCGTTGAAAAAGGCTGGGAAGGATTTACTTTCGGTCTGCATGAAAAGAAATTAGGTATCCGCGGATCGGCTACCCGTGAGTTGATCTTTAACAACGTGAAGATCCCGAAGGAAAACTTATTAGGCCAGGAAGGAAAAGGTTTCAAGATCGCCATGATGACCTTGGACGGCGGCCGTATCGGTATCGCCGCACAGGCAGTGGGAATTGCACAGGGTGCCATTGATGAAGCCGTTGTATACGTTAAACAGCGTAAACAGTTCGGCCGTCCGATCGCCCGTTTCCAGAACACACAGTTCCAGCTGGCTACGATGCAGACAAAAGTTGATGCAGCCCGTTTGATGGTTTACCGTGCTGCTATGGCCAAAGAAAACGGTGAATCACATACTGTATTAGCTGCCGAAGCAAAATTGATCGCTTCCGAAACCGCAATGGAAGTCACCACAAAAGCAATTCAGCTGTTAGGCGGTTATGGTTATACCCGTGATATGCCAGTTGAAAGAATGTTCAGAGATGCGAAGATTACTGAAATCTACGAAGGTACATCCGAAGTACAACGTATGGTCATTTCAGGATCTATGTTGCGATAAGGAAAGGGTGGAAAACAGATATGAAAATCATCGTTCTTGAAAAACAAGTACCGGATTCAACTGAGATCAGTGTTGATAAGAAGACCGGAACATTGATTCGTGAAGGCGTTCCAAGCATCACGAACCCGGATGATATGGCAGGTTTGGAAGCTGCTTTACAAATCAAAGATAAAAACCCGGATACCGAAATTACGGTTATGACAATGGGTATTCCGAAAGCAAAAGGTATGCTGGAGGAAGGCATCGCCCGCGGTGCTGACAAGGGTGTATTGATCACCGACCGTGCATTCGCCGGTGCCGATACATGTGCAACCAGCCGTACCTTGGCTGATGCCATCAATAAAGTTGGTTATGACATTGTATTCGCCGGCCGTCAGGCAATCGATGGTGATACGGCGCAGGTCGGACCGCAGACCGCAGAACGTTTAGGTGTTCCGCAGGTTACTTACGTTGACGAGATCCTGGACGTTAAAGAAGACCAGATCACCGTTAAAAAATCCTTAGAAGATGTAGAACAAGTTGTTACTGTTAAATTGCCGTGCTTATTGACGTTCTTGTCCGACAGCGTATATAAACCGCGTTACATGAACTGCAACGACATCGTTGATCTGCAGAAAGAAGATAAAGTTCAGGTTCTGACCAACGGCGACTTGAATATGGATCCGTCTTTGATCGGATTGGCCGGATCTCCGACTTCCGTAAAACGTACATTCACAAAGGATGTCAGTGATAAGACTGAAACTTTCACGTTATCTGAGCAGGAAACCGCAGATATGATTGCGAAGACTCTGAAAGAGAAACAAATCATTACGAAGTAGGAGGATAAAAATGGCTAAATTTGAAGAATATAAAGACATTTATGTTTTCGTAGAACAAGAAAACGGAAACATCGCCGAAGTCGGATATGAACTGATCAGCGAAGCCCGCAAGCTGGTCGCTACGATTCCGGCTATGGGATACAAAGTTGTCGGCGTACTGCTGGGCAACGGTATCAAAGATAAAGCACAGGAAGTCATCGCACACGGTGCAGATAAAGTTATCGTTGTAGATGATGAACTGCTGAAAGATTACTCCACACAGTTCTATGCAGATGCATTGACTCAGTTGATCAACAAATATAAACCAGATTCATTCCTGACAGGTGCAACACCGTTAGGACGTGATTTAGCACCGCGTGTTGCAGCCCGCATCAATGCAGGTCTGACTGCCGATGCTACAAAGATCGAAGTGGATCAGGAAGAAGCGGCCAACGGTGTCGCTCTGCTGGATGTTACCCGTCCGACTTTCGGCGGTAACTTATTCGGTACGATCGTATGTAAGAATACGCGCCCGCAGATGGCAACCATCCGTCCGAAAGTATTCGAACTGGCACCGGTTGACGAAAGCCGCACGGGTGAAGTAGAAGAATTTAAACCGACTTGGACAACAACAGAACCGGAAGTATTCGTTGAAAAAGTCATCGAAAAAGTCAAAGGTGATGTCGACATCACGAAAGCAGACATCTTGGTTGGTGCCGGCCGTGGTGCAGAAGGCTGCCTGGATCTGGTTCAGCAGGTTGCCGATGAATTAGGCGGCGTTGTTTGCTGCAGCCGTGCCGTTGTCGAAGACGGATATATGGATAAAGACCGTCAGGTCGGACAGACTGGTAAGACGGTTCGTCCTTCGCTGTACTTAGCATGCGGTATCTCCGGAGCCGTTCAGCACTGTGCAGGTATGGATAAATCCGATATGATCATTTCCATCAACCGTGACCCGCAGGCAGAAATCTTCTCGATTTCCAACATGGGATTCGTCGGTGATGTCAATAAAGTTCTGCCGCTGTTGGTAGAATCCATCAAGGCAGCAAAATCTGAGTAAAAAAAGGAGGCAAAATACACTATGAGTAAGATCGGTGTCGTAGGTGCCGGAACGATGGGACAGGGCATTGCCCAGTCTTTCGCCAGCGCCGGAAACCAGGTAACCGTCTGCGATATCAAATTAGAATGGGCGCAGAACGGAATCAACAAGATCGGTGCGAAACTGGACAAACTGGTATCGCGCGGAAAAGTAGAACAAAGCTTTGCGGACGAAGTAAAAGGCAACTTAAAAGCCGGCGAATATGCTGACTTGGCTGATGCAGATTACATCGTCGAAGCCGTTCTGGAACAAGTATCCGTTAAACAGGATCTGTTCAAACAGTTGGATGACATCTGCAAAGATTCGACGATCTTCTGCACGAATACATCCAGCCTGTCGATCACGGAGATCGCAAACGGAATCAAACATGAAGTCATCGGTATGCACTTCTTCAACCCGGCTGACCGCATGAAACTGATCGAAGTCATCCGCGGTGAGAATACTGCAGACGCAACCAATGATGCAGTCATCGAACTGTCGAAACAAATCGGCAAAACGCCGGTACAGGTCAACGAAGCCCCGGGCTTTGTGGTAAACCGTATCCTGGTGCCGATGATCAACGAAGGCATCTTCGTTCTGCAGGAGGGCGTTGCCAGTGCTGAAGATATCGATACCGCTATGAAGTTAGGCGCAAACCATCCGATGGGACCGTTGGCATTGGCTGACTTGATCGGCTTGGATATCGTATTGGACGTAATGGAAGTTCTGTACACAGAAACCGGCGACTCGAAATATCGTCCGTGCACGCTGCTGAAGAAAATGGTACGTGCTGGTAAATTGGGCCGCAAGACCGGCGAAGGATTCTATAAATATAACTAATTGCCGGAATTCAAGAAGTGGAACGCCATTGTTTCCACTTCTTTTTTAGAAAGGAATACAATCATGGAAAACGTATTATTTGAAAAACAAGGACATGTATCCATCATCACCATCAACCGCCCGAAAGCATTGAACGCTTTGGCAACGGAAGTTCTGCAGGACCTGGAAAAAGTTGTGAATCAGGTCGCAGAAGACAAAGACACTTATGTCGCAGTGATCACCGGAGCCGGTGAGAAGAGCTTTGTGGCCGGTGCCGATATTGTCGAAATGAAAGACAAGAGCGTAGAAGAAGCAGCAGAATACAGTGCATACGGAAATAAGATCTTCCGTCAGATCGAACAACTGCACTGTCCGGTCATCGCAGCGGTCAACGGTTTTGCGTTAGGCGGCGGCTGTGAGTTAGCAATGTGCTGTGATATTCGTATTGCCAGTGAAAATGCGGTATTCGGACAGCCGGAAGTTGGTTTGGGAATCACACCAGGCTTCGGCGGTACGCAGCGTTTAGCACGTTTGGTGCCGACGGGTATTGCGAAGGAAATGATCTACACGGCACGCAACATCAAGGCCGATAAAGCATTGGAGATCGGTCTGGTCAATAAGGTCGTAGCGAAAGAAGAATTAATGCCGGCAGTCATGAAACTGGCCAATACCATTGCGAAGAATGCACCGATCGCGGTTGCTCAGTCGAAGAAATCGATCAACGATGGTCTGCAGATGAACATCGATGACGGTGTTGCAAATGAAGTCAAGAACTTTGCTGACTGCTTCGCGACCGAAGATCAGACATATGGTATGGAATGCTTCGTCAACCGTGTAAAAGATAAGGAATTTAAAAACAAATAGGGGCGCAGATCATGGATTATCGTTCCGAATATGAGAATAAAAAAATTACGGCTGCACAGGCCGCTGAATTGATCCACAGCGGCGATTGGGTCGACTATGGATGGTGCAGCGGTACGCCGCATGATATCGATATTGAGGTCGCGAAACGCCTGCCGAAATTGGAAGATGTAAAATTCCGGGGCGGCATTCTGCTGACGCGTCCGGCCATCTTCGATGTCGAAAATGCTGCGGAACATATGACTTGGAACTCCTGGCATATGACAGGTGTTGAACGGGCGACGGTCAAAGCCGGCTTTGGTTTCTATGCGCCGGCCCGTTATTCCGAACTGCCGCGTTACTATCGTGAAAACGTCGAGCCGGGTGATGTCGCTTATCTGGTTGTTTCACCGATGGATAACTTTGGCTATTTCAGTTTTGGACCAAGTGCTTCGCATTTAGCCGATCTGTGTGATAAAGCGAAGAAAGTCGTTGTCGAAGTCAACGAGAACATGCCGCGCTGCCTGGGCGGATTCCGTACCGGAATCCACATTTCCCAAGTCGACTATATCGTTGAATCGACCAATACACCGATCCCGGAATTGCCGAGCGGCGGTGCGACCGAAGTGGATCAAAAGGTTGCCGAGCTGATCGTCAATGAAATTCCGGACGGTGCCTGCCTGCAGCTAGGAATCGGCGGTATGCCGAATGCGGTCGGTTCGCTGATCGCACGCAGTGACTTAAAGCACTTAGGTGTCCATACCGAGATGTATGTGGATGCGTATGTCGATATGGCGAAGGCCGGCAAGATCGACGGCATGAATAAAAGCCTGGATAAAGGACGTCAGGTTTATGCCTTCGGTGCCGGAACCAAGAAACTGTACGATTACTTGAATGACAATCCGGAATGCATGTCGGCACCGGTCGATTACACCAATGATGTGCGCGTGATCGCCCAGCTGGACAACTTCATCTCCATCAATAACACCGTGGATGTGGATCTATACGGACAGGTCAGTGCTGAATCATCCGGAACCCGTCAAATCAGCGGTGCCGGCGGTCAGCAGGACTTTGTCATGGGTGCTTACTTATCCAAAGGCGGCAAGAGCTTTATCTGCTGCTCGTCAACGTATACGAACCACCAAGGAGAGACATTCTCTCGGATCGTTCCGACGCTGAAGCCGGGATCTGCCGTAACGGATACGCGGCCGAATACACACTATGTGGTAACCGAATATGGCCTGGTCAATCTGAAAGGATTGAACACATGGCAGCGTGCCGAGGCATTGATCTCGATCGCACATCCTGACTTCCGTCAGCAGTTGGTTGAGCAGGCGGAAAAGATGCAGATCTGGAAGACACACAACAATCATTTTGAATTTTAAAAATACGCTTCCTTCGGGAAGCGTTTTCTTTTTCTGATCGATCATGGAAAAAAGCAAGGATCAAAGAATTTTTCGAATTTTTTCCCCGTATCACTAGATTCAATGATAAAATAACAGCGGAGGGATGAATATGCTAAACTTTCGAAATGATTACGGAGCAGGCTGTATTCCCGAAATTCTGGAAGAAATCAAGAATAACAACAATATCGTTCATACTGGCTACGGATTGGATGAACAGTGCGAAAAAGCCAAAGAGGTCATTCATTCGAAGATGCCGGATAACGATGTAGATATATATTTTGTGCAGGAAGGAACGCAAGCGAACATCGTGATGATCCGCTGTGCACTGAAAAGCTATGAGGCGGTCATTGCGCCGGATACCGGTCATATTGTCCGTCATGAGACCGGCGCGATCGAAGCGACCGGACATAAAGTTATTATCGTACCAAATCACGACGGCAAGATCACACCGGATGAAGTACAGAAAACGTACGAAAGCCATATGATCGACTCAGAAAAATGTGTTCTGCCGAAAATGGTGTATATTTCGAACTGTACTGAACTGGGTACGGTTTATAAGCGCGAAGAGCTGGAAGCGCTGCATGCGAAATGTCAGGAACTGGGATTGTATTTGATCATGGACGGCGACCGCATGAACACGGTCTTGATGTCCGGTGTGGATTACACGCTGAATGACTTACCGAAATGGTGTGATATGTTCAGTATCGGCGGCACCAAAGCCGGTGCTTTGTTCGGCGAGGCGGTCATTGTATCCAATCCGGAACTGAAGCCGAATTTCCGTTATGTGCTGCGGCAGTCTGCTGCTCTGATCGCCCGCGGCTGGCTGCTGGGCGTTCAGTTCCGTGCTTTGTTTGAAAACGATGCATTCTATAAGAATGCGGCACATGAAATTGAACTGGCGCAGCAGATCCAGAGTTTCCTGCATGACAACGGCTACTCGCTGCTGATCCGCAGTGAAACGAATCTTGTATTCCCGGTACTGACCAAAGAACAGTTTGAGTATCTGGCAGAGTATGTCGATTTTGATGTGTGGGAAAAACGCGATGATATGCTGATCATCCGACTGGTGACCAGCTGGAGCACCACGCAGGAAGAAGTCGATCAATTGTGCACTTATTTAAAGAAGGCCAGTGAACTGGTATAAGTCCAGCCTAGGATACCGTTTTTCTTGATTTGAACCTGATCTCCATAGGGGAACACGATTTTGACGTGTTCTCCTTTTTTTAATGGCATCTGATAGTTGGTGTATTCGGATACCTTATGATCACGGTAGAAAGCTTCATCGACCCAAAATGAACGATTTAAATGCTCATTGTACACATACAGCTGGCGGCCTTCACATTTCCGGATCGTTACATGGCCTTCATTCCAATTGACGAAAAACGGCAGCACGGTTTGTGCCGGGACATCTTCAAGCACCGTGGTTTCCGGCAGGTCATCCCAGGATGCATAGGAAACCCGATTGCCCTCCAGGATCAGTGCGTTGAGCTGACCGCTGGATTTGACCACGTTGCCGCCGTCGATCGAGTAGATGTTCCTGCTGGCATCGTAAATGGGATTGAAGGAGGCGATCCGCCGGCAGTATTCTGTTACCGGCATATGGCCGACCACGACCCGTTTCTCAAAACGGGGAAGATCCTCCCGTAAATAAAATGAATGATTGATGACTTCCCGAAAATCATCTCCATAGTGATCCGGTGATTGGATCGCACTGTGCGCAATGATCGTATCCGGCGTTTCGATGACATGCGGCAGATCATTGACAAATGCCAGTTCCGCAAGAAAATGCCGGCGGATGGTCTGACAAAAAACCGCCATGTCGGTATCCGGCTTGATCTTCAGGCCCAGCTCGGCGCCCATTTCATTTAAGACCGAACCCGGCCGCATCAGCAGGATCTTGCGCAGAAAAGTCAGGCGATAGGAATACAAGGCGTTCTTGCAGACAAAATCACAGTTTCCCATGATGCAGTGAACATCTTCGGTCTGGCTCTGACGCATCAGCTCATGCAGGATCGCGAGATTATCATGGCCTTTTTCAAGGAAATCGCCGTCGATGATCAAACGATCGATCTGCGGACGGTAGCCGACCTTTTTCAGCAGCGCATGGTAAGCTTTTAAGTTAGCGTGAATATCACTGATGATGATCGTTCGGCCGGCATGGGCATCAAGCGATCGGATGACGACATTTCGGTTCATGGGTTCCTCCTGTTATCGATGAAATAAGAATTTCAGAATTTCCGGCACTTCCAGGCTCCAGTCTGCTTCACAATGACGGCCTGAGGGTTTGACATTAAAATACACCGGAAAGTTTTTCTCGATCAGCCGATTGGCCAGCTCCGTACACATTTTGGTCTCGTAGACAAAAAGATGATCGCCGTTCTCCTTGGCGCCCCAGGACAGATAGAACGCGGTATCCGGGCTGATCACTGTCTCTTTGGTGAGCTGCAGGAACTGCTCATACATCGGGGCAATGAACGGTGAAACACAGACCGCTTTGGAAAAGACGGCACTGTGCCGTATGCCCGCAAAGTAAGCCATCGTACCGCCGCAGCTGGATCCGCCGATCCATGTAAAACGACGGTCGCGAAGCGTCGGATAATGCGCATCAATATAAGGCTTCAGCGTCTGGACGAAAAACTGCATCGTCCGATCGCCTTGTCCTTTCACAGGTTCTTTTTTAAAAACGGCTTCTTCAAAATCAAACGGACTGTATTCACTGATGCGGTTATCTCCGACATGGCTGCATTCCTGTCCGACGACGATCAATTCCTTGTGCATTTTTTGGATCGTATCAGCCAGATGCCAGGATGTGCCGTAGGTGGCTTCGCTGTCTTCAAATAAATTGTGGCCGTCGAACATATAGAGCACCGGATAACAGCGGCCGGCTTCCCGCCAGTCATCCGGCAGATATAAATGGATACGCCGCTCTTCATCAAAGGGCGGCATATACAAGTTAAATTTTTCGATCACTTACGTCAGACCTTTCTTCGTCCTGGCAGACATCGATCGTTTCCATCGCGGCATCAAAGAAGCGGCTGCGCTGCTTTTTGGATGTGAACAGTGCCAGGACGGCAACATCACCCATGGCGGAAGCAAAAGCCGGCGGCAGATAGATGGTGTCGATGATCTCATCCGAGAACATACTTTCAATTTCCTCTAAGGAATAGCGGTAATTCAGCTTGAAGCGGCGGCCCGCAAAACCGGCTGAAAAACGATGCAGCTTGGAGTAAGAGGCATTCTGCGTCAGCAGTACTTCTGCCCATAACTGATAGACATCCAGACTGCCGGCATAGTTCATCAGATCCGGCGAGAAGCCTCCGGGCGGCCGGAAGTTCATTTCCAGGCCAATGACATCGCCTTTTTTGCCTAAGCCTTCTTTATCGGCTGTCAGGCGGAAGTATTCGCCGTGGAAGAAACGGTTTTTAATACCGAACGCACGGATGACCCGCTGGGCCAGATCGCGGTATTCCTGCTTGACCTGGAAGGCTGTGTAGCATCCGATGCTCAGCTGGTAAACGACACTGTCCATACAGTTGCCGACATATTCGAGTGAATTGATATAACGGATGATGCCGTTTTCATCAGCAATGCCGTCAATGGTAAAGACATCGCCTTCGACATACTCTTCAAGGATCATTTGATATTGTTTGGTCAGCTGATAGATCTTGGCCAGTTCCCGGTCGCTTTCGATCTCGTAGGTCGAACTGGCTCCGACGCCGTGATCGGGCTTCATGACCAGCGGATAACCGACTTCGCGGGCAAATGCCTGCGCTTGTTCCAACGATTCCACCAAGGTATACCGGGCGGTCGGCAGGCCGGCTTTCTGATAGTATTTTTTCATGGCAGCTTTGGATTGGAATTCACGGATGGTCGCATGATCGAAACCAGTGGTCACGTGGAAGTCATCCCGCAGTCTGGCATCCAAGTCCATCCAGGCTTCATTATTTGACTCGATCCAGTCGATCTTGCCGTATTTGAAAGTGAAATAACCGCAGGCGCGGACCATGTCGTCGTAATTATAAAAACTTTTAACAACATAGATCTCATCACAGTATTCTTTTAGTTCCGGCTTCAGTGAATCATAAGGCTGGTCGACAATGGCCAGCACGGTAGCGCCGTATTTCTTCAGTCCCCGCGCAAACATCCAGTAGCTTTCTGGATAATTCGGAGAAATCAACACAAAATTTGTCATGAGTTTATCCTTTCCATACCAATACGTAAGATCGCAATAACAGTTTTCGCATCATCGATCGTCCCGTCCTTGACTTGACGGAGGGCTTCATCGATCGGCATCCAGACCAAGTCGATGAATTCATCGTCATCACAGGCCAAACGCTTGTCCGCCGGCTTGGGATCGACGGCTTCAAACAGCCAGATGCGCTCATCGCAGAATCCCGGCGTCGTCAAAAAAGAGGTGGCTGGCTGCAGATGTTCGCAGGTGAGCCCGGTTTCTTCATTTAATTCCCGCAGGCCGGCCGTTTCCGGATCTTCGCCGGGACGGCGTTTGCCGGCCGGGATCTCCAGGGTTTTTTGATCGATCGCATGACGATACTGACGCACAAGCAGGAGCTTGCCGTCCTGGATCACGATCACGCCGACCCCGCCGGGGTGCTTGAAGACCTCTTTGGTCAGGGTCATGCCTTCCAGATCGAAGGTACGTTCGTAAAGTACACCGGCCGTCCCTTGATAGATTTTTACATCTTTCATCAGTTCACCGCCTTTACAAAAGCTTTTGTGATGGCTTTGGCGATGGTCTGCTGATAGGACTCATCGGTCATTTTTTTATAGTCATCCGCATTGGTTATATATCCTAAATCGATCAGAATAGCTGGTGTGCTGCTGTCAAGGATCGCAAAATTATCGTAGTGATCACTGTCGGCTCCCAGAAACTGGGAATAGCTGATCGAATTCAGTTCGTCGGATAGGTCACCCGCCAGCTCGATCATCTGATCGTCATTTTGGGTGAAGATAGAATATCCTTTGACAAAAGGATTGGAATCATGGTTCAAAGAGATGCTCAAAATATAATCCGCATCATTTTTTTCGGCAATTTCAAGCCGCTCACTATCCGACAATGTCGTGTCGTTGTCCTCACGGGTATAAACGACTTTATAGCCGGCATTGCTTAACTGACTGCCGATTGCCTGAGAGAGATCCAGCACCAGTTCTTTTTCTGGTGTGGTATCATCGGATGTATATCCCGCATCATCGCCGCCGTAAGTCGGGTCGATGCAGATGGTCGCTTTTGATTTACATTTCTTTATATCGATATTTTCATTGGTGGTCGGCGTTCCGTTTGTATTCGTCGGGACCCGGCTGCTGCCGTAGCGTAAAGAAACATTCAGATTCGGCTGAATGACGAGTGCCAGAAAGATGGCGATACAAAGATAAATCACTGCTTTTTTCATAAAATAATCATATCACAAAAGGCCTTCTTTATATATTTTTAATTCAAGATTTGTTATACTGTGAAACGGTGATAAAATGGAATTTAATGTATCCATCGAACAATTTGACGGACCTTTGGATCTGATGCTGCATCTGATCAAAGAAAACAAATTGGATTTAATGGATTTGAATCTCGATGTACTGGCCGAGCAGTATATCGATTATATTCATCAGATGCAGGAAATGCATCTGGAAATTGCCAGTGAATATTTAACCGAGCTGGCTGGTTTGATCGAATACAAGTCGCGGAAACTGCTGCCGCGGGAAAAACCCGAACTGGAAGATGAATATGAGGAAGATCAGCGTGAAAAGCTGGTACGACGTTTATTGGAATATCAACAGTTCAAGGATGCATCGCAGACCTTGCGTACGCAGTTTGACCGCCGGCAGAAACAGTACACACGGCCGCAGGCTTCGATGGTCGAATCGTGGATGCAGATAAAATCCGACGGTACGATCGAACCGCAGTCGGTCTATGAACTGCTCAAAGCGATGGACCGGGTGTTAAAACGGCATGCGATCCTGCAGCCGTATGAAACGAAGGTCACGATCAAAGAGTTATCGGTCGAAGAACGGCTGGAACAAGTGAAAGCACGGATGAAAAATGAAACCCAAGCCATCCTGTTTGAAACCTTATGTGAGGACTGCACTTCGCTGCATATGATCATCGTGACATTTCTGGCGGTCCTGGACTTGGTCCATCAAAATGATTTGATTTGTTATATGGATGAAAACGAAGCCATTTGGATCCGGAAAGGAGCGGCACTATGAAACAGAAAACCATCATTGAAGGGTTGATTTTTTTGGCCGGGGAAGAAGGACTGACCTTTGAACAAATTTGTTCGGCACTGGATCATCCGGTCAACGATGCGGTCGTGGAAGATCTGGAAACGCTGAAAAAACAATATGACGATCCGGATTCCGGCATCGAACTGACCGAGTTTTCCAATCGCTATAAATTCATCACCAAAGAAGCGATCTACCCGTACGGACAGCGGATCTTCGAACATGCCAAACCGGCTTCCTTGTCGCAGGCAGCGCTGGAAACGCTGGCCATCGTCGCATACAAACAGCCGATCACGCGGGTGGAGATCGAAGAGATCCGCGGCGTCAACTGTGAAGTGATGCTTAAAAAACTGCAGGCACAGGGACTGATCGAAGCCAAAGACCGTCTGGATACCGTCGGTAAACCGCTTTTATATACGGTGACCGATGAATTTCTGGATGCCTTTGAACTGAATACGCTGGCGGAACTGCCGGAACTGCCGCAGCACGACGGTGAAGAAGATCTATTCGGAAATGAGGAAGAAGAATAAATATGGAACGTTTACAGAAAGTCATTGCGCAGGCAGGGGTCTGCTCGCGGCGCAAAGCGGAAGAATATATAACGGCCGGCAAGGTCAAAGTCAACGGCAAGGTCTGCACTACCTTGGGCACGAAGGTCTCGGGTAATGATTTGATCGAAGTCAACGGCACGCCGATCGAACGGGAAGATGCCGTCTATTATGTTTTTTATAAACCCAAAGGCTGTGTATGCACCGTATCCGATGATCTGGGCCGGAAAACGGTGATGGATTATCTGCCTAAGGACAAACGCATCTATCCGGTCGGACGGCTGGATTATGACACCAGCGGGGTGCTGCTGATGACCAACGACGGGGCGTTCACGAATTTGATGACGCATCCGCGCTATCATATTCCGAAAACATATGTCGTGAACTTACAGGGAAGACTGGAAAAAGAAGACGTTAAAAAGATCCGCAAAGGATTCAATGGCTATCAGCCGGCCAAGATCTTCTTTTTGGACAACGATCCGGAACGGGACCGGATGCGGTTTGAACTGACGATTTATGAAGGAAAGAATCATGAAGTCAAAAATATGATGAAAGAACTGGGCTATGAGGTGCGCCGTCTGCATCGGAAAACATTCGGTACGATCACGGCAGATGATCTGCGCCCGGGGCAATATCGTCGTTTAAAACCGCATGAGATCAAAGAACTCAAACGGCTGGCACAGGAGGGATCACGATGAAACAAGTGTTTATCGATGAAATCGGTCATACAGGCAGCCGGGTCGTCTTGAATGAAGAACAGGCCCATCATTTGTTTGATGTGCTGCGGATCCAGAAAAAGGAAGTCGTACGGGTCGTCGACAATCATTCGCAGGTCTTTTTGGCCCATCCGGAAGACCGTCCATATTTGTATTTGTTCAATGAAATTGAAGTGCTCAGCCGCCTGCAGCACGTGACCTTATGCGCCGCCTTGATCAAAGGCGACCGCTGGGAATGGATGCTGCAGAAAGCCTGTGAGCTGGGCGTGACCCGCATCGTTCCGTTCACGTCCCGTTTTACGGTCGTGCATATCGATGAAACAAAAGAAAAACGCAAACTGGAACGTTGGACGGCCATCTGCCGGAACGCCTGTGAGCAATGCAACCGCAGCGATCTGCCGGCCATTGAGCCGATCCAGACCGTCGAAACACTGCGGAACTTCCAGGGCGTGATGAATTTGGTCGCTTACGAAAAAGAAAGCGAGCACCATTTGGCGGAATTTCTGGCACAGGATCCGGAGTCGATCACATTCTGTATCGGTCCGGAAGGCGGATTTGCACCGGAAGAAATCGACTTGCTGAAAAACGATCACTTTCAGACTTGTTCCCTGGGGAATCAGATCCTGCGCGCGGAAACCGCGGTCTGCTACGTGTTGTCTGCCATTGAATATCAGCGCCATATCAAGGGGGAAAACTAATGCGTTTTCATATCGAGACATTGGGCTGTAAGGTCAATGCCTATGAATCTGAATATTATATTGAAGGTCTGAAACAGCTCGGTTATCAAGAAGTCGGTGCCCATGAACCATGTGATATCTGCATCATCAATACATGTGCTGTCACCAACACCGCGGCTCATAAATCCCGTCAGAAGATCCATCAGGCAAAAAAAGACAATCCCGATGCGTACTGTGTCGTGGTCGGCTGCCTGCCGCAGTTTGTCAGTCGGGAACAGCGGGAAGCCCTAGGCGCGGATCTGATCATCGGCGCTGATCATAAAAATGAAGTTCCGCAGCGCATCGACCGACTGGTCAAGACGGGCCGGCCGGATGACTTGGTCGAAGAAGTCAGCACGTTTCATCATTTTGAAGCGATGCCCATCCGCACCTTTGAAAATCAGCACCGTGCATTTCTGAAAGTACAGGATGGATGCAACCAGTTTTGTTCCTATTGTGCGATTCCGTTTGCGCGCGGCAGGGAACGAAGTCTGCCGGCCAAGCAGGCCGTGCAGGTCGCAAAGCAGCTGGCCGATGCCCATCATTTGGAAATTGTGCTGACCGGCATTCATACCGGACGGTATCATGACGGCAGCACCGATCTGGCCGGCTTGCTGAAGGAAATGCTTGCTGTGACACCGGCATCTGTGCATTTCCGCATTTCAAGCATCGAGATGACGGAGGTCAGCGATGAACTGATCGAATTGATGCGGGAAAATCAACGGATCTGCCGCCATCTGCACATTCCGATCCAATCCGGCTGCGATGCAACGCTGCAGCGGATGAACCGGCCGTATACTGTCGAACAGTTTCAGTCCCGCATCGATCAGATCCGAAGCGCATTGCCGGACGTATCGATTTCAACCGATGTGATCGCCGGTTTTGTGCAGGAAAGCGAAGCTGAATTTGAAACAACGATGCGAAATCTCGAAGCCCTGCAGTTTTCGTTCATGCATGTCTTCCCATACTCGAAACGTTCCGGTACGAAGGCAAGCACCATGTCTGGGGAGATCAACGGGAAGATCGCCAAGGCACGGGTCAGCAAGCTGCTGGCCTTATCCCAGGCGCTGCGTCTAAAAGACATGGCACGCTTTGATACGCTCGAAGTTCTCATTGAAAGAAAACAGGGAAATTATTATACTGGATATACGAGTCAGTACCATCCGGTACGGATCAAATCGGATCAGCCGCTGAGCGGCAGGCTGATCGTACATCCGGATTCATTGGATGAAAACGGATATCTCGTGACATTAAAGAGGTGAAACTATGCGATTGAGTAAATTGTTTAAAAACGCACCGACCACCAATGTGACCGGGCTGTGTTTTGATTCGCGTAAAGTCAAACAAGGAAATATTTACTTCTGCCTGCCGGGCATGACGCATGACGGACATGAGTATATCGGCCAGGCCATTGAACGGGGTGCCATCTGTATCGTTCATTCCAGAGAACTGACGCCGGAGGAAATGCCGACCGGTGCGATTTATATTCGGGTCAACGATGTGATGGCAGCCATGAATCAGTGTGCCCGCATCTACTATTCTTCCCCGAGCGATAAGTTGCTGATGTACGGCATTACCGGCACCAACGGGAAAAGCTCGATTGCCAATATCATCCGCAACATCCGGAACTTGAAAGAACCATGCGGCTACATCGGTACGATTGCGATCGAATACGGCAATGTGCGTCTGCAGCCGGATCTGACGACACCGGATGCGATCTTCCTGCAGGAAAAGTTATCAGATATGGTCCGCTGCGGCATGAAAGCCTGTGCACTGGAGGTTTCCAGCCATGGACTGGCGCAGCACCGGGTCGATGCGATTGATTTCGATGTGGCTGTTTTTACCAATCTGACGTATGATCACTTAGATTATCATGGTACGATGGAAAGCTACTTCAATGCCAAAAGCATCTTGTTCAAGGACCGTGTAAAAGCCGACGGTGTTTCGATCCTGAATATTGATGATCCGAAATTTCCGGAACTGAAGAAGTTATCCAAAGCCAGAGTGATCAGCTACGGGGTCAATACCGAGTGCGACTACCGGGCCATCAATGTGGAGATCCTGCCGAATCAGACGAATTTCGATCTGATTTACGAAGGGATGGCGTATCCGGTCAAGACCAACTTGGTCGCAACATATAATGTATATAACTTGCTGGCGGCGATCGCTGCTTTGCATGAAACAGGTATGGACCTGGAAACGATCCTGCCGGCTTGTGAAAATCTGCCGCAGATCGACGGCCGTTTGGAGCAGATCAACCTGGGACAGGATTTCCATGTGATCGTCGATTTTGCGCATACGCCGGATGGTATGGAACAAATGATGCAGTTCGGCCGTAAGATCGCCGGTAATCATCAGGTCATCGCGGTGTTCGGGTCGGCCGGCAAGCGCGATGTCGCGAAACGAAAAGTGTTCGGACAAATTGCCGATCAGTATTGTGATTCGATCATTTTAACGGAAGACGATCCGCGGGATGAAGATCCGAAAGAGATTGCCGATCAAATCAAAGAAGGCATTAAGACGAAACCGCATATCTTTATTCAGGATCGTTATGAAGCCATCCGCCAGGCCGTCGAGAGCGCAAACAAGGGCGATGTGGTGCTGCTGCTGGGCAAAGGTGACGAACCATATATCTATCGGGAGAACGGCCGGGCGCCGTATAAAGGCGATAACGTGATCGTCAAGGAGTGCATTGAAAAGTATGCTCTGGATCACGAGGACGATGAAAAATAAACGTTGCATTTTCATAGTTGAACAGATATAATAGTAACGGTATCTCGGGAAGGGAGGTTTGTTTGTAATGCCGAAAGTCGTTGTTAAGGAAAACGAGCAATTGGATGACGCATTAAGAAGATTTAAACGTCAAGTTTCTCGTAACGGTACCCTTGCTGAGGCGCGTAAAAGAGAGTTTTACGTAAAACCAGGTGTGCGCAGAAAGTTAAAGCCTGAAGCAGCACGTAAAGCACGTAGAGGAAAGTAACGAATCTGCATTTTATGCAGATTTTTTCTTTCGCAGGAGGTCGTCGTGGCATATAGAACCATAGATATTTCGCAGCATTCCATTGAAGAGATCCAGATCTTTGCCGGTGCGCAGGATGCAAATCTGGATGTATTTGAAAAGCATTTTAAGACGCGTTTTTCCATGCGCAGTTCAACATTACGTTTTGAAGAAACCGCAGAAGCGGATCTGATCGAACAGGTGGTGGATGTCTGCTTTCAAATTGTAGATACGTATTATAAATTAAGCGGTCAGGATATCGCCTATATCATTCAGCTGGGACGCAAAGGACAGCTGTCCAAATTCAAAGTCCATCAGCTGATCCCGGTGGGCAAGACCCGTTCCGGAAAGATGATCTATCCCAAGACATTGGGACAGGCAGAATTGTGCGATGCGTTCCGATCGAACGATATTGTTTTTGCGACCGGTGTAGCCGGAACCGGGAAAACGTATCTGGCCGTTTGCTATGCCGTGGATCTGCTGCGGCAGGAAAAAATCGAAAAGATCATTTTAACGCGGCCGGCGGTGGAAGCCGGCGAGTCGCTGGGCTTTCTGCCGGGCGATCTGAAAGAAAAAGTCGATCCTTATCTGCGGCCGCTGTACGATGCGCTCTATGAAATGCTCGGTACCGAAACGGTAGAACGGATGATCGAAAAACAAATCATTGAAATTGCGCCGTTAGCTTTCATGCGCGGACGCACTTTGTCTCATGCCGCTGTGATCCTGGATGAAGCCCAGAATACGACCCGGGCACAGATGAAGATGTTTCTGACCCGAATGGGCGATCATACGCAGATGATCATCAACGGGGATGTCACGCAGATCGACTTGATCCGTAAACAGGACAGCGGTTTGATCGAAGCCTGCCGGATCCTGAAAGGCATTGAGGGAATCGGGATGGTGCAGCTGCAGGCCGGGGATGTGGTCCGTCATCCGTTGGTACAGAAGATCATCGAGCGCTACGCAGAGATTGAAAAAGAGAGCTCAAACTGATATACTAAATAAGAAATTTTGGAAGGTGAAAAACGATGGGTAGACATTTTGAAGTACGCGCGGCGTCGATGCAGAAGACTGCCAACGCCAAAGCGAAAGTATATTCTAGATATTCAAAGGAGATCCTGGTCGCCGCTAAGAACGGCGATCCGGATCCGGACATGAACCAGGCTTTGAAAAAGGCCATCGAACGTGCAAAAGCAAACAATGTTCCGAATGACGTCATCAAAAGAGCCATTGATAAAGCAAAATCCAACACGAGCGAAAACTATTCCAGTGCCCGCTATGAAGGATTCGGCAACGGCGGCTCGACGATCATCATCGACTGTCTGACGGACAATCCGAACCGTACGATTGCTTATTTGAGAGCCTGCTTCAATAAGTCCCATGCAAAACTGGGCGTTTCCGGATCGGTTTCCTTCGGTTACGAGCATTTAGGCGTGATCGTCATTCAGTACGATGACGAAGATGCGATGATGGAAGCGCTGTTGGATGCGGACATTGATTTGCATGATATTGAAGTCGAAGAAGGCTATATGACCATTACTGTCGATCCGACACAGCTGGACGATGCCAAGAAGGTCATTGAAAAATTGATCCCGGATGTCAAATTTGAAGTCTTTGAAGATAAGATGGTTGCCAATGACATGGTCAATCTGCAGGGAGAAGATCTGGAACTGTTCCAGCGTCTGGTCAAACTGCTGGATGATGTTGACGATGTGCAGCACGTATACCATAACGTAGAAAACATTAACGAAGCCGCTTAATCCGTTGAAAAAGAGGGAACGCAGACCGAGCAGCACAGAGAGAAACAGGTTGGTGCGATGTTTCATGTGAGGATGCGCTCAGACACTTTGGAGGAGTCAGGTGTCCAAGCCTGACCGTTCGTCGCGTTAAGACGTCAAGCGTACAGAGCAATCTGTAAAATAAGGTGGTACCGCGTTTCAAACGTCCTTATAGAGGGCGTTTTTTTATTTATAGGAGGAAAAGAAACATGAGCTACAAGATCCCGCGCGGCTGTCAGGATATCTACGGCGAGAAGTCGTATCAATGGCAGTCACTGGAGCGAACCATTCGCGAATTCTGCTATTTGTATAACTATGATGAGATCCGCACCCCGATTTTTGAACATACAAATGTGTTCAAGAGGGAAAATGACTCGAGTGATATGGTCAATAAAGAAATGTATACTTTTCAGCTGGCCAACTCGAAGACTTCGCTGACCATCCGGCCGGAGGGCACTGCCGGGGTCGTGCGCAGTTTTGTCGAAAATAAAATGTATGCCAATCCGGATCTGCCGGTCAAATTATTCTATATGGGCCCGATGGCCCGTCATGAACGGCCGCAGAAAGGACGTCTGCGCATTTTTAATCAGTTCGGTGTCGAGGCGCTGGGCAACAAATCGCCGTTTGTCGATGTTGAAACGATCACGCTGGCTTTTTCGATCTTATCGACATTGGGCCTGCAGGATATCAAAGTCTGCATCAATACACTAGGCGACGATGCTTCCCGTCAGGCATATCATGATGCGTTGAAGGAATATTTTAAACCATACCTGCCGGAACTTTGTTCCGACTGTAAGCGCCGGTATGAGCAGAATCCGCTGCGTATCCTCGACTGCAAGGTCGATCATGATCAGCCGTTTATGAAAGACGTACCGGTCATGAAAGATTATCTGACCGATGAGGCACGGGAATACTTTGAGACCGTGCTGAACTTGCTCGATCGTCTGGAAATCCCGTACGAGGTCGATGACAAGCTGGTCCGCGGATTGGATTACTATACACATACGGTCTTTGAGATTGTTTCCATGAACAAAGAAATGGGTTCCCAGGCAACCGTATTGGCCGGCGGCCGCTATGACAATTTGATTCCATATTTCGGCGGACCGAAAGGCATGTCCGGCATCGGCTGGGCATTGGGAATGGAACGTCTGCTGATCGCACTGGAAGCCGAAGGCGCTGATCTGGGCGGTAAACCGGACCTGGACTGCTATGTCATGTGCCTGGGAGAAGATGTACGTATGTATGCATTTGAGGCAATGACCGAACTGCGGGCCGGCGGCTATCGCTGTGAAATGGATATGATGAATCGTTCGTTCAAAGCCCAGTTCAAAGCGGTTGACCGGGCGCATGCGAAGATGGTGCTGATCTTAGGCGAGGATGAGATGAAAGCCGGTCAGGTGACGATCAAAAATATCAAAACACAAGAACAGAAAACAATGGACCGCGACAAACTGTTGGAGTATGTCGATTCGGTTTTATGGGAGGAATAGATTATGGAAAGAACACATCATAACGGTGAGCTGCGTGCGCAGCACGTCGGCCAGCATGTTGCACTGGTCGGCTGGGTCGCGAAGAAACGGAACTTCGGACAGCTGGTTTTTATCGATCTGCGTGATCGCTCCGGTATCGTTCAGCTGGTTTTCAATGAAACGTTTGCGGAACTGACCAAGAAGATCCGTAATGAATATGTGATTCATGTGACTGGTACCGTTGTAAAGCGTCAGGAAGCAAATCCGGATCTGCCGACCGGAGAAATTGAGGTCAAGGTCGAAACGGCCGAGATCATCAACGCAGCCAAAACGACACCGCTGATCATTGCCGATGAGACCGATGCGTTAGAAGATACCCGGCTGACCTATCGTTATCTTGATCTGCGCCGGCCGATCATGCAGAAACGGCTGATGATGCGCCATCAGATCTGCCGCAGCATTCGTGATTATCTGGATCATCATGATTTTGTGGAGATCGAAACGCCGATGTTGGGCAAGAGCACGCCGGAAGGCGCCCGTGATTATTTGGTACCCAGCCGTGTGCATCCGGGCAGTTTCTATGCGCTGCCGCAGTCTCCGCAGCTGTATAAACAATTATTGATGATTTCCGGTTTTGAGCGGTACTATCAGTTTGCGCGCTGCTTCCGGGATGAGGATCTGCGGGCCGACCGTCAGACGGATTTCACACAGGTGGATATCGAAACGTCGTTTTTGACCGAAACCGAAATTCAGGAAATGATGGAAGAGATGCTCGTCAAGCTGATGAAAGAAGTCAAAGGCATCGACATCAAACGACCGTTTTTGCGCCTGACCTATGATGAAGCGATGAATACGTATGGCAGCGATAAACCGGACAACCGCTTCGGCATGAAGCTGCAGGATCTCTCGGATCTCTTCGCTGATTCCGAATTTAAGGTCTTCCGCAGCGTGTTGGCTGACCATGGCGTGATCAAAGCCATCGTCGTGCCGGGCTTCGGCGGGATCTCCCGCAAGAAGATCGACCGCTATACCAACCTGGCGAAAAAGAACGGTGCTAAAGGACTGGTCGTTCTGAAGGAAAAAGACGGCGATCTTGCTGGATCCGCCCGTAAATTCTTAAGTGATAACGAAGTACAGGCACTCTTTGAACGATTGACCATTCAGTCAAACGATGCGGTCTTCATCGTCAGCGATGCCTGGGATACGGCTTGTACCGTATTGGGGGCGCTGCGCAATGAGATCGGCCGTGAACTTGGTTTGAAGAAGAAGGATGAATTCTCGTTCTTGTGGGTCGTGGATTTCCCGATGTTCGAATGGAGCGAAGAACAAAACCGCTACATGTCGATGCATCACCCCTTTACGCAGCCGAAGGAAGAAGATCTGCCGAAGCTGGATCCGGCACTGACCAAAGTCAAGGGCAGTGCGTTAGGCGAGATCCGGGCCAATGCTTACGATATCGTATTGAACGGATATGAACTGGGCGGCGGCAGCCTGCGTATTTATGACAATGATCTGCAGACGAAGATCTTCGAATGTCTGGGCTTCACCGATGAAGATATCCGGCAGAAGTTTGGTTTCTTTATCGATGCGTTCCAGTACGGCACACCGCCGCACGGCGGCCTGGCATTCGGTCTGGACCGGATCGCGATGATCCTGACGGAATCTGATTCGATCCGCGATGTGATCGCATTCCCAAAAAATGCCAAAGCAACGTGCATGATGTCCAAAGCGCCGGCACCGGTCGATCCGGCCCAGCTGGAAGAACTGCACATTGCGATTACCGAAAAAGAAGAAGAGTCATGTTGAAAATGCATGACTTTTTTCATTTCCTCTTTTCAAATTGTTTCTTTTCGCTTATGATATTTACATTGGACTATAAGGAGAGAGCATGAACAAGAAGAAAAGTGAAAGCGGCTTTACCGGTCAGCTCGGTTTTGTGCTGGCAGCCGCGGGCAGTGCTGTCGGTGTCGGGAATATATGGCGATTTCCATATTTAGCGGCAAAGGACGGCGGCGGTCTTTTTATTTTGATTTATTTGATTTTGGTTGTCACGTTCGGATTCACGCTGCTGACATCCGATATTGCGATCGGCCGGAAAACGAAACAAAGTTCGATCAAAGCGTATGAAACGATGAAACCAGGATGGGGCTTTTTAGGTAAGCTGACCTTCCTGGTCCCCGTATTGATCATGACCTACTATGCGGTCATCGGCGGCTGGATCACACGGTATATCCTGGTCTATGTGACCGGCATGATGCATGCGGCAGCCGGGGATACCTTCTTTTCCGACTTTATCACCTCGACGACTTCGCCGGTGATCTATTCCTTGTTTTTCATGTTATTGACGGCATGGATCATCTACCGCGGTGTGCAGGACGGGATCGAAAAGATCTCCCGGATCGTCATGCCGATCTTATTGGTGATGATCATCGGCATTGCCGTCTACGCGATGACGCTGTCATATACTTCAAACGGTGCGACGCGCACCGGTCTGGATGGACTGCGGGTATATTTGACCGTGGATCTGTCCGGCATGACAGTCCAGAAATTCCTGCAGGTGATGCTGGATGCGATGAGTCAGTTGTTTTTCTCACTGAGCGTTTCCATGGGCATCATGATCACCTATGGTTCGTATGTAAAAAATGATGTCAATTTGGGCAAGGCAGTCACGCAGATCGAAGTCTTTGATACGGTGGTTGCGCTGCTGGCCGGCATGATGATCATTCCTTCGATCTATGTCTTTTCCGGCATGGCAGGCATGCAGGCCGGACCAGGTTTGATGTTCGTTTCGCTGCCGAAGGTTTTTGATGCGATGGGCACGCCCGGCATCTTTGTCGGTCTGGCATTTTTTATCATGTCGGCCTTTGCCGCATTGACGAGCTGCATTTCTGTATTAGAGGCCATCACGGCCAACTGCATCCAGATCTTTGATAAGCCGCGGGAATCGGTCACCAAAGTCCTGGCAGTCATTTATTCGATTGCTTCGGTGATCGTTACGCTGGGCTACAGTATTTTCTATTTTGATGTGACGCTGCCGACCGGAGCACATGGTCAGCTGTTGGATGTAATGGATTACATCAGCAATAGTTTTTTGATGCCGCTGATCTCGTTCTTATCTGCGATCTTGATCGGCTGGATCGTTAAACCAGAATGGATCATTGGTGAAATGGAACGCAACGGGGAAAAATTCCGCCGAAAAAAACTATATGCCTTTATGATTAAATACATCGTACCGGTCATCATGATGGTTCTGTTTTTGGAGTCGGCCGGTTTCTTCAACCTCATTTTCTGATGGTCAATTTGACCGTTCTGCCGGACTTTTCGGTCCGGCTTTTTGTTTGTTTCGGGCAATCTTGAAAAAGAAATCAAAACCAGTTATTATAAAAATGGTCAAGGAGAACATACATTTTTCCTACACTTAGAGATAAGGGAGACCGGACGTTGCTTCTCTGTGTTGAATACCTTTGCATCGCTTAGGGATCCTAAGGTTGAGCACAGGTCACCCACCTGTACACACAGGGAAAGATCTCTGCCTCCTTGGCTTTTTTCTATGGGAGAAAATCAATGACAAATCAGGAACGTTTCAATGAAATTTTTCAGGATAAGATCAAAAGGCCGGGCAGCGAAGAGCTGTTGGCTTTTCTGAACGGCCCGCATTCGGATTTCTTTACTGCACCGGCCAGCACGCGGTTTCACGGCAATTACGAAGGCGGCTTGGTCGAGCATAGTCTGCATGTTTATGAATGCCTGACCGATTATCTGGCACGGGAACGTGTAAAGCAGATTTATGACATGCACTACAGTGAGGATACGATCGCGACGGTAGCCTTGCTTCATGATATCTGCAAGATCAACTGCTATACGGTCGGTAAACGCAACCGGAAGATCAACGGCAGCTGGCAGGAAGTGCCGTTTTATCAGTTCAATGATGAGATGCCGTACGGACATGGGGAAAAGAGCGTGTACATGATCACACCGTTCATGAAGCTTTCCCGTGAAGAAGCGTTTGCGATCCGTTACCATATGGGATTTTCAAATGATGATCCAAAAAACAATGTCGGATATGCGTTTGAGCATTTTCCGCTGGCGTTTGCGCTGAGCACGGCTGATATGGAAGCAACATATTTTTTGGATGAGGTGAGATCCTATGAATAGCATTTTTCACCGTACGAGCATCCGTCAATATAAAAATAAGCCGGTGGAAAAGGGGAAGATCATCAAACTGCTGCAGGCGGGCATGCAGGCACCTTCTGCCGGCAATCAGCAGCCGTGGCAGTTTTATCTGGTAACCAATCCCCATGCACGGGAAGAACTGGCAGCAGCCAGTCCGTATGCGGGCTGTGCCGAAGATGCACCCTTGGTGATCGTGATCGCCATGGAAAAAGCTGTGCGCTTTGCGGAATTTGAACAGATCGATTGTGCGATGGCCGCTCAGAATATTTTATTGGAGGCCGATGCGCTGGGACTGGGCGCGGTCTTCCTGGGTCTTGCCCCGATCTATCAGCGGGTCCGCCGCGTCAATGCGATCCTGCGCCTGCCGCATACTTTGGATGCTTTCGGAATGATCGCGGTCGGCTATCCGGATGAGTACGCCGATGCACACAGTCGGTATAATGTCGAAAAGATACATATTGTGAAGTGATCATGCGGTCACTTTTTTTCATTTGGGCATAAAAAAAGCGGATGTTCATCCGCATTAAATGGCATTCTTCTTTTTAAGGGTTCTCAGAGCACGGGCGCTGACGCGTACGGTCTGTTCTTTTCCGTTGATGTTCATACGAACCTTCTGCAGGTTGGCATCCCATTTGCGGCGTGAAGCACGCATAGAGTGAGAACGTTTATTTCCGTATAAAGGACCCTTACCAGATACTGCACAAACTTTTGACATCTTGTGGCCTCCTTACTTTTCATGTTACGCAATCGCTTAATTATCTTATCATGAGAGGAAATTGTTTTCAAGCGAAAGTTGATATTTGTGTAAATATAGTTTCATGATATAATATTTCAGTTGAATGGAGCGATAAGATGTTTGATCACAAAGTTTTATATATTGTCGGATTTCTGCTGAGCGTCGGCTGCATGCTTGCGATCATGCCGCGGCTGATCGCCTATCTGCATAAAATTAATTTCGGTCAGACCGAACGCGAAGAAGGACTGGCCAGCCACAAGAAGAAAAACGGGACGCCGACGATGGGCGGCATTGCTTTTATCCTGGTGCCGGTCATCTTGTATTTATTGTTTGCTGTTATCGGATTCTTTCCGCTGGATACCAATATCGGGATCATCCTGCTGGCATATCTAGGGTATGGACTGATTGGTTTTATTGATGACTATATCATTGTTGTTAAGAAAGATAATACCGGACTGAAACCATGGGTAAAATTTTTGATGCAGTCGGTATTGGCGGTTGCCTTCTTTCTATTATACGCATCCCGGGAACCGATGGATATCTGGATCCCGATCGCCAATATTCGGCTGAATCTGGGTAATTTCTATTTTATCCTGGTGTTCCTGATGTTCACGGCCGAAACCAATGCGGTCAATCTGACCGACGGATTGGATGGTCTTTGTGCCGGGCAGATGATCATTGCCTTGGTGCCGTTCTTTATTTTCTCGATCCGGCAGGGGTTTGACAATATTGCTTTTCTGATCATCATCGTGATCGGGGCGCTTTTAGGCTATTTGCGGTTCAATAAACATCCTGCACAGATCTTTATGGGGGATACCGGTTCTTTGGCCTTAGGCGGCTTTATATCGGCTGTGGCGATGGTTTTAAAACAGGAAATACTGCTGGTTTTGATCGGCGGAGTATTTGTGGCCGAAGTGCTGAGCGTTGTCATTCAGGTCACACATTATAAGCGGACGCATAAACGGATCTTCCGTATGGCGCCGCTGCATCATCATTTTGAAAAAGGCGGCATGCCGGAAACACAGGTGGTCCATCGTTTCTGGTTTGCCGGTGTGATCTTATCCGCATTGGGCTTATGGTTAGGAGTGATGTAGCATGAAAACAGTCCTGGTGATCGGTGCTGCCCGCAGCGGCATCGCTGTAAGTAAATTGTTAATGAAGCATGATTATCAAGTGCTCTTAACCGATATGAAAGAGGTCCCGGAAAAAACCGAGCTGGAACAAGCCGGCATTCAAGTGTATGACGGCGGCCATCCGGATGAGCTGAAACGGACCGATTATGCCTTTGTCGTCAAAAATCCGGGCATCCGTTATCAGGTGCCGTTTGTGCATTATTTCGTGGAACACCACGTGCCGATCTATACGGAAATTGAGATTGCCTACCGGTATGCCCCGGAATTTACTTTCGCGGCCGTGACCGGAACCGACGGCAAGACCACGGTCACAACGATGCTGCACTTGATGTTAGAGAAAAAAGCCCCGAGCCTGGCAGCCGGCAATATTGGTATTCCGCTCAGTGAGCAGGTTTTACAAAGCGACGGCACCAAAAAAGATGTGGCCATTGAGCTGAGCAACTTCCAGCTGCTCGGAGTGGATACCTTCAGGCCGCATGTATCGGTGGTCACCAATTTGGCGCCGGATCATCTGGATTATATGGATACCTTGGAAGATTACTACCGCTCCAAGATGAATATCTATAAGAATGAAACCAAAGACGATTATTTCATCCGCAATGTCGATGATGAAAACATCATGAAATATGCACAGAATATTCCATGTACGGTCATTGATTTTTCTTTAAAACGGGATGATGTCGATTTATACCGCAAAGGGCATTATGCCTACTATCACGATATCTGTCTGTTTGATACGGATACATTGAAGATCGTCGGGGATTTTAACTGCGGTGATGCGATGATGGCTGCATGTATGGCCTATCTCATGGGCGTCGATGTCAAAGATATTCAGGATGTCATCGAGCATTTCAAAGGGGTCGAGCACCGGATCGAATATGTGGAAACCATCAACGGTGTACGCATCTACAACGATACGAAGGCGACCAATACCCACAGTGCCTGTGCAGCGCTGAGCGCATTTGATAAAAACGTGATCCTGCTGTGCGGCGGGAAAGACAAGCACATTTCCTTCGATGATATGAAGCAGTTTGATCAGGAGGTCAAATACTGTATCTCATTCGGAGAGACAAAGAACCATTTCAAATCGATCTTCACACATTGGAAAGCCGTCGAGACCATGGAGGAAGCCCTGAAGGAAGCACTCAAGATGGCCGAACCGGGTGATACCATCCTGTTAAGTCCGGCATGTTCCAGTTTTGACCAGTTTAAGAACTATGAAGTCCGCGGAGAGATCTTTAAGGACTTGGTTCACAAATATGCCGAAGCAGAAAGAGAGGACTAATCCATGAGCTTTATCGCTGATTTGATCAAAACCATTCTCCTGGGAATCATTCAAGGTATTACGGAATGGCTGCCCATCAGCAGTACCGGCCACTTGATCATTTTCAACAGTATTTGGCCGCTTTTACCCCCGGAATTTTTCGAAGTCTTTAAAGTCGTTATTCAGTTCGGCAGTATCTTGGCCGTTTGTGTTCTGTATTTCCATCGGCTGAATCCGTGGGATAAAAAGAAAACACCGGAGAAAAAGAAAGAAACGTTTGAACTGTGGGGCAAAGTCATCATTGGTGTGATCCCAGCCTGTATTTTAGGGTTTTTGTTCGATAATATCATCGAAGATTATTTATCAGCCAATTTTGTCATTGCCGTCACGCTGATCGCATATGGTATTATTTTTATTGTTGTTTCCAATCATCCCAAGCGGCCGACGATCAAACATGTCAAAGATCTCGATTATAAAACAGCCTTTGAGATCGGCTGCTTCCAGTGTCTGGCATTGATTCCAGGTACGTCCCGCAGCGGTGCGACGATCTTAGGCGGTCTGTATGAAGGCTGCAGCCGGACCGTTGCCAGTGAGTTCAGTTTCTTCCTGGCGATCCCGGTGATGCTCGGGGCCAGCGTTCTGAAAATTGTGAAGTTCCTGATCGGTTCGGGTTCTTTTACCGGTACGCAGATCATCCTGCTGATCGTAGGAACCTTGGTTTCCTTTATTGTCAGTATGTTCTCGATCCGGGCCTTGCTGAATTACGTGAAAAAGCATGACTTCCGCTCTTTCGGTATTTACCGTATCGTTCTGGGTGTGATCGTCATCCTGCTGTTTTATATCTTATAAAAAAGGAGCGGATCTTCCGCTCCTTTCCTTATTTCAGAAAACTCAATGCCTGACGTCCGTAGGCATCGGCTGCATAAATGGCGTTCTTGACCAGTTCCGGTGTAACTTCAAACGGCATATTGTGAATGGTGTCGTTTTCCGCACAAGCTGCCTTGGCGACGGCCATGATCTTTTCTGGGGAGGCATTCTCGATGCCGAGCTGCTTCAATGTGACCGGCAGACCGAGCTGAACGCAGAAGTCCAGGATCTCATCCAGTTCATCGGCATCTACATCTTCCATGACCAGCTGCGTCAAGGTACCGAAGGCAACCTTTTCGCCATGATACATCAAGTGGCAGTCTTCCAAAACGGTCAGTCCGTTATGGATGGCATGGGCACCGGCTAATCCGGCACTTTCAAAACCGATGCCGGAAAGCAGGGTATTGGCTTCGATGATTTTTTCCACGGCCGGTGTGCAGGCACCCGCTTCCAGTGCGATCTTCGCTTTGATGCCGTTTTCCATCAACGTATCGAAGCAAAGCTCCGCCATGGCCATTGCAGCCTGCGTCACTTTGCCGCCGGCACAAGTCAGTGCATCACTGCGTTGGCAGGCACGGGCCTCAAAATAGGTTGCCAATGCATCGCCCATTCCGGAAACCGTCAGACGGACCGGCGATTTGGAAATGATGGTCGTATCCATCATGACCAGGTTTGGGTTGGCTTTCAGATATAAGTAATCCTCAAATTGTCCTTGATCGGTATAGATGACGGACAAGGCACTGCACGGGGCATCGGTCGATGCGATGGTCGGACAGATGATGACCGGATGATCGGTATAGTAGGCAACGGCTTTCGCGGTATCAAAGATCTTGCCGCCGCCGATGCCGATGATGACATCGCATTGTTTTTCGCGGACCACGCCTTCTAAACGCTTGATTTCGGTCATGCAGCATTCGCCGTTGAAATAATCGAAGACAAAATCCATCTTTGCATCCGCAAACGATGCTTCGATCTGCTCGCCGCTGCGTTTATAACCGCCGCGACTGATAATGATGAGCGCTTTGTTTCCATATCGTTTGGCATATTCACCGACATGGTTCATTTCGCCCGGGCCCTGGACATAGCGGCTGGGGCTGATAAAGATTTTTGACATAACGATTCCTCCTTTGTTACTTATTTCACATATTATAACATGGATAAGAAAAAAGGTATCGAAGGATACCTATTTCGTGATCGTAAAGCCGACTTTTTTGTAGACTTTGCGGATTTTTTTGTTTGCGATGTAATTGGCTTTTTCCGCACCGTTCTGTAAGACTTCGTTGATTTGTCCGCTGGCCATGATGTCTTTGTATCTGGCCTGCAGATCGGTCAGGAAATCGAAAACGGTTTGGCCGATGGCTTTTTTCAGTTCGCCGTAGCCTTTGCCTTCAAAACGGGCAACGATGCTTTCAATGGATTCTCCGGTCAATGCGGATTCAATGGTCAGCAAGTTGGCGATGCCGGGCTGATTTTCCGGATCATATTGAATGATACCGACGGAATCCGTGACGGCAGACATGATCTTTTTGCGGGCTGCAGCCGGCGGATCAAGCAGATCGATGGTGCCTTTGGGATTTTCCTCTGATTTACTCATCTTTTTGGTCGGATCCTGCAGGGAATAAATTTTTTGTCCGACAGTGGTCATCAGCGGTTCCGGCAGCACGAAGGTGTCGCTGTAGCGATTGTTGAAACGTTCAGCCAGATCGCGGGTCAGTTCCACATGCTGCTTCTGGTCAATACCGACCGGCACGTATTTAGGATCATACAGCAGGATATCTGCTGCCATCAGGCAGGGATACGTAAATAAACCAGCGGTGATCCCGGTTTCGCCGTTGGCGGTCTTACTTTTGTACTGCGTCATGCGCTGCAGTTCGCCCATATAGGACATACAAGTCATGACCCAGCCAAGTTTCGCATGAGCATCCACATCACTTTGTAAAAAGAGGGTCGTCTTTTCCGGGTCGATGCCGCTGGCTAGATACAAGGCAATCAGATCTTTCGTATTCTGCCGGAGCTCTTTGGCCTCGATCGGTACCGTAATGGCATGTTCATTGGCAATAAAGATGTACATTTCGTATTCGTCCTGAAATTTGACGAACTGTCGGATCGCTCCGATATAATTTCCGAGGGTCAGACGGCCCGTCGGTTTGATGGCACTAAGCATTCTCTCCATAATTGTTTCACTTCCTTTGCCTTCTATTTTACTTGCTATTGACATTATATACAAGTGCGATATAATAAACTGAACACAGTAAAGGAGGTTTATAGTATGGTTATTATTTATACATCTCCGGGGTGCGCAAGCTGCCGTAAAGCAAAACAATGGCTGAAAAACAACCACATCGAATTTGTGGAAAAAAACATTTTCAAAAGCATCCTGAACGAAGACGAGATCAAATACATTCTGTCCCGCAGTGAAAACGGAACCGAAGATGTGATTTCCGTTCGTTCCAAGGCTTTCCAAGCCTTAAAAAAACAGGACAAAGACATTGATGATTTATCGATGAAAGAACTGGCCCAGCTGATCCAGGAAAATCCTTCGATCCTGCGCCGGCCGATCATGATCAGTGAAAAGAGTTTCGTTGTCGGCTATGATGATGATGAGATCACGACGATGATGACGCCGTCGATGCGCAGAGCGATCGATGACAGCTGCAACCCAAGCTGCCCGAATTACGCAGTCTGCGGCAGTGTTCGGAAAGACTGTGATGAAAAGGCCGGTCAGCTGCATTTGGAAACACAAAATGAAAAGACTCGCATTCCTGCGTAGTCTTTTTTTGTTTATAAGATCTTCTTCCAGTAGACATCGGACTGTTTTCGTAGTTCTTGATCCAGTTTTTCCAGACCGACGGTTTCTGCCAATGTTTTCTGTCCGGAAAATAAATCGGTGCCCAGTCCTAAGCGGTGGCCGGGTATCTTGACGCCCATCGCAGAAAGGGTGGTCGGGAACAGGTCCATTGTCGTAAAGAGCCGGCGGTGCGTATATTCGGTCTTGTTTTTTGCATGCAGGAATACGTTGTACACCGTGCGGTCATAATCTTTCTCATAAGTATGACGGATGTAGTCTTCTGCCATGCTCGTATGATCGCCGCTGATCATCACCGTCGTGTTCGCATAGAATGGCTGCTGCTGGATCCATTCGACCAGCTCGCCGATCCGTGCGGAACTGATGCGGATGATATTGCTGAGCCGTTCCGGATAGATATCTTGATAGTCGTGTCCTTTATATCCTTTGGGATGATGGGTATCCACGGTCAGCAGGGTAAAGTGAAAAGGCTGATCGCCGGCAGCCAGACGGGTAAGCTCCTGCTTGGCAAATTCGACCAGTTTTTCATCTTCGAATCCCCAGAAGACATGATAACCTTCCGGCAGGAATGCCTTGGCTTTTTCATAATCAAAGATCTCCGTATGACCATGCTGTTCATAATAATATCGCCGGCCGCCGAAGGTCGCATCGCTGCCGATGCACAATTCCTGTTGGTATCCTTGTTCTTCAAGAATATCGCCCAATGTTTTCGAATGGCCGAGAAACGGCGTATTTTCTTTAAAGCGGTGGCTGACGGTCGGAACGGTCAGGCCGACGCCTGCAGTCTGGGCCACCATGCCGCCGGTCGTCCAGCCGGTGCCGGCAACCACATGAGCACCGCCCATGCGGTCCGTATGGGAAAAATGGACGTTGTCCGGATCTTTGGCCAGTTTCGATAATTCGGGGATCAAGTCTTCCGGATAATCGCCGCCGTTTTCTTTTGAAGTATAGGTCGTTTCCATGGACTCCATAAAAATATGGATCAGGTTCTGCTTCTGTTCCGGAAATTCCAGATGGACATCATGCGGATCGGTATAATACTGATCATATAGACCGGTATGCCGGAATTGATTGATGACCCATTCAAAGAAACCGACACGATGCGCGGCAATGATCAAAAACAACAGACAAAGCCAGGCGCTGATATAACCGGATTCTATGCGAATGATCGGTACACAGAGGATCAGCAGCAGAAAAATGACAGTCGCGGCGATGGCTTTCGAAAAGCATAGGCGGACCCAGTCATGGAGAAATTCTGTATTTGTGCCTTCCAGCGGAACTTTTAAGTGGAAGACAATTTGTTCAAAGCACGAAAGACCGAAATAATTCATGGCCCATTTGGCCGAAAAGGCCAGTGCAGATGTAATTAAAACGCCTAGTAAACTAAAAAAATATCCCATTCGAATTCCTTTCAATGTGTGATTATAACACACTCGGTCACAATTGCGTACAACGAAGCCGGCTAAATAGTTAATGGATTTGAAATATTTTCATCGGTGTAAATTTTTTGAAAACATGTGAAAGAAAATCGGGAAAAATCCCTTTATATAAAATATGTTTGTATCAGCGGTAAACTATGTTATAATTTCTCCGGGAATGGAATCGTTTACATAAAGGAGGAACTATGGGAAAGAAGTATACCTATTTATTCCGCGAAGGAAACGAAAACATGCGTGAGCTTTTGGGCGGCAAGGGTGCCAACCTGGCCGAAATGAGCAATCTTGGCATGCCGGTTCCTTACGGATTTACGATCACGACCGAAGCTTGTACACAATATTACAAGGACGGCGAAAAAATTAACGACGAAATCAAAGAACAAATCTTTGAATATTTGGATAAGCTGGAAAAACAGAGCGGCAAGAAGCTGGGCGATAAAGAAAATCCGCTGTTAGTCAGCGTGCGTTCCGGTGCCCGCGCCAGCATGCCAGGTATGATGGATACAATTTTGAACCTTGGTTTGAACGATGAGGTCGTAGAGACAGTTGCAGAATTAACGAAAAACGAACGGTTTGCGTATGATTCGTACCGCCGTTTTATTCAAATGTTCTCCGATGTCGTCATGGGTCTGAATAAAGCCCGTTTTGAAAAGATCATCGATGATTTGAAAGCAAAACGCGGCATCGAAAGTGATCTGGATCTGACGGCTGATGATATGAAAGAACTGGTTGTTTTGTTCAAACAGTTCTATGAAAGCGAATTGCTGGAAAGTTTCCCGCAGGAACCAAAAGAACAGTTGATGCGTGCCATCGAAGCCGTTTTTAAATCTTGGGACAACCCGCGTGCCATTTATTACCGCCGGATGAATAACATTCCGTCCAGCTGGGGCACAGCGGTCAACGTACAGATGATGGTCTTCGGCAACATGGGCAACGACTGCGGCACCGGTGTTGCATTTACCCGCAACCCAAGTACCGGAGAAAAGAAACTTTACGGTGAGTTTTTGATGAACGCACAGGGCGAGGATGTTGTCGCCGGTGTGCGCACCCCGAATAAAATTGATGAATTAAAAGAGATCGCACCGGATGCGTACGATCAATTTGTGAATATCTGCAGTACGTTGGAAAAGCATTACCGTAACATGCAGGATATGGAGTTTACCATTGAAAAGGGCAAACTGTTCATGCTGCAGACGCGCAATGGTAAACGGACAGCACAGGCGGCACTGAAGATTGCCTGCGATATGGTCGACGAAGGCATGATCACGACGGATGAGGCCTTGATGATGGTCGAGCCGCAGCAATTGGATTCGCTGCTGCACCCGATGTTTGATGAAAAAGCGCTGAAGAAGGCAGAGCCGATCGCTTCTGCTTTGCCGGCCAGCCCAGGCGCTGCCTGCGGTGAGATCGTCTTCTCTGCAGATGAAGCCATCCAACAAACAGAAGCCGGACATAAAGTTGTCCTGGTTCGTTTGGAAACCAGTCCGGAAGATATTGAAGGCATGCACGTTGCCGAAGGTGTGCTGACGGTGCGCGGCGGTATGACCAGCCACGCTGCAGTTGTCGCCCGCGGTATGGGCGCCTGCTGTGTTGCCGGCTGCGGTGTCCTGAACATGCACGAAGAGGAAGGATATTTTTCGGTCGGCAATAAAAAATATTTCCGCGGCGATGTCATCTCCATCGATGGATCGACGGGAAATGTTTACGGCGAAGCTATTAAGACCGTGCCGGCAACGATTTCCGGCAACTTCGAACGTTTCATGCGCTGGGCCGATGAACGCCGCACGCTGGAAGTGCGCACGAATGCCGATACGCCGCGGGATGCCAAACAAGCCTACGACTTCGGCGCACAGGGAATCGGTCTGGTTCGTACGGAGCATATGTTCTTTGACGGCGACCGCATCAAAGCCATGCGGGAAATGATCGTTGCCAAGACGGCCGAACAACGCCGCAAAGCATTGGATAAGATCCTGCCGATGCAGCGCAACGATTTTGTCGGTATCTATGAAGCGATGAACGGCAATCCGGTCACGATCCGTTATTTGGATCCGCCGCTTCACGAATTCCTGCCGAAAACCAAAGAGGATATCGTTGCTTTGGCTCATGAGATGAATATGCGCCCGCAGGATCTGGAACAGGTGGTTGCGGATCTGCATGAATTCAACCCGATGTTAGGTCACCGCGGTGTCCGTCTGGCGGTTACGTATCCGGAAATTGCCGAAATGCAGACGAAAGCCGTGATCGAGGCTGCGATCCTGGTACAAAAGGAACATTCCGAATGGAATCTGGAACCGGAGATCATGATCCCGCTGGTTGGTGATTTAAATGAGTTCAAATATGTCAAAAAAGTTGTCGTACGGACAGCGGATGACCTGCTGAAGAAAGCGAATATGAAACTGAACTATCATGTTGGTACGATGATCGAGATCCCACGTGCCGCTCTGCTGAGCGATCAGATTGCGGAAGAAGCCGAATTCTTCTGCTTCGGTACAAACGATCTGACCCAGCTGACATATGGTTTCTCCCGTGATGATGCCGGTGCATTCCTGTCGGATTACTATGATAAACGAATCTTTGAACAAGATCCGTTCGTGCATTTGGACCAGCAGGGTGTCGGTCGCTTGATCCGTTACTCGGTCAAGAAGGGCAAGGAAACACGTCCGGATATCCATCTGGGTATCTGCGGTGAACACGGCGGCGATCCAGAATCGATCGAGTTCTGCCATCGAGTCGGTTTGAACTATGTATCCTGCTCACCGTTCCGGGTACCAATTGCCCGTCTGGCAGCTGCACAGGCTGCAATCAAAAACGACTGATTGAGAGGGACTTTTGTCCCTCTTTTTTTCGGGCGGGAAACAGAGTAAAATAAAACCATAGAATAGGAGTGAACACATGAAATACGATTTTGATCAGGAAATTATCCGTAAAAATACCGATTCATTAAAATGGGATTCAGAAAATGCGAAACTGCCGATGTGGGTAGCTGACATGGATTTTGAAGTTGCGCCATGCATCCGTAAAGCGCTTCAAAACCGCGTGAATGTCGGCGCATACGGCTACAGCTTGATCCCGGATGGTTTTTATAAAACGATCCAGCGCTGGTGGCTGGAACGGCACGGTATCGGCTTTGATTCCGAGATGATGCAGTTCTGCATCGGCGTGCTGCCGGGCATCACTTCGGCGATCCGTCGTTTTACTGCACCGGGCGAATCGATCTTGATCCAGTCACCCGTCTACCACATGTTTTATCATCTAGTCGAGCAGGCCGGCCGTCGTGTCGTGGAAAATCCGCTTCGGTATACCAATCATCAGTATGCGATCGATTTTGAGGATCTGGAAAGTAAATTAGCCCGTCCGGATGTGACAATGATGATCTTATGCAACCCGCAGAATCCGACCGGAACCATCTGGGAAAGGGACGATCTTGCTAAGATCGGCGAGCTTTGCCAGCGTTATCATGTATTGGTGATCAGTGATGAGATCCACTGCGATATCGTGCAGCCAGGCTTCTCGTATATTCCGTTTGCGAAAGTCAACGAAACGTGCAAGAACAACAGTATCACGTTGGTCTCTGCCACCAAGGCTTTTAACATTGCCGGCATTGAGTCGGCATGTGCCATTGTTCCGGATCCGGCGATCCGCGAACGTTTTCAGCGGCAGGTACAGGTCGATGGTTTCTCACAGCCAAATTTCTTCTCTGCAGATGCATCGATCGCGGCATTTGAAGCGGGGGATGACTGGCTGGATCAGATGAATGCGTACGTGTTTGAAAACAAGAAGACGGTCGTAGAATTCTGCCAGGAATCGCTGCCGAAACTGCACATCATTGATAGTCATGCGACCTATCTCCTGTGGGTTGATTGTTCGCAGATTACGGATAATACCGATGATTTATGCGATCTGCTGCTGAAAAAATATGGATTGTATGTTTCCAAAGGAAGCGACTTCGGTGAAAACGGCCGACCGTTCTTCCGCATGAACATCGCCTGTCCGACACAGCAGGTCCTGGAATCGCTGCTTGCGCTGCGTAAAGGCCTGCAGGCATATAAGATCCGCAAAGCAGATTCGATCGAATAAAAAAATGCTCCGAAAATTCGGAGCATTTTTTTATAGATTTGTATAACCCATCAACCAGCGGTCGATTGCTTTGGCAGCTTCTTTGCCTTCATGGATCGCCCAGACGACCAACGACTGGCCGCGGCGGGCATCGCCGGCCGCAAAGACTTGTTCATCAGCGGTTTGATACTGATGGGTGACAATGGTATTGCGCGGTGTGGTTTCCAGCTGGAAAGCCTTCTGAACATAATCCTCAATGCCGACAAAACCAGCCGCGATCAGCAGCAGATCGCATGGCAGGGTCTGTTCGCTGCCGGCTACTTCCTGCAGCTTGCCGTCTTTGAAGCCGACTTTCACGGTCTTGACCGCTGTCAGCTGATTGTCTTTGGAAATAAATTCCTTGATCGTGGTTTCATAAATGCGCGGATCTTTGCCGAATCGGAAAATGCTTTCCTGCTGGCCGTAGTCGGTCTTGCAGACTTTCGGCCACTCTGGCCAAGGATTGTCGGCTGCCCGGGTGTCCGGGGCTTTCGGCATCATTTCCAGCTGCGTCACGGACGCACAGCCTTGGCGGATCGCAGTGCCGGTGCAGTCGTTGCCGGTATCGCCGCCGCCGACAATGATGACATTTTTATCTTTGGCATTGATATAGTCGGTATCATCCAGCAGATGTTTGGTCATCTGGGTGAGATAATCGACCGCAAAGTAGATGCCGCGGATGTTGCGGTTTTTGGCATTTAGATCACGGGCTTTTTTCGAACCGGTGCAGAGCAGAATAACATCGTAGTCTTTTTTCAGCTGTTTTTCGGAAAGATCTTGTCCGACATTGACGTTGGTTTTAAATTCTACGCCTTCTGCTTCCAGGATCTCGATCCGGCGCTTGATGTATTTTTTATTCAATTTCATGTTCGGAATTCCGTACATCAGCAGACCGCCCGGCCGGTTTTCGCGTTCAAAGACCGTGACGTGATGACCGCGTTGATTTAAATCATGCGCAGCTGCCAGTCCGGAAGGACCGGAACCAATGATCGCAATGCGCTTGTCGGTATGGATCTGCGGCAGGACTGGTTTGACCCAGCCGTTGGCATAAGCCGTCTCGATGATGAACAGTTCATCATCATGAATGGTCACGGATTGACCGTCATAACCGTTCAGGCAGGCTTTCTCGCACAGGGCAGGGCACACCCGGCCGGTGAATTCCGGATACGGGTTGGTCTTGCTTAAACGTTCATATGCTTCTTTCAAGTGATTTTTATAGATCGCATCGTTCCATTCCGGCACAAGATTGTGCAGCGGACAGCCGGTGACCATGCGGTTTAGTTCCAGTGCGGACTGACAGAACGGTACCCCGCAGTTCATACAGCGGGCCGCTTGTTTTCTCCGCTCTTCCGCATCATGCGGAAGTTTAAATTCTTCAAAATCCTGAATACGATCGGAAGGCGACTTCCATGTGTTTTCATTGCGTTCATATTCTAAGAATCCGGTAGGTTTTCCCATGTCTGTCACCTCCTAATGGTATTTGGCGCGGAATGCTTTCAGACGCGCCTCATCCGGTGTATATCCTTTGTCTTCCAATTCTTTGATGGCATTGTTCATCATCTCATAATCACGCGGGACGATCTTTTTGAAGTTCGCAAGATTGTTTTCGAAATCCGCCAGGATCCGTTCAGCGATCGCCGATCCAGTTGCCTGATAATGGTTATCCAGCAATTCTTGTACTTTTTCTTTATCTTTCTTCGATTGGACAGCTTCCATCTTCACCAGGGATTTATTCAAATGCAGATACAAATCATGATCTTTATCCCAGACATATGCAATGCCGCCGGACATGCCGGATGCAAAGTTTTTACCGGTCTTGCCTAAGATCATCGCAATACCGCCGGTCATGTATTCCAGACCGTGATCGCCGCAGCCTTCTGCGACTGCGACCGCACCGGAATTCCGGACGCAGAAGCGTTCGCCGGCAATGCCGCGGATATATGCCGTACCGCCGGTCGCCCCGAACAAGGCGACGTTGCCGACGATCACATTTTCCTCGGCTTTGAAGATCGAGTTTTTCGGCGGATATAAGATCAGTTTGCCGCCGGACAGACCTTTGCCGAAATAATCATTGGCATCCCCGGCAACTTCCAGGGTAATGCCTTTCGGCAGGAAGGCACCGAATGACTGGCCGGCGCCGCCTTGGCAATGCACCGTAAAGGTATCATCATCAAATGTTTTGCCGGACTGTGTGACGACGCTGCCCAAGATCGTACCCAGTGTCCGGTTGGTACTGGAGATCTTGATGGACGTTTCTTTTTTCTGATTCTTCTGGATCGCTTTTTCAAAAGTTGGCAGCAGGATCTTTTCATCGATGGTCTTTTCCAGATGGAAATCATATGGTTTCTCAAAATGAACCGGTGCCGGCGTGCGTAAAATGGCTTGATAATTCAGCATATTCTGACGCGGTAAATTCGAGTCGCGCACTTCCAGACAGTCGGTGTGACCGACCATTTCGGCTAAGGTCTTGAAGCCAAGTTTTGCCATGATCTCACGCACTTCTTCGGCAATAAACAACATAAAGTTTTCGACGTATTCTGGTTTGCCTTTGAAGCGTTTGCGAAGAGTTTCATTTTGAGTCGCAATGCCGAACGGGCATGTATCCTTGTTGCAGACACGCATCATCCTGCAGCCCATGGAGATCAGCGGTGCGGTCGCAAAGCCGAATTCTTCGGCTCCCAGCAATGCGGCAATCGCCACATCACGGCCGGTCATTAATTTACCGTCCGTTTCCAGACGGACTCGATCGCGCAGGCCTTCCTGCACCAGCGCTTGATGCGTCTGGGAAAGACCCAGCTCCCACGGCAGACCGGCATTGTGGATGCTGCTGAGCGGGGCAGCACCGGTACCGCCGTCATAGCCGGAAATCAGAATGACGGTCGCGCCGGCTTTGGCAACACCGCAGGCAACCGTACCAACGCCGTTTTCACTGACTAATTTAACTGAAATATCGGCAGCGCGGTTGGCATTCTTTAGATCGTAGATCAGCTGAGCCAGATCTTCGATCGAATAGATATCGTGATGCGGCGGCGGGGAGATCAATGTGACGCCCGGCGTCGAGTATCTTGTTTTTGCGACCCACGGATAAACTTTCTGTCCCGGCAGATGGCCGCCTTCGCCTGGCTTAGCGCCTTGTGCCATTTTGATCTGGATCTCTTTGGCGCTGACTAAATATTCACTGGTTACACCGAAACGGCCGCTGGCGACCTGTTTGATGGCACTGTTTTTGATCGTGCCGAATCGTTCTGGTTTTTCGCCGCCTTCACCGGTGTTGGATTTACCGCCTAATGTATTCATCGCGATCGCCATGCAGGTATGGGCTTCTTCAGAGATCGATCCATATGACATGGCACCGGTCTTGAAACGTTTGACGATTTCACTGGCCGGTTCGACTTCTTCGATCGGGATCGGTTTGCGTTTGGATACAAATTCAAAGTTGCTTCGCAGCGTGTGCGGATGGTCTTTGTCATTGACCAGGGCCGAGTATTCTTTGAACGCCTGATAGTCGCCGTTCTGTGTTGCTTTCTGCAGCGTGACGATGGTTTTCGGATCATATAAGTGGTCTTCTTTATCTTCGCCGCTGCGCAGCTTGTGGAAGCCGATCGAATCTAAGGTTTCGTCGGTATTTAATCCCAACGGATCAAATGCTTTATTGTGATGATATTCCAGATCTTCTTCGATTTCTTTTAAGCCGATGCCGCCGACTTCATTGACCGTACCGGTAAAGTACTCATCGACCACATCCTGCGCCAGACCGATCGCTTCGAAGATCTGCGCAGACTGATAGGACTGCAGCGTGGAGATGCCCATTTTCGAGGCAATCTTAACGATGCCTTCCAGGATCGCGCGGTTGTAGTCTTCGATGGCCTTGCTTGGTTCCTCATCGAGCATGTCTTTGTCAATCATTTCTTCGATGCATTCATGGGCCAGATATGGATAGATGGCGGAAGCACCGTAGCCTAACAGGCAGGCAAATTGATGAACTGTGCGCGGTTCTCCGGATTCCAAAACGATGGAAATCGCAGTCTTCTTCTTCGTGCGGACAAAATACTGTTCGACAGCGGAAACAGCCAACAGGCTCGGGATGGCCATGTGGTTTTCATCAACGCCGCGGTCTGAAAGGATCAAGATCGAACAGCCACGATGATAGGCACGTTCACATTCGATGAACAAATGATCCAGTGCATCTTTCAGCGGCATGCCGCGGTAAAAGAGCAGGGAAACCGTCGCATTTTTAAAACCGTCCTGATCCAGTTTGCGGATCTTGTCCATATCCCGTGCATCCAGGATCGGATTGGTGATTTCCAGCATACGGCAGTTTTCGGCTTCTTCCTGCAGAACGTTGCCGGCTGCACCTAAATATACGGTCGTATCGGTGACAACTTCTTCCCGTAGGCTGTCCATCGGCGGGTTGGTGACCTGCGCAAATAATTGTTTGAAATAATTGTCCAGGGTCGGGTGCTGCTTGGATAAAACGGCCAGCGGCACATCGACGCCCATCGCACCGATCGGTTCTTTTTTCTGCTGGACCATCGGCACGATCGAATCCATGACATCTTCATACGTATAGGCAAAGGCTTTGTATAAGCGGTTGCGTTCTTCCTGCGTGTACATCCGGGTCTTGCGGTCCGGGGCATCTAATTTATTGAGATGCAGCAGATATTGGTCCAGCCATTCGCCGTATGGGTTCTGATGGGCAAATTCTGCTTTCAGTTCTTCATTCGGGATCAGCTTTTTCTGCTTGAGATCGACCAGCAGCATCTGTCCCGGTTTCAGGCGGTCTTTGCGTAAGATATCTTCATTGCGGATATCGAGCACGCCGACTTCGCTGGCTAAGATCAGCTGATTTTGTTTCGTAATATAGTAGCGGCACGGGCGCAGTCCGTTGCGGTCCAATACCGCGCCGGCATAATCACCGTCACTGTACAGAATGGCGGCCGGGCCGTCCCATGGTTCCATGACCGTCGCATAATAATGATAAAAGTCTTTTAACGACTGCGGCATCGGAACTTGTTTCCAAGGTTCCGGAATGGTGATCATGACCGCTTTGGCCAGATCCATGCCGTTCATGACCATGAATTCCAGCGTATTATCCAGCATGGCGCTGTCAGAACCCGAGTTATTTAAAGCCGGCAGGATACTGTCCTTGTATTTGTCCATAAACGGACTGTACATACTTTCTTCCCGGGCCAGCATTCGTTTATAGTTGCCGCGGATCGTGTTGATTTCGCCGTTGTGGGCAATAAAACGATTCGGATGGGCCCTTGACCAGGATGGTGTCGTATTGGTCGAGAAACGGGAATGCACGATGGCAATGGCAGATTGATAGTTTGGGTCCTGCAGATCCGGATAAAAAGAGCGCAGCTGATTGACCAGGAACATGCCTTTATAGACAATGGTCCGGCACGATAAGCTGGCCACATACGTTTTTGGCGAACTTTTTTCAAATTCCCGGCGGATCACATACAAATAACGGTCAAAATCCAAATCGGATTTCATTTCTTCCGGCCGGTCAATGAAGACTTGTTCAATGTACGGCATGCAGTCGCGGGCTTTTTCACCGAGGATCTCGGGATGGCATTCAACCTTCCGCCAGCCTAAGATCTTCGCTCCATGGGTCTCGGCAATCGTGGTAAAGGTCCGTTTCGATAAGTTGCGTGCTAAATAGTCTTGTTCAAAGAAAAACATGCCGACGCCGTAGCCGCGTTCTTTGGTCAAAGGAAAGGGAACTTTCTTGGCAAAGAAGGAATGGGAAATCTGAAGTAAGATTCCCACGCCGTCGCCGACTTTTCCGGTGGCATCTTTTCCGGCCCGGTGATCGAGCCGTTCTACAATTTGAAGCGCCTGATTGACAACTTGGTGGCTTTTCTTGCCGTCCATGTTGACGATCATACCGATGCCGCAGGCATCGTGTTCGCGCTGTTGGGGGAATGAATTCTGCATATTGAACCTCTACTTTCCACTGTCTCCGTAATTGGATAATACCCGTGCGGATGGGTCGTTGACGTTGCATCCAGGCCAGGTTTTGTTCGGCATCCAGAAATCAACGATCATATCGCCCTGTCCAGGGTAGTATTTTTCAAATATTTCACGATACAATAAGGATTCTTTACTGATGGGCGGCACATGGGTGTATTGTTTCCGCTTGGTTTCGAATTCCTCATCGCTGTAGCATGTCTCCGCATAATCGCAGAGATCATCTTTCAGAGAATGTCCTACCGCATCCGAGAAGGCGGCTTTTTCCCGCATCAGAATGCTTTCCGGCAGGATCTTGTCGGCTTCAAATGCATGCCGGAGCAAGTACTTGCCTTTGCCGTACGTGTTCATTTTCATGGCCGGATCGATGGACATGACATACTGCACAAAATCCAGATCGCCGAACGGCACGCGGGCTTCCATTGAATGGCTGGCAATGCAGCGGTCGGCACGCAGCACATCGTACATATACAATTCGCGGATGCGCTTTTCGCTTTCGGTCTGGAACTCTTCCGGGCTCGGTGCGAAATCGGTGTATTTATAGCCGAATAATTCATCGCTGATCTCACCGGTCAGCAGTACGCGGATGTCGGTGTGCTCGTGGATGTATTTGCAGACCAGATACATCCCGATGGATGCCCGGATGGTCGTGATGTCAAAGGTGCCCAGCGCATAAATGACCGGTTCTAAGGCTTGGATGACATCGTCTTTCGTGATGATGACTTCGGTGTGGTCGCTGTGAATATAATCGGCAACTTGCCGTGCGTATTTTAAATCGATGGCATCGATGTCCATACCGATGGCGAAAGTGCGGATCGGTTTGTTCAGCAATTTTTGTGAAATCGCGCAGACCAGACTGGAGTCCAAACCGCCGGACAGCAGGAAGCCAAGCGGCGCATCGGAATCCAGACGTTTTTCAACACCGGCTGTCAGTTTGTCATGGATCTTACGGCAGGTAGTTTCTAAATCATCATGGGATACGGCTTTGACTTTGGTCATGTCGCGGTAGCAGGTGAATTCTCCGTTTTTATAGTAATATCCCGGAGGGAAAGGCAGAATTCTTTGAACAAGACCACTTAGGTTTTTGGCTTCGGAAGCAAAGACGATGGCACCGTCTTTGTCATAGCCATAGAACAAGGGGCGGATGCCGATCGGATCGCGGGCGGCAATGATCGTATCGTTTTTTTCATCATACATCACCATCGCGAATTCGGCATCCATTTTTGCGAAAATCGCACATCCTTCTTGTTCATACCAGGGAATCAGAATTTCGCAGTCACTGTCACTTTGGAAACTATATCCCTGTTTTTCTAAGCGCTCTTTAATAGGGCGAAATCCGTAGATTTCGCCGTTACAAACCAGATGAATACCATTTCGCTCAAAGGGCTGCATGCCTTCCGGCGTCAGGCCCATGATCGACAGGCGCTGAAACGCCATCTTTCCATTTGTCAGATCGATGATCCGGGTGTCGTCCGGACCGCGGGTTATAGTCGGAGCCAGCGCTTTCTGAACTTGATCGGCAGTCACTCCTTTTTTAAAGTAAGCAAATATGGTACACATATGATTCCTCCTGTTGATTGATTAAATGATACCGAATAACAGCTTGCCGTAAGTTGGGAACGGCCAGATCTCATCGTCGCAGATTTCTTCCAGCTTGTCACACGGTGCCCGCAGGGCATCCATGGCCGGCAGGATCTCGTCGCGCACATAATAGGCAGCCTTGTCGAATTCGGTGATGCTATGCAGCGTTTTGATCTTTTCATCCAAGGTGCTGCAGGCAGTCATCGCTTCGGTTAAATAGGCAGAAATTTCTTTGACGTTGGCTTCTTCATATTCGGTTTCAATTCCTAATTCTTTCTTCGATAGTGCCGTTTCGGTCAAGGTCTTGGAGTAACCCATGACGGCCGGCATGATTTGTTTGCGGGCCATATTGACCATTGTCAGCGCTTCGATGTTCACGATCTTGGTGTATTCTTCCATCGTGATTTCATAACGTGAACGGGCTTCTTCTTCACTTAAGACACCTTGACGTTTGAACAATGCGATGTTTTCCGGTTTGATGGAATACGGCAGGGCATCCGGGGTCGTGCGTAAATTCAGCAAGCCGCGTTTTTCGGCTTCTGCGATCCAGGAATCGTCGTAGCCGTTGCCGTTGAAGATGATGCGTTTGTGTTCCTTGATCGTTGTTTTGATCAGCTGATGCAGGGCATCTTCAAAGTTTTCCGCGCCTTCGAGCTGGTCGGCAAATCCTTCCAGAACATCCGCAACAGCCGTATTCAGCATGATGTTGCAGCCAGCGATGGAATTGGAGCTGCCAAGCATACGGAACTCAAATTTATTGCCGGTAAACGCAAACGGCGAAGTACGGTTGCGGTCCGTCGCATCTTTCTTGATCTTCGGCAGGATATCGACGCCGATCCGCATGACTTCTGTACCGCTTTCTTCGATCGGTTCATCGTTTTCGATTGCCTTCAATACTTCGGTCAGCTGTTCGCCTAAGAAGATCGAAATGATGGCCGGCGGGGCTTCGTTGGCGCCCAAACGGTGATCGTTGGCAGCGGTAGCAACGCTTAACCGCAGAATATCCTGATGTTCATCGACAGCTTTGATGACGGCAGCCAGGAACAATAAGAACTGGGCGTTGTCCTGCGGGGTATTGCCTGGATCCAGCAGGTTGATGCCGGTATTGGTGGAGATGGACCAGTTGTTATGTTTACCGGAACCGTTGATACCGTCAAACGGTTTTTCATGCAGCAGCGCGACCAATCCATGTTCTTTGGCAATGCGCTGGATCATTTCCATGGTCAGCTGGTTGTGATCGTTGGCAATGTTGGTGGTGGAGAAGACCGGAGCCAGCTCAAACTGTGCCGGGGCAACTTCGTTGTGCTCCGTTTTTGCTTCAATACCCAGTTTCCATAACTGGCGGTTCAGGTCCTGCATAAATTCCTGCACACGGTCTTTGATCGTTCCGAAGTAATGATCTTCCATTTCCTGACCTTTCGGGCACGGTGCACCAAATAAAGTACGGCCGGTGTAGATCAGGTCTTTACGCTGTTCGTAATATTTTTTGTCGACCAGGAAATATTCCTGTTCCGGTCCGACGGTCGTCTTGACCGATGTCACTTCGTCATGTCCAAATAAACGCAGCACGCGCAGTGCCTGTTTATTGATGGCGTCCATACTGCGCAGCAGCGGAATTTTTTTATCCAGTGCATGGCCGGTATAGGAATAGAAGGCCGTCGGGATACAGAGGACTTTGTTTTTGATAAATACAAAGCTGGTCGGATCCCAGGCAGTGTAGCCGCGGGCTTCAAAAGTGGCGCGTAATCCGCCGCTTGGGAAACTGGACGCATCCGGTTCGCCGCGGACCAATTCTTTGCCGGAAAATTCCATGTCGATGCTGCCGTTCTTACCTATATTCAAGAAACTATCGTGTTTCTCGGCCGTGACGCCGGTCAGCGGCTGGAACCAGTGGGTAAAGTGTGTCGCGCCGTTTTCCAATGCCCATTCTTTCATGGCGTGAGCAACGGCTTCGGCAATTTTTGGATTCAATGGTTTGCCTTCCTGAATGGTTTTTTCCAGTTCACGGAAGGTATCTTTGGCCAGGTAGTCTTTCATTTTTTTCTCGTCGAAGACTTGACAGCCGAAGATTTCTTTAATGTCGGTTTTCATAGGCATCCTCCCTTGCTGATAAAAAAAGGCAAAGATACAAAAAAATTCAGCAGATGAACTGCTTCCTTCTTTTGGCATCTTTGCCTTTTTCATACTCCCATTGTAGTATTTTTCACGAGATTGTCAACTGAAAATGAAAGAAATTTTCGAAAGAATGTAAATTTTTCAGAATTTATTGGCTTGTTTTGCATCCGCGCCGACTTTCGATATAATAAATCCGAAGGAGGTCAATTATGTACTCTGAACAAGATGTATTTGATTTTATAGAAGAAGAAGACGTCCGTTTTATTCGTCTTTCTTATTTTGATGTATTCGGCCATCAAAAAAATGTTTCCATTCAGCCTAGCGTGATGGAACGGGCATTCAAGGAAGGGATCCTGATCGACGGCAGTGCGATCGCCGGATTTGAACCGATCGAAAAGAGCGATTTATTTTTAAGGCCGGATCCGAATACATTAGCGATCCTGCCGTGGCGTTCTTTTGACGGTTCGGTCATTCGTCTGTACTGTGATATCTACGATGCCGACGGCAATCTTTACCAAAATAATACGCGGTATTTATTAAAGCAAGTGATCGATGAAGCAAGACACCTGCAGGTACCGATCCAGATCCGCAGTGAATTTGAGTTTTATTTATTCCAGCTGGATGAAAATGGGGAACCGACGAAAAAGCCTTTGGACCATGCCGGATATATGGATATTGCTCCGGAAGACATGGGGGAAGATATTCGCCGGCAGATCTGCGGTTATTTAAGTGAGATGGGCGTAGAGCCGATGGCCAGCCATCATGAAGAAGGGCCGGGCCAAAATGAAATTGACTTTCAGTTCAATGAGCCTTTGGCTTCTGCCGACAGCTGTGCCACTTTCCGCTGGGTCGTAAAGGCGACTGCCCAGTCGATGGGTCTATATGCCGATTTTTCTCCAAAACCGATTCCGGATGCACCGGGCAGCGGCACGCACATTCACATTCAAGTCGATCCGCTGGAACCATTTTTAGCCGGCATTCTGGATCACATTCGCGAATTGACGTTGTTTTTAAATCCGACCGCGGCTTCATACGATCGGTTAGGGGAACATAAAGCACCAAAGTATGTCACATGGGATTATGCGAACCGTTCGCAGCTGGTGCGCATTCCGGCGGGTTCCCGTCAGATCGAGCTGCGTTCGCCGGATGGGTATGCCAATTCTTATCTGGCTTATACGTTGTTGATCTATGCCGGTCTGGACGGTGTGCGCCGCGGACTGGAATTGATGCCGAACTGCGATGAAAATTTATGCGGCCGGCTGATGACTTGTGAAGAATTACCGGCGTCTTTCAAAGCGGCAAAGGAAATTGCCGCCAAGAGTGAATGGATCCGTCACTATGTTCCGGCAGGCATATTAGAGGCTTATTTAGAACGATGAAAGAAACGAAAAAGGTCATTGTCGTCTCCCGCAGCAATGATACTTTGAAGGTCATGAAAGAGGTCTTGCCTGCTCATCAATTTCAGATCATCCATTCGTTTGCGACGATCGCAGATACGAAAAAGGCGCTGCGTTCACGGCACTGCGACTTGTTGATCGTACAGGCACCGCTGAAGGATGAGCAGGGGGTCCGCGCCTGTCTGCAGATCAAGAATGCGTTGCCGATCGAGATCTTGTTGTTGGTGAAAGCGGATATCTATGATCAGGTCTTGTATCAGTGCGATGATTCCGGGATCTGCGTGCTGTCGCTGCCTTGTAAGAAAAGCATGGTCTATCAGTCGTGTTCATTGTTGATGATGCTGGCGGCACAGAAAAGAAAATACGAAGCTGAAATTGCCCGTCTAAAACAAAAGATGCAGAATGAAAAGGTCATCAATCGGGCCAAGCTGGTTCTGATCGAGGATTATCATTGGACCGAAGATCAGGCGCATAAATATATTGAACATGCTGCAATGGATACTTCGAAGACAAAGTTTGAAATTGCCCGGGATATATTAGAGGGGGTCACAAAGTGAAACAGGTAAAAACCAATGCGATGCGTCTGCTGGATGAAGCCGGCATTGAGTATACAGCGCATTCGTATACACATAAGCACAATGATCCGGTGGACGGCATCAGCGTTGCTGAAAAAATGGGACAGCCGCTGGAACAAGTCTACAAAACATTGGTGACACAAACGCATGATAACGAATATGTGGTCTTCATGCTGCCGGTGGCGGAGGAACTGGATCTGAAAAAATGTGCCCGCGCTGCCGGAACGAAAAGTTTGGAAATGATCCATGTGAAAGATATTCATAAAATTACCGGTTATATCCGGGGCGGCTGTTCGCCGCTGGGCATGAAAAAAGATTATCGGACATTTATCGATGAAAATGTCATTTTACAAGATCGGATTTATTTCAGCGGCGGCAAGATCGGAGTTCAGATCGAGATGGATCCGGAAGATCTGATCCGCTTCCGTCACATTGAAACAGCCGATCTGATCAAGGAGAAATGAGGAATACTATGTGGACAAATCAGTCAGTGATTTATCAAATTTATCCGTTGGGTGCGTTCGGCGCACCGTTTGAAAATGACGGAAAGCTTCAGCACCGTCTGTTGAAGATGAAGAAATGGATCCCGCAGTTGAAGAAGCTGGGCGTGGATGCTGTGCTGTTTAATCCATTGTTTCAGTCGGTCTCGCATGGCTATGACACAACGGATTATTTTCAGGTGGATGTCCGGCTGGGGACCAATGAAGATCTGCAGGAAATTGCTGAATTGCTTCATAAAAACGGGATCCGTTTTCTGTTTGACGGGGTCTTCAATCATGTGGGACGGCAGTTTGCGCCGTTTCAGGATGTATTGAAAAACCGGGAAGCAAGTCCGTATAAGGATTGGTTCTACATTGATTTTAACGGCAACAATCGCTTTAATGATGGCTTGTGGTATCAGGATTGGGAAGGGGCCGATATTCTGGTCAAGCTCAATCTGCAGAATCCGGCGGTCGTTGAATATTTACTGAAGGTCATTGATTTCTGGATGGAAACATTTGGCGTGGACGGCATTCGTTTTGATGTTGCTTATTTATTGGATCATGATTTTCTGAAGACGGTCCATCGTCATACAAAATCCAAAAATCCGGATTTTTTCCTATTGGGGGAAACGCTGCACGGAGACTACAATCAGTGGGTGAATGAAGAAATGCTGGATTCCTGTACGAATTATGAATGCTATAAGGGACTTTACAGCAGTTTCAATTCGAAGAACTTTTTTGAGATCTTGTACTCGTTCAACCGGCAGTTCGGCAAAGATCCTTGGTGTCTGTATACCGGCAAGATGCTGCTGAACTTTGTGGATAATCACGATGTGCCGCGGATCGCCAGTCAGCTGGAAGAGCCGAAGCATTTGCCGCTGATTTATACGATGCTGATGACGATGCCGGGCATTCCTTGTATTTATTACGGCAGTGAGTGGGGCATTGAAGGCAAGAAAAATTTCAATGACACGGATCTGCGGCCGGAAGTACCGGAATTAAAAGAGAATGAACTGACCAAACACATTGAAAAATTGATTCAGATCAAACATGAACAAAAAGCACTGCATGATGCGGACTATGCCCAGATTGCTATTACGAATACAGCCTGCATCTATCAGCGCAATGATTTATGGATCGCGGTGAATATGGCCGATGCGCCGCATACATTTACGGTGGACCGACAGGCAAAGATGACCGATCTTTTGAGCGGGGAAACAATTGCACTCGATGGTGCGCTGACAATTCCAGCATTTACATCGATGATCCTAAAGGAACAAAAGGAGCCATCATGACAACGATGAAAGCCATCGTGATCGAACGACCCGGCGGTCCGGAACAGCTGAAGCTGCGCGAGATCGACCGGCCGATGATCAAGCCAGGCTGGTCCTTGGTGAAGGTGCAGAGCTTTGGTATCAATCGCTCCGAGATCTTTACTCGTTTAGGTCTTTCTCCAAGCGTTTCCTTCCCGCGGGTGCTGGGGATCGAATGTACGGGTGTCATTGTTGAAACAAGTGATGCCAAGCGGCTGCCGAAAGGACAGCGCATCATTTCGATCATGGGGGAAATGGGCCGGGCATTTGACGGCAGTTATGCGGAGTATGTCCTGCTTCCGAATACGCAGATCTATCCGGTACAGACGGACCTAAAACGGGGCGATCTGGCAGCGATTCCGGAAACGGGTTATACGGCGTATGGCTCCTTGGTCAATATGCGGCTGTATGAAGGCGCGAAAATATTGATCCGCGGTGCGACCAGCGGTGTTGGGATCACAGCGCTAAAAATGATCCGGAAGTTATATCCATCTGCGCATTTGACCGGTACGACCCGTAAACCGGAAAAGGCGGGAAGTCTGTTCAAAGCGGGTTTTGATGAAGTCGTCCTGGATCAAGAGGGCACGCTGAAAACTGCCGAAAAATATGAACGGATCCTGGAATTGATCGGACCGGCCACGTTGAAGGATTCTTTCCGGCACATTGCGCCGGGCGGTATCGTGTGCAGCACCGGTCAGCTGGGCGGCCAATGGACGATGAATGATTTTGATCCGATCATGGATATTCCGGACGGTGCTCTGTTGACGTCGTTTTATTCCGGCAATGTGACAGACCAGCGGATCCAAGGCATGCTGGATTTCATCAAACGGGAGCGTATCGATATGCGGCCGGAGAAAGTGTTCCATGGATTGGAAGCAGTACCGGATGCCCATCGCTACCTGGAGAGTGCGAAGAGCTTCGGCAAGGTCGTCATTGTGCTTGATTGAATGAAACACCGAGAGTGATTTTCGGTGTTTTCATTTGTAAAATAGATCTGTTCTGTAACAATATCCGAACCAGAATCTAGAGGAACCAGATTAAAAGATTTATAAGAAAAGTGAAAATCAGCGGAAAGTAGGAAATACAATGAATTCATTTTCAGAAAAAAGTTTACTAGCTTTGGGAGAATATTATGTTTATGGATTGATTGACCCGAGAGATAATACAATTTTTTATATTGGAAAGGGAAGCGGCAATCGTATCTTTCAACACGAACAAGAAAGCTTGAAACATCCAGATCGTAAGAAATTGAAATTAGATCGAATCGCACAAATTCATGAACAAGGACTCGAAGTTAGGAAAATCATCATAAATGACCAGTTGACAGAAACAGAAGCTTTTGCTTCAGAAGCCTCATTGATCAACATCTATAACTACTTCTCATCTGATCAACTGACCAATGTAGTTCAGGGACATCATACGAAGGGTGTCCTAACCGTTGAAGAATATGAACAAATATATGCAGCTGAAGCATTACAAACAAAAGATATCCATCACAACTTAATGGTTATTAAAATTAACCGTCTATATCATCGTGGAATGAATCCCAATGATTTATACAATACAGTACGTGGAATTTGGTTCGCTTCAATGTCAAAAACAAAAAACGTTGACTATGTTTTAGGCGTCTATCATTCACTGGTTGTTGCTGTATATAAACCAACAAAGTGGTATAAATTCGGTGAAACACCTGAAAAGATGGAAAGAGAAGATTTATTTGTCACTCCGGGGAATCAGAATCGTTTGTTTTTTGTGGATGATCACTTTGAAAATGGGGAACCAATGGATCAAGCGCAAATCTATTATTATGGAAAATCAATTGCAGAGCTTCCGATGAATCAAAAAGCCCAAAATCCAGTTACATATCTCAAACCGATGCAGTAAATATCTTATTCAGCTTTAGTTTCCGACAAATTAATATTAACAAAAAAAGTAAAGTTTAAATTGAATCGAGGTATGTATATGAAATCACTCATGTTTTTTGATGTGGAGACACCAAATAGGAGAAATGATAGAATCTGTGCCTTGGAACATGTGTATGTGAAATTTGATTGTTGGTGAAGCTGGAATCGATGTATGGGCTTATGGAAATTAGGACACAAAAGAAAAAAAGCTTTAGATCTAAAAGAGAAGGGATTTTCAATTCAGATTGTTAAAGAAAATGATTTTTTTCAGCGTCTTTGATCAAAAAATAATTAAACCTGCAAATTATTAGTGAATTTTAAAAGATATCTATTCTCATTTCATAGTGCATAATATTGCTGAATTTTGGGATTTGATTATGTAGATATGATCATTGACACTGATCTTGTTAATAAAAATGGTCAGATTGATATCATATCAAAATGAATTTATTTTTATATAAAAAAGAACCGGTTGATGTTTATCAACCGGTTTTTACAGGGAGACATTTGGATCATTTAGCAATCTAATTTCATAGATACTATGTATTTTTAATTCGATTTTTAAGTATTAACAGGAATCAATAATCACTCAATGTATATTCAAATTTCTCAATAATTTTATTTGCTTCTTTCGGTGTTACAGCATTGTCTAATTCATTTAAGAATTTATCATTTTGCCAAAGGCTTAATAAATGGAAGAGGGCGCGCAAGTGATTTTTTTGATTGATTGATGATAAAGTTACAACATATCGGACAGGATCCAACTCTTCAATACCAAATGGAATCGGTTTTGATAGACGAATCATACTCATACCGATTTTGTAGCTTCCATCATTTAGTCCTGCATGCGGAATGGCCAATCCTGGTGCAATTTCTATATAAGGTCCATATTCTTCTACGCTGCGAATCATACTGGCTACGTATCGATTTTCAATGTATCCAAATTTCAATAAGGATTGCGCCGATTTACGGATAGCACTGCGCCAGTCTTCACATTTAACATCCAAAGTAATAAAATCGGGTGTTAATAAGTGATGTAAAAACGGTGAGGCACTTTCATTATCAAGCGGTGGCTGCACCTTATTAAAATATCGTCGGACAGCTCTCTTTATCTCTTCATAAACGTCTTCTGCTTGATCAGGAACAGAGTTCAGTAATACTGGACGAATAGCATCTAAGATGCCTAATTCAGATACTTCTGTATTATGCAGATTTACAGGCGTGTGATTGTGCAGGCGTAGTTCGGTCAATTTATTTCCAATCAATATATAGTCATCTTCCGTTAAATAAGCGGAAATATTGATGAATTCAATGGGCGCATCATAGATCGGAATGACGGAAATCAACAGATCAGCGCTGTTCGGCTTTAAACTTTGTATTTCATAACTAGAAATGATACCAACAACGTTTACGTGAAAATATTTCACCAACTTGGCTTGTATGAGCTGCGAAGTACCAATGCCGGCATTGCAGACCAATATTACATTGTAGTTGATTTTTGTGGTTTTATAACGTTCAATGGCAGCACAAAAATGAATAACAATGTACATGATATCTATATCGCTTAGTGGACGTTCAAAAAATTCACGGACGATGCCAATGTTATTATTGACGGCTTGTATAACTGTTTTTTGTGTTTTTCGAATATCTTGGATCACTGGGTTTTCTGTGGTTTCCACGATAGATTCATGATAAATCGAATTCAGATGATTCGATAAATTCTCGTAAAGTTGGTAGTCTCTTGTCAAATCCATATTTAAATCATTGCTGACGTATTCGATGAGTTTTCGTGTCAGAACTTGGATAGCAATGGTTTCGCGATCATTTGAAACCAAAAGCGTATAATGTAACATGTTTTTAGTCCAATAACCGAGAGCATTTGCTTCTTTTTCGTTGGGCTGGATATCACAGTATTGGCATAAATAGCGAAGAATATCTTGTGCATAGTGGTATTCGTCACCAAAAGAAGTATAGTGTTCGGTAACATACATCCCTCGCATGTTCCGCTCGACCATAAGACAGAGATAATCGTTTAATATTTGAAAAGAGTCATTTGTGAACTGGATATGGTATTCATTTTCAATTTCACTAATGATATTGTGTACGATGCTCCGATTGCTTTCGTGTTTAAAAACAACTGTATTTAATAAGAATGATATAAAAAGATCATTTGGATCATTATCAAGCGTTAACATCCGAAGAAGAGCTTCACGGATAGCCATTTCATCATTTTGTATACAGAGGCCTTTGTTTTGATGAGTATGTAAAATTATTTGAAATGATTGAAGGTATCGCTTGATTTCGACTAAGTCATTTGTGATTGTTGTTCGAGAGACATACAATGCTTCAGCTAAATCGGATATTGTAATATATGTACTTTCCATGAGTAAAATACAAGATACGGCAATAACACGTTCTCGTTGGTTCGGTTTATAATCATATAAATTATCGATTTTTAAGTATTTTTGGCATGAGGAAAAATCACGGCTTACGTGAATCATGCTGTTTTTTTCAATTGAAATATTATCAAAACCATATTTTGAAAGAAAGTCGTTAATTGCTTTTATATCATTGCGAATGGTTCGCTCAGTTACATGATAAGTATTCGCCAATTCGGATAATGAATGATCAGAAGGTTTTGATAATTCTTTAATAAGATTGAGTGTTCTCCTTTTCATATCACATCTAGCCTTCCTATAAATACGAATCCACTTAATATCATACCAACCAAAATTATTAATAAAAGTCAATTAATTTTCACAATGTTGAAAAAATTAACATTTTATAGTGTATAGCTCTTAGAATACCGAATATGAAAATATTTTTCCATAAGTTTCATTAAATAATAATTCAAGAAGCTTTTCATTTTTTATTCCATTTATTTTATTAATCGTGTTTGTTACTGGCTGTTTCAGGACTTTTCATAAGATTATATAACCAAATTCTATACGTTTAAAAAGTACATTTAATTTCTAGTTTTGAAAGAATTACTTCTTTTAATAAAGATTGTTATGACTTAAATTGAAAGCGTATACAAAAGACCTTGGTCATAGATTGGAAGGAGATGTGAAATGAGCGAAAAGGTGGGACACTTTGAGTCAATTCATATGTCAGATGAAAAAATAAAACAAGAAGTTGCGCAATATGCTAAAATTCTGGATCGGAAAGGCCTGGTGAATTCGCTGGAAGGGAATATTTCCATTTATAATCGGGAAAAAGATTTATTGTACATTACACCAACAAGTACAAGAAAAGAATTCTTAACACCAGATGATATTGCTGTCATGCGCGGTGATAAGCAAGTAGATGGAAACAAACGAAGATCAAGTGAATATTTATTACATAGAGTTGCTTTAGAAGCACGGCCAGAATGCAATGCAGTTGTTCATTTGCATGCGCCGTTTCTAACAGCTTACGCATATTGCAATAAGAGCATTGATATAAAATGCTCGACCACGTTTTCAATTTTACATGATGGTATTCCATGCATTCCTTATGGTCTGCCTGGAAGCATGGATATTACGAATGGATTGGCAGATGCATTAAAAAAACACGACATGGTTTTATTAGCAAATCATGGATTAGTTTGTGTAGCGACAACTTTGGAACATGCTTGTGCAGTTGTAGAAGCTACAGAAGAAGTAATGAAGATTTATTATTTAGCAAAGGATATGGGAATTTCGAATATATCAGATTCTGATCTGGATGCTTTGAAACAAGCAAAACGATAAAAGGAGAGAAAAATGAAAGCTGCATTAATGTATGGCCCAAATGATATTCGAGTCGAAGAAATAGATAAGCCGGTTTGTCCGGAAGATGGGCTGCTGATCAATGTACGTGCTGTAGGGCTCTGTGGTTCTGATATTCGAAATTTAACGACTGATTCCCGTAAAGGAAAGTATCCACATGTGTACGGCCATGAGGTAGTCGGACAGGTTACAGAAATTGGTCCGAAAGTCGAAGGCTATGCGATTGGAGATAAGTTATATGTGTATCCTGTCGGACATTGTGGTCGCTGTGAAGCGTGTCGGTCCGGTCATTCTGAAATGTGTCAATATGGTGATGATTATACAGGGCGCATGGGCGGATTTACTGACTACTATGTTGTGACGGGCCAACAGCTGTCGAGAGATTCTGTTTTCAAATTGAATCCTGGTCAAGATGAAATTGCAGCAACTTTAGCCGAACCGCTTTCGTCTGTTTATGCTTGCCAAGACAATATTGATGTACGTTTTGGAGATACTGTCGTTGTAATTGGTGCTGGTCCTATCGGGTGTTTTCATGTTCAGTTAGCGCGAATGCGCGGTGCGACAAAAATTGCCATGGTCGAACTGAATGAAAAACGTTTGGAAATGGCCCAACGCTTTGGCGCAGATTTGTATATTAATTCTTCAAAGGAAGATCCTGTCGAAGCTATTCGTAAATGGACAAATGGCAGAGGCGCAGATAAAGTGATATCTGCTACACCTGTTACGGCCACGCAAAATCAAGCCATATATATGACAAAAAACAATGGAATTACGGTTTGGTTTGGGGGTGTTGCAAAAGGTAAGCTAGCAGAAATCGACTCCAACTATGTTCATTATCATGGTTTATGGATTTATGGTCATTTTGGAGCAAATAGTATTCAGGTAGAACAGTCTTTCCATTTAGCTTTATCGGATGCATTTCAAGCGGATAAGTTTATTACCCATGTCCTACCTTTGAGTGAGATCAATAAGGGTATTCATCTGACAAAAACAGGTGAAGCAATTAAAGTGGTTTTAATTCCGAATGAAGAATTAAATAAAGATTTGCTTTCAAGAAAGGTTAAGGAGGAATAAATATGTCAGAAAAACCAATTGAAATTCTTGTAGCGTGTGGAAGTGGAATTGCATCGAGTTCTGTTGCTGCTGAGGCAGTAAAGAAAATTTGTAAAGAGGCGAATATTCCAGTTAATGTTCATAAAGGAACGGTTCAGACTATTCAGTCATCATCAAAAAATATGGATATTGTTATGACGACTTCGAATTTTCGCGGCACTATTGATAAACCTCTTATTAAGGTTTTTGGTCTTATTTCCGGTATTGGAAAGGATAAAGTCGAAAAGCAGATCATCGATACGTGTAAAGAAATTATGGCCAATCGGTCTGAATAATTAGATTAGAAAAAGGAGAGAAACATGGATGTATTAATGAATATTGTCCAAACTTTATTGGGCATGGGAGCAACGGCGTTATTGCCGATCATGATTTTAATTTTAGGCTTGGTCTTCCGTATGAAATTCGGAGACGCATTAAAAGCTGGTTTACTAGTTGGTATTGGTTTCAACGGATTAGGTTTGGTAATCAATTTATTGTTTACGACGATTCAGCCGGCGATTGATTACTATTCTGCATTGGGACACGGTTATACAGTAACAGATATGGGATGGGCAGCCGTCGGTGCGGCTTCTTGGTCGGTTCCATTTGCACCGTTAGTAGTTCCTGTTATTTTTTTGATCAACGTTATCATGATTCGCTTAAAAAAGACAAATGTCATGAATGTTGATATCTGGAATTTCATCCATATGTTGATTCCAGGTGCGCTGGCATATGCATTGTTCGATAACATGTTAATTGGTATCGTTGTTACTTTGATTATGGCAATCATTGCCATCAAGTTTGGTGAACATGTTGCACCGGCTTGGCAGGATTACTACGGTCTAGAGGGTACTACTTGTACAACTGCATCTTATATCATGATGTATCCAATCTTTGAATTGTTGGATAAATTGTATGATAAGATACCAGGATTGAACAAAGCAAATATTAATGTTGATCAATTATCTCAGAAATTGGGTGTTTTCGGAGAATCTTCTTTTATCGGTGTTGTTGTTGGAATTATTTTAGCATTGCTGACAAAACAGGATATTACTGGTATTTTCCAGATGGCGATTGGTTTTGCATCGGTATTGGTTTTAATTCCACGCATGGTTGCCGTCATGATGGAAGGTATCACGCCGATCGGCGGTGCTGCCAACGAATTTATGTCGAAGTGGGTCGGTGAGGATGATACTTTGCTGATTGGTATGGATGTTTGCTTAGGATTAGGTGATCCGACTTGTATCGTTGTTACAGCAATCATGATTCCATATACAATTCTTTGTGCCTTTATTATTCCAAATATGAGTTACTTCCCGGTTGGTATTCTGTCTGTTGTATGCTATACCGTTGTCATGCCGACTTTGGCTCACCGAGGAAACTTTGTTCGTACCATTATCTCTTGTATCCTCATGATTACTTTTATTGCTTGGGCAACGAATGTCTTTGCTCCGGAAGCAACTATGATGGTTTCGACAACCGGATTGAAAGTCGATGGCATGGTAACCGACTCGTTCTTTGGTTACAACTTGATGAACGTATTGCTTGAAGTCATTCACCGTGTATTCATGATGTAATGATGTTTGGAAGGATGTGAGCCAATGAGCCAGATGAAATATTTTGCCATTGAGGGACATGCAAAAAGTGATTTTGAAGCTATTTCTCTTTGCGCACAGAAATTAAAAAAAGAAGGGTATGTAACCGATCAGTTTGAAAGCAACTGCATCAATCGAGAAAAGCAATATCCTACTGGTCTGCCGACCGTTGTTCCGGTCGCAATGCCACATTCAGAAGCGTCAGGAGTAATTGATAATGCAATCTGCATGCTGAAGCTGGATCAACCAGTAGATTTCCGACGCATGGATGATGAAACGCAGCTGATCAATGCAAAAATGGTATTTAATTTGGCACTGAAAGATACAAGCCATATGTCTGTCCTGCAACATTTAATGGGATTATTTGCCGATACAAATAAAATGGAGGACATTTATAATACTGACGTTGAAGATTTACCACGTAAATTAGAGGCTTACATCAATCAAGGTGAACAAGCAGATTAGAAATAGATTGTAGGAGCCACAGCTGAATTGTGGCTTCTGCTTATTATAAGGAGCGTATATATGTCTTTAAAGAAAATAGAATGTCGTTATACGAATAGTGAAGCAATTATTCAAGAATACATTCAAACAACAAATAAACAGAATGATATTCCTATCATTAGTGTAATGATATTAGGAATTCTAATTGGAATTCGCGGCATGTATGCGAACCCGAATTCTGCAACAAACTATGTGTGGTTTGGTATTGCAGCCTTGATGGCTTTTAGTGAGTTGTTTTCGACGAAGTCGCGTATTGCGAAACGGCAAATGAATCGATATCAAAAAAAATATGGCCGCATTAATAATAAGGTTGAAGTGACTTTGGGTGATAAAGTATATTATTCGATAGATGGTCACAGTATTAGTTACAAATGGCGATCGATTATTGGTGTGAATGAAACGGAAAATTTATTAATTTTATCGTATCCAAGTGAAATGATTCCTCTAAAAAAAGCAGGAATCCGTAATGTAGAGATCGATCAAGTTCGTGCTTTTATCAAGGATCATATCGCACAGGATAAAGAACTGATGGAAGAAGAAAAAGTGAACAGGAAATCGGTCCGAAAACAAATTCGTAAAGAAAAAAGAATGAACAGAATGAAACAAGAGAAAAGGTGAGAATATGAAAATAGATGTAAATAAGATTCGTGCACTCTGTGATCCAGAAAAGAATCAGAAAATTGAGGTTGATGATTTGATCATTGAGCGCGGTGCACTTCAAAAATTACCTCAAGTTCTGAAGGAAAGGTATCCGCAATATAAAAATATTGTGATGATCTGTGATCAAAATACGTATAAAGCTGCTGGCCAAAAAGTTGAAAAATTACTGCCAGATGTACATACGATTATCTTAGATCCGACGAATTTACATGCGGATGAGCACGGTGTTGGGTTAGCGGAAGATGGATTGAAGCAGTATCCGGACGTAGATTTCATGATTGCATGCGGTTCTGGCACAGTCCATGATATTACACGCTATCATGCTTATAATAAGAAGATCAACTTCTTATCAATCCCGACCGCAGCATCAGTTGATGGCTTTGTATCGACTATGGCAGCGATGACGTGGAAAGGTATGAAAAAGACGTTTACTGCCGTAAGTCCGATCTTTGTTTTAGCAGATACAGATATCTTTGCCAATGCGCCGAAACGTCTGACAGCCAGCGGAGTCGGTGATTTATTAGGAAAGTATACAGCACTTTGTGATTGGCGCATTGCTTCAGCAGTGACGGGGGAATACATCAGCTGGCCGATCGTAAACTGGGAATATGAGATCTTACAAGATCTGGTGAACAATTTGGACGGTATCGGATCAGGAGATGCTGCAGCTTATGAAAACTTGATGTACGGTTTGCTGCTAAGCGGACTGGCCATGCAGATCATGACTTATTCACGACCAGCTTCTGGTTGTGAGCATCATTGTTCGCACCTTTGGGAAGAAGCAGCCATTAACGAACCAATCGATTATCTCCATGGTGAAAAAGTTGGAGTCGGTTTGTGCATCACTTCTGCCGTTTATAAGAAAGCGCTGGTAAAATTAAAGGAAGGCAATTACACGGTCAAGGATCATATGGATGTAGAAGTTGACTTTATCAAAGAGCATTTTAAGAATCCAGTCCTGCAGGCTGAAATCTTGAAAGAAAATGAGGATAATGTCATGGCGGGTATTACTGGACAGCAGCTCAAAGATCACGAAGGAGAAATTATTAAAATTTTGGAAGATCTGCCAAGCGCAGAGCAGGAAATTGCTTGGCTGAAACGGGTTCATGGAGTTACAACACTGCCGGAAATTGGTCTGGATGAAAGTCTGCGTCCATTGACGTTAAAATTAAGTCCATATGTTCGTCATCGCTTAAGCTTTATGCGGCTTTTGAAATTCTATAGCTTCTATGATGAAATTATCGCATAGTATGATCACAGATAAAGATGAAATAAAAGCAAGAATGAAGGCCATTAAGACCTTCATTCTTGATATGGACGGAACGATCTATCTGGGCAATGATATTTTTCCCTATACCCGTCGCTTTTTAGATCGTGTAGAAGAAACCAACCGCAGCTATTATTTCTTCACCAATAATTCCTCCAAAGATCTGCAGGCCTATATCGATAAGCTGGACAAGATGGATATTCCCATCACCAAGGAACAGATGATGGTCTCCACGGATGTCATCCTGGAATATTTAAGCAGCCATCATCCCGGTGCCAAGCTGTATGTCGTCGGTACGCCGGCTCTGTTACGGGCGTTCACGACGGCCGGCTGGACCTTGGATGATGAAGATCCGGATGTCGTGATCCTCGGCTTTGATACGACCCTGACCTATGAGAAGTTAAGCAAGCTATGTACCTTCATCCGACACGGCAAGACGTATTATGGCATCAACCCGGATCTGAACTGTCCGGTGGAAGGCGGCGAGTTCATCCCGGACTGCGGCAGCATCGCCCGCTGCGTGGAATCCAGTACCGGCGTGTATCCGGAATTTTTCGGCAAACCGAGCCGCCGGACGTTGGACTACATTGTCAAGGCGACCGGTCTGAAACCGGAAGAGATCGCCATTGTCGGCGACCGATTGTATACGGATATCGCCGTAGCCGACAACAGCGATGTGCTCAGTATATTGGTATTAAGCGGAGAAACAAAGAAAGAAGATGTACCTGAGAGTAAGCACCAACCAGATATCATGATAAAAAATATAGGCGAACTAGCAAAGCTTTTATAAAAAAAGAACCGATTGTGACAAAGCAATCGGTTTTTATATGCAAAAGTAGCTGCAGCGAATTCTTAGAGCTTCATGATCTTAAATAACGTGAATTCATTAAATAATTGTTGTTAATGAAAATTCATTTCATATTTACGATAAATGACTCTCAATAACTTGTCCAAGAGTAAGGTAATCAAGCTCGGTTAAGTGATGACCATTAAAAATTTTAGGATCCTTTGTATTTTCTTGAATTATATGAACCAAAGAATTTTCTTGATATTGTTCTTTTGCCGTGCGGAGTAGAATATTATTTTCATGTTCAAACAAGATGCAGTTGCAATGAAAAATAAAATTTCGAATAAGAAGATTGCTGAGAGGGACATCTATCTTTTTCGTGATCTTTTTTAAAAGCTTATAAAACTGTTCATTTGTTTCAAAGTTATTAATACCTGGCATGACTTTGTTAATTAATATGAGTTCCGGATCGTCGGTCCTTTCGGCATATTGATTTAGATCGCAGTTCTTAAGATACTCTTTTTCATAATTTTTTTGTACTAATATATCTGGCGTAATATTTAATACATTAGTATTATTCTTGACGACTTCACTAACTGTTTTTAACAACATTAAAAATGATGTTAATTTGTTGCAGTGGGAAAGCGTACTGGAATAAATGAAAAAGCGATTGCCGATTTTTGAGCGATATTTCGAATCAGTAAAAAGGATAATTCCTTGGCCCTTGTCATAAGGGAGTACCTGATTAAAAATATGTTCAATTTGATCATCGATTTTCTGATTAGCTTCATCTGTCAAAAAAAATATATGAATGATGTTCTTCTGAAAATATAAATTCAATAAATTGGCGTATTGCTCAATTAATAAATCATATTTTGAAATTAATATAATTGGTATATTTGTTCCTTTAACTAATGTATTTGTTTTCTTCAATATTGAATTTATCATTTCTGCTGTATCGGATGATATTTTGTATTTCTGATTCTCTAAAGAATTAGAAATACGATGTGTGATGTTCTTCATCTCATCTGATTCTTCTGTTGGAAAAACTCTTTTATTTAATGATGATGGATGCAGAATTTCTTCCATTATTTTATATGATGTATAGTTTAACAAATCCGGCTGATGAGAAAATAAATGTTTATTAATGATTTTACGCACGGCATACAGGCTAGTGTTCAATTTTATATCGCTGTATTCAAGCGGTCCATTATAAGAAATAAAATTGTAATAGTAAGTCTGTGCTTGATTCGGATGCCATACCGTTGTATTTAAGTAGTTTTTCTTGAATTCTTCTTTATTTTCTTCTTTGATTATTTGATCATATGTTATATTTGGCGGAATGACTAATACATCAGCAATAGGGAATGTATCTAGTACAAGTCTTGTATGGCTGCATTGTAAGAAATCTTGTATTAATTCTTCATCTAAAACAATATCATTTTGATCAGCATGTTGATTAGCAAGAAATAATGAATACGAAACAAGTTGTACAACATTTTCCTTCATTTGATGAATGTTAATTGTGTTTTCATATAATGTTTCAGCAAAGCCTCTAGTAAGTTTAATCGTCCGTGAAACTCGCTGTGCTTCATTTTGGATAAAAAGAATCAATAAATCAAAATATTCAATTAACGGTCGATTTTTGATAGAAGGAAATTTTAAATAATAGGGTGTGTACTGTAAAAAAGGAATATTGTCCGTTTCATTTGTACATATAAGCGCAAGTATAAACTTTTGAGACTGATTTAAAAAAGCAATATCCATACGCTGGAGAATCGTATTGATCATTGTTTTATCAATTTTCTGATTGGCAATAAGTGCTATTGTTATTATTTGTTTTTCAAGAATTTTGTTTATGTATTGATCGATATGATTGAAGAAATCAAAAAAGTCAAAATAATGTATTTTCTGAGAATTTGGAATTAATGATAATTCAATGCATCGGGTATGGATTTCTTCTAAAAAATATTTTTTTCCAGTTCCTGGTTCGCCTTGCAGGACAATAATTTTGGCCATGTTGCGAGGTAAATAAAAGAAACTTAAAATTCTGTTTATGTTTTCATAAAGCGATCCATTTTTATTTGCACCGATCATATGAAAAGACTGAGCAAAACTTGTTTGGTTTGGCTGATTTTGAAATTGTAGATAACTTGAAATGCCTTTTTCTTTTCCGATCACGTTCGGCAGATCAGAAAAAGGAAAATGCTCAAGCAGGCTGGAACGAGAGATATATTTAGTCGGGCGTCCCGTTATTTTTATAAGTTTTTCTTCACGAAATAATTCATTGAGAATTCTTGAAACGTTCGTTCGGTCTTGATAAAGTTCTTTGGCGATCGTGACAGCGGTGTTGTGTTCAAAATCAAAACGATTTTCTGATAAATTTTTTTCTGTCTCTTTTTGAATGAATTGATAGATGAGTTGTTTGTTTGTCATAATACCTCGATTTTTTTAGTGATTCTTTCGTTATGAATAGTACACATTGATGAATTTTATCGAAAATAAAAGATACACTATGATTAATTTAAGTATACACTAAAAATGAAAAAATAGAATAAATACTTTAAATAAACGTTTTATTAGTGTATCACAGAATAAAAACGCATGAAATTTGTTGTTTTTTATTTTTATCAAAGTTCTGCTATAGTGAAGTTGGTTCAAGTGTACACATGCCAATAAATTATGAGCGGAGGGATGAAATACAAGTGATAAATGTGATAATAGCAACGCATGGTTCGTTAGCGAAAGGATTCAAGGATGCAGCGGAAACAATCATGGGGCCTATAGAAAATCTGGATTGCTATCATCTTACAATGGATGCAAGTATCGATCAATTTACAGATGAATTGATACAAGGTATTTCAGAAAAAGACGGTGATGTCATCGTGCTTACAGATTTATTAGGTGCAAGTCCTTATAATGCGACGATACGCGGCATCAGTAAGTTTTCTGATCGAAATATAGTATGTATTACTGGTGTTAATTTACCAATAGTTCTGGAATGTGTAATGAAGCGAAATGATATGGAAATATATGATTTAGCCGATTATTTGATTTCGCTTGGCAAAGAGGGCATCACACAGCTCTCATACAAAAAGTTTAACGAGGTGTAAAATGAGTAAAATTGTTTTAGCTAGAATTGATGACCGTTTGATTCATGGTCAGGTCATGACAGCATGGGTATCGTATGTAGGCGGAAAAGAAATTCTTATTGTCGATGATAAGGTCGCAAAGGATCCTTTCTTAAGCGCGGTCATTGGCGGCGCCGCACCAAAGAATTTAACCGTGAAGACATTTACGGTCGATCAAGCCGCCGATTATTTATCAAGCAGCAAAGATGATACAGAAACGATTCTTTTAGCAAAAGGACCAGAGACCTATCTGTCTTTGTTGGAAAAAGGCGTTCCTATTAAAGAAATCAATCTAGGCGGAATGGGATCGAAACAAGGACGTAAAAAATTATACAAAAATATTGCAGTGAGTGATGCAGAACGCAAGGTGTTCCAATCTTTAATGGATCAGGGCGTTCATGTATACATTCAAGTCGTTCCGAATATGGAATCGGTAGAGTTAAAAAAGGTAATTTAGCTGGAGGAGAAATATGCATATAACGATTATACAAGCTATTTTAATTGGTTTGATTTATTACCTGGGTGCGAATGGTACACCATGGTTTACAGTCAACTTAGGATGGGCTTTCCGCCGTCCTTTGATGCAAGGTTTAGCAGTTGGACTCGTATTGGGTGATCCTGTAAAGGGTTGTATTGTCGGAGCCGCTATTAATGTTACTTATTTAGCACAGATCACGGCCGGCGGTGCACAAACAATGGATGAAGGACTTGCCGGTACAGTCGGCACCGCAATTGCGATTATTTCAAATACATCAGCAGCCGTTGCGGTAAGTTTAGCAGTGCCAATTTCCTTGCTGGGAAATTTAATTTGGATGATCTATATGACCGGAGATATTTTTATTGTCCATCGTGTAGATAAAATTGCTGAAACAGGCAATGTTCGTAAAATTATTTTCTGGAATATTGTTCCAAGTCAGATTTTCAAATGTTTGCTTTACACGATCCCTGTAGCTATCGCAGTTTACAGCGGTACAGGAGCCATTACATCGCTTCTGAACAGCCTGGAAGGAACACCAGTAATTGATTGTTTAACGACGATCGGTACGATCCTGCCGGCTTTAGGTATTGCGATGAACTTCAGAGCGATTTTATCGACAATGGGAAATAAAGCTTATTTATACTTCTTGTTAGGTTTTGTATTATTGTCGTATTTCGAACTGCCATTATTAGTCATCGGTATTTTAGCAGTGATTTTGGCAATGTTGACCCGTACTGCTTCAGAGACGGAATAAGGAGAAAAGTTTATGAGTGAAAATAATGTCGTAAAACAAGAAAAGAAATTGACGAAAAAAGATGTCTTTCGGTCTTATTTAATTTGGACATTCTTCAGTCATAGTACATATAACTATGAACGTATGCAGGCAACTGGTGTGCTGCATGCTTTGGCACCATGCTTGGAAAAATTGTATGGCAAAGGTACGCCTGAGATGAAAGAAGCATGTAAAAGACATATGGAATTCTTTAATACAGAACCAAATTTAGGTGGATGTATTTTGGGCATGACGCTGGCCATGGAAGAGCAAAAAGCAAATGGTCAAGACATTGATCCAGAAATGATTTCCAGCGTCAAGACTGGTCTGATGGGCCCGTTGGCTGGTGTTGGTGATACGATTTGGCAAGGAACTCTGTCGCCGATCGCATTAGGAATTTTACTGGGAATGGCACAGGAAGGAAACTTAATTGCACCTTTGCTGTATGTCATCATCATCGCGGTCGTTCTGTTTGGTGAAGGCTACTGGTCCTACATGAAGGGCTACTACAGCGGCCGTGAAGGAATCACAAAGATCATCAGCAGCGGTTTGATCAAGACCGTTACCGAGAAAGCCACGATTGTCGGTTCTACCGTACTTGGCGGATTGGCTGCTTCTTATGTAACTGTAAAATCTGGTCTGGTTCTGCATTTAAGCAGCGGCACATTGAATCTGCAGACAGATGTTTTGGATTCGATTTTCTTAAATCTGCTTCCACTGTGCGTCACGTTGTTGACAGTATGGATGCTGCGTAAAAAGATGAATGTGAATGCTATTCTTTTGATTTTGATTGCCATTGGTGTTGTTGGAACTTTGATTGGTTTCTTTTAAAAAACATGAGAGTAATCTTGAATGCCGATGATTTTGGAAAAACGCATGAATCAAATCAAGGTGTAGTCTTTGCTTTGAAAAACGGATACTGTTCTCAAACTTCTGTAATGGTGAATTCAAATTATTTTGATGAAGCTGTTGATTTGGCAAAACAATACGGTTTCATGGATAAGGTCGGTCTGCATATTAATTTATTCGAAGGAACACCGTTGAGCCGGAAAATACGATCCTTAAAGCACTATACCCGTTATGATATGTTTGATTATCGTCCTGACTTCACGCGTAAATATTTTGCGCGTGAAGTAGAGGCGATCCAGGAAGAACTTGAAGCACAGATCCAAAAATATTTAAACGCAGGATTCTCATCTATGAACATTGATTCACACCATTGTGCTTTTTATGACATGTCCGTTTTAATGGCATTGCTTCCGTTATTAAAAAAATATCATTTTCAGTCGATGCGTTTTATCGGCAATAGTTATTTTAATGGATCCAAATTTCGAGATTGGTATGGGAATCGCTGGATCCAGGCATTTGGCAGTTTAGAGATCAAGCATCCCGATTATTCCAGCAGTGTTGCAACATTCAGTAAAAATAAAAAGAAGGGTGCATCGATCCTTATGAAGTCAAACGCTGCAGAAGTTTATATTCATCCTGTATTGATTGGAAATCGTCTAATTGATGATTACACAGGAGGAAAACACATTGTGGAGACTTTTCATGAATGTGGTTTGGATCAAATGAATTTTATAACATCAAAGGAGATATAGATATGAAGAAAGCTGAAACAACTTTAAAAATGGCGAAAACCGGTGTCATGGCAGTCGTTCGGGTTGAAACGATCGAACGAGGTCTGGAAATTGCCAAAGGATGCATTGACGGCGGTGTAAATATTATGGAAATCAGTTATACAAATGCCAATGCAGGTGATGTGATTCGCAGCATCAAAGAAAAATATAAGGATCGTATTTGTGTCGGTGCCGGTACGGTTCTAGATGCTGCAACGGCGCGGATGGCTATCATGAACGGGGCTGAATTTATGGTGGCACCGAACTTTGAAGAAGAAGTATCCCGAATTTGCAACTTATATCAGGTACCATATGGACCAGGATGCACGACATATTCTGAAGGACTGAATGCTTTAAAATCCGGAGCAGCTTTTATCAAAGCATTTCCGATTTCAAATTATTATGGACCGAACTTAGCAAAAGTATTTAAGGTTCCATGCCCGCAGATGCCAATTTTAGCCAGCGGCGGCGTCAATTTAGAGAATGCCAAAGAATGGATCAAGAATGGTGCAGAGGTATTAGGCGTCGGAGGGCTGCTGACCAAAGGGGATGCAAGTCAGATCGAACAGAATGCAAGACAATTAGTAAGCCTGGTAAAAGAAGCACGAAATGAGATGGCAGCGGCATGAGGGTCCTTGTCACACCAAGAGGGTATGCGCGGTATGGCTCGGAAGCCAAGAAAAAGTTAGAATCCTTGGGATTAGAAATGGATATCAACGATACAGGGAAACCGCTGTCAGCAGATGTTTTTCGCAAGAAAGCGAGTCAAGCTGATGCGGTTATTGTAGGTGTTGATCGAATGGATGCGGATTTAATTGATGCATGCCCGAATTTAAAAATTATTGTAAAATTCGGTGTCGGTACAGACAACATTGATGTAGAATACTGCAAACAAAAGGGAATTCAAGTTGAGCGTTGTATTGGTACCAATGCCAATGCGGTAGCTGAATATACGATTGGCATGTTATTTAACTGTGCTCGTTCCTTATCGAACAGTGTTGCAGAAGTGAAAGAAGGCTCCTGGAAAAAAACGACTGGGATCGAGCTTACTGGTAAAAATATCGGCATTATCGGTTTTGGCCATATTGGAAAATTAGTGGCCAAAATGGCATATGGTATCGGTATGAATGTGCTGGTTTATGACGCATTTGAACTGACATCAGATGATTTAGATGCTTGTCAAGCAAAACAATGCACTTTGCAGGAAATTCTGCAAGAGGCAGATTTTATCACAATTCATGTTCCTTTAACCGAAGATACAAAAAATCTGATCGCAGCGCCGCAATTTAAAACGATGAAATCAAGTGCTGTATTGGTCAATGCCTCCCGCGGCGGTATTGTCAATGATCAAGATGCTCTGGATGCTTTGAAAAACAATGAAATCAAAGCGTATGCTGCCGATGTCTTTGAAAGCGAACCACCTGAAGATATTGACTGGCAGCAAGAATTATTATCATTGGATTCATTTTATTTAACACCACATATTGGCTCTAGATCCAAAGAGGCAGAAATCAATACGGTGAACCGTGCAACGGATATATTATTTCATTTTTTCTCTCCTACAAAATAACTACATATAATTAAAAGCCTGTTCTATCAAAAGAACAGGCTTTTTATGATTGAGTCTTTTATATAAAGGTATTTTATAGAAGATTTTTCAGCTTTATATATTCTAACATGAAAGTAAATGTAAGCGAAAAAATGTAAATTAATATTATATTTGACGGCAATATGTGACTACGGTAGAATGAAATAGACTGCGATGGAATGAAATTTTTTCCAAAACGGGGAGGAAGTTATGAAAATAATCGATGTAACTTATCAAGTGATTCATGTTCCGATGAAAGAGACTTTTCGGGTCGCGTTTGGTGAAATTTCCGCATCGGAAAATGTGATCGTGAAATTAACATGTGAAAACGGCCAAGTCGGATATGGCGAAGCGAGTCCATTTGGACCGGTCACTGGTGAGAGCACAGCCAGTGTCTGCAGCGCGTTGGATCTGTTCCGCAAAGGCTTGGTAGGCATGGATGTTATGGACATCGCCGGTGCGCATGCCCTGATGGACCGTTTGTTGGTGGGGAATACAAGTGCCAAATGTGCGGTCGATCTGGCCATGTATGATCTGCGCGGCAAGCTGATGGGGCAGCCGCTGTACAAGATTTTAGGGAGCGACCAGGCAAAGGTAGAAAACGATATTACGATCGGCATTGATACGCCGGAAAGAATGGCACAGAAAGCTTCGCAGTATGTCAAAGAAGGCTTTTCTATCTTGAAAGTGAAAATTGGCCTGCATGTCGAAGAGGACATTGAAGCACTGACCAAGATTCGGGAGACTGTCGGTCCGAAGATCCGTCTGCGGGTGGATGCCAACCAAGGATATGATGCCGCACAGGCGATTCGTGTTCTGCGTTCTTTGAAGCCACTTGGCGTAGAGGCGATGGAACAGCCGCTGCCGCACTGGGATATTGAAGGACATGCGCTGGTGCGCGAACATGCGGACGGCATCAAGATCATGATGGATGAAAGTCTGCACACACCGTATGATGCCATGCACATCGTGCAGGCAAAAGCAGCCGATGTCCTGAACATTAAATTGATGAAATGCGGCGGGTTATACCCGGCACTGCAGATTGCCGCGATTGCCAAGGCGGCTGGTCTGACCTGCATGGTCGGCTGCATGATGGAGACCAAAATTGCCATCACAGCCGGTATCAGTCTGGTCGCCAGCCGGGATAATATTACGGATGCTGATTGTGACAGCTTTATGTTTGCCGCGGATCCGGATATGGGCATGCCGGGCGGTTTTACCTTTGACGGCAGCATGTTCACGTTATCCGATCAGCCGGGTCTGGGACTCGATATCAATTTTTGATCCGGATTTCACGATGCTTATTATCGTAAATCATAAATAGAGAATAAGGAGAAGAGAAATTTATGCAAGGATTGATTCAATCACCGGAAGGCTTGTTCATGGTCATCTTTTTGATGATCGCAGCAGCTTTCCAGCTTCAGAAAGTGAAGTTCATCAAAACATTGGGGCCGGTATTGACGGTCATCCTTATGGGCATTGTCCTGTCCAACATCGGGGTCGTACCTGCCTATACGGAAATTTACTCCGGCGTCAGCCAATATCTGGTTCCAGTCGTCGTTAGTTTGTATTTACTGAATCTGGATCTGAAAAAAGCGAAGATCTTACTGAGCCGTGATTCACTGATCTCGTTTTTCTCGATGTTATTCTGCGTCTGTTTTGTGACCGTGATCGCCGGGTTGTATTTTGCCCCGCGTATTGCGGAAGGATGGAAGATTGCCGGAATGTTTGTCGGCACATACACCGGCGGCAGCAGCCAGCTGACTGCGATCGGAACGGGTCTGGAAGTCAGCAGTACAACATTGGCCATCGCCAATGCGGCAGACTATATCGTTGGTATGCCGGTCATGATCCTTTTCTTTGCGGCGCCGGCCTTGATGGAAAAATCAAAATGGTTCAACAAGCATTGGCCGTATCATTTAACGGAATCAGAACGGCTGGGCAATGCGGATCATAAGACATTGATGGACCCAATGGAATGGAGCATCAAAGACATCGCTTATTTATTGGCCATTGCTTTGACGGTTGTGGTCATTTCAACCAATATATCGCAAGCCATTTTCCCGGAAAGTCTGAAAAGCCCGATGCGCATCATCGAGATCTCGACCCTGTCGATCTTAGTAGCTCAGATCCCGGGCGTGCAGAAACTGCGCGGCAACCAGGATTTAGGCCTGTTGCTTTCGATGGTATTCCTGGCAACGATCGGTTTCCAGGTCAACATCGCTTTCTTTGCTGGATCGGCCGCAATGGTCATTGCGTTCTGTGCTGTGGTCATCATTGGCAGTACGCTGCTGCATCTTTTGGTCAATCGTGTCTTCAAGGTGAAGTATGAATTCACGTTGTTATCGATCATTGCCGGAATTGCCGACGGAACAACTTCGGCTTTGGCGGCCAGCGGTGCCAACTGGAATACATTGATCCAAGTTGGCCTGGTCATGGGGGTTCTGGCTGGTGCGATCGGCAATTATGTGGGCATCGGTGTCGCATTCTTGCTGAAAATGTTGATAGGTGCCTAAATGAACACGTGGACGCTTTATGTTTCCGGCATCAATTATGGACAATTAGAACGGTCTCAATCGGGGTTTCGTCTGTCTTTGCTGGATATTCATACGGCGGCATATAAGTCCTGGCAGGGCCTCGATGCAGAGACATGCCGTTATCTGCAAGGCTTGACGCACATCGATTTTGCACATTTAGGCGCCCGACTGCACGCCTGTCAGACGGCTTTGAATATCGGAAAGTCTCAGTTTACTTTGGCGGACGGCTGCCGTTATCAAAAGAAAGATGCCAATCATTACATCCAGCGTGATGTTAAATTTCCTTTGGACCTGATCGTCAGTGATGGTGAAATTGTCGGCGTACAGACGCCGGGACGCGAAGGGACGACTGTATTGGTCGACCCGAATTATAAAAACCTCACTGTCATCCATGCATGGGAAAAATACTTTGAGCCGCATATCCATCCGATCGCAGATGTAAAAACGGTTTTTATTCCGATGCGGGATGGTGTCCGGCTGGCAACGGATATCTGGCTGCCGGCAGACGTAAAAGAACCCGTATCCTGCATTTTGGTCCGCACTCCGTATGGACGGGATCTGGATGCGGTGACTTTTCTGCGCTATGTACAACGTGGCTTTGCGCTGGCGGTTCAGGATGTGCGCGGCCGCAATGACAGTGAAGGGGACTGGCTGCCGGAATACAGCGAGACCGAAGACGGCAGCGATACATTGGACTATCTGGCTGACCAAGACTGGTGCAGCGGCCGGATCGGCATGATCGGCGGCAGTTATTTAGGCTATGTGCAGTGGGCCGCTGCGGCTTCGGGCAATCCGCACTTAAAAGCCATGGTCAGCCAAGTCTGCTCCGGTTCTGCTTTCATTGATATTCCAAGGCGGGGCGGCACGCTGATCAGCGGTATGCTGGCATGGGCGTTTGCGGTCAGTCAGCGTAAGATGGATGCCGCAAAGATGGTGCGTGATGACTGGGACGAGGTCCTGGCTTACCGGCCGTTAGCAGATGTCTGCAAACATGCCCTGGGCTATCCGGTTCCGTTTTGGACCGAATGGCTGTCCCATGATCATGATGATGCTTTCTGGTATCGGGGCGACTGGTATCAGCGGGCTTTAGACAACGGCGGCGTTGATGTTCCGACTTTGATCATGTCCGGTTGGTTCGATGATAACGGCATGGGCACGACCCAGGCTCTCGATCTGACCAAAGAAGCCAAACCAGGCCGACGCAAAGTAATTTTAGGTCCATGGAAGCACAGCGGCAATGCGGATTATGATATCCACGGAGTCTATATGGGAGATAATGCCATTCGCTATGATCTGGATCTGCAGTATTTCTTGTGGTTCCAACGTTATTTAGAAGGTATTGAAAACGGCATCGATCGAACCGCGCCGGTAGAGTACTTTACGTTAGGTCAGAACCAATGGAAACAGTCTCAGCAATGGCCGCCGGAACAGACTCAGCCTTTGACTTTATATTTATCCGGAAAGGATGCGAATACTCGCCTTGGCCATGGAACTCTGACATTTGAAAAGGAAGCGGCCGCTGTAAAAGACACACTGATTTATGATCCAAAAAATCCGGCTGTGAATATCATCGATATGAGCGAAAACGAGCTGGAAGTACCGGAAGATTATACGGAACAAGAAAAGCAGACAGATTATCTGGTGTATACCAGTGAACCTTTGAAAGAGGATATTATCATGACCGGAGATGCGAAGGTCCGTCTTTATGTTCAAAGCGATGTTCCGGATACGGATATCGTTGTGCGCCTGACCCGGGTGGACGAAGACGGGACCTCGATCAAATTGGCGGACGGGCTTTTCAATATGAAATTTGTCGAAGGATTTGATCATAAAGTTTATATGGAAAAGGATCGGGTTTATCCAATCACGATTCGAACGACGAAATTGTCTGCAGTCTTTGCCAAGGGGCAGCGGATACGTCTGACCGTGACCTCCAGTGCGGTCAACTTCATTTTTCCAAATCCCAACACCAAAGAGGGGTTCTCTTCTATGAAAACACAGATTGCGCACAATAGCTTATGGCATGGAGGAAGCTATGCCGCACGAATCGAATTCCCGGCTGAAAAAGATTAAGTATTATAAAAGACCATTTAGCTCTGCTAGATGGTCTTTTTTAACATTATCCAAAGAATTTTTTCGCAATGGCTTGTCCCTGGTCGATCTTTGCCCATTCCTGAGCCATGGTTAGTTCATTGCCGCAGTCACAGGAAGCAAAGCCGCATTGATGGGAAAGGAACAAACGCTCTTTTGGTAAGATCTTGGCGGCCTGATCCAACAGGCGCAGAGCCCGCTCTTCATCGTCCAATGCCGCAGTTTTGCTGGAGAGCACCCCAAGGACAACTTCTGCTTCTTTATCTTTCAGCGCTTCCAGTGCGCTGATGGCACCGGCTCGTTCATCATCCCATTCCAGGAAGAAACGATCATAGTGCTGTTCGCCTAAGAATTTTGCGGCGATGGCCTCATAGGTGCCGCCGGATGCATGCCGGCTGGCATAATTTCCGCGGCAGTTATGGGTCCACACTTTTAATCCCAGTTGATGGCCGTAATCAGCGATCACGTTATTCAAAGCGACAAAGCCATCGGCCAGCGCCGGCAGATCGCCATTGTCTTCGGCAAAGAAGCTGTCCGGATTTTCCGGATCAAAAAGCTCCCATAAGCAGTCATCGAACTGAATGATGGTGCCGCCTGCGGCTTTATAGTCATCCAAAAATTCTTTATACGCCTGGATCAGACCGGCCTTTAAATCATCCGCCGTCTTATAGACTTGTTCCGGTCCGTAGAGATGGTCAAAGACACTTAATTCCGTAAAGGCATGTGCAAGGGACCAAACGGTCAGTTTGGCCTGACGGCCCTGTGCCAGCGACTTAGTTTGTTTGAACAAATCGATAAAGTGGTGATGTTTTCCGGACAGCGGTTTTATGATACGTAAGCCGATATCTTTCCGTGTTTCAAAATTGGAATGTCCGTCATGATCTTTGAACGTATAACCGTGATCTGCGATGTATCGTTCGATTCCATCCAGGCCCCAAATGAAGTCCAGGTGCCACATGGATTTGGTGTACTCGCCGTCGGTGATCACATCAATGCCATGGTCAATTTCTTCCTGGATCACCTGGGCGACTGCCTGGCTTTCGCATTCCTTGTAGCCAGGGAAGTCATCGTAAAAAGGATAGGTGATATCGTCCCGTTGTTCAATTTTGTTTTTATAAACCAATAAATCGCGCGGGCGCAGCAAGGAGCCCACGATCTGAAATTTACATTCTGACATATGTATTCCTCCTGTATGATGGTGCCATTGTATCAGAAGGAAGGAATATACACGAATACGAATATTATTCTGTTGAATATAGAATGAAGCTATAGATACAAGATAAAAATTCAGCTGACGGATATTGTCAGCTGAATTTTTATATAGATTAGTCAATGGCCCGGAACAAGAGGTCGTTGTAGTCCGGCATCGGCCAGACATCGCGCGGGATCCGTGCTTCGATGACGTCGCTGAGCTTGCGGATCGCATCCATGAGCGGCAGCAGTTTCTGTGCAGCAAAGTCAGCCGCTTCCTTGGAATCGGTAAAGCTTTTCTGAATCAGTTCTTCCAGTTCTTCCAAATGCTGTTCGATCAGTTCCAAAGCATCATTGATTTCCGTCAAGTATTTATTTTCCATCGTGAATTTGATGCCGGCTTCTTTCTTTGTCTGGATGATCGAAGCTAGTTTTGCTTCATAGTCCAGAACAGCCGGAATAATTTGTTTCCGCAGCATATAGGCCATGGTCTGCGCCTCAATGTGGATCACTTGATAATAGCCCATCAACAGAATGTTCTGGCGGGCATGCAGTTCATTGGCTGTATATACTTTATGACGGCCGAACATTTCCAAATAACGGGGTTCGGTATAATGCGGCAGGGCATCGGCGGTCGTTTTTAGTTCAGACAGACCGCGTTTCAAAGCTTCCTGGCGCCATTCTTCCGAATAGCCGTTGCCGGAATACAGGATGCGCTGATGTTCCTTAAATGTGCGTTTGATCAGTTCAATATTCGCTTCCTGAACTTTTTCCTGGCTGACGCATTCAAGTTCTGCGGCAAACTGGGTCATTTCTTCGGCGACGATGGTATTTAAGATCGTGTTCGGACAGGAAATATTTAAAGAAGATCCTAACATGCGGAATTCGAATTTATTGCCGGTGAACGCAAACGGTGAAGTACGGTTGCGGTCGGTCGTGTCACGGGAGATCTTCGGCAAAGCCGTGATGCCCAGCTGTAAATCCGTATTGACGGTATTGTGTTCATCTTTGCCGGAAATCAGGCTGCGGATGATCGCATTGAGTTCTTCTCCTAAATAAATGGAAATAATGGCCGGCGGGGCTTCGTTTGCGCCCAAGCGATGATCGTTGCCGGCCGTAGCCACTGAGATCCGCAGCAGATCCTGATATTCATCGACGCCTTTGACGATCGCAGCCAGGATCGTCAGGGAACGGATATTGTCTTTCGGATCATCGCCTGGTTCCAGCAGGTTCTCGCCGGTATCGGCCACGATGGACCAGTTGTTGTGCTTGCCTGAGCCGTTGACGCCGTCGAATGGTTTTTCATGCAGCAGGCAGACCAAACCATGATGATGAGCCACGCGCTGCAGCACTTCCATCATCAGCTGGTTCTGATCACCGGCGACGTTGCCGGCCGAGAAAACCGGTGCCAGTTCAAATTGGCATGGAGCGACTTCTTTATGTTCCGTCTTGGCATAAACGCCCAGACGCCATAGTTCTTCGTCGACCTCTTCCATATAGGCTTTGACGCGCTCATCGATGTTGCCGAAATAATGATCATCAAGCTCCTGCCCCTTGACCGGCGCGCTGCCGAACAAGGTCCGGCCGGTGATGATCAGATCCAGCCGCTGGCGGTACATTTCTTCGTCGACCAGGAAATATTCCTGTTCCGGTCCGACGGTGGTATTGATCTTATTGATGTCGGAAAAGCCCATGACATGAAGCAGGCGCACCGCGGCTTTATTTAAAGCCTGGATGCTGCGCAGCAGCGGCGTCTTCTTGTCCAGTGAGGATCCGTCATAGGATAAAAATAATGTCGGGATATATAAGGTCTTTTCTTTGACAAACGCAAAACTTGTCGGATCCCAGGCAGTATAGCCGCGGGCTTCAAAGGTGGCGCGCAGACCGCCGCTCGGGAAGCTGGAAGCATCCGGTTCGCCTTTGATCAGTTCTTTTCCGCGGAATTCACTGATGACGGATGTCGGTCCGGTCGGGTTGATGAAGGCATCGTGCTTTTCTGCCGTGATCCCGGTCATCGGCTGGAACCAGTGGGTGAAGTGGGTGGCGCCTTTTTCAACGGCCCAGTCTTTCATTGCATTGGCGACCACGTCCGCGATCTCATTCGGCAGTTCTTTGCCATTGTCCATGACATCGCACATGATCTTGAAAACTGAGTGCGGTAAGTATTTTTGCATGGCCTGACGTCCGAAGACATCACAGCCAAAGTAGTCATCTACGACTTTCATTGATAAACTTCCTCCCGTTTTTTTGTTTCCTATATAATACCATTGGAGTATATGGTTTGTCTAAAAGAAGAACCAACTTGTTCAATTGACATGGATGATGTAAAATTAACCCAGGAGTGATGTGTATGTTCCATGTGCCGGAAAAATACAAAGAGAAGGCAGAATTCTATAAATACATGATCTTTTTCATTACGATCGTGTTGTTAGTGATTATATATATCGATAAAATCGGGACCTTCCTGGCATGGGTGATTTCGATTTTGTTTCCGTTCATTCTCGGCCTGGGCTTTGCGTTTGTATTCAATGTGATATCAAACGGGATCATTGGTTTTCTGGTCCGGTTCTTCCATCTGAAAGTGACCAAGCGCAAGCGGACGTTGATCAATGTGATCACGGTCTTACTGGTCGTACTGGCCATTGGCTTCTTTGTGATCAAACTTGTCCCGCAGGTGGTCCACTCCATCACCAATCTGACCAATGACCTGCCGGGAACATTGACACATTTTCAGGAATCGCTTTTGAAATTGACCAAACGTTTTCCGTCGATCCACCGATTCATTGAATCCTGGGATCTGAATGTCAAGACGCAGTCCGATGCAATGGCGCTGCTCGATAAGTTTTCCGGCTGGTTTTTGGGCGGCGGCAAGTTCATGGATAATGTCAACAATATTATTTCAACGACCATTTCCTGGATGACAACGACTTTGATCGCGTTGATTTTTGCGGTGTTTGTTTTATTCAATAAAAGAACGTTCATGCGCGATCTGAAAAGTATACCGAAGGCTTATCTGCCGGAACGTGCGTATTATCAATGTGCGCGGATCTATAAAGTATTCCGCACGACTTTTACAAAGTACATCGGCGGCACGCTTTTGGAATGTTTGATCCTGGGAACGCTGGTGACGATCGGCGCGACGCTGTTAAGGCTGCCGTACTCCTTGCTTTGTGGTGTGATCGTTGCCATCGGTGCTTTGGTGCCGATGTTCGGAGCGTTGGTTATGGCTATTCTGGTAGCGATCTTTTTGGCCCTGGAGAATCCGATCGACGGTATCACGTTCATTGTTATGTTTATCTGCATTCAGCAGGTGGAAGGCAACTTTATTTATCCGAATGTCGTGGGACGCTCCATCGGTTTTCCGCCGATGTATGTCATTGTCGCCATTACCTTGGGCGCAAATGTCGGCGGTGTATTAGGCATGGTAATTTTCATTCCGCTGCTTTCTTCCATCTATCAGCTGGTGCAGGAAGATGTGTCGAAACGACTTTTGAAGAAAACGAACAAGACATAAATAGTGTCAATATAAGATGTATTCTGTCCTTGTGAAAAGAAAGAAGGAATCAAGGATGAATGCAGAAAGAAAATTAGCTATGGCATTGTTGAATGCAGTATGGAACGAAGATGTCGAAGGAGTTCGTGCTTGTTTGAAAATGGGCGCTTCACCGAGTTGGATCTTCAATGGCTATCCAATCCTGATGCATGCCATCACGGTGGGTAACGAAAAGATCGTCAATATTTTGATTGATGCCGGCGCCATTCAGACACAGGAAGCCTTCGGATTTGCGTTGGAACACGGAATCGGCAATATGATCCGGCCGCTGCTGTTTCGGGGAATTGTCCCGAAGCATTTTGAAGGACAGCCGGGATTCGGCGATTTTCCGCAGCGATTTGCATACTAGCACAGCCATGGCTGTGCTTTTTTCTATATAGGAGGATGTTTATGAATCGTACCGCACTTTGTATACGGATGTTGATGTATCTGAAAGCCAACGGCTTGACCAATACACGGACTTTGGCCGATGTGCTGGAAACCAATCCGCGCAACATTCGTGAATTTAAAAAAGAACTGGTGACTGCCGGATACAATATCAAAGAAATCAAAGGCCGTTACGGCGGGTATATGCTGGATGAAAATGATTTATTTCCAGCTTTGAAACTGACCGATTCGGAGCGGGATGCCGTGGCGGATGCAAATCAATTTTTAAAATCGCACCGGGAATTTGAGCAGACCGAAGAGTTTGAAAAAGCGTCGATCAAGATCTTAAATACCTCCAAAGATACAGATGTACAGAATCGGATCCGCATGTTGGGGACACCGAACGTGGCATTGAGCCGGCATGAACGGCAGATGCTTTCCATCTTGATGGAAGCGAAAAAACGAGAGTGCTGTGCCCGTTTGATCTACCGCAATGCATTTGAAGATACGATCAAAGAACCGCATGAAGTATTGCTGGATCCCTATGAGATCATCTTATGGTCGAATGTCTTTAACAATGCGTACTATGCGATGGGATATAAACACAATACCAGCGATGTCCGGTGCTATCGGATCAGTGATATCCGGATGCAGAGCTGTGAACTGACGGACATTGGCTTTTTGAAAGATCCGACATTTCATCTAGAACAACATGTCGGAAAAACCTCTTTGTTCAAACATGCTCCCGTACGGGTCACTGTTTCGGTATTGAGCGAAAATGTGATGCATGATATGTATTGGGGACAGAATGTCCGGCAGGAAGAAGAGAATGTGTTCTCTTTCGATGTCGATGATCTGCATACATTTTATTCTCAGGTGTTCTTTAAACGCGATCATATTCAAATCTTGTCGCCGGATGAGGTGGCAAGGGAGTATACGCGTAATTTAAAAACCATTTTGCGAATGTATGAAAATGAAGTATGATGGTAGTTAGGTGAAGTTATGTTACATGTAAGTGATTTAGTGCATGCGGAAAAATGTGAAGCCTATGCTTGGAATTGTGCGCATCGTAAGCTGCCGTTTCAGAGTTACTATCATATGGATGTTCCGTTTTCGGCATTGTGGAAACAATATTTAGGTTATCAGACGTATGGTGAAGGCCATGTCGGCCAAACCAATTCGGATACTTTGTCCTTATTAAAAAAGTACGACGTCGTTTATCAGGCGCGTTTTGAATATCGCGGACTGCGCACGAAGATCCCGGTACTGATCCGAAAGGACCAGGGCTGGCTGGCACTGTATCCGCATTTGAGCGCGTATCCAAAAGAAGAGGAAGCGCGGTTCATGAAACTGAATGATCAAGCTGCGGCCTCGATCGGCGTAACGATTTGTGATCATGAAATATTATATTTAAATAAAGATTATGTACGGCAGGATGAGCTGGATCTGTCGCAGTGTTTTCTGCGTTCGAAACAGCTATTCAACCACCGCAATCATTTAAATAAAACCATCCAGGAATGCATTGACGAAACTGAGCTGGATCTGGATGAGTGGATCGACAAAACCAAACCCATTCTGGAAGGGGAACGTCCGGAGATCAAGCGGACCAAAGCGTGTACGTCCGGCCGGCGCTGTGTGTATTATTCGTACTGTTTTGATGAATCGAAGGAACCGGATGATTCTGTGCTCTTTTTGACAACATCGCAATACAAACTGGATGCTTATGAAAAGGGGATCCGCCATATCAAAGATATGCCGATCGATCAGCTCGAAGGATTTCGGCTGCAGTATTCCCAATACATGGCCAGCCGCAACGGCGGACAGTTTGCCGACCGCAACGCGATCCAATCATGGCTGAGCCATATTCAGTATCCGATTTCTTATTTGGACTTTGAGTGGGATACATTTGCGATCCCGCCGTATCGGGGCATGCGGCCTTTTGATGTGCTTTGTTTCCAATACAGTCTGCACATTGAAGAAAAGGATAAACCGCTGCGCCATGAGGACTTCTTCGAGAGCGGCGACTGCCGGGAGGCATTCGTGAAATCCCTGATTGAAAAGATCCCGGCGTCCGGTACGATCCTTGTCTATAATATGGAAGGGGCAGAGAAGCTGCGGCTGACGCAGCTGGCGGAGCAGTTCCCACAGTATGCCGAAAAACTGAAAACAATATGCGGCCGGATGGTCGACTTATCCAAGCCGTTTGAAGCCGGCTTACTGTATGACAACCGCATGCGCGGTCATTACTCGCTGAAGAGCATCCTGCCGGTGTTCAGCGATCAGTATTCCTATCAGGAACTGCCGGTATCGGATGGAATGGATGCGGTGCAGGCGTACCGCGAGTTTGCCAATGCCGATCCGGAAAAACAAACGAAGATCAGAGAAGCGATCCGGACCTACTGCAGTCTGGATACGCTTGCCGAATATATTGTGTACCACGGCTTATTGGATTTGAATAAGGAGGAAAATTAATATGCCGAATATTATTACTCATGTGCTTTTTGCGCGGGAGTTGGAAGACGAAAAACTGAACGATGATCTCAAAAAACGGATCGAAGCACGTCAGCAGCTGTATGAAATCGGTGCTAACGGAGCGGATTATCTCTTTTTCCATGGCGTCAATCCCAAGCGGATCCTGGAAAAAAGCACCTTGCGCGTATTGGGACAATATGTCCATCGCCGGGGCATCAATGACTTCTATACCGAAGCATTGGATGTGATCCGTCATGAAAAGGAATCCGATGTCAAGGAAGATGAGATCGTTTATATCATGGGCCATTTGACCCATTGGGCACTGGATTCCACGAGCCATCCGTATATTTTCTGGCGCACGGGCAGCGGCTCCAGCGATGCGAGCATCCGTCACCATAAGTTTGAATCGATCCTGGATGCAGTGATGCTGAAGGTGAAAAAGGAACAAACCATCAAAGATTTTAAGGCTTATAAGATTTGTGAAATTTCCATTGACGATGTCCGTTCCATTTCACGGCTCTACACCCATATCGCAAAAGCGGTTTATGGTGTGGAGATCAAACCGCATCAAGTCCTGGAGGCGCTGAATGACTGGTATCGCTGCCAGAAAGCGCTGTACGATGCAACGGGCAAAAAAAAGAAAGCCTTCCTAAAGGTGGAAAACGCCATTCATACACCGGGTCTGGTTTCTGCGATGTTCGTACCGAAAGACCCGACTGATCCCGTAGATGTCTGCAATCTGAAACATCGCGAATGGTGCCATCCATGCGATGATGAAAAGACCTCGACGGAAAGCTTCTTTGACTTATATGATCGAGCAATGAAAGAAGCACAGCAGGCAATCACATTGTTTATTGCCGCTGTGGATGATCCATCCAAGGAACAGGAATTCATTGACTTCCTGGATAACCGCAACTATACCAAGGGATTGAGCGATAATCCGCCGATGAAGTATTTCGATGACGATCTGAAACAAACCGGCGAAATGTTGATCCAAGAACAGAAGTAGACGAAAGACCGATGAATCGGTCTTTTTTTAAATTGAATTTTCATTCTTGAAAAAAACAAATATATTAGTAAAATTTCTTTCCAAAGTATCAAAAAAAGCAAATTGATATGTACTGAACATTCGAATACATGTTATAATTAATACGTTTTTGGATGGAAAGAGGGAAAATATTTTGAAATGGAAGTCGCGTAAATTGATTTTTACTGCTGCTTCAGTTGCCGCCTTTTCATTTGGCTTTAAAATTGCAAGTACAGATGTTTTGGCAGAATCAGAAACAGCAGCACAACCGACCGCAATTTCTGAAAGCGGAGATTCAACAGTAACCAGCACAGATCCAGCTGCGGAAGAATCTGCAAAGGAAGATAACTCAGTTGATCGTGCATCAGAAGCTGAATCGACAAAAACGGAATCGACGAAAACCGAATCAACGGAAAAGAGTAAAACAACTTCTGAAAAATTCAGCCGTGTTCAGAAAAATCAGGATCTTTATCAAGAAATCGAATCAAGTTCTGAAACAAGTACCGGGTCGACAACTAAAAGCGGATGGTCGGAAGATTACCAAAAATATTATGTAGACGGTATAGCTGTAATAGGCTTTAAAACCATTAATGGCAAAGATTATTATTTTAATGAAATAGGTATTAAAACTATAGGTCAGAAAAACATTGGAGATTTTTGGTATTGTTTTTTAAAGAATCAAACAAATCCACTTAATAATGGAATAATGGTTAAAAAACAATTCTTTAATTTAATTGGTACTTATCATGCTTCTTGGGATAATGACAAAACCGTATACTACGACGAAAATGGACATATGTTATACAATCAAAAGTTTTTAGATGGATACTGGTATTGTTTTGATAAGTATTCTGGGGCGATGAAAACTGGATTTGTATTTTTAGGTACTGATTACCATGCTTCCTGGGATCATGATAAAACGGTTTACTATGATGAGAATGGTCATATGGTTTATGACTTTCAGTACATTGATGGAAATTGGTATTATTTTAACGATAATTCTGGTGCAATGGCGACTGGTTTTATAGAAATACCAAAATCGTATTCAAATGCATTAAGTTCATCTTCTTATACTGTATATTTTATGCCAGATGGAAAAATGGTTTTTGGTCAAAAGAAAATCGGTAAATATTGGTATTGTTTTCAAATAAATTCCGGAGCCATGATTACAGGTTTCATGAATTTAAATGAGTTATATCGTTCAAAAAATGAAGATGACAAAGTTGCATACTATGATAAATATGGTCATATGTTATATAAGCAACAAAAAATCGACGGTTATTGGTATTGTTTTGATAAATATTCAGGTGCAATGAAAACAGGGTTTGTTACCCTGAAAGGCGATTATCACTCCGCAAAAGAACGAGACAAGACAGTATACTATGACGAAAATGGACATATGCTTTACACGCAGCAGCACATTGGAGATTATTGGTATTGTTTTGATAAATATTCAGGTGCAATGAAAACAGGATTTGTTACCCTGGCAGGTGATTATCATTCTGCAAAAGAAAGTGACAAGACAGTATATTATGACAGCAATGGACATATGCTGTATAAACAAAAGCGCATTGGAAATTTCTGGTATTGTTTTGATAAATATTCCGGTGCAATGAAAACAGGATTTGTCAATCTGACTGGCGATTATCATTCAGCAATAGAGGGCGATAAGACAGTATACTATGACGAAAATGGACATATGCTTTACAAGCAGCAGCACATTGGAGATTATTGGTATTGTTTTGATAAATATTCCGGTGCAATGAAAACAGGATTTGTCAATCTGACTGGCGATTATCATTCAGCAATAGAGGGCGATAAGACAGTA
>NZ_JACHHK010000004.1:212158-214114 GCF_014202755.1 Catenisphaera adipataccumulans
CGATAAGACAGTATATTATGATCAGAACGGTCATATGCAATATAAGCAAAAATACATTGATGGATATTGGTATTGTTTTGATAAATATTCAGGCGCTATGAAAACTGGTTTTGTTTTCTTAGATTCTGACTATCATTCTAGAAGTGAAAAAGATAAAACAGTCTATTATGATTCGAAAGGGCACATGCTTTACGGCCAACAATACATTAATGGAAACTGGTATTGTTTCCGTTTGGGATCCGGTGCCATGGTAACTGGTGATTTTACTTTAACCAAAGATTATCTTACGGATAAAGATTCTGAAGTAAAAACTGTATATTACGATAGAAATGGTCATTTAATTACTGATCAAAATTCAATTAAACAAATTAAAAAATACTATAAATTTAGGGATGAAGTTTTAGGAAAAGAATTTGATCTTGATAAAGCATACGGTGCTCAATGCTGGGATGGTTATGCTTATTACGCAAAATGGCTCGGATATAATATTGCGCATTGTACAACATCTGGTTATGTAAAAGACATTTGGGAATACCGAAAAACAAATGGAATTTTAAAACATTTTATGGAAGTGTCCATCAATGATCTGCAGCCAGGGGATGTTTGTGTATTCCGAGCTTGCACTCAAACACCTTTGTCGCATATTGCCATTTATGACGGTGATATTCAAGATAACCAGGGAAATGTCAACAAAACAAAAGGTAAATTCTTAGGGCAAAATCAATATCAGTCAGCATTTAATGTAATTGAATTAGAAAAAATTAGTAAATACATGTATGTCACGGCATTCCGACCGAATTTATAGAAAATTGACGCGAACTATTGAAGTTCGCGTATTTTATAACAAAATCGTTTCAAACATTTCAAAATATTGAAAAATGAAGGCGTTTATTTTAAGATTATAGTAAATATGGGAGAGAGTATATGAACAAAAAATATGAGAGAGTTTTGTTTGTATTTGCTTCAACTGTTTTCCTAATATTTGGAGTAAGAAACGCTGCGATTTCTATCAGAGCAGAGACAAATCCACCAGATGCGGAAACAGTTAAAGAAACATTACCTGAAACATCAGGATCAACTGAGAATCAAGAATCAATTGCAAGTACAGAAACAGATCAAATCGATTCAAATCAAGAAGAGGTACAAGATTCTGATCAAATAATTGAAAATGATAATAATAACGGATGGTCGGAAGACTACCAAAAATATTATATTGGCGGAGCAACAGTGACCGGATTTCAAACGATTGATGGAAATGATTATTACTTCAATGATGAAGGAATAAAAACGGTTGGTCAAAAACAAATTGATAATAATTGGTATTGCTTTTTAAAGAATCAAACAGAGCCCGTAAGTAATGGAATAATGGTAAAAAAGCAGTTCTTTAATTTATATGATTCTTATCATGCGTCATGGGATAATGATAAGACTGTATACTATGATCAAAATGGCCACATGCTGTATAAACAGCAATATCTTGATGGTTTCTGGTATTGTTTTGATAAATATTCCGGAGCAATGAAAACGGGATTTGTAAATATAACGGGTGATTATCACGCAGAAAATGAAAGTGATAAAACTGTATACTATGATCAAAATGGTCACATGCTTTACAAGCAAAAATATTTAGGTGGTTTCTGGTATTGTTTTGATAAATATTCCGGTGCTATGAAGAGGGGATTTGTAAACTTGACTGGAGATTATCATGATGCAAATGAAAAGGATAAAATTGTATACTATGACCAAAATGGCCACATGCTGTATAAACAGCAATATCTTGATGGTTTCTGGTATTGTTTTGATAAATATTCCGGTGCTATGAAGAGGGGATTTGTAAACTTGACTGGAGATTATCATGCTGCAAATGAAAAGGATAAAATTGTATACTATGACCAAAATGGCCACATGCTGTATAAACAGCAATATCTTGATGGTTTCTGGTATTGTTTTGATAAA
>NZ_JACHHK010000004.1:214208-219667 GCF_014202755.1 Catenisphaera adipataccumulans
GATAAATATTCCGGAACAATGAAAACGGGATTTGTAAATATAACGGGTGATTATCACGCAGAAAATGAAAGTGATAAAACTGTTTATTATGATAAAAACGGTCACATGTTATATAAACAGAAATATATTGATGGCTATTGGTACTGTTTTAACAAATATTCCGGAGCAATGCAAAAAGGATTTGTTCTTTTATCCGGAGATTATCATTCAGATAAAGAAAGCGATAAAACGGTTTATTATGATGAAAACGGTCATATGCTGTATAAACAAAAATACATTGATGGATATTGGTATTGTTTTGATCAATATTCCGGAGCAATGAAAACGGGTTTTGTGTTAATTTCCGGAAATTATCATTCAGCAAATGAAAGCGATAAAACTGTTTATTATGATAAAAACGGTCACATGTTATATAAACAGAAATATATTGATGGCTATTGGTACTGTTTTGATAAATACACAGGAGCTATGAAAACAGGATTCGTTCTTTTATCTGGAGATTATCATTCAGCAAACGAGAGTGATAAAACCGTTTATTATGATGAAAACGGGCGCATGGTACACGCTGATTTTGATCTTGATGGTATCCACTATTATGTAAACTCAGCTAATGGAGCAATTACGGGCACTGATACTAGTACTGAAGAATTTACTGCTGATGAAAATGGTGTTTATATGTATGGAATTGATATCAGTGAGCACAATGGATATAACATCGATTTCTCTCAATACACGGATCAGTTTATTATTATCCGAGTAAACTGGGGTACAAATACAGATTCTATGGCGGAATACTATATGGATCAATGTGAAAAATATGGTATTCGATATGGTGTGTATTGCTATAGCTATGCATTAGATGAAGATGGTGCTGCTTCTGAAGCTTATTATACATTGGATTTAATTAAGAACAGAACAATATCTTGCGGCGTATGGTTTGATATGGAAGATGCAGATAATTACAAGGCTAATAATAATGCCTTGAATGCAACAACAATTTCTACAATCTGTCAGACATATTGTAAAATTATTCAGAATGCAGGATATTATTCCGGCATTTACTCAAGCCTTTCATGGTTTGACTATTACATCCAAAATTGCAATCAATATGATCATTGGGTTGCAGCTTGGGGCCAGAATGATGGCACATTATCAACTGATACATCAGAATATGGAACAATGCATCAATATACATCTACGCCATTAGATAAAGATGTCATGTATGTAGATCCTTCTACATATATTATCTAGTAAAGAAGCCAAGCCAAGAAGCTTGGCTTTTTAGCTTAATTTATATAACCGAATGATTTTGACAACTATTTTTAAAAAAAGTAACTGTTTAAGCAGTCGTTGAAAAAATTGGAATATTATTGGAATGATTATGAGATTAGAGAAATTATGAAAGTAAAAACATTTGAAATATTGAAATAATAGTATAATATAAAATGGGTTGAGAAAGGATTTAATTATGCTCAATGTTTTTTTGAAAAAAGACAATCATTTTAAATTTATAATTTTTATTATTACGATATTTTCAATCTATTCATTGCAAAACATGCTAAAAGTAAATTACAGAGATTTTGTATTAACAAATAGTGTTTTTTCTTTAATATTATTTTTAGCCATTTATTATTTATATTTAAAAACATTTTCAATAGAAAATAAAAAATATTTAAAAATATCAATTATAATAGGATTTCTCTTTTCTTTATTTATGGATGTTGGTTCTAATGTATATATGTATGATACAACATTCATAAATTTACCAGTTGTTTGGATAAGAATAATATTCGGTGGGACACCTTTTTTTACTGCAATTATAATTAATTTATATAAATTTATTAATCAAGTTACCAAAAATAATCACTTGCCAGTCCTAACTATTAAATTAAATAAATTGAATTTTCTTTTTATAAAAACTAGAAAAACTTTTTTACTAATTTGGAGTATTATTTTTATTTCTTGGCTACCGGCTCTTTATGCAAGTTATCCTGGAGTACTTGGATATGATACATATTTGCAGTACCCAAGTTATACTAAGCACATGATCAATAATCACCATCCTTATATACATACACTGCTTTACGGTTTTTTTGCTGATGAAATAGGGAAAAAGCTATTGAATAATGTAGATTTAGGCAGTTTATTGTATTCTATATTTCAAATGTTGATTTTATCTTTTGCGATGGCAAGTATTTATCGTTTTCTGCAGAAGAAAAATTGTTCAAATAGTATATTATTATTAAATCTGTTATTTTTTATGTTTTTCCCTCCATACGTTATTATGTCTTTCTCTATGACAAAAGATGTAATTTATACTTCTTTTTTTGTCTTGATGATTATTTGTACGTTTGAATTATGTGATGATCCAGAAATAATACATAACCGAAAATTTTTTATTAAATTTATAATTGTGTGCATATTCCAAATTCTGTTTAGAAGTCAAGGAATATATATTTTTTTATTCTTAATGGTTATATTGTTTTTAAAATTCAAGGGAATAAGATTTCAAACATTTGCCGTTTTTTGTAGTTGTATCATTTTATATGCAGGTTATTTAGGACCCTTAGCAAATTATTTTCATGTAAATAAAATAGAAAATTTACAAGAAATGATGAGCGTTCCTTGTGTTCAGCTTTCAAGATCAATTATAAATGACAACGGGGAGCTATCATTAAAAGAAAAAGAATTAATTATTGAATATATACCAGACTATAAAGACTATACTATTTATGAAGGAATAGGAGATGCTGTAAAAAATGATTTTAATACAGAAAAGTTTCGAAACAACCCAAAAGAATTTATTAAACTTTGGATAACAGTAGGGTTGAAAAAACCATTAGAATACATTAATGCTTTCACAAGATTAACAATAGGATATTGGTATCCGGACATGAACTATCGTGATCCAAAAGCATATCATCCTTATTGGGAATATTGGACAACTCAGAAACCTAATTTTATTTCAAAGTTTTTTATGATGCTCAGTTCAAACGGTATGAAAGAACCAAATAAATATCAAATTATTCCTGTTGTATCAATGTTGTTTAGTTCAGGTATGGTTTTATGGATCATTATTTTATTTTTAGGCTGGTGTGCATTAAACAAGAATATATATTTTATTCCTTCATTGGTTTCATTGTTTGCGATATTTATATTATTACTTGGCCCAGTTGTGTTGTATAGATACATATTTCCAATTATGCTTTCTAATCATATTTATTTATCTTTATTTACTATTAATGAAAAAGAAAAAAATAATATTACTGAAAAAATTATAAAAATACAAAAATAAATTTTTTAATAAAACCTGCTCAATGATTTTTTTGTACAATAAAAAAAATAATTATATAAAAGAGGTATCAAAATGAAAATTGAAAAATTATTTGATTTAGAACATACGTTAGCAAAGGACTATTTGAATGAGTTTACATATCCATGGGAAGCACTGAGAGGCATCAAAAATATGATCCTTCAACTGGGTCCAACACTTATTAATCGAGGTTACAAAGAAATTTCTAAAAATGTCTGGGTACATGAATCAGCAATAATTGCTCCAACTGCATATTTGGGTGAACCATGTATCATAGGTCCGAATACTGAAGTTCGGCACTGTGCTTTTATTCGCGGCAGTGCATTGGTTGGTGCTGATTGTGTTGTTGGAAATAGCGTTGAATTAAAAAATGTCATTTTATTTGATCATGTACAAACTCCACATTATAACTATGTCGGTGACAGCATATTAGGCTATAAATCACATATGGGAGCTGGTTCTATTACATCAAACGTTCGTAGTGACAAGAAACTAATTATTGTACATAGTGATCCAGAAATTGAAACGGGATTAAAAAAATTTGGTGCGATGTTAGGAGACTATGTTGAAGTTGGATGTAATTCTGTACTAAACCCAGGTACTGTAGTTGGCCGTCACACAAATATTTATCCAACTACTTGTGTTCGTGGTGTCATTCCAGAAAAAAGTATAGTAAAAAATTCAGGCGTTATAATCAGTAAGTTTTAATCATTAGAAAGTTTGGTATAAACATGGATAAAGTATTAACAGTTAGCGTAGCAGCGTATAATTTAGAAAATTTAATTGAACAAAATCTTCATTCTTTTGAAAAATGCAAGAACATTGATTTACTTGAAGTAATTGTGACTGATGATGGCTCAACGGATCACACGGCTGAGATTGTTAGTAAATATGTACAGAAATATCCAGGAACATTTAAGTTAATAAAACAAAAAAATTCTGGTGCGGGTTCTACAGTGAATAGTGGAATACGTCACGCAACTGGAAAATATTTCAAAATGATCGATGGAGATGACTGGGTAGAATCTGAAAATTTAGATAAATTATTAGAAAATTTATATAAAATCGATACAGACATAATCATTACGAATTATGAAGTATATGATGAAACAATATCAAAGGTTATAGAATACAAAAATTTTAGAGGCAAACTACAAGAAGGAAAAATCATTGATTTTTCAAAAGCTTGTAATGATGTACAATTTGCAATGCATCAAGTAACCTACCGAACCAGCATATTAAAAAACAATAACATTGTCTTAGATAATGGATTTTATACAGATGTTGAATATTTATTATTGCCTGTCCAATATTTAAAAACACTGATTTATTATGACTTGAATATCTATGTCTATCGTGTAGGTAGAAATGGACAAAGTGTAAGTTTGGAAAGTTTGCAAAAACATATTGACATGCATGATTTAGTTTTTAAGAGATTGCTTAATGAGTATGAAAGAATAAAAAACAATCTTTCCAATGAAAAAAGAAATTTTATTTTGAAGCGTTTAACTGATATGGCATACTATCAGTTGAGAACATTGATGTCTTTTGAAATGACAGATAATAATATTCAAACGATTAAAGATTTTGTAAACTATATTAAAAATAATTCACCTGAAATTAATGAACGATTCTCACAAATAAAAAAAGTAAAATTACTTTTAAAAAGTAATTATCATTTAATTGGCTTCGTCTCAAAACAATTCAGAAAAGAAATCAATTAATATAATAGTTATGTGATAAAATAAGAACGGTGATAAAAATGTATAAGATATTAGAGAAAACTCCATTGAACCCAACTGTAACCAAGATGGTGATCGATGCGCCTTTTGTTGCCAAGCGCGCCAAAGCCGGTCAGTTCATCATCTTACGTGTGAATGAAAACGGTGAGCGGATCCCGCTGACCATCGAAGACAGCGACCCGGAAAAGGGCACCGTCTCCATCGTGTACCAGATCGTCGGCGGCACGACCATGAAGCTCAACGCCCTGAACGAAGGCGACAGTCTGCATGACTTTGTCGGCCCGTTAGGAAAACCGAGCGTCATCGACAGCAATAAAAAAGTCTGTGTCATCGGCGGCGGGGTCGGCTGTGCCATCGCGTATCCGACGGCCAAGGCCTTTGCCAAAGCCGGTGCCGATGTCACG
>NZ_JACHHK010000005.1 GCF_014202755.1 Catenisphaera adipataccumulans
ACCAAAAGGATTGGTATAATGTTTGCGCACTTACTTTAAACTCGACTGAAGTTTAAGGCGGAAGGAGGAAAAAGCGATGAAAAAAGGGATTCATCCGAATTATCACAAGGTGAAATGTGTTTGTACGTCTTGCGGTAATGAATTTGAGACAGGAAGCACGATCAAGGGCGACGTATTGCGTGTCGATACTTGCAGCAACTGCCATCCGTTCTATACCGGCCGTCAGCGTTTCGCAGCGGCACAGGGACGTATTGAGAAATTTAATAAGAAATACGGTTTGAAGTAAGCCGGGCTCTGACGAGTCCGGTTTTCTTATGCTATAATGAATGCGGCAGGTGAGAATATGAAATTCGCAAAACGGATGGACATGTTTCAGGAGTCCATTTTTACGACATTAAAAGATAAGAAAACAGAATATACAAAAAAGACCGGAAAAGACCCGATCGACTTTTCCATCGGTTCCCCAAATATCTATCCAGAACCTTCTATCATCAAAGTGATGCAGGAATCCGTAACGGTCGGTGATAATTATCGGTATGCAATCAAAGAACTGCCGGAAATGATCGAAGCCATTCAGGACTGGTATAAAAACCGGTATCATGTTGAATTAGCGTATGATGAAATCATGTGCCTGCAGGGCAGTCAGGAAGCCTTGAGCACATTGCCGCTGGCTGTCTGTGATCCGGGGGATATCGTGCTGGTCCCGGATCCGCACTATCCGATCTTCAGCGACGGACCAAAAATAGCCGGTGCGGAAGTCGTTTATATGCCGATGAAAGAAGAATACGATTATTTGATCCAATTCGATCAGATTGATGAAGACGTGGCCAAGAAGGCAAAAATGATGATCGTTTCTTACCCGAACAATCCAACCTGTGCAACGGCACCGGATTCATTCTATGAAAAGCTGATCGCGTTTGCGAAAAAATACGATATCCTTGTTGTACATGACAATGCCTACAGCGAATTGGTCTTTGATGGTAAAATAGGCAAAAGCTTCCTTTCCTATCCGGGGGCAAAAGAAGTCGGTGTGGAACTGAACTCTTTTTCGAAGACATACGGAATGGCCGGTGCCCGACTGGGCGTGCTGGTCGGCAATGAAGAAGTGGTCCGCACTTATAATATATTAAAATCCAACATGGATTACGGTATTTTCCTGCCGGTCCAGTATGCGGGCATCGAGGCGCTGCGGCATGGCGGCTCCAGCATTCCTGAAACGCGGCAGGCTTATCAGGACCGCCGTGATGCGCTGGTCAAAGCGTTCGCAGAAGCTGGCTGGGATATTCCTGTCAGTAAGGCGACCATGTTCGCATGGGCAAGGATCCCGGATACGTATAAAGATTCCGCAGCTTTTGTGTTAGATCTTCTGGACAAGGCGGGCGTCGTCGTGACACCGGGGCAGTCATTCGGCGAAGCGGGCGAGCGTTATGTGCGCCTGGCGCTGGTTCAGGACATCGATCAAATCGAAGAGGCCGCCCGGCGGATCAAAAAATCAGGTATTTTCAGACGATGAATGGTCATCGTCTTTTTTCATGCGTATATCTGTTTATGAAATGTCTGCGTTGTCAAAATGAAGATCCGCGGCTGTTTGCGCAGGATCACGGGGTGTGGTACTGCCGCCGGTGCATCGGGTTCTCGCGTTTGGATGTGGGGATGCCGGTCCAGCCGGCCAATTTGTCTCGTCGGAAACTGCCGGTCCGGCCGGTCATGAACTATTCTTTGACGGAACATCAGGCACAGGCCTCTGCGCAGGCGCTGTCGCATCTCAAAGCCGGTTATGATGTCTTCATGTATGCGGCAACCGGTGCGGGGAAAACAGAATGCACGTTGGAAAGCATTTGTTACTATTTGAAAGCAGGAAAGAAAGTCTGTTTTGCGATCAGCCGCCGGCAAGTCGTGCTGGAGATCCGCGCGCGTATGCAAAGCTTCTTTCCAGATCTGAACGTCATTGCGGTCTGCCAAGGGTATACCGATGTGACCGACGGGGATCTGATCGTATGCACGACGCATCAGCTCTATCGCTATCCATATGCGTTTGATTTACTGATCCTCGATGAGGTCGATGCGTTTCCGTATGCGGGCAATGCCCTGCTGGAATCGATCGCTGCCCAATCATGCATCGGACAGATCCTGTATTTGAGCGCCACACCGGATGAGACATTCCGCAAAGCGATGAAAGCCGGCAAGATGAAAGAAGTTTGTCTGTTTGAACGGCCGCATCATCATCCGATCCCAGTTCCGCAGATCAAACAAATGCCGGCCTGGATGCAGGTGCTGTTTATATTATCGTTCTGTCATCATCATACGGAACCCATCTTGGTTTTTGTGCCGACCAAGGCCGACTGTATCTGGATGGCGGGCTTGTTACGGTGTCCGTATATTCATTCCGGAACAGAAAACAAGGATGAGCAGATGGAGGCATTCCGTGATCATCAGTTTTCCCGTCTGGTCTGTACGACATTATTGGAACGCGGCATCACGGTCGCCAATGTGCAGGTGCTGGTTTATCAGGGACAGCACGCGGTTTTTACTTCCGCAAGCTTGATCCAGATTTTCGGACGGGTGGGGCGCAGTTTTGATGCGCCGCAAGGAGAAGCGATATGTCTTTGTCGCTATGCCGACGACTCAGTCAAAGACTGCGTCAGGCAGTTGCAACAGATGAACGACTATGTCTGATTTGTCAGCAGCCGCTGGCGCCGTGGAATGAAGATGTGATCTGTCCGGACTGCCGGCAGCAGCTGATCGTTCGTAAAGAGATCTATCATGTGCACGGCGCTGACTGGTTCGTACTTTATGAATATGATCCGTTTCTGGAACGTCTGTTGTTTCAATGGAAGGAACAAGGAGATGTAGCTTTGGCCCCGTTGTTTTTGGATCGACGCGTGTTTCGAAAATGGAGCCGGGATCGGATCCTCCTCGGTCCGCCGAGTTCAGCCGAAAAGCGTATGGCACGTGGGTTTGAGACCATTTCGGCTATTTATGAACCATTTGAAATCTATTTTCCGTTCTATAAAACTAGTGCTGTCAAGCAAAGCAAGCAGTCGGCGGCTGCCCGCCGTCAGATCGATCAAATCATTCAGAAAAAAACGTTATATCCCTTACCTAAAGGCCCCTACCTATTGGTTGACGATGTATGCACGACTGGTTCGACATTAACTGCCTGCCTGGATCTGATACCGGCTGACCGTGTCTTTGTGCTGGCCGGGCACCCTTTATGGCTGGAAACGCATTCACAAAATTTAGTAGTAAAACGGCAATGAATTTGGTAAAATACACTCTAAAGGGGAGATCCATATGAAAGACAATGATGAAATTTCTAAATTGATCGACTCGATGGAAAGTGATGATACGTTGGAGCGGAAAATGAATGCGTTCAAGCAGGAAAAAGAGCGCAAGAGCCGCGTACAGCGTTTGCAGAAAAATAAAAAAGAAGAAACGAAACCGGAAGCAAAACCGGTATTAAGTCAGGCGGATCTGAACGATCCGGAAACAGAAGAACCAACCGATGATGCGGACGGCCGGACCATGGCCTGGAATCCGCATCAAATCAAAGAGGAAGAAGACTCGAATAAAACCGTCATCATGAGCGATGATAAGATCCAGAGATTGTGGAAACGGGAAGAATCCGGATCGCAGACATCGGCACAAAAGGATGCTGATGCGCCGAAGTTGGAACGGAAAGTCGTTTCCGGCGGTTCGGGCGGCAAGAAAAAACACAGTGCGCTGAATCAGGAAGATACGCGCAGGATCATTAAGTATATTGCAGTTGCGGTTTTATCTGTCCTTTTAGTGGTCGGTGTAGCCAAAGCGGTGACGACATTGATCGACAACAACGAGAATGCAGCCGAAGCGACCAGCGGTTATTCCGATTTAAAGAAGTGGGCAGAAAGCTATGATTCATTATCTTCTTCTGAAAAACAGGACATCACTGAATATGAGTCGATCTATAACAAGCTGACCGATGCTGAAAAGGATGAAATTGACGCGATCCTGAAAGAGAAAAGCGGTTATACGTTCAATCAGCTTTTAGCAAAGGCAAAATCGGCAAAGAAGAAATCAACCAAAAATAACAACACGAAGAACGCGGAGAAAAAGGCAAAACTGCTGTCAAGGATCAATGCGTTGAAGACCAAGCTGGCCGCCGCGCAGCAGGATCTGACCGATGCGCAGAACAGTGAGACCACGGCGCAGTCGACCATTGATTCGATCAATCAGCAGCTGACCGATCTGGATACCAATCTGAGCAACGCAAAGACAGATTATCAGTCCGCGCAGACCGCTTATGAAGCAGCGAAAAAAGCATATCAGGAAGCGGACAGCGAAGATGACAATTATGATGAATTGGAGCAGGCGTATAATGAGGCGCAGTCCGAATACAACACGGCCAAGAGCACCTATGACGGCCTGAATGCATCCTACAGTTCGACGAAAAAATCGCTGGAGACCCAGCTGTCGAGCGCGAAGGAGGACTTAAGCGATGCGCAGAAAGATGAATCCGATGCGCAGACATTGGTCAATTCTTATACGGCACAGATCAATAAACTGCAGGCGCAGTATGACAGCTTAGACTAAAGAAAACCGGATGATTCCGGTTTTTTATTGATTGATTAAAAAATTTTGCTAGAATAGATATAGCTGAAAGAGGTGGAAGCAAGATGCGCAACGCAATCATTTTAGCAGCCGGCAAAGGAACCCGAATGAAATCGGAACGTTCTAAAGTCATGCATACGATCATCGACCGACCGATGTTATCTTATATTGTTGATGCCCTGCGGCAAGTTCACGTTGAACGAATTGTTGTCGTCGTAGGATATCAGGCTGAAAGCATTCAGTCTTATTATCATGATGTAGAATTTGCACTGCAGGAACCGCAGCTGGGGACTGGCCATGCCGTGATGCAATGCCAGCAGCTGAAAGATGCGCAGGGCGACACTGTGGTCATCAACGGGGACGGACCGTGCATTCAGCCGGAAACGCTGGAACAGTTGTTTCAGGCCAATGAAGGCGCCTCGCTGACATTATTGACCGCGATGCTGGAGGATGCCGGTGCGTACGGACGGATCGTTCACAATGCCGAAGGCAATGTGACGGCGATCGTCGAAGCCAAAGATTGTACGCCGGAACAGCTGCAGATTCGTGAAATCAATGCCGGTGTGTATTGTTTCAAGAATCGCGACCTGTTTGACAATCTCGATCAATTGTCGACCGACAATGCCCAGCACGAATATTATCTGACCGATATGGTGAAGATCCTGGCCGGGCAGGGCAAAAAAGTCAACGGCATGGTGATCGAGAACCGCGAAGAAGTCCTGGGCATCAATGATTGTGCAGAACTGCATCGTGCTTATCGATGGATGTGCAGCCGCATCAATACCCATTGGATGCAGGAGGGCGTGCAGATCGTTGATCCGCAGCGGACGGTCATCGGCAAAGATGTAAAGATCGGGCACGATGTCATCATTCATCCGGGAACACAGATCACCGGGGAATCGATCATCGCAGACGGTGCTGAGATTTTTCCCAACACGGTCATCGATCAGGCGACGATCGGCAGAAATGCCAAGATCGGTCCCATGGCCTATGTCCATGGAACGCAGATTGACGAGGGCGAAACAGTGAAAGCATTCACAGAACGCAGCCGCTGAATTCAGCGTGAGGGAACATTTGAGCAGAGTTACATCAATGAGAAAGGACAACACATGGAAAATACTATTGTATTCGCATTATCATCTAGTAAGGAATTAGCCAAAGAGATTTGTGATGAGTTAGGGATGTCGCTCGGCGATATTGCGATCGAGCATTTTGCCGACGGTGAGATCCTGGTAACACCGAAAGACTCGGTGCGCGGTAAACACGTTTACCTGGTCCAAAGCACGAACAAGCCGGTCAACGACAATCTAATGGAACTGCTGATTGCGATCGACGCCTGCAAGCGTGCCAGTGCGCAGACCATCAACTGCATCATTCCGTATTTCGGATATGCACGTCAGGACCGCAAGGCGAAACCGCGTCAGCCGATCACAGCGAAACTGGTGGCGACCTTGCTGGAAAGCGCCGGAGCCAGCCGCGTCGCAACGGTCGACCTGCACGCGACACAGATTCAAGGATTCTATGATATTCCGGCCGATGATATTGCGGCCAATTCGTTGATCGCCAATTACTTCCTGCACAAGGAAGCCAGTGATCTGGATAAGATCGTTGTTGTTTCGCCGGATCATGGCGGTGCCGTACGCGCGCGCCATTTGGCAGAAGCTTTACATGCACCGATCGCGATCATCGATAAACGCCGTCCGAAACCGAACGTTGCTGTCGCAATGAATCTGATCGGTGATGTGAACGGTAAAGTTGCCATCATCATTGATGACATGGTAGATACAGCCGGTACGATCTCATCCGGTGTCAAGATGCTGAAAGAGCACGGTGCGACCAAAGTGTATGCAACCTGCTCACATGGTATCTTGTCCGGACCGGCGATCGATCGTCTGAAAGCAGCCGGATTGGAAGAATTTGTCTGCACGAATACGATCGATCAAACCGAGAATTTAAAGAAGTTCCCGGAAATGAAAGTTTTATCGGTAGCACCGCTGCTGGCTGGATTGATCAGCTCGGTCGAAACCAATTCTTCTTTATCGGCAGCACTGAAGCATGCCGTACATGGCTACATTGCAGATTGAAAGAGCTGAATTCCAGCTCTTTTTTAGCGGAAAAGAGGATCATGATGAAAATATTTTTTTATGCACTTCGGGAATTTGATGAACTGCCGTATTGTGAAGAGTTAAAGCAGGAAACGGGAATCGATTTTGATTGGGCGGCCGCCTATCCGTCGATGGAAAATGCCGATCTGGCGGCTGGGTGTGACGCGGTCAGCTTTACACCTTGTGCAATGCCGGAAAAGCTGATGAATAAATTCAAGGATCTAGGTGTCAAGTATCTGACATGCCGGTCCATCGGCTACGATCATGTTGACCTAAATGTTGCAGCTAAACTCGGCCTGCGTGTTTCCAACATCAGCTATACACCCAACGGTGTTGCCAACTATGCGATCATGCTGATGTTGATGAGCCTGCGCCGCATGAACCATATCATGAAACGCGCGGAGCTGCAGGATTATTCGCTGAAAGGGAAAATCGGCCGGGACATTTCGGACTGCACGGTCGGTGTGATCGGCACCGGCAGCATTGGCACGACCGTGGTCCGGCACTTGTCCGGTTTCGGCTGCCGGATCCTGGCTTACGATCTGTATCCAAATGAAGAAGCCGCAAAATATGCAGAGTATGTCGATCTGGATGACTTGCTGGCGCAAAGTGATGCCGTCACGCTGCATACCAACGCCACCAAGGATAATTATCATCTGATCAATGAACAAACATTGGCAAAGATGAAAGACGAAGCGGTGATCGTAAATACGGCCCGCGGCAAGCTGATCGACAGCAAGGCGTTGATCCAGGCACTGAAAAGCGGCAAGATCGGTGCAGCGGCACTGGATGTGGTCGAAAACGAAAATGGCTTATACTACTACAATCACATGGGAGATGTCATGGATCAGGATCAGCTGGCCATTTTGCGTTCGTTTCCGAATGTGATCGTCAGTCCGCATACTGCTTTTTACACACGGCGGGATGTCCGTCAGATGGTGGAAGGGATCTTTCAAAGTGTGCAATGTTTTCAGCAGGGAATCGAGAATCCGCACGAAGTCAAAATAAAATAGGGGGAGTGTCCGCTGGGCACTCCCTTTATGCGAAGACATGCGCAAAGTTTTTTTCGATCTGTGCACACAAAGATGGGACTTCCATGTCTTTCAGTTCGGCAATTTTTTCTGCCACATACCGCACATACATCGGTTCGTTTTCATGACCACGATGCGGCACCGGTGTTAAATACGGCGAATCGGTCTCACTTAAGATCCGGTCGGCGGGGCAGGCTTTGACACAAGCCGGCCCTTGCCGGGAATTCTTGAACGTGATCGGTCCGGCAAAGGAGATCACTGAATCCATTTTCAAGGCTTCCTGCATGGTTTCCGGACTGCCTGAGAAGCAGTGAAAGATGATCCGTGTATGCGCGTGCTGCCGCAGCAGATCCATGCAGTCTTTCGTGGCATCGCGCATATGGATGGAAACCGGCAGGTGATACGTATTGGCGATTTCCAGCTGTTTGACGAACAATTGTTTCTGTGCGTCTTTGAATGACGTATCCCAATGGTAATCCAAACCGATCTCTCCCAGACAATCCAGGTGACCGGCCTGGATCTCATTTTCAAGATAGGTCAGATGTGCATCGGTCATTTCTTTGGCATCGCCGGGAAACCAGCCGAACGCCAGTTTGAAAAACGGATATTGTTCCTTGATGACTTTCGCCCGTTCGAATTCGGTTTGATTCGTGCTCATGATCATGCACGATGTGACATGATGCGTTTGTATATTTTGAATGATTTCATCCACTCTTGCGTATAGACGATCGCAGGTGATGTGACAATGGCTGTCTGTGTACATTTTCAAACCTCCTAAGATATATTATAATCATAAAGCAGGAGAAAAACGATGCAAGTCAAGATGAGAGTAAATGTCAGTGCCGAAGCGTTCTATCACGTACTGGTGCAGTCGGCCATGGATGAAATCAAACAAGTCACCGGCCGTACCGTCGATGAAGCAAGGCTGACCAAAGGCATGACCTATCGGAAAAAGAGCGCCGGCCGGTCCATCAAGGTGAAGATCGGCAAATTAGTGCCGAACCGAAAATACACAGCGATATTCGTCACCGTCTTCAGCCGGCTGACCTTCACATACGCGTTTGAACCAATCGATGATCGCTCATGTACGATCACTTATACACAGGACTATCTGGGGCCAGGTTCCATGGATGAAAGGGAAGCGGCAAAACAAGTCAGAAAAACGATCCGGGATGCGGAAAAGCGCATCAGAAAAAAACAATCGGGCAAGTAAATGCCCGATTATTTTTTATAACCTAAATTTTCGATGATCTCTACCATCGCATCGTGTGTATCTTCCCGTGCCAGCGCAAATTCAACCTGTGCCTGCAGGAAGCCTTTCTTATCACCGACATCGTACCGCTTGCCGACGAAATCATATGCATACACTTTTTCTTTCTGCGCCAGACGATCGATCGCATCGGTCAGCTGGATCTCGTTGCCTTTGCCGGCTTGCTGGGTCTCAAGGAAATCGAAGATTTCCGGCGTCAGCACATAGCGGCCTAAAATGGCCATATCGCTTGGTGCTTTGTCAATGTCCGGTTTTTCAACGAACGTCTTGACCTGGATCAGACGGTCGTTGATCTTCTTTTCCGGATCGATCACACCGTATTTATTGACATTTTCATGTTTGATGGTCTGGACGCCGACAACGGTCGCACCCGTTTCGTTGTAGACGTCGATCAGCTGACGGATCGCAGTCGGTCCGCCCGGATTGCGCACGATATCATCGCCCAACAGCACTGCGGTCGGTTCATTGCCGACGAATTGTTTCGCACACAAGATCGCATGACCAAGTCCTTTTGGGTTTTTCTGCCGTACCGCAAATACGTTGATCATATTGGCGATGTCCTGTACCATTTTTAAATGTTCCGTATCGCCGGATTCTTTCAGCTTCTGTTCCAGTTCAAAACTGACATCAAAATGGTCGATGACGCAGTTTTTATAACTGTTCGTGATGATACAGATTTCTTCGATGCCGCTCTGTACAGCTTCTTCGACGATATATTGGATGGTCGGCACGTCGACGATCGGCAGCATTTCCTTCGGAACGGCTTTGGTTGCCGGCAGAAAACGCGTACCAAATCCCGCGGCCGGGATGATAGCCTTACGGACTGGTTTAAACATGACTTTTTCCTCCTTGGTTCAAACAGTATGATTATACCATGGAACATGTATAAAGTTCGAAAAGAAAATGATAAAATGATATATTAGAGAATGAAAGGATGCGAAGCTATGTCAAAAATGGAAGACCGTTTGGACGGAATCGTCGAACGATACAATGAAATCAATGAATTAATGATGCGCAGCGACATCGTTTCAGATCGTAAGACCATGGCCAAGCTCGGCCGGGAACAAAACGAACTGACTCCGATCGTTGAAACGTATCAAAAATATAAAAAGGCCAAAGAAGAACTGGCCGAGGATCAAGAGCTCCTGAAAGAGGATGATAAAGAGATCCGCGAAATGGCCCAGGCCGAGATCGATGAGCTGGAACCCAAGATCCAGGCTGACCTGGATCGCTTGGAAATCTTACTGGTGCCGAAAGATCCGAACGACTCACACAACTGTATTCTGGAGATCCGCGGCGCAGCCGGCGGCGACGAAGGAAACATCTTTGCGGGAGATCTATATCGCATGTACATCAAATACTGCGAAAGCAAGAACTGGAAAACGGAGATCATTGAAGCAGAACCGTCGGAAGCCGGCGGTTATTCATTGATATCCTTTAAAGTCACCGGCGACGGCGCGTACGGTACTTTTAAGTTCGAGTCCGGTTCCCATCGTGTACAGCGGGTGCCGAAGACTGAAAGTCAGGGCCGTATTCATACTTCGACGGCCACTGTTTTATGTATGCCGGAGATCGAAGAGGAAGACTTTGAACTGGATATGAACGATCTGGAAATCGAGACCATGCGTTCAAGCGGTGCCGGCGGTCAGCACATCAATAAAACCGATTCCGCCGTGCGCATCGTACATAAACCGACCGGCATCGTTGTTAAGTGTCAGGACGGCCGCAGTCAGCACGAGAACCGTGCTACGGCGCTGATGACCATCCGCGCCCGTGTCTATGAAGAGCAGCAGCGGGAGAAAGAAGCGAAAAATGAGGCAGAGCGGATGTCAAAGATCGGCACCGGCGACCGGGCCGAAAAGATCCGCACCTACAATTATCCGCAGAACCGCGTGACGGATCACCGGATCGGCTATACGGTCAATCAGCTGGATCGGATCATGGACGGCCGTCTGGATGATCTGATGAATGCCCTGACGGCAGCGGATCAGAAAGCCAAACTAGCAGGAGAACGTTCATGACCTATCATGAATTGGTCAAAGAAGGGCAGGAACGGCTGTATCAGGCCGGGCAGGGGGAACAGGCAGCCCAGGTGCTGATGGTGGAACTCTGCCGGCAGAAGGAGATCAATTTATATTTGGAAATGGACAATGACTGCCCCGAAGCGTTGATGACCGATTATCTGGAAGGCATTCATGAGATGGAGAAAGGCGAACCGCTTGGTTATGTCTTAGGGTATGAATGGTTTTATGGCTATGATTTTATCGTAAATCCTGATGTGCTCATCCCGCGTCCGGAAACGGAAGAACTGGTCGGTCTGGTGCTGCAGAAATTTGATGAGAAATTTTCAGACCGTGAGCAGGTGACGGTATTCGATGTGGCAACCGGATCGGGCGCCATCGGGATCTCCTTAAATAAAGAAGAACCGCGCATGCATGTCATTGCTTCGGATATTTCTGCGGCAGCCTTGAAGGTAGCCCGTGCGAATCGGGAGAAGTTCGATGCGGATGTGCAGCTGATCCGCGGGGATATGCTGGAGCCGTTCATCGACCGTGATCTGCATTGTGATATTTGTGTCTGCAACCCGCCGTATATTCCGCAGGCCGAAAAAATGGAACATAGCGTGGTGGATTATGAGCCGCATGTTGCCTTGTTCGGGGGCGAAGACGGATTGAAATTTTATCGGGATGTCTTTGCGCATGCGGAACAAGTCTGCCGGCCGGATGCTCTGCTGGCATTTGAGATCGGCTATGACCAAAGGGAACGGCTTACGGCACTGGCGAAGTCGTATTTTCCGCAGGCAGTCATCGAAGTGCATCAAGATATGAGCGGGAAAGATCGAATGTTGACGATCGAAAAATAGAAAGAAGCTGAAATATGAAAATGAATAAAAATGCACCATGCTGGTGCGGATCAGGAAAAAAGTACAAGAATTGTCATGAAAAATGGGATGAAACGATCAATGTTCTGCGGCTGCAGGGAAAGATCGTCCCGGGACATAATTTGATCAAAAATGCAGAGGATATCAAATGGATCAAGAAAGCGGCCGCCATCAACAACGGTGTGCTCGATTTGATCGAAGAGAAGATCTGCCCCGGCATGACGACGGAAGAAATCGATCAGATGGTTTATAACTATACGACGGAACATGGCGGTATTCCGGCGGATCTGGGCTTTGAGGGCTATCCGAAAAGCGTCTGCACATCCGTCAATAATGAAGTCTGCCACGGCATCCCGAGTCCGGATGTGGTCTTAAAAGAGGGCGATATCGTCAATGTCGACTGTACGACGATTTTCCATAAACATTACGCAGATGCCAGCCGGATGTTCTGTGTCGGCAAAGTCAGTGAAGAGGCTCAGCGTCTGGTGGATGTGACCAAAGAATGTATGGAGAAAGGCATCGAAGCGGTCCGTCCGTGGGGATATCTGGGCGATATCGGCGCAGCGATCCAGGAACATGCGCATAAGAACGGTTATACCGTCGTACGGGATTTCTGCGGCCACGGTGTCGGCAACGGTTTTCATGAAGATCCGTATGTCCGCCATATTGGGGTGCGCAATACCGGAATGATCCTGGCGCCGGGCATGGTTTTCACCATTGAACCGATGATCAACCAAGGTGTCTATCAGCTGTACATTGATCAGAAAAATGGCTGGACGGCTTATACCAAAGACGGCAAGCTGAGCGCACAATGGGAAAATACCTTGTTGGTGACAGAGCACGGTGTTGAAATTCTGGCGTGGTAAGTTAACCGCTTACAGTTTGCCAAATGGCGCGAAACGGCTTGAAAAAGGCCTTGAAAGCTTGTATTCACGGGTTTCTTGTGCTATTTTATAACCGTATTAGGAGGAAGTATTATGGAAAAATGGACGCAAGAACAGTACGCATCCCGCCTGCAGGAAATGAAGCAGGAAGCGCACGATAAGATGTGGTTATATATCGAAGTCAATGCAAAAGACTTCATGGAAGAAAACGAGCCGGGAGTTAAGAACTTACGGCCGTGCTGCAAGGCCATGTTGGATGCGATGCTGGAAGGTGACGGATTTATCGTTGAACCGAAGGTCCGCACGAAGATTGCCGGTACGTTAACGATTCGTTACTACGTTGACAATCTGGATCCATCACGCCGCAAATACGCTGACGTTGTTGCTGAAAAGTAAACAGAAAAAAAATGGGGCTGTCCGTATCGGGCAGCCCCTATTTAAATGATTTCCAACTGCATAAAAGCTTTATATAAGCCCTCTTTTCCAACCGGGTCTGTCACATGGTCAACTTGCTGTTTGACAACAGGATCGGCGTTGCCCATCGCAACAGAAACATCGGATTTCAGAAACATCGGGAGATCGTTATCCGAATCGCCGCAGGCAATGGATAAATACGCATCTCCGTAGTAACTTTCTACTGTATCGATGGCCGTTCCTTTATTGAAACGGGCATCGGTGATCTCACCGCCGAAGCGGCCGAAACGAGTCAGTTTCAGATCATCCGGCAGCACGGCCCGGATCTCATCATCGAAATGCCGATGGCTGTGGATCGCGATCTTCATGATCTGGCGGTAGTCTTCTGCACGCATCGCTGTGACCGGCGGTTTGGATTCCAGATGCTGCAGCAGGACGTTCTGCGAATTGGCAAAAGATTGCTGCGAGCCTTCCATCGCATAGCGGTAGCCAAGCGTTTTGATCCGCTGCTCGATCTCTTGTGCATCCTTGAGCGGATGATAGAAGATCGGCCGGCCTTCCGCTTCGATGTCGGTGCCTGCTGAAAAACAATAGCCGTTCAGTCCCAACTGCAGGATAGAGCTATTGATCTCACTGCGGGCACGCCCGGTATTCAGGAACACTTTGTTTCCGTTTTTTTGTGCCTGTCGGATCGCACGAATTGCTGAGCGCGGGATCTTGCCGCGGTCCCATAACGTGCCGTCCAGATCCAGGAAGATGATCCTTTTCATACTCTCATATTAGCATGTTTTCAGTCCAATAAACCAAAATGGGCAAAAGCGTTATATAAACCGGCATTTCTGACATCATCGGTCACATAGGTCACGATTTGTTTCACGCTCTGCGTGGCATTTCCCATGCCGATGGATTCATCGGATGCCTTCAGCATCGAGATATCGTTATCGGAATCGCCGGCACTGATGGTGCGGTAATTTCCGCCGTAATAGTTTTTCACAAAATCGATCGCCGTGCCCTTGCTGTAGTGGCTGTCGGTGATCTCACCGCCGGTATTGCTGTAGGTGGTCCAGATCAAATGCTTTGGCAGGGAATCCAGGATCACTTCTGGTTTGAGGATACCGTAATAGTTGATCTGCACTTTCATGATCTGGCGGAAATCTTCCTCCTGCATGTCGGTCACGCTTGGAAATAAGGAACGCCGATGGAACAAGATCTGCCGGGTATCCTGCTGATACAGCTTCTTGAACAAACGGCGGTTGATGCTGTCGGTAAAGCTGATGCGCGAACCTTCCATCGTATATCCGAAATGCAGAGAGTAGATGTGTTCCTGTATTTGTTTGGCAATGGAATCTTTCATCGGGTGATAGAGCAGGCGTCTGCCGCCGATCCATATTTCCGTACCGGCAGAAAGACAGAATCCGTCCAGATCCAGGTCCATCATTTCCCGCATTTCGCTGCGGACCCGTCCAGTATTGATGAATACTTTATGACCGTTCTGCCGCGCGATCCGGATGGCTTCCAGGGCAGAGGGCGGAATCTTTTCGTACAGGCTCAACGTACCGTCAATGTCTAAAAATACGATACTTTTCATATCGTCATTTTATCATATCAAGTGAAAATGTTGAAAGGCGTTGTACAGACCGTCCTGGTGAATGTCAGAAGTGACATAGTCGCCCAGCGGTTTTACGCGCGGACTGCCGTTGCCCATGACGACGGCCAGGTCGGCTTCTTTCAACATTGGAATATCATTTTCGGAATCTCCCATGGCCATGGTCTCATAAGAATCATCGAACAGTTTGCGTACTGTGCGGATGGCTGTGGCCTTGTTGTACTTGCGGTTGGTGATTTCACATTTCCAATCGGCAAACTCTGTAAGCTCTGTGGTCTTCGGCAGTTTAGGAATGATTTGTTCGTAAGGAACATGTTCGATGTTGTAGAGGTAGATCTTCATGATCTGATCATAGTCTGCTTCGGTAAACTCATCCATGCCCGGACTGTTCAGAAAGCGCAGCAGCGCGAAGGTGTTGGGCATCGTGTTGAAGGCATGCAGATACATTCCTTTGTTGATAAAGTTACAGAAGCTTTTTGCGGATCCTTCCAGCGAGATCCCAAAGTGCAGATCGTTAAGCAGATCATAAATGGTCTGAATGTCTTTTTTCTTCAGCGGTTCGTATAAGATCCGTTTTCCTTGATAATAAATTTCACTCCCTGCTCCGAAGCAATAGCCATCCAAATGCAGCGGCTCTAATACATCGATGGCTTCGTTCCGCGTCCGTCCGGTGTTGACAAAGATTTTATGACCGTTTGCCTGGGCCCGTTCGATTGCCCGAACGGCTGAGTGCGGAATGTTTTCATTTTCCCATAAGGTGCCGTCTAAATCCAAAAATACCAATTTATTCATAATGATCCTCCCCATCTATCTTATCAAAAAAGCAAGGCGTTATTGTAATGAATATATTTGTAGATGGAAAAAAATAAGTATAAAATAAAAATATGGAACCACATGTCATTATTACCATCTCCCGTCAATATGGAACTTACGGACGGGAAATCGGCCGGCAGCTGGCGGAATATCTGGATATCGGCTACTACAATAAAGAAATCATGAAGCACATTGCGCAGGATATGCACATCAATCCGGAATTTTTTTCCAATGAAAATGTCAATGATGCCGGCTTTTTCAGTGTCAGCAATCGTCACGGCAGTCTCATCAACATGACGGAGCTGTCGATCAATTCCCAAGTGTTTGAGAAATCCTGTGAATTGATCCGAGGCATTGCCGAGAAGGAGTCCGCAGTGATCATCGGCCGCTGTGCGGATTATATTCTGCGGGATAATCAGCATTGTATCAAGGTATACTTTTACAATGATGTGGAAGAGCGGATCCAGCTGGCGATCAAAGAGTATGAACTGGCACCGAAACAAGCCCGCAAGTTTGTGATGCGTCAGGATGAACGGCGGTCCGGGTTCTATGAATTTTATACCAACCAAATTTGGGGCGAACCGAAAAACTATGATCTGATGATCAACACGTCGCAGATGAGCAAGGACGAGGTCATCGATTTATTGGCGGCGGTCTATGACCGCAAAAAAGGCGTGACCACGCTCAAGGGTGCGTTCAAGGATCAATACATCGAGCAACGTTCTATGAAAGAATGATGCAGTAAATGAATTGAACAAATAACAGACAGGTATGGATATACCTGTCTTTTTATTGATCGTGAAAAAAGATTGACAAATGGAAGGATCGGGATATAATGTAGCTAGCTACAGAAATATGTAGCAAGCTACAGTTCAAAGGGAATCAATGTGATTTGAAAGAATGTAAGGGAGACGATAGCTATGGGACAATCACTTGAAAAATACGATAAAATGACCGTCAGCCAGGCGATCTTCAGAAACGCATTGCCGGCAGTTATCGCGATGTTGATGACGTTGATTTATAATTTGGCGGATACTTTTTTTATCGGTCAGACCCATGATGCGTACCAGGTGGCCGCAGTTTCGCTGGCGACACCGGTTTTTCTGGTATTTATGGCGATCGGAACGATTTTCGGTGCCGGCGGAACGAGTGTGATTTCCCGCGCGTATGGTGAAGGAAAGCATGAGTATGCAGGAAAAGTTGGTTCTTTTTGTATGTGGAGCTGTATCGGAATTGGAATCCTTTTAACGATCTTGATGTTGGTTTTTATGGATCCGCTTCTTTCATGGATCGGTGCCAGTCAGCAGACATGGACCTATACGAAAACATATTTGACGATTGTCAGTTTCTGCGGGACATTTTCCTTGTTATCGAGTTGTTTTTCCAATATCCAGCGGGCAGAGGGACAGGCAACGCGCGCGATGATGGGTCAGATCATCGGTAATCTGACGAATATGTGTCTGGATCCGTTGTTTATTTCTGGTTTTCATTGGGGCGTAGCCGGTTGTGCGCTGGCGACTTTTTTAGGAGAGACACTGGGTGCTGTTTATTATCTACAGTATTATGTGCGCGGTAAATCCGCTCTGGATGTTCGACTGAAAAATTTCACGGTACAGGATCATGTGGCGTCTAACGTGCTGGCCATTGGGATTCCGGCTTCGTTGGGATCGTTGCTGATGAGCGTAGCGCAGATTATCATGAACGCGAAGATGGCAGCCTACGGGGACATGGCTGTTGCCGGTATCGGCGTAGCTATGAAGATCGTCATGATCACTGGTATGATTTCCATGGGGATCGGCCAGGGCGTACAGCCGCTGCTGGGTTATTGTGCCGGTTCAAAAAACACAAAGCGGTTTCATGCCTATATGCGGGCGGCGATGTTGTTTGCCACCGCGTTAGGAATTGGACTGACCTTGCTGTGCTATCTCTTTATGAATCCATTGGTATCGGCATTTTTATCGGAGCCGGCAGCTTTCGACTATGCCGTGGAGTTTGCACGGATCCTTTTGGTCACAGGTCCATTATTTGGTATTTTCTATGTGATGACCAATGCACTGCAGGCCATGGGCGCTGCGACCGCATCTTTGATCGCGAATGTCAGCCGGCAAGGATTGGTTTATATTCCGATGTTGTTTGTTCTTGGTTCTCTTTTCCAGGCCGATGGACTGGTGTGGGCCCAGCCGGCAGCAGATATCGTTTCATTTCTTGTCAGCATCGTGATGTATCGGGTCGTATCCAGGAAAAAGCTGCAGGAAAATACCAATGAAATGGTCCATGAACCATCTTATGCTCACACAAATCGATGACGGAATCGGAAAATGAAAGTGGCAGCCAGCCTGCTGCATGAAGCGGCAGGCTGGTTTTTTGTCTTCAATCACTTTTATATAAAATAAATAGAACAATAATTGACGTATAATTATATTACATAACAAAGATTGAAAAACAGGGTGCGTACTTTTATAATGGTATAGAAAATTCTATTCAGTGATAGAGAGCGGAGGGAATAATTATGAAAAAGAAAATCAGAGGCGTTTTTGCCTTTTTTTTGGCTGTCACGCTTGCCTGCAGCTGCAGGATGCTGATCCAGGCAGATCCTGTTGCAGCCGATCCAGAAGCGGATACAGCCATTCTTCCATCGAATACAGATACGCAGACAACCGAGGCGGAAAATGATACAACCACAGCAGCATCTGATTTTACAGGCTCCCAACAGGAACCGACATCATCAGCGGAAAGAAATGCAGCGGTTTCAGTGCCGGCGGCAGGATCACCGGTTTTGCGCAGAACATCGGCCGGAAGCACAGACATTTCAGCCGCCGCAGTGGATGGCTTGTCAACCAATGTGAATGCGGTCAATGAAGGAGATTCTTTTACTGTTACAGTGAATTTCTCAGAAGATGATGCAAACGGCAGTCAAAAAACAGATCTAGATATTGAAAGCGGCGATAAAATTTATATCACGTGGTCCGCGCCGCAGGGGATAACATTTAAAGGAACAACAGGCAGTAGTTCCAACACAATTGAATTATATGATGAAGGAATTCATCTTGGAACAGCTGTGGTAAGCAACGACCAAGTGGTCATCACCTTTGATGAAAGTGTGAACGATCTGCAGCATGTGCATGGATCTGTCACGTTTACCATCCAGACCACAGGGGAGCTTGAATCGGCAAGTGAGAATACAGGAACGATCACAGCCGGCCGCATAACGAAGTCGGTCACCATCAATTCAAATGGTTCTTCTCAGGAACAGCCTTTTGGATCAAAAGGCGGCGAATATGCTTCAGATGGACGGATCAAATGGACCATCTGGATCAATAATACATTTAAGGAAAATTTGTCCGGAAATATTGTGATAACGGAGCCGCTGCCGGATACGGAAACCTGGAAAGATGACAGTTTTATATCATATTCGCGCGGTGAAGATGATACTGTGAACAATTTAGATGATTTTAAACAAGAAGGCCGTAAGATTGAGATCGACGAAACGAACCATACGATCACGTTCACGATCCCGGCATCGGAACTGAATGGGGAATATGGTGAACTGCAGTTTTATACTTATACTTCCGCTTCAGCCGGTACAACGGTTGCCAACAGTATCATAATGAAACATTCAGAAACCACTGATGATACAACTACGAATTATTCGGATAATTATATCGGCCGGGCTACCGTTCCTGACTCCGGCGGTTCGGTAAATGGACAGCCGACGGGAAAGATCCAGATCAATAAAGTCGTCCGAGACACGACCGATCCGATCGCCGGCGTACATTTCCGCGTTTATCAAGTACGCAGTGAAGATGATCATACACGGGTCGCTGGATGGTACAATGGGGCAGATCATGCAGAAATTGTTACGGATGCCGATGGCACGGCGATGCTGAAAGGGCTGAACGACGGATATTATGAGATCGAAGAGGTGGCTGATGCGCTTCCTAACTGGATCGCGCGTTCCAGTTTGCCGAACAGTGTAGTTGTTGCGGTCAGCGGCACAGCCGGAACCCGTGTGAAAATTGAAAATCAAGTAAAGACCAGATCCATTACGGCCGTTAAGAACTGGGTGATGCCGGATGGAACAACAGCGGATACAGGCGATCATCCGGTCACATATTTTAAACTGTATCGAACGACGGATGGGGAAACCGATGAAGATGCTGGTCAGTCGATAAAAACAGTAAAGACCGTATCCGGAAAAAGCACGGCTTCAGTAACGTGGACCGATCTGCCAGCTTACGATAACAGCGGCAATGCCTATACGTACATTGTGAAAGAAGTGAATGCACAGGGCGAGGATGCAGTACCGGATGGTTACACAAAGGCCGAAGACGGCTTAAGCGTCACCAACCGATCCATTTCAAAAACCAGTACGAATTCCAGTTCATCGGATCATACAACGAGTTCCTCAGCAGCGACAAAAACGAAGGATCAGAAAAAAGTGAAAAAGGCGCAGACAGGGATGCAGACCCAGACCGGGCTGTATTGGATCCTTTGTCTGGGCGGTGCTGCTGCAATTGGAATTCTGGTCTATCTGAACAATAAGAAAAAACAGAAATGATCCGATAAAAAAGCAAACAGAAAAACTGACAAAGGCAGGTGTTCTTTATGAACATCTGCCTTTTTTTGTCAACATTTTCCGATCGTACGTATTTAAGAAAGACTGGAGGGTCTTATATGAAGTGTATCAGGAAAGTTTTATTATTTTCACTATGCATCAGTATGATCGGATTACCGATCCGGGCTGAGGAAACCCGAGACAAACAGCGGCAGACACTGCAGGCAGAAATCTATACCGATGCTTCTTATACGAAACGTATGCAGACAGCTGATTCGATCACCCTTCAGGGAGACTTCGAAAAAGGTACGCAAGTTTATGCCTATCCCACAGATGTTGATCTGCCGGGTGCGAAAACCAAGGCTGCCTACGATATTACGATCATGGATCCGGACAAGGAACCCGTTGAGCCGGACCAACCGGTCACGGTGCAGATCCATACAGAGAAGAAACTGAATACAGATGTAACAAGTGTTTATCATGTGACCGGAAGCATTGATGAAATAACGGCACGATCGGCCGCGCATCAGGTGACGTTTTCGGCTGATTCCTTTTCTGTTTATGCGATCGGTGAAAAATATGCGAGATCGATGGTATTTCAGATGGACGGGGAATCATGGTATCACGAAATCTTGACTGAAGGGGAAATTCCGACACGACCTGCAACGCCTACAAAAGCGGATTGTCATTTTAAGGGATGGAAAAATACCAAAACCGGCCAGCTGATCGATGAAACATTTTGGAACACACCGACGGAAAATTTGACTCAGGATGAAGAAATTCTCTTTGAACCTGTTTTTGAAAAAATATTCCACGTTGCTTATAAAGGCGATGCGCAGGCCTCGGCCGGTATTTTTCATACGCAGGAATATGCCGCCGGCGGTCAGTTAAATACAGCTGCCGTGCCGTTTACACCGGCAGAGGGCTTCAGTCTGGTTGGCTGGAGCACAAAGCCAAATGCACAAACACCGGATGTACAGGATGGTATGACCGTTACGCAGGATCTTGTCTTGTATCCGGTGCTGCAAAGCGGACAGTGGATCACATTTGATGTCAACGGCGGGGAATCCATGAATCCTTGTTTTGTGCCAAGCGGGGAAAAACCGTCGCAATGTATGAAAGAAGATCCAAAACGGACCGGATATACGTTTGCGGGCTGGTATACAGATCCGTCTTTGCAGCATGCCTGGACAGCTGCTGATCAGCCGCTGACCAAGGCTTTGAAGCTGTACGCAAAATGGATACCAGATGATGCGACCTATCAAATTATTTACATGAAACAGAATACATCCGGTACAGGGTATGACTACGATCGATCCGTTACGCGTACGGCAAAAACCGGAACCAAACTGACGGTCGCTGCCGGCGATCCGTATGTGCTGAAGGAAGACGGCAAGACAGTCTGCTCACTGAATCAGACAAAAACGGCGTATTTTCATTATGTACCGATCTCAGTGGGTTCTCAGTCTGTCAAAGGAGATGGAACGACCGTTGTCTATGTTTATTTAGACCGCAATGTCTATCACATTACGTTTCATCTGGAGTCCATGGCTATCGTGAAGAACGGGATCACATACACGTCTGCTTCGCCGTATACGTTGACTGCCCGCTACGGTGAAGAGATCAAAGATCGCTGGCCGGCTGGGGATGACATTAAAAATTTAGACGGCACCAATACCAAATGGGTCGGCTGGAATAATGTGAACCAAAAATCATATTACAGTTCCGAACGACGCTGCACGCTGGAATCGGATATGATTCCTAACGATCTGGCCAATCAAAACGATGCCCGTTTTACCGTGGAGGGACGGACGAGCACGACCTCATACGATGTGAATATCACCTATATGGAGGGGACAAAAGAAGCTCCGATCGGTGTGATCAATCAATTCGTTGGCAAGTCTAGATATAAAGGCGGATATTGGCGCCCAAACGAACTCGCGGGCTTTACGATCAACGGCGGAAGTAACTCGCAGAAGACCTATGTGAAGGCCGGCGAATCGGTGACGTTCTATTTTACCCGCAATATCTACACGGTTGATTGTTACAACGCCGCCGGGACCAAGGTAGAACGATCGGTTCAAGTGCCATATGACAAATTGGTGAAGAACTATCTTCCGAGCAATCTGAAAGCACCGAACAAAGGGTATCAATTCGGCGGATGGTATACCACACCGACGTTTGAAGAGGCTTCTCGCTGGAATGACAATAACAAGATGCCGGCTGCGAACATCCGTTTATATCCGAAGTGGATCGCACCGGTCCATACAGTGCAGTTTGATTTGAACGGCGGACATGCTCCGGATGATCAAGCAGACTATACGGCTCAGTTGGTCGTTGATAAGCAGCAAGCCGTCCGTCCGGCAGATCCGGTGCGTGAGGACAGCCGCTTTATCGGCTGGTATCAGGAGAATGGTTCACCGTTTCATTTCTCGGCCCCGATCACCGCTTCGATCACGCTGCAGGCAAAATGGATCCCGCTGCACAGCACCCATGTGCACTACGACAGCAATGGTGGTTCAAAAGCGGGCTGGACATCGGCGAAAGCGTATACGGTCGGTGCCCAGGCAGAGGCAGAAGAAATGCGTTCGGACTGTCACCCGCCGGAAGGAAAAAATCGTTTCTTGTATTGGAATACAAAAAAAGATGGATCCGGCGCATCCTATTATGCGCATGATTTATTTACCGTTGATCAAGAAGATATGACGTTGTATGCGATTTGGGCGGATCAACGTCATGCGCAGCTGACCTTTGATGCCAACGGCGGAACCTATCCGGATCAGAAAGCAACACGTACCGTACAGTTCAGCGATGCCGACGGGCATACCGGATCGATCCCGAATGATGAATTTACCATTACATCGACATATGTACCGACCCGTCCGGGTTATCGATTCATTGGCTGGACCAAGATTCGTTCCGGAGACGGGACGGAGTATCGTGTAGGGGATAAAGTACGTGTCTCCGGCGATGCGGTGCTCTATGCACAGTGGCAGAAGCTGCATACATTGACGATCGTGAATCAAGTTGAAGGTACTTATGACGATGATTCATTGTTTCATTTTGATGTGACATTGACCGATGCGCAGGGCAAACCTTTATCCGGCACATGGCAGGGCAAAACAGCCGATAAAAATGGAACGGTTTCATTCTCATTAAAAAAGGATCAGTCTTTCTGCTTCGATGAACTGCCGGATCAGGCAGACTATCGTATCGAAGAAACAGGGCCGCAAGGCTATCAAACAACGGTCGAAGGAGATCCGGAAGCCGGTACGCTGAAAGAAAAAGATGATTTTAAAGTTATTTATCGTCATCGTTTCCAGGTCGTTGAAACCGGGATCCGAAAGAATATACATGGTTTATTGATGTGTGTCGGTCTGCTTTTATGCGGGCTTTGGTACCGTAGGAAGTTCATCCGATGAATGATATGAAATCGACGCCCGGACCGCCTTCTTTAAAACAGGCGTGGAAAGCGTTCGGTCTAAAATGCTTGTTTACGGCGTTGTTCCTGGTGCTTTTGACTTCAGTCTTTTTCGGGGTCCAGCAGGCGGATGACGGGCATATGGCACCCGCTGTAAAAGCTGGTGATCTGATATTTTTTGATCGGCTTGATCATAGCTATGTGAGCGGGGATCTGGTCATGGTCAATCAGAAACAGGGAATGGAAGCACGCCGAGTCGTCGCGGCCGCAGGAGATACGGTCGATCTGACGGAAGAAGGTCTGGTGATCAACGGCTATCTGCAGCAGGAAGATGAAATCTATACAGAAACGCTTCCATTCCAGGACGGGATCCGCTTTCCTATCAAGGTCCCGAAAGGAAAGATCTTTGTATTGGCGGATGATCGGACCCATGCATCGGACAGCCGTTTGTACGGCTGCGTATCGCTGCGGTCCGTGCAGGGAAAAGTGATCACGATCATTCGCAGAAGAAATTTTTAGAAAGAAGGATAATAAATGAAAAATAGAATCGTGCATTCGATCATATCGATCTTGACTGCTTTTGTTTTCCTGATCGATCCGGTTTTTGCCGCCGAAGATCCGTCGACATATCCTGTGGCATCGGACGGTGAAAAAACGACGGCTCCGTTTGTGACCAAAGAATTGATCGGAAACAAGGGCGTTTCCTTGACGCATACATTTACGTTTACCTTTACACCGGCCGGTACGACAACGGTAGATGCCGGCGATCATCCAGCAATCGCGGATGTGACCATTGATATCACGAAAAAAGATTCGGAAACTTCCGCTGTCTCATCGGCCGATGTCACTTTGCCAAGTCAGTTTTCCAAACCGGGTGTCTATGCGTATAAGGTGGCTGAAAAAGAAGATGCTGGTTTCAACAGTCAATATGAAACCAACGGAAAGATCGAGTTTGATCAAGAAACTTATACCATGTTGATTTATGTCGACAGTGATCTGCAGATCACTACAGTAACAGCTGTCAAAGATTCGACAAAACAGAAAACATCCTGGGATACAGGAAAAGGAATGAAGTTTGAAAATAAGATCATCAAAAACGCCAATCCGGATCCAGGCAATCCAGATCCGGACAATCCGTCCAGCGACCGTACAGCCGATGTGATCATCAAAAAACAAGTTGAAGGTACTTACGGCGACCGAAACAAAGCGTTTAACTTTACGGTCACGTTCAGTACAGACGGCACCGTGGCACTGCCGAAGGACTGGAGCTTATCTTCGATCACCGGCAGCACCGGCAGCACAAAACTGACCAATAAGAACGGTACATTCACATTTACGCTGAAACATGGCCAGCAGGCTGAATTTTCCAACGTACCGGCCGGGGTCACCTATACGGTCAAGGAAGATGGCGCCAAGGGATATACAGCCGTCTATAAAGATGCCAAGATCACGGATGCGTTTACCGACACCAAAGGCCAGGGAGTCACTGCTTCCGGCTGTCTGATCCATGAAAACGGCGGCGCCAACGGCCAGATGACCAACACATATGAAAATATCACACCAACGGGCATCGTCACGAAAAACGCATCGTTCCTGTTTATGATCCTGGCGGCGGCAGCAGCGGCCATCGTTTCCATTCGTTCGAAACGCGAACAGGATTAATGTATGAAACATCCGACACATAGGCCGGTCTCCCTGGCCTGGTCGGTGCTTCGCCTGGGTGAGGTGTGTTTGGATGGTTTTATTTTTATCTTTTTCTTTTTGGTCGGGCTTTATGGTCTGTACGGATTGATCGACAATCAACGGATCCATGCGCAGGCATCGCCGCAGATTTATGCGACCTACAAACCGACGCAGGATCATTCGATGAGTTTTGAAAAGCTGCAGAAAAAGAATCCGGATGTGATTGCCTGGCTGCAGATTTATGGGACCGGGATCGATTATCCGCTGGTGCAGGGAAAGGATGATGAAGAATATTTAAATAAGGCACCGGATGGATCGGATTGTCTTTCCGGCAGTCTGTTCGTGCATTGTGCCAATGCGCCGGATTTTTCCGATTTTAATACGATCGTATATGGCCACCATATGGAAGACCATAAAATGTTCGGGGATATTGATTTGTTTGTACAGCCAAAGTTCTTTCAAGCGCATCGTTACGGAAACCTATACTACGGCGGTCAGAATCATGGCGTCGAAATCATCGCCTGTCTTATCACCGATGCCTATGATTCATCGATTTATCGTGTTGTTTCTGATGATGCCGATGGATACATGAAACGAATCAAGGAATGTGCGGTCTGTCAAAGAAAAATAAAAAGCACGGATCATTTGATCGTGCTTTCGACTTGTGCAGACGGACAAACAAATCAGCGCAGACTGCTGGTTGCTCGTATTACCGACCAGACCTATAAGAACCATTTCCGATCAAAGACGCCAAGTCTGGATATTCCTGCTCGGCTGCCGTATTGGCCGATCATCGGTTTGGCAGCCGTAGGGATGATATGGTACAAAAAAAGCGGGCATTAAGCCCGCAATTATAATTACATCATTGACGGTGTCGCAAAGTAAATAACGAAGATCACCAACAGGACCCAAACGGTCGGGTGGATCTCTTTACTGCGTCCGTCGGCAATCATCGCAATAGTAAAGGCAATGAAACCGAATGCGATACCATTCGAAATGGAGTAGGACAGGATCATGAAAATGATCGTGATGAAGCCTGCTGTCGCATAAACCATGTTGTCCCAGTCAATGCCGCCGAGCTGCTGAGCCATCATGATGCCGACGACGATCAATGCCGGCGCCGTGACCGCGTTTGTAACAGCGTTCAGGATCAATGGTGAGATAAAGATCGAAAGCAGGAACAGAACACCTGTCGTGCAGGCAGTCAATCCAGTCCGGCCGCCGACACCGACACCGGCTGACGACTCCACAAAACTAGTGATCGTACTGGTACCTAAAACTGCACCTAAGCAAGTACCGATAGAATCCGCCAACAAGGCTTGCTCCGCACCTTCCAGTTCGCCTTCTTCATTGACCAAACCAATACGGTTGCCGATCGCAACCAAAGTACCGGCAGTATCAAAGAAATCGACAAACAAGAATGAGAAGACAATGACGAAGCACGCAAACGGATTCGCAAACAGTTCGCCGAATCCTTGCGCGAACGCACCGAATGTATCCATTTCAAAATCAACAGTGACCCACTGTTCAATTGGCAGCAGGACCGGCATATTTTCGACGCCGCATTTACCCAAGACGACACCGATTGCAGCCGTGATGACCATACCGACAAATACGGCAGCCGGCACCTTTTTAATGACCAGCGCGATCGTGATTGCTACACCGAATAAAGCCAGTAATACTGTCGGATCAGTGAAATCACCCAACGAAACGATCGTGGCATCCGAAGCAACAATGATCGCGGCGTTCCGCAGTCCGACAAATGCGATGAAGAAACCGATACCGGCTCCGATCGCCATTTTCAGCTGTTTTGGAATGGCGTCGATGATCTTTTTACGAATGTTGGTCACCGTAATGAGCACAAAGATGATTCCGGAAACCAATACGGCAGCTAATGCTGCTTTCCACGAATATCCCATGGCACCGCAGATCGTATAAGCAAATAAAGCATTCACACCCATTCCGGCAGACAGCGCTACCGGATAGTTGGCAATGACACCCATGATGATGCTGGTGATACCGCTGGCAATTGCTGTGGCCATAAAGACCGACGGTACGTTCATTCCTGCATCGCCTAAGACGGTCGGATTGACAGCCAGGATGTACGCCATGGACAGGAACGTCGTGATACCGGCAATGATCTCTGTGCGGGCATCCGTTCCCTTTTCCTTCAGATGAAATAAATTTTCCATGTTTTTCTCTCCCTGTCGCATTGAACAACGACGCAATTATTGTAGTACATTCACGGCTTGAATTCAAATGACCCTATACGACAATACGCTCATTCTGTCTATGATAAAGGGATCAGCGCATCCAAATGGAAAGAATACAAATAGGTCCGGACCGGTTTATCCTGAAGCGACTGCATCGCTTTCCGATATGTATCCAGCTGGGCACGGTAGCGGCTGATCAATTCCTGCGCGTTTTCTACATGATCGGTTTTATAGTCGAGGATGATGATCTCATCGGTATCAAAAACCACCAGATCCATGAAACCGTGCACCAAACGTTCGCCGTCTTTGCAGGCATACGGGCATTCAAATCGGTGGGGCTTGGTCATCCATTCTTGGTACATGGGCTGTTCATTCAGCTGCAGCAGCTGACGCAGATCCGTCTGTGAAAGCTCGAAATGATAACGGGATGCCGTTTTCATCAAATCGGCCTTTTGATATGGATATGGATCGGCCATCGCTTCATGAAACAGATCGCCGCGGATCGTAGCCTGGTTTTTTTCCAGCTGCAGCGGCTGCCATTCACGCTTCACTTTGGTGCCGCTGGCGGTCGCATTTCCAAAACGATGGATCACATGATCATAAGTCTTGGCAGAAATAGGAGCTGCCGTTTCCGGCTCCAAGGCCGGCCGCGTACCGTCGCAGACAACACGTTGAAACTGGACCGGGCTGTTTGGATCATTGAAATAAGTATGAAACAGCCAGCCGGTATAACCGGAGTTTTCCAGCAAAGCCGCCGTTCCGAACGGCAGTGCATATTGATCCGGATCCCGGATCGCATCAACAAAGACCAGTTCCTTCTGGGCCCGGGTCGTGGCGACATAGAAGGCCCGCATTTCTTCCTGCAGCTGATCGTGCAGCGCTTTGGTTTTCAGCGCTTCTTCTGAAAAGGAAGTTCGTTTGACGGTGCCAGCCGCGTTCAGACCATGTAAAGAAATACCTAAGTCTGCATCCATGCGGATCGGTGAACTGCCGGCACTGCTCATTTTTGACTGTGACAAGATATAAACGACCGGGAACTGCAGACCTTTGGAGTGGTGCATTGTCTTGATCTGAACGACATCATCATTTTTTCCGTACGCGTACGCATCGGCAGCCGCATCCTGTCCGGCATCCTGACGCAGCTGCTCGGTAAATAAGGCGGCATCGTCCTGATCCGCTGCCTTTTCCAATAAAGCATCGAGATTGGTCCGTTCCTGACGGGTGATCTTGGTCTGATAAAAATCACCGGCAGTATAAATGGCCTTGAGAACATCGACCGTCGGTTCATAACGACAGGCCCGCAGCGCGTTCCAGTTCTCCATAAAATCAAAATTTTTGATATGGTTGTAAAGTGAACTGCCTTTTGGTTTATCGATGCAGGCTTTGGCCAATGTTTCATTGTCGACACCGCCGATCGGTGAAAGCAAGGCGGCCGTTAAAGCAATGTCATGGTGCGGATAATATAGCGACTCCAAGACTGCCAGCACAATTTGTACCGCGCTGTTGGAATAAAAGCCTTGATTTAAATCGGCCACCGCCGGGATCTGGAATGCGGCCATCGTCTTCAGTAAATCCTGCTGCGGAGAATGGCTGCGGGTCAGGATGCAGATATCACGGTAGGGAATACCTTGTTCCCGATGCTTCCGGGCAATGTCGGCGGCAATAACGTCCATACGCATTTGACGCGGTGACATAGGGTTTTTTTCTTTGGCGTCCGAATCGGTTTGATCGAGATAAAGGAACCGGATCGGGATCTGCGGTGTTTCGCTTTGGGCCGACAGACCTGGGCGGGCTTCATCGATTGATTCAAACTGCGAACCAAGCAGTTCGGTATTCATGATTTTTCGGTAGAAGTTATTGTTGAAGGCGACAATATTCGCATTCGAACGGAAATTCTGATCCATGACCAAGGTCTTGTTTGCGGACGAGCGCATGTGCTGACGCATGATATCCGGTCTGGCCTGACGGAAACCGTAGATCGACTGTTTGATATCGCCGACGCGGAAAACATTGTCCGGATGTGCGATCAAACGGATGATGCTTTCCTGCAGATCGTTGGTATCCTGGAATTCATCGATCAGGATGGCTTGGTACTTCTCACTGACTTCCTGCCGGATAGCCGGCTGCTTGAGCAGTTCATACGCAAAGCTTTCCATATCGCCGAAGTCGATGATCTCCATTTCTTTTTTGATCGCGTTGTACTGTCGTTTTGTTTCCAGACAGAGATCGCAGAATTCACGGATGATTTCCTGTTCTTGTTGGTGATCGGATTGATAAATTTCTTCGGGAAGCAGACGTTTTGTGATTTCTTTTTCCAGCTCACGCGAGCTGTCTTTGATCGGCTCCAGTTCGTTTTTATATTCCTTTGGGACCCGATAGTACCCGGTCGTTTCCATATAGACACGGAATGCCTGATAAAAAGCCGGGTAGTCCTGCTGTCTGCAGGCATCCAGACAAGGAGCCAATGCCTGGATTTTCTGCATGAAAATGTCCGCATAGGCTTCCCCTTGCCGGCAGTAATCAAGCAAAGCGTTGATACGGTCTTTAAATCCCCTAAAAAACCATGTTTCCATCGCTTGATGAAAAGCATCGTTCTTAATTTGTTCAAACCAGTCTTTTGGATCCGCTTTTGCCCAGGCGGCATCAATGGTCTTGGCTACGATATCCTGCATGGCAGTGCTGTCCATTTTGAAACGGTGGGCATACCACAGTAAATGATCAGGCTGTACATGACTTAACGCTGCCTGATAGCCGCGGTCAAACGCCTCTTTTCGTTGAGCGTCGCTTGCGGTCTGCTGCGCCATGGTATAGCTGATGGGGATCTGGTAATAATAGTTCGTAACGATCTGCCGGCAGAAACTGTCGATCGTACAGATGCTTGCGGTTTCCAGTGCGGCCACCTGCCGGCGGATGTAGTCCGTCTGCGGTTCGGCATTCAGACGGCCGCGCAGGCGTGATTTCATTTCGGCGGCGGCATCATTGGTAAAAGTCATTGCCAAGACGGCGTCGATCGGAATTTTATCATCAATGACCAGCCGGCACAGCCGTTCGACCAGGACCCGGGTTTTTCCGCTGCCGGCGCTGGCACTGACAACGACATTCGTATGGCGGATCTCAATGGCTTCTTTTTGTTCCGGAGTAAAATCCATAGTTATTCCTCCTTCAGCCTTGAAGGCTTGCTGACTTCCTGTTCAGCGTTCCGGCAAATGGGTCGATACGGGCAAAAGGTGCAGGCGCCGGCGGCATGATCCGGCTTGATATTGCCGGTGCGGATCTCATCGCCGATCGATGAAAGAATTTCTTCCTGCTGGCTGCGCATGGTCTCAAAAGACGGCAGTCCTTTTGATGATTTAAACCGATTAACATTATCCGCATACGTAGAAAGATCCTGAAACGTCCAGCCGTTGGCCGTGAAGGACATGCGGAATTTTTCCTGCAGGCTGGCTTCCTCGACCGGCTGCCAAATATTTTTCTTACTATTATAGGAAGATTTGACGCCGATCTCTTCTTCCGGGGAAGTCGATAACGTGATATAAAATGCACCGACCGGCAGTTTGCCGCATTCTTGTTGGTAAGCAACTGTATAAACAGCCAGCTGCAAGGATCGCCCGGATTCAAAATCAGCTTTCCGCAAAGTGCGGCTGCCCGTTTTATAATCAAAGACACAGAATGAGGTCTCGGATGCATCGATGCGGTCGATATAACCGGTAAAAGAAATGGTATAGCCGTCCTTGACGATGGTCTGGCGGATCTTATGTTCTTGTGCATCGATCCGCATATGCCATTCGGATTCGAACGCGGCCAGTTGTGTGAAGATGGCGGTCAAATCGGACATGACTTCATTTTTCTGCGCCGTCAGCCAATAAGCAGACGAAGGAAATGTCTGCAGCACCCATTCGAATTCATGATCGACAAAGGTCTGCAGTTCTTTCTCCGTGATCTCCGCATAATGGCTGCCGTATACTTTGGCAGTTTGTTCCAAAATACGGTGCAGCAGGCTGCCGCGTATTCGCAGGTCGGTTTGATCCCGTTCTTCCCGCAGACGCAGTCCGTACTGCAGGTAATGTTTCAGCGGACAGTTCGCAAAGGTCTCAAAACGACTGACCGACCCGTGCAGAGAATGATCGGGGAAAAAGAGTTCTTCAGCTGTTTTCTGCGATAACGTGAATGCCGGCGGGGAATATGTGTCGTATTCATGAAGCGAAACGAAATGCGCAGTTTGTCCCATCCAATGTTCCAACTCGCTGGAAGGCTGCAGTTCGGCGGATTGGTAGTCGTATTCCGGGACGATGGCGATGAACTGTTCCGGCTGTGATAACACATGAAACAGCTGCTGCCGCTGCTCTTCAAGACGGTCAGCCAAAGCAGGCAGAGATGTTTTGGCATAATAGGCTTCGTTGAAAATACCGGTATATTGTTGGTAAGCCGGAAAACGGGCAGCTGTGGCACCGAGCAGGAACGTGATCGGGCGCAAGGATGAAATCTGTGAACGGGTACCGATCAGAACGCCGCTGATCGTGCTGGGCATGCCGGCATCGGAAATGTTTTCAACGGCATCGATCAATGGATCCAGATCCTCGGGCTCGTGCAGATAGGGCATCGCCTCTTGGATCAGTGTTTCGATGCGCGCAAAGCATCGCCGGTTGTCATCCGTCGCCGGCAGAATGGCCTGGATATCTGCCGCGGCCTGATCCAAATGATGGATATCCCAATTCAGAGGATGGGTTTTTCGCCAGTCCCGTGCTCTTGCGGTCAAATCTTGCAGGCGGGCATAGCTGAATTCATCGATAAAGACATTTTCTTCATACGGCGGCAGCGTTTTTTCAAAGTCCGGGAATGTTTCCGGGAACTGATCAAGCACTTCTTCCAGAAACAAATCACTCGGGTACAGCGCATGCAGCAGCTGCCGAAACTGCTTTTCGTCCGGCTGACGGATCCAGCGGAGCAAGGCGGCCCATTGTTTTGCGGCCTGTACATCTTTATGAGCGGATAAAGCGGTATATGGAATGCCGCGGTTTTCAAGCATTTGGGTCAGAACGGCCAGATCTTTCGGATCCGACAAGGCGATGAAGATATCTTCTGCCTCCCAATCGTTTTGAATGATCAAATCCGCTGCCAGCTGCGCCTGCCGGCGGGCATTGGCCGCACTGTAATAGGCCTTGATCGGTGCGGTGTTGTTCCCCAGCCAGTGCGCACCAGCATCGATCAGCCGGCGAATCCGGCGCCGGTCGGCCGTCCCGTATTCTTGGGGCAGAATGTAGACGGAATCCAAATTTGGATAAATCAGTTCGGACTCGGTTTTTTCCGGCAGATCGATCGTATTCAGAATATCAAGGATCGATTTCAGATCCTGCTCTTTTTTTGTATCATCCGGAAAGGTGTCGATGCCTTCGTACTGTGCGTCTTTCAGGAAATTCAGACAGGCACGCAAAAAGGCCGGATCTTTCCGGCTGGTGCTGAATACATTTTCAGGATCGATCGCTTGCAATGCTTCACGAAAGCGATAGATTTGTTCAAAATCGCTGTATTCCGGCTGTTGGGCATAGCGCTGCAGAAAGGCAGACAGCGTGATGACTTCAATGTTGAAGGTGCCGCCGTATTGTGCCAAAATTTTTTGATACAGCGCCAGGTGCAGCGAGGCCGGCGCGATGATCGTTGAATGTTCAGGAATTTTCATATTCTTATTATATCAGTTTATATGACAGTATGAGTGTCGGAAATAAAAAAGAACCCGAAGGTTCTTTATTCAGCCAAAATTTTACGGGCAACATAAACGCCGGATGCACTGGCATGCGAAAGCGAGTGGGTGACGCCGCTGCAGTCACCGATGACATACAGACCTTTATGAACAGTTTCCAAATTATTGTCCACTTCCACCTGCATGTTATAGAATTTCACTTCTACGCCGTACAATAAGGTATCGTCACTGGCCGTCGAAGGGCAGACACGATCCAAGGCATAGATCATTTCGATGATATCATCCATCTGACGTTTCGGGATCACCAGCGAGAGATCGCCAGGTGTGGCTTTCAAAGTTGGACGGACAAAACCATTGTTGATGCGGTTGATCGTGGAACGCTGACCGCGGATCAAATCGCCGAATCGCTGTACGATGACCCCGCCCCCTAACATATTCGAAAGCCGGGCAATGCTTTCACCATATTGATTGCTTTGATGGAATGGTTCGGTAAAGCGGTTCGAAACCAAGAGCGCAAAATTCGTGTTCTCGGTGTATTTTTCCGGATCGTCATAACTATGACCGTTCACAGTGACGATCCCGTTGGTATTTTCATTGACCACAACACCGTGCGGGTTCATACAGAACGTACGCACGCGGTCCTGATATTTCTTCGATTGGTAAACGATCTTCGATTCATAAAGAGAATCAGTCAGTTCACTGAACGTATCCGCATTCAGTTCCACGCGGACACCGATGTCGACACGGTTGCTGCGGGTACGGATCCCCAGCCCCGCACAGACACTTTCCATCCACTTGCTGCCGGATCGGCCGGTCGATATGATGCATCGTTTGGCGCGGAAGGTTTCCTGGCCGGAACGAAGCACATAGTCCTCTTTGTCGATCGTGACTTGATCGATGTGGGTGCGGAAGAAGAAATGTACATCATTTTTCAGTTCTTCAAAGAGATTCTTTAAAACGATATAATTCACATCCGTACCCAGATGTCGGACATTCGCTTTCAATAAATGCAGATTGTTCTGCAGACATTTCTTCGCGATCTTTCGATCGTTGTTCACATACAATTTGGTCTTGCTGCCGCCGTGGGCGCAGTTGATCTGGTCAACATATTCCATCAGTTCGATGGCCTTTTCCGGACCGATGTATTCATATAAATTGCCGCCGAATTCATTGGTGATATTGTATTTTCCGTCACTGAACGCACCCGCACCGCCGAATCCGTTCATAATGGAACAAGGATCGCAGTGGATGCATGTCTTGATCTTGTCCCCGTCGATCGGGGACTTTCTTTTTTCCAGCGGATTTCCCGTCTCAAATATCGCGATCGACAGACTGGGATCGTGTTTGATCATTTCGTAAGCCGAGTAAATACCGCCCGGTCCGGCGCCGATGATTGCTACATCATACATATTATATTGCCTTTCTTGCTGCTTCCAAAGCCAGCTTCATCATATCCTGAAAGGATGTCTCGCGCTGCTGCGGCGTCGTGTCTTCATCGTATACGAAAGAATCCGATACCGTACACAGACAGGCGGCTTTTTTGTGTGTGATGTCCGCATTGTGGAACAGCGCAAAGCTTTCCATTTCCACTGCCATGCAGTTGTGTTCGGCAGCACCGTTGTTGATGCCTTCTTCATAATAGAACACATCAGAAGAATGCAGACGGCCGATGTGCAGCGGGATGTTCAGCTGCTGGGCGGTCATCTCGATCGTGTGCAGCAGATTTTGGTCCGGATATTGAATGTCACGCGTATCGCCGGACTGTGCCTGCGCATAGGTCGAAGGAGACCAGCACGAATCGGCTGCCAGGATATCGAAAGTATGCAGATCCGGTGAATAGGCACCGCAGGAACCGATCCGGATGATGGCTTCGACATGATAAGTCGTATAGAGTTCATAGGAATAAATGCCGATGCTCGGCATGCCCATGCCGGAACCCATCACGGAAATGCGGGTTCCTTTGTATGTGCCTGTATAACCGAACATATTGCGCACCGTATTGAAACAAACCGCATCATCCAGATAGTGCTCGGCAATGTATTTCGCGCGCAGCGGATCACCGGGCATCAAAACGATCGGGGCGATCTCACCAGGCTGCGCCTGATTGTGTGGAGTCATACTATCATCCTTTCTGACAAAATCAGAATAACATATGTTCCTTGTCTTGTCATGTTCGTGAGAAACCGATACAATAAAATCGTTTGCGAAAGAAGGAGGACTCAAATGAAACCACGTGATGTGATAAGAATCGTGTTCGGGAATTTTCTGGTCGCGGTCGCGACATGGTATTTTGTGATCCCCAACGATATTTTAAACGGCGGCACCGCCGGTCTGGCCATTGCACTGAAGCCAGTGCTCCATACCGATACGGTGCTGATGAATAATTTGTTTACGATTGTTTTCTTTGCGATCGGTGCGTTAACTTTGGGCAGGCGTTTTGCGGCCCGCTCCCTGCTGTCTTCGATCAGCTACCCGGTGATGCTGACGGTGCTGAGCGCGGTCATGCAGCCGGCGGAAGAAATGCCGATGTATATCGCTGCCATTTATTCCGGAGTCCTGTCCGGCATCGGGCTGGGATTGGTCTTCCGCACGGATGCAAGCACCGGCGGCATGGATGTGCCGGCCTTGATCTTGGCAAAATACACCAATATGAAATCCGGCGATGCGATCTTTTTGGTGGATGCTTTGGTCGTGCTGCTGGGTGTTTTTACCTATGGCATTGTTCCGGCACTGATCGGTATCATAGCGGTCTATGTGACCGGAGCTGCGGTCAACCGTACGGTCTTATTGGGCGCTCAGCCGGCAAAAAATGTCATGATCGTCAGCGACGATTGGCAGGAAATCGAAACGACATTGATGAAGAAAGTCAACCGCGGCGTGACCCGCTTGTCCGCTCAGGGCGGTTATACGAAAAAAGAACGGCCGGTCTTGATGTGCGTGATCCGTCAGAAACAGTATCCGCAGCTGGAAGAACAAGTTCGGGCGATCGATCCGCATGCGTTCATCATTGTCAATGATGTCCATCGAGTCGAAGGCGAAGGCTTCAGTGAGAATATTTAATAGAGTTGAAAACATTTCGCTGACTTTATAAAATAGGAATATATCAATAGTATATGAGAACCATCAAAGAAATCATCGTCGTTGAAGGCCGGAACGATACGAATACGCTGCAGCGCTGGTTCGACTGTGATACGATCGAGACCGGCGGCGACCGGATCGATCCGGAAACCATCACCCGTATCCGGCAGGCGCAGAAGACCCGCGGCGTGATCATCTTCACCGATCCGGACAGTCCCGGGGAACATATCCGCCGCTGGATCAATGACCAGGTTCCGGGATGCAAGCAGGCGTTTATTGAAAAGGCCAAGGCGCGGACCGAAAAGAAAGTCGGCGTGGAACATGCCGGAAAAGAAGATCTGGAAGAAGCTTTATCTCATTGTGTGACTTTTACCGACCGCGGGGAAACAATTACTTATGCACAATTTTTGGATTCCGGGTGCATCGGCCGAAAAGCTTTGCGCTTTGCGGTATGTGAAACGTTTCATATCGGTCCATGCAATGCGAAGACATGTTTTAAGCGACTGAATCAGATGGGCATCACTCCGGATCAATTGGAAAAGGCGGTCAGTCAATATGCAGGCAATTGCGACAGTCAAAAAAACAAAAGAAATTCAAAATAAATACCATATTTATACAAAAAAGAGCTACGGGCAGAATTTTATCATCGAACCGAAAGTCGTGGAAAAGATCGCCGATGCGGCCGTGCACGATGCCGGCGAATTGGTTTTTGAGATCGGACCGGGCATCGGTGCCTTGACACAGTTTTTGTGTGCCAAGGCCGATCGGGTCATTGCTTATGAAATCGATCAGCGGCTGCCGGAGATCTTATATAACGAAATCGGCCGTGACCATCTGCAGGTGATCCTGCAGGATTTCATGGATGTGGATGTCAATGAAGCCATCCGCACCTATCGCCAGAACAACCAGCCGGTGGTCTTTGCGAGCAATCTTCCCTATTATGTAACGACACCGATCTTATTTAAATTATTTGAAGCAGAAGAACCGATCGAGCGCATCACGGTCATGATGCAGAAAGAAGTCGGTCAGCGCTTTCTGGCACGGGAAAATGATAAAGAGTACAATGCATTGAGCGTGATCACGCAGTTTCGCTGCGAAATGAAAAAGGTCATGGATGTATCGCGGCATGTTTTCTGGCCTAGTCCGCGCGTCGATAGTATGGTGGTGCAGTTCGTATTTCATCATCGTTACGATGATGTGGATGCCGCATTTTTTATTGCGATGGTCAAAAGTTGTTTTACACAAAGGCGGAAAACCATATATAATAATTTTCAAAGCTATGCGGGCGATAAAGCGTCCGCCAAAGAATTATTGGAAAGAGCGGGAATCAATCCGGGGCTGCGCGCCCAACAATGCACGTTGGCGGATTTTTTACGCTTGTATGAGGTGAGTTATGAGAGTCTATGCACCCGGTAAAGTAAATCTGGCATTGGATGTCATCGGCCGCCGGCCGGACGGTTATCACGAATTGGATATGGTCATGGCACCCATTTCATTATATAACGTGTTGGATATTGTTCCGGCCCGCCATACCGTCATCAGCTGCACCAACGGCGATATTCCGGCCGAAAATACGATGAAAAAAATGTTGTGCATCTTAAAAGAACGATTTCCCGCTCTGCCGGGATTTACCGTGATCATTGATGAATATATACCGATGAAAGCCGGCCTGGCCGGCGCAAGCGCCAATGCGGCTGCTGTTCTGCGCGGCATCAATCAATTGGAACACTTAAACTTGAGCGAGGCGCAGATGATCGAGATCGGCAAACATGTCGGGGCAGATGTACCGTTCTGTATTGTCAATCGACTGGCGCGGGTCAAAGGCATCGGCGAAAAGATCAGCGTCTTCTGTCCGCAGTGGACGACCAACGCCTTGTTGGTAAAACCGGATGTCGGAGTTTCGACACCGGAAGCGTTCCGCCTCTGGCATGAACAAGCGCCGCTGCATCCCTCTGTCGATGATGTGCAGAAGGCCATTGCCGAGAATGATGCCGATTTGTTCCACCGGGCGATGGGCAATGCACTGGAACCGGTCGCTGAACGACAGCTGCCGGTGATCACGGAAATCAAAAATGGCATGATGAAAGCCGGTCTGCATCGGGCGATGATGACGGGTTCCGGCAGTACGATCATGGGCTTTGGGAATGTGGAGATCATGAAGAAACTGAAAGAAGAATGGAAACAGAAGTATTCTTTTGTGGATATCGTCAAGATAGGAGGAGACGCATGGCCTATACAATTATAAAATATGTTATTTTTGCCGGCTGTTTCGGCCTGGCGTTTCAGGCGCTGAGCTGCATCCAATTTGAAAAGTTTGTCGATGTCCGTCAGCCGCGCAAGGCCATGCTTCTGCTGTTCATCCTGTCGTTCGTGGTTGCTTATCTGATGACGCAGGGAATCTTATCCTTGACGATGTACAGCGACTGGGGAGCGTATTGATATGTTTAACCACCGTTATGCGCTGGATCCAGGCAGCTTCATGTGCCGGTTTTATGATTATGAGACCGAAGCAGAAACTGCCGTACGCACATGCACGGCATCTGAGAACGGCAAAGTGATCGCCGTCGGGCAGGAGGCCCTGAATTATTTATATCGTCCGGATGATCAGATCCAGGTGCATTATCCGATCGATCATGTGCAGATCCTTTCTTCGATCGTTCCGGTGATTCATGCCGGACTGGACGAATTAGGCGCCTTTGATACCTTGTTTACAGCGGACCTGGTCGTGACGGTTCCGGATGATATGCAGGAATCGTTTCAGGAAGAGTGGCAGCGGGAACTGCTGGATGTCGGCATTCATTCTGTTCGTTTCATGCCTCTGCACACCGGGTGGCATGATGAACGGCCGACGCTGCACGTACACAGCGGTCATTCTTTTACGCAGATTGGTATCTATGCGGAAGACCGCATTTATGCGGAGAAAACGATTTTCTTTGCCGGCCGGCAGATCGATGAAAACATCATTGCCGCTGTACGAAAAAACGGCTATTCGATCCTGCCGGAAGATGCAAGGGCCTTGCGGGAAGCCGCATCCGATGCGTTCTGGAGGCATCGGAATCCGACCTTGATCTGCAATGCCTATGCACAGACAGGCTGGATCCGGCTGCGCATCAAAGCCGAAACGCTGTGGCCGTGCCTGAAAAATGTTTTTGATCAGATCACGCTCTGGACCAAACAAGCTCTGGAACAGGTGGATGTCGAAGTGAAAGAAAGCGTGCACCAAAATCAGATCCAGTTAAGCGGCGGTCTTGGTAATTGTTTTGGATTGAAACAATCTTTAGCCTTTGCACTGAATATTCCGGTTGTCTGTGCAGATAAACCGGAAAAGGTCGTGATCGATCAAATGAAAGGATGGAGATAACGTGCTCGATTATCGAATCATCATCGTTCCGTTTTTACTGTCCGTGTGTCTGACACCGTTGATCAAAAAGTATTCTTATTATGCCAAGGCATATGCGAAAGAAAACAAACGTACGGTCCATCATGGGATCATATCCCGGATCGGCGGCGTGGCCATCTTTCTTAGCTTTCTGATCAGCGTCACGATGTTTTTGAATGCGGACCGGGCAATCATCGGGATCCTATTGGGCGGCAGTTTGATGTTCTTCACAGGGTTGATCGACGATCTGATCGATATCAAGCCGATGACCAAACTGGCGTTTGAATTGCTTTCGGCGTTGATCCTGGTCTATTTTGGTGTTCGTATCGATACGATCCATGTGTTCAACTTTGTGATCGACAATGACATCATTTGTCTGCTGGTGACGATTTTCTGGGTAGCTGGGATCACCAATGCGATCAACCTGATCGATGGTCTGGACGGATTGGCCGGCGGGATGAGCGTGATCATTCTGGTGGTCATCGCCTCGGTTTCTTTGATGGAACGGCGCCTGGATATTGCTTATATCACGTTGATCCTGGCTTCCGCAACGGGCGGGTTCCTTGTGTTCAATGCCCATCCGGCCAGTATCTTTATGGGAGACTGCGGATCGCTGTTTCTCGGTTTCATGATCTCGGCCATCTCACTGCTTGGATTCAAAGGCTCGACGATCATTACGCTGGCACTGCCGCTGATCTTATTGGCGCTGCCGATCATCGACACCCTTTCGGCGATCTTACGGCGGACGTTAAAAGGGATGAAATTCTCACAGGCGGATAAAAGCCATATCCATCATCTATTGATGAAACAATTCGGCCACCGCAATACCGTCATCATCATGTGTGCGATCACGGCTTTATTCGGACTAAGTGCCTATGCTTATTTGATCAATACACGCATTGGTGTGACGGTCATGGTGATCATTTTGTTTGGTGTGGAGCTGTTTATCGAAAAGTCGGCAATGATCTCGGAAAAGTTCCATCCGATCTTAAGTCTGGCCGCAAAATTTAAAAGAAAGTCAGCCGAAAGCTGACTTTTTTCCTGTCATGTATTTGTCATCTTTTTTTGATTTAATGAAGGCATGGAACCAAAAGAATGGATGAAACACAAACAGCAGGGCATGAAGTATCAAATGGATGAACTGATGAAAGAATCGCAGACCTTGGAAACACATATGCTTCAAAGCCTGTCTGCATCCGAAGAATATGATTATCTGGTTTCCAAGATGAATTTCTGCCAGCGAAAAGAGCTGAATTCCAGTCTGGATCTAGGGGTGCGGGTCCATATCGGTGATATTTGTTTCGTCGATTACGGACTGGCATATATATTGGAAATCGGTTATCTGCACTTTGGGCTGATCTTGGCGATGCAGCACGGGAAAGCTTTCATCGTGCCGGTCAGCGGCAATTATAGAGCATACTTGCAGGCGTATGCACCGGATCATAAACAAGGCAAGCGTCATTTAATGCGCTTAGGCTGTATCCCAGGTATGAACAAAGTTTCCGTGCTCTACATGAATGATGCCAAATGGATCAATACGGCCCGGATCATTGATGTAAAAGCCCATTTGGATCCGCAGGAAAAACTGTTTCAGGAAATCAAAGGCCGGATCGTTGAATTAATTGTTAGCTGAGCATACGTTTTCGACAGAGCGATTCACAAGAATCGCGCTTTTTTTTGGGGTATAATGAGCGTATGAAAACGATTGTATTAGCTTGCTCCGGCGGACCGGACAGTATGGCGCTGCTGGATCAATGCCGCGGACGGTATGAGATCCATGCGGCACACGTGAATTATAAGAAACGGGAAAGCGCCGATCGTGATGAGCACATCGTGAAAACGTATTGTGACCGATATGGCATCGCTTTTCATGTGCTGTATCCGAAATGGGATCATACCGGCAACTTCCAGGCATGGGCCCGCGACGTTCGGTATCAATTCTTTGAACAGCTGGCCGATACGTACGGCACGGACTTGATTTTTGTCGCGCATCAGCTGGATGACCGCATTGAGACCTATATTTTCCAAAAACGCCGGCAGATGCTTTGTGATACATACGGACTGGCGCCGACGGCGCGTCGGCACGGCTACACGATCGTGCGTCCGCTTTTGGAACAGGAAAAACAAGAACTGGAAGATTATTGTCTGGAACATGGTGTCCCTTATGGGATCGATGAATCCAATCTGACGGATACATATACCCGTAACCGCATCCGCCATCATATCACGGCAGAGATGAGCCGATTTGAAAAAGAACAGCTTTGTAAAAAAATTGACGAAGAAAATGTGCAGCTGACTAAGCGTCGGCAGGCGGCCGAAAGCTGGATGGAAAAATGCAGTGCCGAAGAACTGCTGCAGCATCCGGATGCCCCGTTTGTGCTGGACCATTTTTTGTCCCGCATCAGTCACCGGCATTATGCCTATGATCATTTGGCATCGCTGCTGAAACAGATGCAGAGCGACTGCCTGATCGATCTGGGACAAATTGAACTGGAACGGTTTCACGATCGAATCTATTGTCTGCCGAAAGCCGATCGAATCGATCGGGCATTCGACGCAATCCAAATGGCCGATCATGAAACATTTGTATTTCAAAAAGAAGGCCGAACGATCGAAGGGGTCACCCTGACGGAAAAAGATTTCCCGATCCATGTGCGTACCGTGCAGGATCGTGACCGGATCATGCTTCGTTACGGAACAAAAAAGGTGCATCGGTTCTTTGTCGACCGCAAAATACCGCGGATCTTCCGTAAACGTTGGCTGGTGATGACGGATCGAAACGGCCAGGTGATCTTTGTGCCGGGCATCGGCTGCGATGTCGAACATTTTAGTGGGAAACCTACGGTGTTTATGATACAATTAATTCCGTAACTTAAGGAGAAAACAATATTATGGTGCAGGATGATATTCTGAAAGTATTAGTGACAGAAGAGGAAATAGAACAGCGCTGCGTTGAATTAGCAGAACAAATTGAAGCGGATTACCAAAAAGAGGGAACCGTTCCGGTCGTTGTTGGATTATTAAAGGGAAGCGTGCCGTTCATGGCCGAATTGATCAAACGATTCAAATTCCCTTGTGAAATTGATTTTATGAAAGTCAGTTCTTATGACGGCACGGAGTCGATCGGCGACGTGCGCATTGATCTGGATATGCAGATTTCAGCCAAAGAGCGTCCCATTTTACTGGTCGAGGATATCGTGGATACCGGCCGTACGCTGGTCGAAGTGAAAAAGATGTTCAAAAACAAGGGCGCGACGGATGTGAAGATCGTATCGCTGCTGGATAAACCGGACCGCCGGGAATTCGAGATCGAAGCGGACTATGTCGGCTTTACGGTTCCGAATGAGTTTGTGGTCGGATATGGTCTGGACTATAATCAGAAATATCGGAATTTACCATTTATAGGAGTTTTAAAACCTGAAATCTATGAATAAGGAGGCTTTTGAATGAAAAGAAACTGGCTGAATTATTTGCCAACGCTTTTCGTCATCAGTATTATCATCTCTTTGATTGCGTATACGTCGCAGGGAACAAGTGACCGGATGAATTATTCGGAGTTCCGTAAAGTCGCGAAAACGGCAGAATTTGGTGATACGACGATGGAAATTGACAGTACGATCATCAAAGTTAACGGAACGTACACAAAAAACGCTGATTCGAAAAATAAAAGCGAACAGTCCAAGAAACAGTTCTCAGTGATCGTACCAAATACGGAAGCAAACCAGGAATGGCTGGAAAAAACACTGACGGATGACGGCGGAGAAATCTCGGTCAGTGATCCGAGCAGCGGGAATACCTGGATCACGATCCTGGCCAATATCATTCCGCTGGTGATCCTGGCGATCTTCTTCTATTACATGTTCATGCATATGGGCGGCAGCTCAAACAATAAAGCGTTTGATTTTGCGAAATCAAGGGCCCAGATGGAACAGAACGTCAAGACCCGTTTCAAAGACGTGGCCGGCTGTGAAGAAGAAAAAGAAGAAGTCAAAGAAATTATCGACTATCTGCGTTCACCGAAACGCTTTACGGATATGGGTGCCCATATTCCAAAGGGCATCTTGATGGTCGGCCCGCCGGGCACCGGTAAGACCTTACTGGCCAAAGCCGTTGCCGGTGAAGCCAATGTGCCGTTTTTCTCCATTTCCGGCAGTGATTTTGTCGAAATGTTTGTCGGAACTGGTGCCGGACGTGTGCGCGATATGTTCAAGAATGCCAAAAAAGCAGCCCCTTGTATCATCTTTATCGATGAGATCGATGCGGTCGGACGCCAGCGTGGTGCCGGCATGGGCGGCGGCAATGATGAACGGGAGCAGACCCTGAACCAGTTGTTGGTGGAAATGGATGGTATGACGGATAATGTCGGCATTGTCGTAATTGCCGCGACCAACCGTCCGGATATCCTGGACCCGGCCTTACTGCGAAGCGGCCGTTTTGACCGTCGGATCACCGTCTCGCTGCCGGATGTCAAAGGCCGTGAAGCCATTTTGAAAGTGCATGCCCGTAATAAAAAACTGGCAGACAACGTGGAGCTGCATAACCTGGCAGCCCGTACCCCGGGATTCTCCGGTGCAGATCTGGCCAATGTCCTGAACGAAGGAGCGATCCTTGCAGTCCGGAATCATGAAAAACAAATCACGATGGAAGACCTGGATGAGGCCATCGACCGTGTCATGATGGGACCGGCGAAAAAATCCAAGACCTACAATGAAAATGATAAACGCCTGGTTTCTTACCATGAGGCCGGCCATGCGGTCATTGGTCTGAAACTGGAAGATGCCGAGAAGGTGCAGAAAGTAACGATCATTCCGCGCGGGGAAGCCGGCGGATACAACTTGATGACGCCGAAGGAAGAAAAATACTTCCACCGCAAAAGCGAACTGCTCGCGCAGATCACTGGCTTACTTGGCGGACGTACGGCAGAACAGCTGGTCTTCGGCGAAGTCAGTGCCGGTGCGGTCAATGATATCGAACAGCTGACGAAGATCGCCAAGAACATGGTCCGTGTCTACGGTATGTCCAGTCTGGGACCGATCCAATATGCGGATCCGCAGGGCAATGTGTTCTTAGGCCGCGATTATACGCAGGGAAACAGTTATTCGGACGGCATCGCCGGAGAGATCGACCGGGAAGTCCGCAAGATCGTCGACGAATGCCAGAAGAAATGTACGAAGATCCTGACCGAAAACCGCAGTCTGCTGGATTTGATCGCAGGTTCGCTTTATGAACATGAAACGTTGACCAATGAAGAGATCATGAATCTGATGAACTACGGCACGATCGAAAATCCGAATGCGCCGCAGGAGGATGATGCAAAACCGGCACCGATCATCGATGAACCTGCTGAGCCGGAAGAAAAAGAACCGGAAGAAGAAGAAAATGATAAAGAGCCGGAGAAACCTGCCGGGGTCAACCAGCAAGATCTGGATGATGCATTCAATGAATTGACGAAACGAAAAGATTAAGACGCCCGCGCGAAGCGCGGCTGCGTCTTTTTTTGAAAGGATGAAAATATGAAAGATCAATTAACCAAGGCCCTGGTCTGTGAAGGACGGGTCCGTTTATATCTGGCACGCACGACCGATTTGGTACAGGAAGCCCGCGATCGTTTTGACTGCTACCCATGTGCGGTCGCGGCCCTGGGACGTACGCTTTCGGTCGGCACGATCATGGGCAGCATGCTGAAGAGCGCCGATGAAATGCTGACGATTGCCATCAACGGCGGCGGTCCGATCGGCTCGATCATTGTCGATGCGTATTCAAACGGCAATGTCCGCGGCTTTTGTTCGAATCCGCATGTCGGCACCGTGCAGTATAAAAGCGGCAAACTGAATGTGGGCGCCGTTGTCGGTAAAGACGGTACGCTGACGGTCACAAAAGATCTGCATATGGCAGAGAACTTTACCGGTACGGTCGCTTTGCAGAGCGGCGAGATCGGTGAAGATTTTGCTTATTATTTTACATTGTCGGAACAGATCCCTACGGCCGTTGCGGTCGGGGTCAAGATCGATACGGACGGCAGTGTATGCAGTGCCGGCGCTTTGGTGCTGCAGATGATGCCGGACGCCGTTGAGGCCGATATTCAATATTGTGAGCATGTGATCGGCGGACTGAAACCGATCTCACAGATCATGGAAGAGTATGATGATACGACATTGGAACAGCTGGCAAAAGATATGTTTGATGATGCACAGATCCTGGAAACATGTCCGGTCATGTTCTCGTGTCCATGTTCTAAGGAACGCATGGCAGAGGCGTTGAGCACGATTGCCTGCGAGGATCTGGAAGCGATGATCCATGAAGATCATGGGGCAGAGGTGACCTGCAACTTCTGCAATGAGCGGTATACGTTTACGGAAGCAGAGCTACAAGAGATCCTGCAGAAGAAAAATGAACAATTCTCTTAAGATCGGATCCGTTACGCTGGACAACCCGGTCGTGGTAGCGCCGCTGGCCGGCGTCAGTAATGCGGCTTTTCGTTCCATTGCCAAAGAGTTTCATGCCGGTCTGGTCTGCAATGAGATGGTCAGCGATAAAGCCTTGTATTATGATTCCAAACGTACGGAGAAGATGTGTGTCTGTCTGCCGGATGAACATCCGGTCAGCTTCCAGTTGTTCGGGCATGATCTGGATACGGTCTTGTATGGGGCCCGTTATCTGGATGAACAGACTGACTGTGATCTGATTGATTTTAATATGGGCTGTCCGGTCCACAAAGTTATAAAAGCCAAAGCCGGCAGTTATTTGATGCAGGATGTTGATTATGCAGCCGAATTAATGAAAAATGTCGTGCAGACGGTGCATAAGCCGGTGACGGTGAAGATGCGGATCGGCTTTGATCAGGATCATATCAACTGCGTAGAATTGGCCAAAGCTTTGGAACAAGTCGGTGTCAGTGCGGTCACGGTACATGGCCGGACGCGTTCTCAGATGTACAACGGCAAGGCGGACTGGACGTGGATCCGGAAAGTGAAAGAAGCGGTTTCGATCCCGGTCATCGGCAACGGTGATGTGCGCAGTCCGGCGGATTTTCTGCGGATGCAGAAGGAAACCGGCTGTGATGCGGTCATGATCGGCCGCGGTATCATCGGCAATCCGTTTTTGATCCAAGAATGTGTGGATGCCTTGACTGGTGAAACGCATACGTATTCAGTTGAAGACCGGATGCGGATCTGTCTGGAGCATGCGAGACGGCTGACAGAACTGAAAGGTGAGACCATTGCGATCCGGGAGATGCGCGGATTGGCGTCCTGGTATTTCAAGGGACTGCCGCATTCGCACCGGATCAAAGATTCGCTTAGTCATATTCGTACATTGGATGAACTGACGGCGATCCTGGAGAGCTATTTGACGGCTTGAAAAAAGGTTTGCATTCTTTAAACGGTTTGTGCTATACTATCTGAGCAAGTCATCGGATTGTAGCACAGCTTGGTAGTGCGTTCCGTTCGGGACGGAGAGGTCGCAGGTTCAAATCCTGTCAATCCGACCATGAAATCAACACGGGAAAGCCCGTGTTTTTTTTGTACGGAAAACATCTGAAAGCGATTTCATCATTTAAAATTCTGACAGTTTCATATATAATTATTTTTGAGAGAGTAAGGAGGCCTGGAAGTATGGACCATAATAAAACAAAAGCTTTTTTTGAAGGCCGAGAGCTTCATGCATACAATTTATTCGGTGCGCATGTAAATCATAATAGTGTAGATTTTTCTGTCTATGCACCGAATGCGCAGTGGGTTTCTGTGATCGGTACATGCAACGACTGGGATGAAGATGCCGGTAAAATGCAGAAAGACGATCAGGGGATCTGGACATTGAATGTGCAGGGAGCGAAAGCCGGCGACCACTACAAGTATCGTGTCTGCCAAAAGGACGGAACCATCGTCGATAAGATGGATCCTTATGCATTTTACAGTGAACTGCGGCCGAATACGGCGAGCATCGTGTCGGATCTGACCAAGAAAAAATGGACAGATAAAAAATGGTTGGCACAGCGGAACAAAGGCTTTGACCGCCCGGTGAACATCTATGAAATGCATATTGGTTCCTGGAAGATCAAAGAAGGTTTGGATGAAGACGAATTTATGCACTACGGGGACATTGTCGATGATTTGATCGCACATTGTAAAAAACATAATTTCACGCATGTGGAAGTCATGCCGCTGTGCGAATATCCGTTCGACGGTTCCTGGGGGTATCAGTGCACGGGATATTTCTCGAGCACATCCCGCTTTGGTACGAACCAAGAACTGATGGATTTTGTCGATAAGATGCATGCCAACAACATCGGCGTGATCATGGACTTTGTACCGGTCCACTTTGTCAAAGATAATTATGCGCTGGCAAATTTTGACGGCACGCACCTGTATGAATATGAAAAAGACAGTGATGCGAACTCTGAATGGGGCACATGCTATTTTGATTTATGGAAAGAAAGTGTTCGTTCGTTCTTGATGAGCGCCGCAAACTTCTGGATCGATGTTTATCATTTCGACGGTCTGCGCATGGATGCCATCAGTAATGCGATCTACTGGCACGGCAATAAAAACAACGGCCGCAATGACGGCGCCTGCGATTTCATGAAACGTATGAACTTCATGCTGAATGATGAATGGCAGGGCAAGATCATGTTGATCGCCGAAGATTCCACCGATTTCCCGAATGTTACGAAATCGACGTTTGATGATGGTTTGGATTTCGACTACAAGTGGGATATGGGCTGGATGAATGATACGCTGAATTATTTAAAGAAAGACCCGATCTACCGTCAGTGGCATCATTATGATGTGACGTTCTCGATGGCATATTTCTATTCTGAAAAATTCATGCTTACGTTCAGTCATGATGAAGTTGTTCATGGCAAGGCGACGATCGTCGACAAGATGTGGGGCAGCTATGAAGATAAGTTTGCTCAGGCCCGCGCCTTGTACACATATATGTATACCCATCCGGGCAAAAAGCTGAATTTCATGGGCAATGAGATCGGTCAGCTGCGTGAATGGGATGAAAAAAAGAGCTGTGACTGGTTCCTGTTGGAGTATCCGATGCATGATGCATTCGAGCACTTTATCATCGACTTGGGTCAGATGTATGTGGACAATGATGCATTCTGGAAGCACGATTACGACGGCGAGTCCTTCCAGTGGATCGATGCGGACAACACCGGTCAGAACATGTTCTCGTATATCCGCCGCGGTGAAAAGAAAGACTTTGTGATCGTTCTGAACTTCAGTACGAATGGATACACGCACCAACAATTCGGTGTGCCGGAAAAAGGCTTATACAAAGAAATCATCAACACGCAATGGGCAAAATACAACGGCAACCGCAAAGACAACGATGCGCAGCACTGCCGTGCCGTGCGCCTGCCGCGCAACAATCAGCCGTTTATGATCGAAATCAATGTACCGCCGCTGGGTGCCGTGGTCTTTGAAGTCGAAAAATAAACAATAAGTGTTCAGTAACCTGAACACTTTTTTTGGTATAATCAGGATATGAGCCAATATTTTGAGAATGATCCGAAGCTTGCCAGCAAGATTACTGAAATGACCTTTGATTTTGACGGCCGGACCTATCATTTACGAACCGATGCCGGCGTCTTCAGTAAAGATCGACTGGATACCGGCACCCGGATCCTTTTGGAAACCGTCATTGCCCATCAAAGCGAACCGTGTTCCGTGCTGGATATGGGCTGCGGCATCGGATCGGTCAGTGTGATCTTATCGCACTATTGGAACAGTGCGTTTACAATGATCGATATCAACCAGCGGGCGGCCGATCGTGCAGCGGAAAATATACAGCGCTATCATCTTCAAGCGAACCTTCTTTGTCAGGACGGCATCACGGACGGACAGTTTGACTGTATCGTCTTCAATCCGCCGATCCGAACCGGCAAACAAACCATTTACCGTCTGTTTGATGAATGTTTGGAGCATTTAAACGGCACGTTGTGGATCGTCATGCGCAAGCAGCACGGTGCGGCCAGCGCTTTGAAATTTTTCGAAGAAAAAGGACTCGAAGTACATCGAGTCCGTCGGGATAAAGGGTACTGGGTCTTACAGATCCTCAAATAGGTGCGCATCGGCAGCCGCTGCATCGACCACTTCCATCACCTCGATGGAAGTCTGCAGCCAGTGTCTCATCGTGTCATAGTCTTTGTTTCGGAAGACTTCTTCAAACTCCAGGAATTCATGGACCATACGGTGTTCATACTGATTGTATGCATGCCGTGTGGCTTTTTTCGTTTCATTGTAATAGAGATCATAGTAAGAGAAGGCGTTGGTCGGAGACTTCATATCGATATAGCCCAGATCGCCCTGGATCGTGACATGGCCGGGGCTTTCGGAATCTTTGGCACCGGTTGCCAGCGCATAGAAATCTGGATAACGCATGATCACAGTGCCGGATGTATCGACACCGTTAAAACCGATGTTGGCCAGATAGCGGACCGACTGCGGTTTCCCAAACAAGCTGACGATCACGTTGAGGTTGTAGATGTTGATATCCATCAGTGCGCCGCCGTAACATTTCGGATCCAGTGCCGGTTTGACGATATGTTCTTTATAAGCATTGTAGCGGGAAGAGTACTGTGAATAGTTGCACTGCACGACTTTGATCTGGCCGATGGTCTTCATATCTTCTTGAATATGATGGAAATTTGGGTTGTGCAGCGATGTGACGGCTTCAAAGATGTACAGATGCTTCGCTTCTGCGAGCTCGGCCAATGTTTTGATCTGTGCGGCTTGAACACAGCTTGGCTTTTCGAGAACAACATTTTTGCCGGCTTCCAGTGCCTGCTTTGCGTATTCAAAATGAACCTTATTGATGTTGGCGATGTACACAAAATCGCAGTCATCCTCAGCCAGCAGCTGAGCATAGTCGGTATATACCGTTGGGATGGCGTGATCTGCTGCGATCTTTCTGCCCTTTTCTATACTATGCGGGCGGGCAAAGATGCTGGTGACTGTGATACTGTTGATTTGTGCCAGAGCCTGTAATGTGACCGGAACGATGAATCCGGTGCCGATCATCGCAATTTTCATAAATGGACCTCCTGTTTTTTATTGATTGGAAAAGGAATAAGCCATTACGCCTTGTGACAATAATGTATCCATCTTCCATGATTTTTTGGTATTCTTTTTACTGTTTGGATCACAGATCTTGACCGTACCGTCCTTATTGATGCCGGATAATACGATAAAGTGACCGACGCTGGTAAAAATGCCTGCTTTTACGCTCATGATGATCGGATGGCCGGCCTCCAGTTCGCTTCGGATCGAATCAGCGTCCAGTGAAACAGACGTGCAATTGACACCGTAATATTCGGCAGCCTTCGGGAAGAGATCCCACGAAGTACCGGCGCCGTCTACGTATTCATTGTTGGCTTCCGAAAACCGGTCCAGTTCTGCCGGCGTCAGAGAACGGTCCTGTTTGAGATAGGAAAGGACCATGGACAGTGAGGTCGGCGCACAGCCGGTGCGGGCCATGGCGGCTTCGCCGTAAGTTTGATAGCCCCAGCGTGTATCCCATTGGATCAGGCTGACGACATGATCTGAATTGACTTCGGATTTTTTCAGCGGTTTTGTGTAGCTTTTACCTTTCCGTTTTGGATATTGATAGAGGTATTCAAAACGGTCGGTATCCTTTGAGGCATATTTGATGATATCGGTTGGATAATCCTTGTAATGTTTGATGATCGAAATGACCTTATCCGGATCCTGGGTATAGAGGAAAGGTTTCAGATATTTCTTTTTAGCAGCGCTCATTTTCGATTCACGGTAAAGCTTTTTGATTTCCTGCTTTTTTTGTGCGCGCTGCTGTGCGATTTTTTCAGCGTTTTCCTGCTGCTGATTTTGATAAGCGGCATAGCCTAGGCCAAGCGCTAAGGCCAGAATGACAAGGACCGCAAGCAGCCGGCGGATGAAACGCTGACGTCTTTTTTTGGTTTCTACTTTTATCATATAGAAGATTATACACCGATTTTAATAAAAAAAGCGCCGTTTCGGCGCTGTATATGCGATGGCGGAGACGGTGGGATTCGAACCCACGTGCCCGTTAAGACAACTCGATTTCGAGTCGAGCTCGTTATGACCACTTCGATACGTCTCCAGTCGACGTTCATTATATCATGATTTTAATAGACGTGCCACAAGATATTGAGAATTCTCCGGGACCGTGCTACACTGCTGTCATGGTAAATTTTTTGATTCGTAAATATGTTTCCGACTACGAGAAAACCGAAGATCCGACGGTCCGAAGCAAGATCGGCCGATTAAGCGGGATCGTCGGGATCTTTTTCAATATATTGCTTTTTGCGCTGAAGTTTGCGATCGGCACCGTTGTGCATTCGGTCTCCATTCAGGCCGATGCCATCAATAACCTGACGGATTCCGGTTCCAGCTTCCTGGAGATCATTTCGTTTCATTTTGCGCAGAAACCAGCCGATGAGGAGCATCCGTTCGGTCATCAGCGTACGGAAACGATCGCTTCGTTTTTAGTAGCGATCATGCTTGGGTATCTGGGCTTAAAGATGATGGAAGAAAGTGCGGTCAAGATCCTGCATCCGGGAACGATCGATTTCCGGATGACGTCGGTGGTCATCCTGCTTTTTTCTGTCGCGGTCAAGCTTTATATGTATTTTTACAATCGGTCATTGGCCCGCCGTTATTCGTCCTCTTTGCTGCAGGCGACTGCGGCCGATTCAATCTCTGATGTGATCGGCACGAGCGCAGTATTGATTTCTACTGTCATTTCGCCGCTGATCCATTTTAATTTGGATGGTTATATGGGTGCGGTCAGTTCGATCATCATTTTATACGGCGCATACCAGCTGCTCAAGGAAGTCGTGGATTCACTGTTGGGCAAGGCGCCGGATCCGGAAATGGTCAAAGAGCTGAAACAGCGGATCATCGATCATAAAATGATCCTGGGTGTTCATGACTTGATCATTCATGATTACGGTCCGGGGCAGATCTTTGCGAGCGCGCATGTTGAAGTGGACGCGGATGCGAATATTCTGAAGATCCATGATGAGATCGACAACATCGAACGGCAGATCCACAATGCGATGAACATTGAATTGGTCCTGCATATGGATCCCATCAAGGTCAATGACCCGGAAACCGATTTATACAAAGACAGGCTGGCTGCCGCGATCAAGGAAATCGGTGCTCCGTGGTCCTTCCATGATTTTCGCATCATCAACGGTCCGACCCATACGAACCTGGTATTCGATCTGGTGATTCCGTTTGATGAACCGCGGACCAAAAAGGAAATCATCCATACACTGCGTCAGCACATTGATGCCGATCATCCAATCTATCTGGTCATTACTTTAGATCATCCGATGAGTTAAACTTCGATAATTTGTTTGACGTCACGGACGATTTCCTTTTGTGCCGGTGTCAGCTTATTGGTGATCAGCAGATCAAATTCACCGAATTTACAGAAAGAATAAGAAGTTTTCTTGAGAAATTTGGACTTATCCGCGATCGCGACCAGCTTTTTTGCCCGGGTGATCAAATGACGCTTGATCGGAATTTCGTCATATCCCAGCGTCGTAAAACCGGAATTTTCGGCAATGCCGGCAGTGCCGACGATCGCGATATCAAACATGAACCGTTCCAACATATCAATGACATCCGGTCCAATGGTGCGCAGACCGATGTTCAGAACGCTGCCGCCGCATAAAATCACATTTAAATTCATTGAACTAGCCTGATATGCCAGCGGGATACTGCTCGTGACAATTGTCAGGTCTTTTTTGTGGGCCAAAGCCGGCAGACCGGATATAACTGTGCTGCCTGCATCAAGATAAACGACTTGACCATCGTGGATTTCCTGCATGGCGCGATACGCGACCCGGCGTTTGTCTTCAACGTTTTCTTTACCGCGCATCATGATCGGCAGTTCTGTAATGGCAGTAACCGCCCGGGCATAACCATGTTCACGGCGGACCAGGTTCTGCTGTTCGAGTTCGTTTAGATCCGTGCGGATCGTTTCCGGTGTGACTTGCAGGCGGTCGGCCAGCTCAGCGATCCGAATACGATCGCACGAATCGAGGATCCGGCGGATCTCAAGCATCCGTGTATCTTTTTTTTTGGACATAAAATTCGCTTCTTTCTTTTTTAAACCGAAAAATAATAGATCTAATTTTATTAAAACAGAATATTTTTCTTTTGAATAGGGATTTTTTCGCGAATTGGCAGTTTTTTGTGTTTCTTTCTGGCATACTGAAAGTACAAGGAGAACAACTATGACGATCATCCATCTGGAACCGCAGGAATTTACCGAAAAATTATTTGTTTATCGCGCGATCGTGTATGCGAGACCGTTTGTTTTAGAAAACCATATTGCCGGTATGGTTTATCTGTTCGATGGTTCTGATGGGGATGTGTACTATTTGGATCGTATTTATAATGCATATCGTCAGGAGGAAATAGATCGAATGGATCCGCAGCGGCGGCATGCAGATTTATATCGGAAAGTCGCTCTTGATGCCTGCCTGACGCATTGATCATGCAGAAAAGAAGGAGGGCCGATCATGCAAGTGATTCATTTGGATGCGCGGGAATTCATCACGGCGTCGCATCATCGTTACGATATCACGGCCCGCCCGTATGTCCTAGATAATGGTATTGCGGGAATGGTCTATATGTTTGAAGGCGAAGGCAGCCGGGTCTATTATCTGGATCATATGTTTACGCCGCGGAAAGAGGATCTGAAAAGGATGGATCCGGAAGATCTCCATGCCGAGCTGTATCGCAAAGTGGCGCTGGATGTGCGCTTGAAAAATTAGCTTCCTCGTCTCCCCGAAAGGGGAGATTTTTTTGAAAAAATAATGAAACGAAAAATAATTCATTAAATATTTATTAAACAAAGAAAATAATCATTTGAATAATCTAAAATCAAAAATTTTTATTGATATGTTGAATTTCTCATGGCATACTGTGACCGTAAACAGGAGGTACATCATATGACGAATGTAGTACATTTAGAACCAAAAGAATTTGTTGAAAAACTCAGCGCACAGCACAAACAAATTTATGCACGCCCGTATGTGCTGGACAACGGTATTGCCGGCTTGGTTTACATGTTTGACGGCAAAGATTCAAATGTCTACTATCTGGACCGGATGTATGCTCCGCGCCAGCAGGAAGTCGATCAGATCGATTTCTATACGCTGCATGCCGAACTGTATCGCAAAGTGGCATTGGATGCCCGTCTGACACATTGATCACGATCGTTAACATATAGAATGCAGCCCATGAAAATACTCATGGGGGTTCTTTATGCGAAGTTTTTATCGGATATGAATTTCGTTTTCCTATAAATGAAAATGCTATACTGTATGAAGAAAGACCGAATCGATCGCCTATTGCGGCAGAAAGAGGGTGCGTCATGTATAATCAACAATTAGAAACTTTTATTGCGGTTGCCGAAGCGGGCAGCTTTTCAAAAGCGGGTGAAAAATTATATATTACATCCACGGCTGTGATCAAACAAATCAACATTCTGGAAGAACGGCTGCAGGTAAAGCTGTTTTCCCGTTCCAATAAAGGCGTAGCTCTGACCAAAGCTGGGGAGTCCTTTTATAAAGATACAAAGTATATTTTACAATATATGGATGATTCAGTTCGACGGGCGAGACAGACCATGCATAGGGAGGAAACTGTGATTCGTATCGGAACTTCACCGATGACGCCCGCGCAAGTTCTGCTTGATTTGTGGCCTTCACTTCATAAAGAATGCCCAAGTCTGCAATTTCAGTTGGTTCCTTTTGAGAATACGCCAGAAAACGCAAAAGAAATTCTGGAACATCTTGGTGATCATATTGATATGGTGGCTGGCATTTTTGATGAGGATCTTCTGAAACAACGAAAATGTCAAGGATTGATCCTGCGGCGAGAACCCATTTGCCTGGCTGTATCACTGAATCATCCATTGTCGGCGAACAATCGATTGACAATGCAGGACCTTTACGGGCAGAGTATGATGCTGATTCGCCCCGGTGCATTTCATGAGGTGGATCTGCTCCGTGAAGAACTGAGGAAACAGTATCCTAAGATCGATCTTAAAGAGTTTTCTTTCTATAATACCGAGATCTTTAATCAATGTGAAAAAGGTGAGAGCCTGCTGATGGCGGTTAAAAATTGGGAAAACGTCCATCCGCTTCTAAAGATCATTCCAGTCGAGTGGGATCATTCCATTCCATTTGGTCTGTTGTACTCTGCTCATCCATCAGACACTGTCCAAAAATGTATAAATTCGATCAAGAAGATCTATAACCTTAAGGTTCATGCAAGGTAAATTATCGGAACTTCCTTTCTCTTTTCTTCGATTCTAAAATGAATTTAAATAAAGGAGGAGAACATGGAATATAAAACATTAAATGATGGTCATAAAATGCCTATGGAAGGATTCGGCGTTTATCGTGTAACGGATCGAACAGAATGTGAAAATGCGGTCTATCAGGCAATCCGTGCTGGTTATCGTCTTCTCGACACGGCGGCAATTTATGGCAATGAAGATGCTTTGGGCAATGCAGTCCGAAAAGCGATCCAGAATGGTCTGGTCAAAAGAGAGGAGCTTTTCATCACATCAAAAATCTTCCCGTCGGATATGATGTCTTATGACACGGCCAGAGCTGCAGTGAATACTTCTCTTCAAAAAAGCGGACTTGACTATTTTGATCTTTATTTGATCCATCAACCTTATGGTGATTATTTTTCTGCATGGCGTGCGATGGAAGATGCGAAGAAGGAAGGAAAACTGAGAAGCATCGGAGTTTCCAACTTTTTCCCGAACTTGTTGGTTAACTTTTGCGAAACAGTTGATACAATTCCTGCTGTCAATCAAATTGAAACACATCCTTGGTACGTCCGTAATCAGGATCTTGGTACAGCGCATCACTATGGTGTCGCTGTAGAAGCCTGGGGTCCTTTGGGAGGAACGAGATATCACGCGGATGAATCAGATATCTTAAAAAGTATCGCAAAGAAATATCATAAAACACCTTCACAAATCGTTCTTCGCTGGAATATTGAACGCGGCGTCATGATCATTCCGAAATCGGTTCATGAAGAGCGGATCCGCCAGAATATTGATATTTGGGATTTTAGTCTGACGAAGGAAGAAATCCAAATGATCAATACGCTGGACACCAATGGCATCGCTACCAGTTCACGCAGAAATGATCCCGATCAAGTTCGGCTTATCTTTGAAATGGGACGAAATATGAAAAAGTAACCATAAAATCCGGCGCAATTCAACATTGTTTTTGAAGTAGATATCCATTGTATTTACATAAAAAATCATCGATGAATTTCAGGGAGCCTTTGAACGGTTGCTTATATTTTCTCTCTATTATCTCATCATGAATCAGCGAAATCCCATTATCAAAATGGAAAACGCTGATTTTTTTTATGGACAGCGATCGAATGAACTCGTCATAAGGATAAATGCTTCGTGTAAGGGAATAGAATTCCTCTTTAAAAAAACCAGTAATGATGATATTTCGTATTGGAGGAATTTTTTTCATGCTTGAATGAAATAATTAAAGAGTCTATACTAAATCTGTGCCTGTATGGAAGACAACTGTCGATTATTAACAGACACATGAAGGAGGAAACATGGAACAATATGTAGAATGTACCCATGACGGAAGGACCCTGCGCGGCATGATGCACGTTCCGTCTCATACCGGGAAGGTCCCAATGGTCATCCTTCTGCACGGATTTCAGGACGACCGCAATGAAATCAATTTTGTGCATACCGAGCTTTCCCGCCGCTTGTGCGATGCCGGCATTGCCAGTGTGCGCTTTGATTTATACGGCAGCGGTGAAAGTGACGGATGCTTTTCCGACATCACTGTTTCCGGTGAAATTGCGGATGCGGAAGCCATTCTGGCGTATGTGCGCAGCCTGGATCTTGTCGATCCGGACCGTATTGCCTTTCACGGCACCAGCCTGGGCGGCTGTGTTGCGGCAATGACTGCGGGACGCCATCATCAAGAAATCCGCGCTTTGTCCACGTGGTGCGCAGCCACTGATCTGATCACTAATCTGCAGGAACATCAGACCTTATGCGGATTGGATGTATCGGATATTGAAACGAAGGGCTATGCCGATGTGGAAGGTCTGCGTTTCAGTGTTGATTTCTATCATGATGCGCTGCAGCTGGATCCATATGGCGATGCAGCCAAGTTTGATAAACATGTGAATTTGGTGCATGGCGATCAGGATGCCACGGCTTCATGCGAAAATTCAAAAAAGCTGAAGGAAATCTATGGAACGCGGGCAAATTTGCTTATTGTCAAAGGAGCGGGCCATCGCTTTTTATCGATGCCGTTCCGGGAAGCGCGCGAGCGCAGTGCGCTGGAATTTTTAAAATCTGAATTGTGTTAGGGAGAGAAAAGATTATGGAGAACACAAAATCAAGAAAACAGCCGTCAACGGTTTTTGCGGTTGTTTCCTTTATCGCAATCGTAGCCGTGCTGATCATCATGATCAACTTAGGCGTGAATACGACACTGTCCGTTTTTGCCGGTGTGATCATGGCCGTGATCGTCACTGCTTTATTGGGAATTCCTTGGAAAGAAACCGAAAAGAATATTATTTCGGTCGCAGCTGACTGTATGCCGACGTTTTTGATCGTCATCATGGTCGGTATGTTGGTGGGCATCTGGATGGCCAGCGGTACAGTGCCGTCCTTGATGTATTACGGCATGCAGATCATCTCACCGAAGATCCTGGTACCGCTGGCTTTCGTCCTGTGCGGACTGACTTCAGAATTTACCGGTACGTCGTTTGGATCGGTGGCAACGATGGGTCTGGCGATGGTCGGCATCGCTTCGACGACCTCGATCCCAATTCCGCTGGTGGTCGGCGCTATCGTATCCGGAGCCTGGTTAGGGGATAAAATGTCACCATTGTCGGATACTACGAACCTGGCCAGCGGCGTTTCAAAAGTCGGCTTATATGACCACATTCATTCGATGATGTATACGACGCTGCCGGCCGGTATCGTAGCGCTGATCCTGTTTACGATTGCCGGACTGCATTACGGCGGCAACATGGATACAGCGCAGCAGCAGCTGATCATGAATACATTGGCGGATAATTTCCACATCAGTTTGATTTTGATCCTGCCGTGCATCCTGGTCATTTTGATTTCCGTATTCCGTCTGCCTTCTTTACTGGGCATGGGACTGGCTGTTGTCATCAGTACCATTTTCGGATTGGTCTTCCAGGGAGTCGGCTTCGTGCAGCTGATGGATTATGCGTTCAACGGATTCTCGATCAAGACCGGAGTGGCGATCGTCGATCCGATGCTCAACCGCGGCGGTGTGCTGTCGATGAGCGAACTGCTTGTGACCTTTATGATCGCCAGTGTCATGGGTGCGATCATCACGACCAGCGGCATTCTGGATGTACTGGCAAAGAATGTCCTGCTGAAGTTCATCAAAAACAAGTCCATCCTTGTGTTGGTCACATTGATCTACTGCTACATCGTCAATTTCCTGACGGCCGGCGGACAGACGGTTGCCATCATTGTTACGGAACAGACATTTGAGACCACTTATAAAGATATGAATATTTCGCGGCGGGTCCTGTCACGAACCTTGGAAGATGCCGGTACGTTGTCCGCGCCAATCGTTCCTTGGGGAGTTGCGACCATCTATGTCATGGGCGTGTTGGGCTGCTCCAATGCGTATATTCCATATGCGTGGTTCATCTTCATCGTACCGATCTTCTCGATGGTCTGCGCGATCACCGGCATCGGTATGTGGGACGCAGACGAAAAGCCGCTGCGTACGAAAAAGGCATAAAAATAAGCAGCCGTATGGCTGCTTTTTTATTGTGCGTCTTTTGGCGGCCAGCCCCAATAGGCCCATGAAGGCAAATAATCTGCCAGATCTTCGAATAAATCACCAAATATCATAAAACGGTAATCCGATAAATGCGCTCCGATTTCATCCAATTCATTCAGGATATGATCGGCAATTTCTTCCCGCGTCTCCAATCCGGTACGAAGCATATGTACGGTGCGGCGTGTCAGCTTTTCCGATTCTGAACGGCCGATGGACTGTTGATAGGCATCGGCTTCCTGCGGGGAATAAAAATCGGTATAGAGCTGCAGTTCTTTTTGTTCATCGGCGTTTAGATATAAAAAGTTGTTCAGGCGCCGGCCGCCGATTTGTTTGATTTGTTCCGGATCGATGCCGTTTGCCTGCAGGATTTCCGGGCTCGTGCGCAGCCGGTCCAGAAAGGTGTGGAATTCCAGTTCAGCCGGAATGCGGTGCAAAACCGAGCACTGCAGAAATTCTGTCGGTACATAAATGGAATAAGGACGACGCTGATCCGGCAGGGCAGATATATCCAGCGAATACCCATTGATGCCGATCAGTTCATGGTGCACGATGATCTGTGCTTCAGGACCTGTCGGCGCTTCCCGATAAAGTTCACTGGCCTGATAAATACGATATGGCATGTCTGCCATCCGGCGTGCTAAGCCGGCATAGGCACAAAGCTTGGCTTTAGATATCACAGGGAATCCCGGCTCATTGTGGTTGCGCAGGACTTTGTAGACTTCCCATAACTCATCCATATCGATCATGCCGTAGGTGTTGGCAGCGGCAGCCAGAAAAGCTGGGAAAAATTGCTTTTCGGTCTCACTGAAACCGGCTTTTTCGATGCGTCTGGCAATGGTCTGCGGCTGCAGCGGAGCAGGATAAGTCATAGTGCCTCCTTGATGTACGCAAAGGTAAAATGTTCACCGCCGCCGATGCCGTCCCGGCGATAACTGAAACACGTTTCATCGGTCTTGGTATCGAGCGAGCTTGGATGGATATCCGTGATGCCGTATTTTTTCAGCATCTTGATATTGATCCCCTGATTGTCGATATAAGCCTTGCCTTTTCCGGTGTATCGGATACAGCCTTCGGTATCGAGATGCTTCATCTGTTCCGGCACTTCCAATCCGACCTCAAGCGAATCATACTGCAGACTTGGGCTGAAATAGGCGGCGGTGTGCTGCGGGTGCAGCAGATGCAGTGCGGTCAGCTCTTTCAGACAGGCATCGGTGATGGCTTGTGCGGTGCCGCGCCAGCCGGAATGGATCACCGCAATACACGGGGTGGTCTCATCGATCAGGATCAATCCGATACAATCAGCGGTAAACACGCCGATCAGGATACCGGGTTCTGTCGTGTACAGGGCATCTGTATTCATGATGCTTGTATTGACATCGACGGTGCCCCGGCCGCGGTCATCTGCGGTCACACGGGCAATATTAGCAGTATGTTTCTGCCACGGCAAGGCCCAGCGGGCCATCGGAATGCCAAGCTCCTCGGCCAGGGCGCGCCGGTTGGCCAGAACAGCCTGCGGGTCCTTGCAGATGTGCAGGGCCGTGTTGTTGGATTCCGGGCGAAGCGGATCACGCATCGTGGTACCGGCCAGGATCCGGTCGTTTTTATACGTTACAATGTTTCTGCATCCATTCATATAAATCATTATACACTTGTATACGATTGGTTTCATTCAGCACTTCATGACGGTCGTTTTCATATAGGCGTAACTGTACGTCGCTGATGCCGGCGTCGATGAATTTATCGTAGACCGCTTTGACGCCGACACCGTTTTTGCCCACCGAATCATCGGCGCCGGAGATAAACAGGATCGGCAGACTTTTGCGGATGGAATAGATATGTTTATCCGCATATTCCAGACCTTCTGCCATATTGTAAAAGGCGTTGACCGTAAACATAAAGTTGTTCAGCGGATTGGCATTGTATGCATCGACGATGGCTTCATCTTTGGTCAGCCAGTCATTGCGGGTGCGGGCCGGTTCAAATTGTTTATTGTTGGAGCCCAGTGCGATCTTGGTCAGTGCCGGACTGCGGTACATCCAGCCGTATTTCTTGGCCAGCAGCGCACTGGCTGTCTTTAAAAATTCCAAAGCTGCCCGCGGCTGATCGGCGGTGCCCATGATGATCGCACCTTCCAGAGAGTCGCTGTACATGGAGATGAACTGACGCGCCAGAAAGGATCCCATACTGTGGCCTAAGAATATATAAGGCAGGCCGGGATATTTTTCGCGGGTCGAATATTGCAGCTTGCGCAGATCCTGGATCACGCAGTCATTGCCGTTTTCGGCAAAATAGCCCAGGTGTTCGTTGTCGATGACGGATCGGCCGTGGCCTAAATGATCGTTGCCGACGACCAGGATCCCGCGCTCAGCCAGCCAGCGGGCAAAATTATCATATCGGTCGATGAATTCGACCATGCCGTGGGCAATCTGTACGATGGCGCGCGGCTTTTCCGGGATCCACTCGACGGCATGGATTTGAGTGATGCCGTCCGCGGATAAATAGGTAAATTCTTGTTTTTTCATAAGGTCCTCTTTTCTGCTTCCATCATAGCATTATCCAGGAGATGAAACAAAGGCTATGATAGGTTGACAGACGATCCTATTTAGAATACTCTCTAATTAGAAAGATATCTAAATAGGAGGCGTCATGTCCTTTCAAAAAACGTTTAAAGCATTGTCGGATCCGGTGCGCCGGCAGATCCTGGATCTGCTGAAGAACGGACGGATGTCCGCGGGTGAAATTGCCGGTTCTTTTCAAATGACAGGAGCAACGATCTCTTATCATTTAAAGATCTTAAAACAAGCGGATCTGGTCACAGAAACACGGGAAAAGAATTTTATTTATTATGAACTGAATGCCAGCGTGCTGGAGGAAACGATTTTATGGCTGAAAGATCTGACGGCCTAGGGAGAACAAGATGAATAATTGGATCAAAGAAAACAAATGTATGGTCATTTTAAGTTATGTGGTGATCCTGGTCTGCATCGGTGTCGGGTTGATTTTATGGCCGCAGCTGCCGGAACAGATCCCTACGCATTTTGATGCATCCGGAACGCCGAATGGCTGGAGCGGACGCTTTATGGCAGTGATCGGTCTGCCGCTGATCCTGCTGGCGGTCCAGGCGCTGATGCTGTTTGTGACCAAGAAAGATCCGAAAAGCGAAAACCAACCCGCAAAAATGAACCGGATCCTGGTCATGATCATCCCGATCTTATGTGTGATCATTCAAAGCATCATGCTCAGTTATGGGTTAGGTCATACAGTCAAGGTGAATGTATTATTGACCCGGGCGATGGGGGTCCTGTTTCTGCTGATCGGCAATTATCTGCCGAAGGTCCGCAGCAACTATACAGTGGGGATCCGGCTGCCGTGGACACTGGCGGATGAAGGAAACTGGCATGCCACACATCGGGTCGGCGGATTTGCATTTGCGGCAGCCGGCATCCTGATGCTTCTGGCTTCGTTTCTGAAGCATGCAGATCGGATGAGCATTGTGATGCTTGCGGCCGTTCTGATCGCCGTTCTGGTGCCGTCCATTTATAGTTACTGGTATTCAACAAAACATCTATCTTAAAAAGAATCACTCGTGCAGTCAGCGGCTGCACGATTTTTTTCCTTGATATCACTAAAATATCTAGCACTTTATGCTTGACGGTGCTAATTATTATGGTATACTGTTAGCAGACATGGAATAAGAGTGCTAGAAAGGAGCCGAAAATGGAACTAACACAGCGACAAAAAGCAATCTTCCAAGCTATTGTTGAAGAATTTATCCGTTGTGCAGAACCGATCGGCTCGAAGACGTTGATGAAGCTCCTTGATTTCAACGTATCCAGTGCGACGATTCGCAATGAAATGGCGACGTTGGAAAAATATGGACTGATCGAAAAGACGCATACATCTAGCGGACGGGTTCCTAGTCGAAAGGGTTATCGGTATTATGCCGAACACATGATGATATCCGAACTGGATGAGTCGACGAAAGCTGCTTTGGGCACGATCTTCAATGAACGGCATATGTCGTTGGATGAAGCAGTGCGCAAGACCAGCGAGATCTTGAGCGATTTGACCAATTTGACCTCGATCGTACTGGGGCCGGATGAATCGACACAGACGCTGCAGAATGTTCAGTTGATTCCGATTAGCTCACAGAGTGCCGTGGCAATTATTGTCACGAACACGGGACATATTGAAAACAAAGTTTTTCAATTCGGAACCGATGTATCGTCAAAGGATCTGAAAACGTGCTGCGAGCTGATGAATAAAGAACTGACTGGCACACCGATCAATAAAGTCGTCGACCGAATGGAGGAAATCAAACCATTGATGTCCGCCAATTTGGTGCGTTCGGAAGTGCTGTTTGAATCATTCGTGACCGCGTTCATGCGGTTTGCGGAAGAAAAGGTCGCGGTTTCCGGCCGCAGCAACATGTTGGCACAACCCGATTTCAACAGTATTGAAAAATTGCGTCAGTTGATGAAAGTCCTTGAGGACGGCAAACTTTTCCAAGAGTGGACCGACCAAGAGGGAAATGTGGCGATCCAGATCGGCAGCCGCAACGAACTGATACAGATCGGAGACGTATCCGTGATCACCACGCGTGTTCATTATAAACAGGAAGAGGGACAGCTGATGGTCGTCGGGCCAAATCGGATGCAGTACTCAAGAGTCATCGCCTTGATGGACTATATGTCCGATGTCCTGGAGGACGTATTCGATGATAAAGGAGGTCAGGATGATGAGCGAAGAAACGAATAAAACAACGGAGACGGCTGGAACAGAAAAGCCGGCAGCTGAAGAAACGGCAAAGCAGGCATCTGAACCGAAGGAACCGATGCAGGAAGATAAATCAGCAAAGAAAGAAAAGAAAAAAGACAAAAAAGAGAAAAAAGAAAAGAAAGCCAAAAAAACAAAGGATGACAGTGCTGAAGTCATCCAGAAATTGCAGGAAGCGCTCAAACAAGCGCAGGATGATCGGGCCAGAGCCTATGCAGATGCGGAAAACATGAAAAAGCGTCTGCAGAAGGAAGCGGACAACGCAAAGAAGTACCGATTCCAGGATGCGGCGCTGAACCTGCTGCCCATTGTCGATTCCATGGGCATGGCATTGAATGTCCAGACCGACAATGAAGAAATTAAAAACTATGTGAAAGGCTTCGAGATGATCTACCGTCAGCTCCAGCAAGTTCTGGAGAATGAAGGGGTCAAGGAAATTGAAGCCGAGGGCAAAGCTTTTGACCACAATACGATGCAGGCGCTGATGCAGGAAAAGCAAGAAGGCGTTGAATCAGGTATGGTGATCGAAGTAATGCAGAAAGGATATATGTTGAAAGATCGTATTTTACGACCGGCCTTAGTCAAGGTCAGTGAATAATTAAGGGAGGAATACATTATGGCTAAAATTATCGGTATTGATTTAGGTACTACGAACAGCTGTGTTGCCGTTATGGAAGGTAAGGAAGCAAAGGTCATTCCAAACCCGGAAGGCAACCGTACAACACCAAGTGTTGTTGCATTTAAGAATGGCGAGCGCATCGTTGGTGATGCCGCAAAACGTCAGGCTGTAACGAATAAAAACACGATCAGTTCCATCAAACGGAAGATGGGATCTAATGAAAAAGTAACCGCAGAAGGCAAAGAGTACACGCCGCAGGAAATTTCCGCAATGATCCTGCAGTACATTAAGTCGTATGCAGAAGATTATTTAGGCGAAAAAGTGGAGCATGCCGTTATTACAGTACCGGCTTATTTCAATGACTCTCAGCGTCAGGCAACCAAAGATGCCGGCAAGATCGCCGGATTGGAAGTTGAGCGTATCATCAACGAGCCGACCGCAGCTGCACTGGCATATGGTATTGATAAAACAGATAAAGAACAGAAAGTATTGATCTATGACCTGGGCGGCGGAACATTTGATGTTTCCATCCTGGATCTGGCCGACGGTACATTCGAAGTATTGTCCACCAACGGTGATACGCACTTAGGCGGCGATGATTTCGATAACGTTTTGGTTGAATGGATGATCGATGAGTTCAAGAAAGAAAATGGTATCGATCTGTCGAAGGATCCGATGGCCATGCAGCGTTTGAAAGAGGCTGCCGAAAAAGCGAAGAAAGATCTGAGCGGTGTCATGCAGACACAAATCTCGCTGCCGTTCATTTCTGCCGGTCCGTCCGGCCCGCTGCACCTGGATATGACATTGACTCGTGCAAAATTCGATGAGATGACCCGTCATCTGGTAGAACGTACGATGGAACCGATCCACAACGCTTTGAATGATGCAAAACTGAGTGCATCGGATATCGATCAGGTTCTGTTGGTCGGCGGTTCGACCCGTATCCCGGCGGTACAGGAAGCCGTACAGAAAGAATTAGGCAAACAGCCGAACCATTCCGTTAACCCGGATGAAGCCGTAGCGATCGGTGCTGCGATCCAGGGCGGTGTCATTTCCGGTGATGTCAAAGATGTATTGTTACTGGATGTTACACCATTGTCTTTAGGTATCGAGACCATGGGCGGTGTCATGACGGTATTGATCCCGCGTAACACGACGATCCCGACCAGCAAGTCGCAGATCTTCTCGACCGCTGCTGATAACCAGCCGGCTGTTGATATCCGTGTCCTGCAGGGTGAGCGCCCGATGGCAAACGACAACAAGGAACTGGGCAACTTCCAGCTGACCGGTATTGCACCGGCACGCCGCGGTGTTCCGCAGATCGAAGTTACCTTTGATATCGATGCTAACGGTATCGTAAACGTCAGCGCCAAGGATAAAGGCACCGGCAAAGAGCAGGCGATCACCATTCAGAGCTCCAGCGGTTTGAGCGATGAGGAAATCGATCGTATGGTCCGTGAAGCCGAAGACAATAAAGAGGCCGATGAAAAGCGGAAAGAAGAAATCGATGTCCGCAACCGTGCTGAGGGTTTGATCGCACAAATCGATGCTACGCTGGAAGACAACAAGGATAAGATCGATCCAAAACAGGCGGAAGAAACTAAGAAAGTTCGTGATGAGCTGCAGAAGGCATTGGATGAAAACAACATGGATGAAGTACGCAGAAAGCTGGATGCTTTGGAGAAAGCGGCACAGGCTGCCGGCGCTTCCATGTATCAGAATGCGAACAACAACACGCAGTCAAATACGAACAGTTCAAATACCAATAACAACGATGATGTTGTGGATGGTGAATATACTGAAAAGAAGTAATCATTGTAAGAAGTTCCGGGCACGGAACTTCTTGTGTCTGTTTTTCCAGAAAGGATGATGTCTCATGGCGGACCAAAAACGAGATTATTATGAAGTGCTGGGAGTATCACGAGACGCTTCGGAAGATGAGATCAAGAAGGCTTACCGTAAGCTGGCGATGAAATATCATCCCGATGTGAACAAGGACCCCGGTGCAGAGGATAAATTTAAAGAGATCAATGAAGCGTATGAAGTTTTAAAAGATCCGGAAAAACGGCGTCAGTATGACCAGTTCGGCCATGCCGGTGTGGACGGCCAGTTCGGTCAGGGCGGTGCCGGATTTACGGATTTCGGCGATTTGAATGATTTGTTCGGCTCCTTCTTCGGCGGCGGTTTCGGCGGCTTCGGCGGTTCTCAGCGGGCGCAGTCCAGAAGACCGCGTCAGGGAAACGACCGGATCATGCAGATGCGCATCGATTTCATGGATGCGGTCTTCGGCAAAACAGAGACCATCAGCCTGGATGTCGATGAGCAGTGTGATCATTGTCACGGTTCCGGTGCTGAATCACCCAGCGATGTGCAGACGTGTCCGACCTGCCATGGCAGCGGTTACGTGATGAGCCAGCAGCGTACGGCATTCGGCGTGATCCAGCAGCAGACGGTTTGTCCGGACTGCCACGGTACGGGCAAAAAGATCACCCGGGCGTGCCATGTCTGCCACGGCAAAGGTTACGAGCATAAACATGTAAAACTGGATATCAAGATCCCGCAGGGAATCCAGTCCGGTCAGCAGATCCGTATTGCCGGTAAGGGCGAGCGCGGCATCAACGGCGGACCGAATGGCGACTTATACATCGAAATTACGGTACGGCCGCATTCCGTATTCAGCCGTCAGGGCGATGATATCTACATCAAGGTGCCGATCAGCGCCATCGATGCGACCATCGGTACATCCATTCAGGTGCCGACCGTATATGGGGATGTAGAGCTGAAAATTCCGGAAGGCACGCAGCCGAATACGAAGTTCCGTTTAAAGGGCAAAGGTGTTAAATCAAGACGCGGTCAGGGCGATGAGTACGTGGAAGTCAATGTGGAAATTCCGCGCAAGGTCAGCCGGAAGGATCGCGAGATGTACGAAAAACTGCGCAGCAGTCAGAACGACTCGCCGTTTGAACGGTTTAAAAAAGCGTTTAAATAAAGCAAAAACCTGTGAGAGTTCACAGGTTTTTCCATGCGTTTTCGTCATTTTGTCCGTTTACTCATAATCGTAAACGTGTATAATTCACGTAAGAGGTGATGATATGCCGATTAATATCCCGAATGAATTACCGGCAAAAGATATATTAGAAAGTGAAAAGATCTTCGCAATCGAGGATGCCAGTGCCGAACGGCAGCACATCCGTCCGCTGCGGATCGTGATCCTGAATCTGATGCCGAAAAAAATCGAGACAGAAACACAGATCCTGCGGCTGATCAGTAAATCTCCGCTGCAGGTCGATATCGATTTCATGAAGACAGAGTCACATGAATCGAAGAATACAAGCAAGGATCATTTGGTCAAATTTTATACAAATTTTGCGGAATTAGCCGACAATTACTATGATGGAATGATCATCACCGGGGCACCGGTGGAATTGATGGAATTCGAAGAAGTGGACTATTGGGATGAATTATGTAAGATCATGGAATGGTCCAAGACCCATGTGATGTCGACGATGCATATCTGCTGGGGCGCACAGGCCGGTCTGTATTATCATTACGGCATTCAGAAAGAGACGCTGCCGGAAAAATTATTTGGTATCTTTCCGCAGGAACTGGTCGATGAATACGATTTTCTGACCAATGGCTTTGATGAAATACACTATACGCCGCATTCCCGGCACACAAAGATCGATGAAAAAGCGCTGGCGGCAGAAAAACGCTTGGTGGTCCTCAGCCGTTCGGAAAAGACCGGCAGCAATATTATCGTCACCAAGGGATATCGTCAGATATTTGTGATGGGCCATTTTGAATATGGTGTGGATACGCTGGCACAGGAATATTTCCGTGATGTGAAGGCCGGCAAACCGATCCATATTCCTGAAAATTATTTCCCGGATGACGATCCGAAGCAGAGGCCGATCTTAAAATGGCGTTCACATGCAAATTTATTGTACCGTAACTGGCTGAACTATGTTTATCAGGTCACGCCGTTTGAGATCGAAAAAATCAAAGATATGGAATTGTACCATGGCAATAAAGACCAACATGGCTATGCCAGGGCATTTAAAAAAGACTAGTTTAAAACTAGTCTTTTTTTACGACCGTATGCATGGTGAAGGTGGCAATGCATAAGATCTTGCCGTCTTCATCCGTTACTTCGGTTCGGTAGACACCAATGGTCCTGCCGCTTGTCATCTCGTGTGCTTCGCAAATGAGATTGCCGTGGATGCCGGGGCGCAGAAAATTGATGTCTCCGCTCATGGTGACGACAGATTTTCCGGTTGCCTGGGCACAGGCACCGGCTACAGTGTCCGCCAGAGCAAACAGTGCACCGCCGTGCACAAAGCCGTGCGCATTCAGAATTTCTGGCTGTATATCAAGTCTTCCTTTTGCATAGCCCCGGCGCACTTCCGTGACGCGGATCACGCTTTTGTTAAGCATATCCAAACGATAATAGTCTTTTGTATCCATAGGGGCATTATATCATAAATCTGTGCAATTTCATTTTGAGATTGTGGTATAATATTGGGCATTAAGAAAAGAGGATTTATCATGAGTGAAAACCCGGTTGTGCAGATGATTTTTGTCGTTATCATTGTTTTAGTATTCGGCTATTATACAGTGCGTTCGCTTCAGCAGTATCATCAGTTTCGGATCGCGTCCAAGGAATTTCTGGCATCGCATACAGATACTGAACCATATAGAAGTTCGAAAGCTTGGTTCGTTTGGATCGCGCTCGGCTGTGCGTTAAGTTTGTTTTTTGCGATATTAGGAACGATGGATCAGTCAATGGATTTAAGTTCGACCATTTCATTCTATGCATTGGCAGTTGCATTTGTCGGACTGTATGCCGAAGGATATACGCGACGGAATGTATGGTACACGGACGATGGTTTCTTTTTTATTGATACGTATTATCGATTCCGATCGATTCGTGGCTTTGAGGAAAAAGGTAAATTTGCCAAAAGCATGGAAATCACTTTGACGAATCAAGAATATTTGGATCTGCCGATGGGTCTAGGTACGGATATTCGAAATCGATATGAGCAGTGGAAAGTGAATAAAAAGAAAAACAAACGTCATGGCAGCCGTAAAAAATAATGTGTAAATTATGTGAATTTTGCGGAAAATCAGTTCCCATTTTATAATAAATACGTTATAATACCTCGGTAGGACAGGAGTTAATATGAGTATTTTCGGAGGAATGAATAATCAAGCGATTTTTCTTCTGGTCGCAATTATTTGTATCGGCTTTACCGGTTATACGTTTGTGAAAAGTATTCAAACATTCAGAAGATTTTTAACGCAGTCAAAGGAACTGCAAAGCAAAGAATATACAGTTGTAAATAATTCGACCGCATCGGTTTTAATTTCTATCGCGGCGGCTGTTGTGTGCGTGGTTTTAGGTTATATGACTTATGCGGGACAGATGCCGGTAGCGGCAGATCAGCTGCCGTATTATCTATTGGCATATTTAGTACTGGCAATTGTCTTTTTTGGCCAATCATTTGAAATTTATGCGCATCGCAATATTTTATTTGCGAATGACCGATTTTGGTATAATGAGAAATTTTATCGTTACCGGATGATTTCCGGTTATGAAGTGAAACGGAATCCGACCCGTGCCGTGAAGGTGAAGTTTGCGAATAATGAAGAAATCACCTTATCACGTAAAATGGCGCTGGAAGTCGAACATCGCGAGCAGGCTTGGAAGGCGGCCAAAAAAGCGCGGAAAGCAAAGAGAAAGTAGGAATCCACGATGGCGGATGCAAGAGAACGGAACAAAGAAGTATTAAAAAAGACATCGGAAGTCAATGAAGAACTTTCGGAACTGGAAGAAATCAAAAAAGATCAGGCAGATCTTGATCAGGCAATCTTGAATGAGCAGGAAAAAAAGAAGAAAAAAAGCGGGGAAGCAACCGCGACACGTTTGATCGTCGATGTGTTTAAGGACCATCATGCGAATAATGCCAAACGTGCCATCCCGATCGCGGCATTCAAGGATCTGAAGTTATCCAATACCACAATTTCATATACAATGGCTAACTTGATTTCTCAGGAAGTGGTCATTCAGACAAATGATCAGCGCTATTGGTTCAATGAAGAAAAATGGAATGAATTAAGCAAAGGGGTGCTTCGCGGATACATGATGATCATCGTTGTTCCGCTGGTCGTTGCACTGATTTGTATCCTTTTGATCAGCCTTCACAACGGTACTTTCAGCATTTTCCGATAAATTGATATTTAAGTGATTCAATTGTGTGAAATATGTGTGAGACAGCTTGAAAACGTTTTCTTTATTCGCTATAATGAAACTGTTCAAGTACGTATAGTACAAATACGGAGGGCATAATATGAAATACGTTGTATTAGTAAGCCATGGTGAATTTGCACCAGGGCTGCATTCAGCTGTCAAAATGATGACCGGAGACCGTGAAGATGTTTTATCGACTAGCCTGAAAGATGGTATGGGTGCCGATCAGTTTGCAGAAAACTTTAAAGAGTTGGTAAAAGACATTAAGACAGATGACCAGATCATTTTATTAGCAGATATTCTGAGCGGTTCGCCGTTTACGAATGCGCTGAATGTACTGTCAGAAAAAGGCATGCTGCCGAACACATTGGTCATTGCCGGTATGAATATGCCGTTGGCTTTGACAGCTGTATTGATGAAAGATAATTTTGATAATTTGGATGAGTTCGCAGAGGCTCTGCTGAACGAAGGCCGCTCGGGTGTTACACGCTTTGATGTAAGCGAAGATGACGACGAGGACGAAGACTTATAAGATTTGGCTGTAATGTTGTCATACATTTAAGCATAGGACTAATTAAGAGGAGGAAGACAAAATGATTAGTTTCGTACGTGTTGATGACCGAATCATTCACGGACAAGTTGTTACAAGATGGTCGAAAGAGTTCCCTTGTGACGGAATCATTGCTGTTAACGATAAAGCAGCAACTACGCCGGTTTTGGCAAAATCTTTCAAAGCAAGTACAGATAAGAAAGTATTTATTTGGACGATGGAGCACTTCCTGGAAAAACAGGATTCTGTTCGTAAATCGGCTCGTAACTATTTCTTGATCACGAAGAACCCGATTGATATGAAGAAGATCCTGGTTGATAATAAGTTCGTTCCGGATAATGTTAAGACTGTTATCATCGGACCGTGCAACGATCGTCCGGGTGCAACGAAATTAGGAAACAACCAGAGTATTACACAGGAAGAAGCAGATGCGATCGAAGCGATTTCTCAGGCAGGTTATACGGTAGAATTCGCATTGGTTCGTGAAACGTCCATCGGTACTTGGGACAAATTCAGATCTAAATTCGGATACTAAGAGGCAGAGGTATTCGATTAGATAAATAAAAATTAAAGGAGAGAAGAATTTATGACTTGGTTACAAGCAATTATTATTGGTATTTTAAGTTGTTTGGCCGCTTCTGTTCCTGCAATGGGTGGTACGACGTTCGGTAACTATACGTTGAACCGTCCATTAATTGCCGGCTTTGTATTGGGATTGGTATTTGGTGACATCCAAGGATGTATCCTGTTATCGATCCCGATGCAGACGATGTGGATTGCCATAGTTACTCCGGGCGGAACTGTCCCGGCTGACTTACGTGCCGTTTCTTACATCGGTTTGCCATTGGCATATGTAGGTGCACGAGCTGCTGGTATGGACTTTGCAGGTAAAGATGCACAAGGTTTGGCTGCTAGTATTTCTGCCATGACTGGTGTCATCGGTGTTACGTTATTCTACGGAACTTCCATGATGAACCTGATTTGGCAGCACTGGGGCTGGGCACAAATCGAAAAGGGTAATATCGAATGTGTCGGTTTAGTTGATGCTGTTCTGCCTTGGATCACTAACTTGATCATTTCCTTCTTACCAGTAATGTTATTATGTAAATTTGGTGCTGACGCCGTTGAAGACTTGTTCAAGAAGATGAATACGGATGTTTGGTACATTAAAGCAATCTTGACTGTCGGTTCTGTATTGCCGGCTGTAGGTATCTCGATCCTGTTGAAGGCCGTTGTCACAAAGACTTCTGACCTGATCTACTTCTTGGCAGGATTCTCGATGGCTGCATCCATGGGCTTGACGCTGTTGGCTGCTACGACTGTCGGCGGTGTATTCGCTCTGTTGGACTACAAGATGGCTATGAACAAATTGGAACTGCAGAATGCCGGAGGCGCTGCTGGATTTGATGATGATGAGGAGGATATCTAATTATGGCTGAAGAAAAGAAACTCTCCCAGAAAACATTAAATACAACATTCTGGCGTTGGTGGTATGGTAACTTAACTTGCTTCTCTCACGAGCACATGCAGACATTTGGTTACATGTGGGCAATGTTGGCAGTTATCAAAGAATTGTACCCTGATGATCATAAGAAACAGGAAAAGATCATGGAAACGTATCATCCGTTCTTCAATACCGAGCCGGAAATCGGTGGTATCGTAGTCGGAATTACCTGTGGTCTGGAAGAAGCACGTGCAAACGGTGCTGAAGGTATCGATGATGAAATGATCAATGGTATCCGTGCCGGTCTGATGGGACCTTTGGCAGGTATCGGTGATTCCCTGATCGTCGGAACTTACATTCCTATTCTGTTAGGTATCGCTATCGGTTTAGCTGAAGGCGGCTCTCCGATCGGCCCTATCTTCTATATCTTAGTTTGGAATATTACTGAAATCTTATTCGAGAAATGGGTCTTCAAGAAAGGCTACGAACTCGGTGGTACTGCTGTCGATGTATTGGTCGGTGACCAAGCAACCGCATTCCGTGACGCTGTCATGGTATTAGGTCAGGTTATCGTCGGTGCAATGGCTGCATCCTGGGTAAGTATTTCTTCCCCGATCGTTATCGCTCAGGACTCTACTGGTGCTGATGTAACGTTAATTTCTCGTTTGGATGGTGCATTCCCAGGCTTGTTAACTTGCGCATTCGTAATCTTTGCTTGGTGGCTGCAGGCTCATAAGAACATGTCGGCCGTTAAGGTATTGTTACTGTACGTAGTTATCGGTTTCGTAGGATCCGTTATCGGATTGTTGGGAAGCTAGTAAGACGATTAAGCGAAGGTTTATCCTTCGCTTTTTTTATTGTATTTATGCATAAAAGCCGATATAATAATTGCAATGTTTTTATGCTGAGGAGGAAGAAGAATGGCATTATCCAGAAAGGAACGTGAACAGCTGGCACTGGCCATTGAACAGGAAAATGTGATGCTGAAACGCGTAAAACGAGTGATCCGGACAGAAATCATTCTGTTTGCGTTATTTGTCGTTTTCTTTGTGTGGGGATGGTATGACAGAAATGATAAAATGCTGCCGCATGTCAGTGACGGTGCTTTGGATGTGATCAAATGGATCGGAACCATCGGCGGGGCCGTGATGGGAATCATTCTGATTTTATCGTTTATTTCTTATTCAAACGGCCGGAAGAGCCTTTTGGCAAAGATAAACTTGTATGACGAAGGAAAAGGCAAGAAATAAAAACGTTTTCACAAACTTTCACATTTTTTGCACGTATCTATCAGATTATTTCTTAGTAGATTGTAAGTGAGCTGAAGATGTGGCTCACTTCATAATCAAATTCCCTTTCTTAAAACTTTCTTGAAGACGTCGTAGGTATAAATGCTGTACTTACGGCGTTTTCATTTGCCTGCGGAAGCCTGAATTTTTGTGAAAGCCACAAAAAGGCCCCACAACTTAAGGCACTTGAATACAATTGACTGCACCAAAAGGACCTAAGGTTTGAGTTGGATATTAAGTTTAATAGATAAATCAAAATGTAGGGTATAAGGATCTAAAATGTTTTGCTTCATTTAGTATATTTCTCTTTGTGTAAAGAAAATCTTAGAATATAATATGCATGTAAAAGGTTAATCTTTTTTTAAATCATTGTAATTATTCATCATAGAAAATATGGAACCAACGTACGTCATTTCAGGATCCGCATCATTCTATCTGCTATGACGGACTAACATTTTGTGACGGTTTTATGTTTTTATTTCCTGCTAACTATATTGCAAGGCATTTATACCAAAAGGTAATCCATTTTCACATACGAAAGCTTCCGAAAAATATTAAAAAAGCTAGAGACATGAAAAAATCTTTTATGCTTGAAAGAGGTATTATCAAAAGATTTGAAATTGCTGCAAAAAAGAAAATGTAAGTAAACATCTGTTATAAGGGAATTTATTGAGGAACACTCGAACTATACGATTCATGAGTGGAAATCTTCTATATCATTCAAATCTAAACAATAAATTGGAACAATGGAGAAAGTATGACAAAAAAAGAAGAAAAAGAAAAAGTAAAACAGTTTGCCAAACAACATGGATATGATTTTGCATCATTCCTAAGTGAATGGAATGGATACCGATGCTATGAACCGGAATTTGAGGGAGATGGCATGAATTTTGTTGGATTGCCGCTGATCATACTGGTTTCTGCAGATGGGAACATAAGAATGTCGACAGCGGATGAGGCAATGCAGTTTCTGCGTGAGGCAGACATAGATTAATTTTGCTTGATGATACTCATAAACAGACCCCGATGCGGCTGCACCGGGGCTTTTTTAGTCGTCTACTTCGTAGTCATCGTCTTCGTCGTCTTCTTTCTCAACTTGATGCATTTTCTTCGTTGTTGTAACGCCGGAGACGGAAAGTTTAAATTTGAGCTGACCATTTTTGTAGGTGAATTTCTTTGTTGATTGTTGGGAGGCAAGCAGGGCATTTTCCATTTGATCTGTATCGCCTTTGCTGGTCCAAGAATATGTCGTGACATGTTTCTTTGGTGCCTTATACGTGCCGATCCAGTACAAAGCTTCCGTCTCTTCTTGGTCGGCTGTTTCTTCCTGTTCAAAATAAACCGTGATCGTGCCGTCCTCGATTTCGGCTTCCATATATGAACCATCGTCATCCATTTCAGTCTGCCATGTACCAGTCAAGTCTGTTGGCTTTTTGACTGACGCTGAATGAGTCGAGCTGTTGGTCCCGCAGGCCGCCAAGCCAATGACAAGTGCAAAGCTCATCACAAATTTCAAGAATTTCTTCATCGATCGTCCCTCCATTTCCAACGCTTTTTATTGATAACGAATCAATAAAATCAGCGGTATCAACACATTAACATGTTATTTTTCCCTGAACAACCATATTGCTTTCATCACATACAGGTTACATGTCATGGGAACAATTTAAAAAATATTTATTTTATTTTTATTGAATGGAAATATATGTATGATATAAAACAGTAAAAGCTCAAAAGTAAAGCACTCCCATAAAAGAAACATAATAATAGTTTATAATAGCTATATTCGTTGAAACCGTTCGTTTCTAGACGATATATCAAGATATTGATATAATATTTCAGAAAGAAGAGATAGTATGAAAGATAAAAAACTGCGGATCATCATGTATTCCAGTGCAGATAAAGTGGCCGGTCAGGGAGTCGGCAGCGCATACGAAGAACAAGTGCGTCTGATCAAGGAAGGCGCTTCCGATCTATTTGATGTGGAGATCAATAACTGGACCAAGAAACCGGATATCCAGCATTTCCATACCGTTGATCCTACTTTCTATGCGAAGATGCAGGATAAAAAAGCCTGCAATATTGCCTATTGCCATTTTCTGCCTGACACACTGGAAGGCAGCATCAATATTCCGAATTATGCGATGAAAGTCTTTAGCTCTTATGTCGTCAGTTTCTATAAAAGTGCAGACCGTCTGGTCGTCGTAAATCCGAGCTTTATCGATGATTTGGTGGATTTCGGCATTCCGCGGGAACGGATCTACTATATCCCGAACTATGTATCCAAAGACGAGTTCTATAAGAAAAGCCGGCAGGCACGAAAACAGCTGCGCGAACATTTTGGCTTCAAAGAAAATGATTTTATTGTCTTTGATGCCGGCCAGGTACAGACCCGTAAAGGTGTCCTGGATTTTGTGGAAGTTGCCGAACAGCTGCCGGACATTCAATTTGTCTGGGCAGGCGGCTTCTCGTTCGGTAAGATCACCGATGGGTATGAGGAATTGAAAAGAGTACAGGAAAATCCGCCGAAGAATGTCCATTTTTTAGGCATCGTGCCGCGGGAACAGATGAATGATCTCTATAATATTGCCGATGTGCTCTTTATGCCAAGCTACAATGAATTATTCCCGATGACGATCCTGGAAGCCGTGAACTTACACGTGCCGCTGGTTCTGCGTGATTTGGATCTTTACAAGGATATTCTGTTCGATCATTATCTCAAAGGAGATAACAATACAGAATTCAAAGAAAAAATTGAGTCCCTGTATAAGGATAAAGAACTGTATGCACAATATCAGAATGAATCCAAAGCCATCAGTGACTTCTATTCGAAAGAACATGTACTTTCGATGTGGCGTGAATTTTATTTGAGTGCCTACAAAGAAAAGCAAGATGCTTTGCTTGCCAAAAAGAAAAATAAAAAGAAAAAGAAGAAAAACAAATAAAAAGGACCATCTATGAAAAAACAGAAATATCTCCTGAACGTCCTGTTGATCTTAGCACTGACCTTGGTCGTGCTGTGGTACACGTTGAAGGACAACTACAAAGAAGTGATAGGAGCCATCAGACAAATGAATCCAGCCAGTCTGCTTCTAGTTTTACTTTGGGGAGCTCTTTTTACTGTGGTTTGGGGAATGGCGTATGTAATCTTAGGCAGGAAATATGTGCCGGGGTATAAGATCCGCAGCGGCATTGCGGTCGCATTTATCGGCGCCTTTTTCTCGGGAATTACGCCCAGCAGCACTGGCGGACAGTTCGGTCAAGTATATGTGATGAAAAAACAAGGCATCGCGATCAAAGACAGTGTCAGCCTGCTTTGGGCCGATTTTATCGTTTATCAGACGACGATGATGGTTTATGTAACGATCCTGTTTCTGCTGAAATACGCGTATTACAGTGCGCAGTCAGCCTGGTTCAATATCATCCTGCTCGGTTATCTGATCAATCTGCTGGTTATATTGGCACTTTATACCGTGGCGCTGTTTCCGAAAGCTTATATCAAATTTACCAATTGGCTGGCAAAATTTTTAAGCCGGTTCAAATTCATCAAAGATCCGGAAAAAACCGTGCAGTCCTGGACCCTGCAGATGACGCAGTTCACCAGTGAGGTGAAGCAGTTATCCAAAGATAAGAAACGCATCGCATTCTGCACGCTGGTCAACATTGTCCGTTTGACCCTGCTGTATACCTTGCCGTATGTGATCGCGGTCAGTCTGCATATTCCGATACGCACGGATCAAATCGTTGATGTCATGGCACTGTCCAGCTTTGTGCTGATCGCCAACAGTTTTATTCCGATCCCCGGCGCCAGCGGCGGAACGGAAATTGTTTTTTCGCTGCTGTTCGGCGGTTTGATGGGAAAATTGACAGGTGCAGTCATGGTCCTGTGGCGTTTTTCCACGTTCCATGTCGTACTGCTGATCGGTGCGATCATCTTTGCGTTTGTCAAAAATAAATATGACCGCAAGAAAGATCTGCCGCAAATGGAGGAGGAATCATCATGAGGATCGGTATGTTTTCCGATGCTTATTTACCGGATATCAATGGTGTCGTTTCCAGCATCGCTACGCTGAAAGCAGCACTCGAAAAACTAGGCCATACGGTTTTTGTCATTTCCAACCATAAAGGGGTGGCAGCCGAATACGATGAAGAAAATCATATTCTGCGTCTGCCGGGCATCGAGTGGAAAAAAATGTACGGTTATAAGATGTCCAGCCCCATTCAGATCGCGGGCGAGGAATACGTGCGGAAAATGGACTTAGATGTCATTCACGTACACACGGAAGTCGGGATCGGCGTTTTTGCGCGTCAGACAGCCAAAAAACTGCATATCCCTGTCGTGTATACGTACCATACACTGTATGAAGACTACATGCACTATGTGAATCCGCGTCATATACCGACGATCGATAAATATGGCAAGAAGGCCATCCGCTTTTTTTCCAGACAAGCAGGCAACGGCCCGCAGGCCGTCATTGCTCCAAGCAATAAAACCAAAAAAGCATTGGAGCGCTATGGCGTGATCACACCCATATATATCGTTCCGACTGGTATTGATTTAAGCGAATTTAAACGGGAAAACCTGGATGCGGATCGTATCCGTGCCACACGTGCTGCCTGCGGCATGCGCGAAGAAGACCATGTGGTCGTCTTTGTCGGCCGGATCGCGAAGGAAAAATGCATTGAAATGCCGATCGAATCGTTAAAATATACGCAGGATCGATCCATCAAATTGGTCATTGTCGGCGGCGGTACGGACATGAAATTTTATCAGGATTTGGTGAAATCTTATGGACTAGAAGATCGTATACACTTTACCGGCCGCATAGATAAGCAGGATATTGCCTACTATTATTCTGCCTTTGATGCATTTGTCTCTGCTTCATTGAGCGAGACCCAGGGCATGACTTATCTGGAAGCACTGGCCAGCGAAGTGCCGGTCTTCGGCCGCCGTGACGAAGTGCTCGACGGACTGGTAGAAGAAGATGTGACCGGCTATTATTTTGATGACGCTCATGAATTGGCGGAAAAATTTGACCGGTTCTTTGCGAAAAGCGAGGCTGAACGCGAAGCGATGCGCCCGGCATGTCTGGAAAAAACCAAACCGTACGATACAGAACTGTTTGCCAATAAGGTCCTGGCTGTTTATAAACAAGCCATCGATGACTATAACATGGCTTATATTGTAGATAAAATGCATTTTCTTGATGATTTTGTCCAACTGACCGTACGTCGCAAACGAAGCAATGCTGAACCAATGAACATCCTGGTGCCGGAGGAAGATGTCTATGCGATGAAGATCTCCGTCAACACGATGCTCGACAGCTATTACATTGAAAACTATCTGGCGATGCAGGAATTCTACAAAGCGTTCCGCATCGAAAAGCGTCGTGTCGCAGCCCAGGATTACACGTGCTATGAAATCAAACGTCACTGTATGATGTATCTGAATCTAGAAGAAGATCTGGCTGATGCCATCGTGGCGACGTTGAGCGAGCGAAATCTGCTGGATGACCGCAGGTATGCCGAAAACAAAGCAGAAGTCTGGCAGGCTTACGGCATGAGCAAGAAAAAGATCCGGATGCGCCTGCGGAAAAAAGGTGTGCCGGAAGAATACATCGATCTGGCTGTTGATACGCTGCCGGATGATATTGAGGAAGAAAATGCCAGAAATATGGCCAAATCATTGGTCCGTACGATCCATGCGCAGTCGCAGCGAAACGGCCGGCAGAGCCTGATCCGAAAGCTGGTCAATAAAGGATATACGTATGATATAGCTAAAAAAGCCGGCGAAAGCGTAACATTGGACCTGGATGAAAAGGAAGCGCTGCAGGAAGCGATCGAAAAAGCAAAACGCCTGTATGCCAGCTATGAGGACGAGTCAAAACGCCTTCAGAAAATTCGTTTATATTGTATGAGAAAGGGATTTACTTCTTCGCAGATCGAAGAAGAATTGGAGAGTGAAGCTACGAATGATTAAAGATATTCATGAGGAAGGAAAAATCAAAATAAACGCATTGATCACGAAATGCGATGTGGGAAAGACAGCCAAAGGCAACCCGTATTTATCCATGACTCTGCAGGATGCCAGCGGCATTCTGGATACGAAGTATTGGAATCTGACCGAAGAGCAGATCAAGACTTTGCATGTCGGTATGGTCGTGGAAGCCGTTGGTGATGTGATTTTCTACCGCAATGCCTTTCAGCTGCGTGTTCATAAAATGCATGAACTGCCGGATGAAAAGATCACGGACTATGTCCGCCGGGCTCCGGAAAGCGATGTCCAGCTGCATCAGGATGTTGCAGATCTGCTGAATCAGATGAATGATGAAACGTTGTACATGATTACTTCAACGATATTGGAACGTTATGAGGAAACGTTCTATACCTATCCGGCCGCAACCAAGAATCATCATAACTATGTCGGCGGCCTGGCTTTTCATTCCGTGACCATGGCAAAGGAAGCCCTGGAGATCTGCGGCCATTATCCATGGCTGAACCAGGATCTGCTGATTGCCGGATGCCTGCTGCACGATGTGGGCAAGACCATCGAATTGTCGGATCCTGTCCTGCCGGAATATACGATTAAAGGCAACTTGATCGGCCACATCAGTCTGGTCTACAACATCATTCACGATACAGCGAAAGAACTGCACGTAGATGAACAGGAAAACGTCATGCTTCTGGAGCATATGATCCTGTCTCATCATGGCAAGCATGAATTCGGTTCGCCGGTGCTGCCGATGATCCCGGAAGCGGAAGTGCTGACCTTATTGGACAATTTAGATTCACGTATGTTCATGATGAAACAGAGCCTGGATGCGACCAAGCCGGGAGAGATCGGACCGCGGGTCTTTGCGCTGGAAAACCGTATGATCTATCATGCCGGCAAGGAGGAAGACCAATGAAAGTAGGCTTTGTTTCTTTGGGATGCTGCAAAAACCTCGTCGATTCGGAACAGATCCTGGCGATGTTAAAAAGCGAAGGCCATGAGATCGTCGGCGATCCGAAACAAGCCGAAGCGATCCTGATCAATACCTGCGGCTTTATTGTGCCGGCAAAAGAAGAATCGCTGAAGACGATCTTTGAAATGGCGCAGTATAAGAAAAAGAACTTGAAACGTCTGATCGTCTGCGGTTGTCTGGCCCAGCGTTACCAGCACGAGCTGGAAAAGGAAATTCCGGAAATCGATGCGGTGATCCCGATCCGCGATTACGACCATTTAGCACAGCGGCTGAAACCGCTGCTGGGGGAAGGCGACCAATCGCTGATGGCAAAAAGCGAACGTGTACTTTCGGGCAATCCTTGGCAGGCCTACATCAAAATCAGCGACGGTTGTTCGAATCACTGTGCGTATTGTGCCATTCCATTGATCCGCGGGGAGCAGAAAAGCCGTCCGATCGAAGATATTCTGAAAGAAGCGGAATTTCTGCAGTCGATCGGTGTCAAAGAACTGACATTGATCGCGCAGGATACGACGAAATATGGTTTAGACAACTATGGCGATTATAAATTGGGCGAACTGATCCGCCGGATCGATGCGCTTGATTTCCACTGGATCCGCATCCTATACATGTATCCGGATGAAATCGTAGATGATGTCCTGGAGGCAATGAAAAACAGCCGCCACGTCCTGCCGTATTTTGACATCCCCATGCAGCATGCCAATGACCGTCTGCTGAAAGCGATGAACCGGCGCGGCACCAAAGCCGATGCGCTTGCCCGCATCAAACAGATCCGTTCGATGTTCCCGGACGCAACGCTGCGTACAACGATGATCGTCGGATTCCCTGGTGAAAGCGAAGCCGACTTTGAAGAACTGATGGACTTCGTGAAAGAAGTCCGCTGGGATCGTTTCGGCGCGTTCATATTCTCGAAAGAAGAAGATACACCGGCCTATGACATGATGCCGGAAGTGCCGGCAGAGATTGCTCAGGAACGCCTGGATCGGCTGATGGCGCTGCAGAAAGAAATCTCGCATGAAAAAAATCAGGAAAAGATCGGCCGTCTGATCGAAGTACTTGTGGAAGAAAAAGATGCGCTGCACAATACGTATCATGGCCGCAGCCGCGCAGATGCGCCGGACGGTGTAGACGGACAGGTCATTTTCACAAGTGATCATGATATTGAACCAGGCACATTTGTCATGGTTGAAGTGACCGAAGCACGGGATTACGATTTGGTGGGAATATGCAGAGAATCGTAGGACTGGATCCGATCGTGCATGATCAGGACCGCATCTTGATCCTGGGATCGATGCCCAGTGAAGAAAGTCTGCGGCAGCAGGAATATTATGCCAATCCGACGAACCGTTTCTGGAAAGTGCTGGGAACGATTTATCAGATGCCGATCGAAGATTATGATCAGAAAAAGCAGATCCTGACCGCTGCGAAGATCTCCCTTTGGGATATTTGTCATTCCTGCACCCGCTATAAAAGCGCGGATGCGACGATCAAAAATGTAGAACCGAATGAAATTCCCGTACTGGCAGGAGATAAAAAGATCATCTGCAACGGGAAAACGAGTTATAATACGTTAAAAAAATATTTTCCGGAACTGGCAGAACGCGCGGCTGTCTGTCCTTCGACATCGGCTGCCAATGCCCGCTTCCGGCTGAATGATTTAATTGAAATCTATCGAAAGGAGCTGCGATGAAGACACTTTATTGGGCAAAAATAAAACCAGATGCCATTGTGCCGCAAAAACGCCGCGAAGACGCCGGCTATGATTTGTATCCATGTTTTGAAGAACCATATATGGAAATCAAACCGCATGAAACGAAAATGGTTCCGTTAGGCGTAGCCAGTGCGTTTGATGCGGATTACGTGATGATCTTGAAAGAACGCGGATCCACGGGAACCAAAGGCATGGCGCAGCGTGCCGGTGTCATCGATTCCGGATATCGCGGTGAATACATTGCGCCGGTGACAAATGTGAATGATGTACCGTTACGCATCGTAAAGAAAGAATATATGCCGCAGATGCCGGAAGGCATGATCCTCTATCCGTATGAAAAAGCCATCTGCCAGGGAGTGCTGTTGAAAATGCCGCATCCCGAATGCAAAGAAATCTCCTATGAAGAACTGCAGCAGATGACCTCCAAACGAATGAAAGGCAAGCTGGGCAGTTCGGGAAAATAAATGTAAAGCGACTTCTCCTAGAGAAGTCGTTTTTTTATGATCAATCGGCTGTTTGGGAAAATCTTATAAGGGGTCTTTAATTTATCTATAACGAAGAGATTGACTTTTATCTGTATTATAGTGTATAAATCCTATATAAATAGTATGAATTAGGAGGGATTGTATGAAATACGCAACATTAGCAATACACGGCGGAGTACGGGCACAGCAGGATGTCAAAGGGGTCAATGTCCCCATTGAATTATCTACGACATTTGCCCAGCCGTCTTTATCACAGCCGCAAAAATTTGAATACGCCCGCGGCAACAACCCGACCCGGGCGTATGTGGAGTCCTTGATGGCAGAGCTGGAGCATGCAAAATACGGTGTGGCTGTCTCCAGCGGCATGGCCGCTACAACATTGGCATTCGGTATCCTAGAACAGGGCGATACTGTCTTACTGAACTCGAATGTGTACGGCGGTACGTATCGATATGTTTCGAACTTATTCAAGAGGCATGGCATTGCTTATCATATGGTGCGCGATTTTAACTCTTTGCGCAAAGAAGATCTAAAAGATGTACGGGCGCTCTTTATCGAAACGCCGAGCAATCCATTGCTTGAAGTATATGACATTGCACATTTGGCCGAATTGGCCCATCAGACAGATACCTTGTTGATCGTGGACAATACGTTCATGACTTCCTATTTTCAGCGTCCGCTGGAACTGGGTGCCGATGTGGTCGTTTATTCGGCAACCAAGTATTATGGCGGCCACTCGGATGTGATCGCCGGCTTTGTCTTGACCAACAATGACGCATTGAATGAGCAATTTCGCTTTTTACAGAATACCTACGGCGGGATCTTATCCCCGTTTGATTCGTATTTGATCGCACGGGGAATCAAAACGATGCCGCTGCGGCTGGAAGCATCCCAAAACAATGCGTTGGCGCTGGCAAAAATGTTAGAAAAAAGCGATGCCGTCGATGCGATCCATTATCCTGGCCTGGCAAGCCATCCCCAACATGAACTGCAGACAAAACAAGCCTCTGGATATGGCGCCGTCTTTTCGATCCTTTTATCCGAAAAATATGATTTGGATTCATTCTTGGACCATCTGCAGATTTTTGATCTTGCGGTCAGCCTGGGCGGTGTGGAATCGCTGGTCTGCCGGCCGGCAACGATGACGCATGAATCATATGATCCGGCCCTGCAGAAAGAGATCGGTATTGATCAGCGTTTGATTCGTTTTGCGGTCGGCGTGGAGGATATAGAAGATTTAAAGGCAGATATTACACAAGCCTTGGAGGAGAGCAGAAAATGAAAAATTTACGGAGATTGATCGCTGTCATCACTGCGGTAGTGCTCGTTCTGCCGCTGGCAGCCAGCGGCGTACAAGCCAAAACCACAAACCAATGGACAGCGATAAAAAAAGAAGGAAAACTCGTTGTGGGAACAGAAAGCGCCTATTCGCCGTTTGCTTATTATGATGATGACAACAAATTAACGGGATTTGATGTCGAAGTCGCAAAAGCCATCGGCGATGAGCTCGGCCTGGATGTCGAATTTGTCACCAGCGATTGGGATGGTTTGATCGCCGGCTTGGATGCAAATAAATATGATGTGGTCATGGACCAGATTTCCATCACCAGCGCGCGCAAGAAGAAATATGCGTTCAGTACGCCCTACACCTATTCGTATGGTGCACTGATCGTTTCGGAGGATAATGATGATATTGATTCTTTCGATGACTTGGACGGTTTGACGACCGCACAGACAACGACATCCAACTGGGGAAAAATGGCAAAAAAGAATGGTGCTACAATCAAAGAAGTATCCGGCTTCAGCGAAGCCATTCAGCTGGTCGAACAAGGCCGGGCGGATGCAACCATCAACGATAACGTCACCTATTTGGATTATAAAAACCAGCAGCCAGATGCGAAGGTAAAAGTGGCCGCATTGAGCACAGATGTCAGCCGCAGTGCTGTGATGATCCGTAAATCTGGTTCATCAACTTTGCGTAAAAAAATCAATGCAGCCCTCAAAAATTTACAAGAAGACGGAACATTATCGGAAATTTCCAATAAGTATTTTGGCTCAGATGTCACCCAGGCGGACAGCTAAATGAATACAGAAGTTTTGCAGCTTTGGAAAGAATCATTCTGGACCATCCTGCAGCCAGGCCTGCAGTATACAATTCCTTTAACGTTGGTGTCTTTTGGCCTGGGGCTGCTGATCGCCATTCTTTCCGCCTTATGCCAGGTCGGCAATGTGAAAGTCTTCAAGCAGATCTTTCAGCTTTATGTATGGATCTTCCGCGGTACGCCGCTGTTGGTGCAGCTGTTTATCGTGTTTTACGGACTGCCGAACATCGGCATTATGTTGGAGGCGATTCCTTCCGCGATCCTGACATTTTCCTTAAATGTCGGTGCCTATGCTTCCGAGACGATCCGAGGTTCTATTTTAGCGGTTGATACGGGGCAGAAGGAAGCGGCCTATGCCTGCGGCTTCACATATGCGCAGACAATGTACCATATTGTTTTGCCGCAGGCGATCAAAAATAGTATCCCGGCTTTGTTTAATACTTTTATTGGTCTGGTAAAAGACACATCATTAGCAGCGAATATTACCGTCGCTGAGATGTTCCAAGTTACCCAGAATATCGTGGCGCGGACCTATGAGCCTTTGTGGTTATATATCGAGGTGGCATTTATCTATTTGATTTTCTGTACAGTATTAACACGAGTACAAAAATACATCGAGGCACGTTGGAACTTGAAAGAAGGTGCAGTATGATCCAGCTGAAGCAAATTACGAAATCTTTTGGGTCACATAGGATCTTAAAAGGCATCGATCTGCAGGTGGAAGACGGCCAGACGCTGGCGATCATCGGTCCTTCCGGCTCGGGCAAAAGCACTTTGCTGCGCTGCCTGAATCTCTTGGAAAAACCAGACGGCGGTATCGTGCAGATCGGCGCCCATCGTTATGACTCTTCCCATATTACCAAAGAAGAAATGTTGGAATTTCGGCGGGCAACGGCCATGGTATTTCAGGGATTCAATCTTTTTGCGAATCAATCTGTGATCAATAACATCATTTTACCTCTGCGTGTGCGTAAAAAATGCGATAAAGAAAAAGGCCGTGAAATTGCCTTACGTCTGTTAAAACAAGTAGGGCTTGCCGATAAGGCAGATGCTTATCCCAGCCAATTATCCGGCGGTCAGCAGCAGCGGGTCGCCATTGCCCGCGCTCTGGCCCTGCAGCCGGAAGTGATCTTGTTTGATGAACCGACCAGTGCACTGGATCCGGAATTGGTCAATGGAGTCCTTGATGTGATCCGTTCGATCCGGTCAGAAACGATGATAAAAATTATCGTCACGCATGAGATGTCCTTTGCCCGGGATGCTGCGGATGCCGTTATCTTTTTAGAAGACGGACAAATCATCGAACAGGGAAGTGCGCATGAGGTATTTGATCATCCCAAGCAGGAACGCACAAAAAAATTTTTACAGAATTTTCAGCGCGCATAGCGCTTTTTTTATGTTTAATCGATCGAAAATAATTCTCAAATCATATCGAAAAGCGAAAAATTGGTTTTGAAAAAAGTGCAGAAATATTACTTAAAATGTTTGCATTTGTTTTGTGACTGTGCTATATTTAAAAAGCACTGAATGTGAAATGCGCCCATAGCTCAATTGGATAGAGCGTTTGACTACGGATCAAAAGGTTGCGGGTTCGACTCCTACTGGGCGCGCCATTTATTTTTTTTGAAAATAAGCGGGACGTAGCACAGCTTGGTAGTGCACCTGATTTGGGATCAGGGGGTCACAGGTTCAAATCCTGCCGTCCCGACCATCTACGGCTGGATAGCTTAGTTGGCTAGAGCATCCGGTTCATACCCGGAAGGTCGTGAGTTCGAGTCTCACTCCAGCCACCAACTGGTTTTGGACCCTTAGCTCAGTTGGTCAGAGCATCCGGCTCATAACCGGCGGGTCGTAGGTTCGAGTCCTACAGGGTCCACCAATATATATAAACTTCCTTACTTGGAGAAGTACCCAAGTGGTTGAAGGGTCCGGTCTTGAAAACCGGTAGGTCGTTCGCGCGGCGCCTGGGTTCGAATCCCAGCTTCTCCGCCATTTATAAAATTTATATTCACATCGCGGGATAGAGCAGTCTGGTAGCTCGTCGGGCTCATAACCCGGAGGTCGTTGGTTCAAATCCTTCTCCCGCAACCAAGTGGTCTCATAGCTCAGTTGGTAGAGCAAGGGACTGAAAATCCCTGTGTCGTTGGTTCAATTCCGACTGAGACCACCACCTGACGTTAACCTTTGTATTCACAAAGGTTTTTTTTGTATAATGAAATTATGTTAAAGAAATTCTATTTAGGCGGGGCATCCGCCGCAAATCAATGTGAAGGCGCCTATCGCATCGAAGGCGGCGGGGATTCCGTTGCCGATCATGTCACAGACGGAACGAAAGATCGTCCGCGTCTGTTTACACGCGCACTGGCGCCGGGCCTGCATTATCCTTCCCATCATGGGATCGATTTTTATCATCATTTCCGTTCGGATATCGACTTGCTTGCAGACGCCGGCATCAATATGTTCCGCTTCAGCATCACCTGGGCACGGATCTTTCCGGACGGCAGGACGCTCAATCAAGCGGGTCTGGACCATTACACGGCGATCATCGATGAATTGCTCCGACATCAGATCGAACCGCTGGTGACGATCAGCCATTGTGACGTGCCGTATGTCCTGGCCGAAAAGGGCGGCTGGGCCAACCGGGAGATGATCGATCGTTATTTAAATTACTGTTCTGTTTTGATGCATGAATGGAAAGGCAAAGTACATTATTGGCTGCCTTTCAGTGAGATCAACATTCTTGAAAACGGCACCGGCGACATCCTTTCCGGCGGTCTGCTGCCAAAGAAAGATCAGCCGGCATTTGCGCCCTCCGCGTCTTTATCCCGTCGTTTCCAGGCGTTGCATCACCAGTTTCTGGCCTCGGCGCAGGCGGTCATGCTTGCCCATACCATCGATCCGGAGAATCGGGTCGGATGCATGGTGGCGGCCTCAGTCATGTATCCGCTGACTTGTGCGCCGGCAGATGTGATGAAAACGCAGCAGATGATGATGCGTTCGAACTATTTCTGCGGTGATGTGCTTTGCCGCGGCGCGTATCCATCTTTTGCCAAGCGCATGTTTCAAGAACAAGACATCACCATTCAAACGGATCCATACGATGATGTGATCCTGCAGAACGGCACAGCGGACTTTTTCAGCTGCTCTTATTATATGAGTTCTTGTGTGACTACTGAACAAGGGCATGCCAAAGCCATCGGCAATATGGCCCAAGGCGTTGCCAATCCGTATATTCAAGCCTCGGACTGGGGCTGGCAAAGCGATCCGATCGGTCTGCGCTATTATTTGAATGAAATCTATCAGCACTACCAAATTCCGATCTTGGTTGCCGAGTGCGGTGTCGGTCTGCCTGATAAAGTCGAGAATGGTACGATCCATGATGCGGGCCGCATGCGCGCTATGGACGAACATCTGGCAGCTGTGCGTGAAGCCGCTGCGGACGGGGTCGATGTGTTTGGATTTCTTTTCTGGGGCTTGATCGATTTGATCTCTTTGAGCACCGGACAGATGAGCAAGCGCTACGGCATTATTTATGTCGATGAAGCGGATGACGGTTCGGGTTCGTTCCGGCGGATCAAAAAAGATTCGTTTGATCATTTCCGGGAAATCACGGAGAGTCTGCGTTGACTTTCGGTCGGGATTCGGTATGATGGAATGAAAGGATGGGGTGATCGCAATGGCAGAAAAAAATAAATTGATGATCAACGGACAGTCGGTGACCATTTATCCATGTGCACAAGCAGACCGGCCTGTCATTTATTTAAATGAATTTCAGGGGGACGGACAAGGAGTGTATGAGCGTCTGAAGAAAGACGGCGATCTGCCTTGTTCATTGATCGTGATCTGTTCCGACGACTGGAACCGGGACATGTCACCGTGGGAAATTCCTCCGGTCATGAAAAACGATGCTCCGTATACCGGCGGTGCCGATGCGTACATTCGGTTTCTGTTCGATCAAGTCATGCAGGCAGCGGAACAATACGTTCCCGGACATGCGTGCTGGCGCGGTCTGGCAGGTTATTCGCTGGCTGGACTGTTTGCGGTCTATTCCTTATACCGGGTCGATGTATTTGACCGGATCGCTTCGGTCTCCGGGTCCTTGTGGTATCCGGGATTTCAAGAATATGTGCAGACGCATGACCGGAAAGGAGAGCCGGAAGCGGTGTACTTTTCTTTGGGCGATACCGAAAAGAAAACGCGCAATCCATATATGAAAACGGTACAGGACTGCACGCAGGCAATTTATGAAGAATTTAAGAAACAAAAGATCCATACGACCTTTGAACTGAATCCGGGCAATCATTTTCAAGATCCCGACGGGCGGCTGGTCAAAGGTATCCAATGGTTATTAACCGGTCATTGACCGGTTTTTTTAATAACCGAGATTTTCGATTGTTTTCATGGCTTTATTTTTATTTTTCTTATATGTGCCGCAGTAGATCAATGTATCGTCAATGCGGGACACATACATGTACAAATTATTAACAGTCAAGGAAAAATGGGCCGAATTCTGGGCGCTGACCGAATTCTTTTTCTTGTTTTTGCCGGACGGATACTGATCCTCGATTTTGGAGACCATACGATCGTAGACATCGATGCAGGCATCGGAAGATTCAAATTGATAATATTCGATTTGGTAATCTTTATTTGAATTCGCTGCCACCAAAACACTGATCGCATGGGCTTGTGTCGTTGTTTCTTCGGTTTTATCGGTAATGCTGTAATCTTCCTTTTCCATGGCTTTGCGGAATTCAGACGGCGAAAGAGCTGTTTTCTTCGAACAGCCGGCTGTTCCGAGTGCCATGAACAGACAGATCGTCCACACAGCCAAAGATCTCAGTTTTATTTTCATAGGCCTCTCCTCACAATATTCATTTTTGATTATATCACAGTCGTTTCAAACTTTGGTATACTGTAAGAAAGCAGGAGAGAATTATGAGTGTCTGGCGCTATGTGATCAAAGATATCATCGAAAAATTCAATCAGCGTTCCATTGGAACGTATGCCTCTAGTACTGCGTTCTTTCTGCTGCTGTCGATCGTACCGCTGCTGATCTTATTTTCCAGTGCTTTTACCGCAGCAGGACTGACCAAGTCGCTGATCATGGATCTGCTGTCATATATTCCGCCGCTGGAATCGAATGAGCTGGTCGAACGAATCATCAACGAAGCCTTTCAGATCTCGTCCAACACCTTGCTGCCGGCTACGGTCGTTGTTCTGATCTGGTCCTGTTCACGCAGCATGCTGGCGCTGATTTATGGTTTGAATATGATCTACGGCATCAAAGAGACAAAGAACTATTTTTACTTGCGCTTTCTGGCCACGCTGTATACGTTCCTGCTGATCTTGTTGTTTATAGCCATGTTCGTGCTGATGGTCTTTGGTAATCTGATCATCGACCTGATGTCTGAGAACTTATCCAAGCTGCGCTTTGGTTTCATGATCGCTTATCAATTCCGTTACCTGATCATCATGATCGCCGGTATTCTGATCGTTACGCTGATCTATAAGCTGGTTCCCAATGAACGGCATGATTACTTGCTTCAGGTACCAGGTGCGGTCTTTACGATGATCGCGTGGATCATTTTGACCGCGTTTTTTTCCTTGTTCGTGGATGCCACGACCTACAGCGCTTATTACGGCAGTCTGGCCGTGACGATCATTGGAATGATGTGGATCTATTGGTGTATTTATCTGATGTTGGTCGGGGCATTCATCAATTACTATTTTGAAGATATATTTTACTACGGGTTGTTTAACTTAAAACGAAAACTATTCCGCAATCGCAGGGGAGTGAGAAGAAATGGCCGAGAGATATGATTCATTGGCAGCCGCGCTTCAGGCTGTTCATCCGGCCTCGCCGCTGTCTTCACAAAGCCGGGTCGGCGGCGGCGATATCAATGAAGCGTATGTTCTGCATTTTGAAGACGGTACATCCTTATTTATGAAACAAAACCGGAAGTCCTGCCTGCCGTTTTTTGAAACGGAGATCCGCGGGCTGGAAGCCATGCGGCAGACCCATACGATCCAGATCCCGAAACTATTCGGATATGGAACGGACGGCATTCATGCTTTTTTGTTGATGGAATGTCTGGACGGCGCAAGGCGGATCCCGGGTTTTTGGGATGTATTTGCCCGTGAACTGGCCGATATGCACAAGGCGCCGACGGAAGCATTGATTACCGGGTTTGGTTTTCCAACGGATAATTTTATTGGTTCAACACCGCAGGTCAATCAGCCTTGTGATTCATGGATCGAATTTTTCCGCTCACAGCGTCTGCTGCCGATGATCGAACGGACAAAGGATTATTTTGACGAAAAAGAACTGCGCCAGTTGTATGAACTGGCCGGCCGGGTGTCAGAATTTCTCGTAGAGCCAATCAAACCTTCGCTGCTGCATGGTGATCTTTGGGCCGGCAATTTCATGACCGGACCGGACGGCAAGGCCTGGCTGATCGATCCGGCGACATATGTCGGTCATGCCGAGGCGGATATTGCGATGACAGAGCTGTTCGGCGGGTTTCCAAGCGAGTTTTATCGGGCCTACCGAAAATACGGGCTCATGCAGGAAGGGTATGAAAAACGCCGGAATTTGTATAATTTATATCATCTGCTCAATCATGTTCATTTGTTTGGGTATGGTTATGTACCGCAAGTAAATAGAATTGTACATCAATATTTAAAAAGTTAAGTATTTGTTAAATGAATTGTATTTGAAATCGAGTTTCGATATAATTTAATTAAGAAATGCGTTTAAGGAGGGAAATTATGCATACTCGCGAAGAAATGAAATCCAAAGCGAAGGCAAATTTCAAACGAAATTACTGGCCGGCGGTATTGGCCAGTCTGGTTGTACTGCTGACGGATACGATTTATCTGTTTACAGACAATGCCAGCTACAGTTTAAACGGGACCGACATTACAGAGGACATTCAGATCCTGCAGATCCCGACGGCTGTAGCGTTTATTGCTGGAGTTTTATTGTTAAGACCGCTGTTGGTCGGCGGCAAGAAGTTCTATTTGGAAAACCGGGAAAAGAATGCGCGGGTCAATTTGATCGTGATGGCATTCAAGACCGACTATTGGAACATCGTCTGGACGATGCTGCTGCGAACGATCTTTACATTCCTGTGGTGCCTGCTGCTGGTCGTACCAGGCCTGATCAAAATGTATGCATACCGGATGGTGCCGTACATTTTAGCTGAAAATCCGCATATCTATGCACATGATGCCTTGAAAATGTCGGAGGACATGATGAAAGACAATAAAGGACGCCTGTTCATGCTGGATCTGAGCTTTATTGGCTGGCTTTTGCTGGAACTCATTACCGGCGGCATAGTCGGAATTTTCTATGCGAACCCGTATATGGATTCAACTTATACAGAATTTTATCTAGCGGTGAAGGAAGAAAAAGGAATTGATCCGGCAACTGCACCGATTGCGGTTTAAACAATTCGGCGCTGTTCTATTTGCTGTTGTTTGTATATTCGGCTGCCTCAGGCAGCCGATTTATGCGTATAATGAACAGCCCGAAGGTATTCCGGCCTATACCGGCAGTGCTTCCGTTGAAGTGGATAATAATGTTCCTTCTTTTAAAAAAAGTGAACTGAAAAAGTCGTCCTATAAAAAATTTAAACCGCTGGATGAAGAAGGACGCTGCCAGGCCGCTTTAGCCGATATTGGACTGGACTTAATGCCCACAGCCAAGCGCAAAAGCATCGGTATGATCAAGCCATCCGGCTGGCACCTGGTCAAGTATGACAATATTGATGGGAAATATTTGTACAACCGCTGTCATTTGATCGGCTACCAGCTGTGCGGCGAGAATGCCAATGCCCGCAATTTGATCACCGGCACACGTTATATGAATGTCGATGGAATGCTGCCGTTTGAAAACCAGATCGCTGACTTTGTGGAAGCCACGGAGCAGCATGTGGCCTATCGGGTGACCCCGATCTTTATTGGTGACAACCTGGTCGCCAGCGGCGTGGAAATGGAGGCCCAGTCCGTAGAAGACCATGGTTCCGGTCTGCAGTTTGATGTCTATTGCTACAATGTGCAGCCAGGCATCGATATCGATTATGCGACGGGCGACAGCCAGGCACAAGCACAGGAAACAGCTGCTGCACCGGATGCGGACCAGGATAAGACCTATGCGTATATTTTAAATAAAAATACCGGCGTCTTTCATCGCCCGGAATGCCGGAGCGTTTCGTTGATGTCGGAAAAGAATAAAGAATATTATAACGGTACACGGGCGGATGCCATTGCGCAAGGCTACCGTCCGTGTCAAAACTGCGATCCATAAGAAAAGGCGTCCTTGTTCAGGGCGCCTTTTCACGAGGAATCATTAAGATAACTGAATATGGAGTTTTTTATGAACAATTATTTTGCTTCATTATATTTCAAAGCATCACTTCCTTGGTCACCGGAAGAAATACGAACGACATTCTGTACATCGTAAACGAAGACTTTACCATCGCCCATATGTCCGGTATATAAAGCCTTACGAGCCGTGTTCACAACCAGTTCAACTGGTACATCGTGGACAACGATCTCTGCTTTTAACTTAGGTAATAAGTTCATCATGACCTTAGCACCACGATAGTAGGTTGTCTGTCCTTTCTGGACACCGCAGCCCATGACTTGTGTAACCGTCATACCCATGATGCCAATGCGGTCCATGGCAGCCTTTAAAGCATCGAGCTTTTCAGGCTTCGTAATAATAACAACTTTGGAAATACCTGTATGCGTGCTTTCGTCCTTTGTCGGAACGGCTTTTTCCATTGAAACTTCCGGAGCCGTGTCGACCATGACGCCCGTATCGGCACCAGTATACGATTCGTTGAATGCGAATCCTGCGTAAGCCGATTCCAAACCATGTTCGGTACGATCCAAACCAACCAGTTCAGCTTCTGGATCAACACGTAATCCAACGGTTTTATCGATCAATTTAAATGAGATAAACATTGTTACTGCAGTCCATGCACCGATGCAAAGCAGACCAATGATCTGGACACCTAACAAGTGTGCACCGCCGCCGTAGAACAGACCTTGCGCTTGCGGCATCGTATCGGTTCCGCAGGCAAACAATCCAACACAGAGCGTACCCAGGATACCATTGCACATATGAACGGCAACCGCACCGACTGGATCGTCGACTTTCAGCTTGTAATCCAGCAGCCATACACCAAATACGACTGTGAAGCCAGCTAAGATACCGATAATAAAGGCACCAAGCATATCGACCGCATCACAGCCAGCGGTGATCGCAACCAAACCAGCCAGCGAACCATTCAGGCACATACCAACATCTGGTTTACCATATTTGATCCAAGTAATGATCATGACCGTAACAGTTGCGACTGCCGGGGCAACGGTCGTTGTTCCGAAGATCGTCGATAACTGTGTGCTGTTCACTGCTGCGGCACCGTTGAATCCGTACCAACCGAACCATAAGATGAAACAGCCTAAGGCACCAGCTGTCAAGTTATGTCCTGGAATACCATTTGGAGATCCATCTTTATTGAATTTGCCGATCCGCGGACCTTCCATCCATGCACCGATCAATGCGGTCAAGCCGCCGACGTAGTGGATGCAGGCCGATCCGGCAAAGTCATGAAATCCCATCTGCGACAGGAAGCCGCCGCCCCAGACCCAGTGGGCCTCGATCGGATAAACAACCAAACTGATCACAAAACTGTAAATACAGTAAGATAAGAATTTTGTACGCTCGGCCATCGCACCGGAGACAATCGTTGCAGCGGTAGCACAGAAGACCAAGTTGAATACAAAGGATGACCAATCGGTTCCGGCAAAGTTGAACAATGGGTTTTCGCCCCATCCAATCAATCCGCCGACATCCTGGCCCATTAAGAAACTATAGCCGACGATCAAGAAAGCGACTGTTCCCAAACAGAAATCCATCAGGTTTTTCATTAAGATATTACCAGTGTTTTTTGCACGGGTAAATCCAGCTTCGACCATGGCAAATCCGGCTTGCATAAAGAAGACCAATGCGGCACCGATCAAATACCAGATCCCGAAGACTTGAGATAAAATCTCAGCTTGCATACATATTTCCCTTCCTTTCAGATGAAACATCAAAAAAGGCGCTTTCATCTCAATGAAAGCACCTTTGCTTGAATGTTTATGGCCTCATTATAGGGCGCGGATGAAACAATGTCAAATATTTTCTGAAAGATAATGAAAATGAATTATTTATTTTCAGAAAACTACTCCTTTTGGATTACATTTACAAGATTCAGAAGTCCTTTTTTCGCAAAAAGTTCTTCTTTGATCGCCTGCAGCTCCTCATAGGATACCGAATCATGCTCCGCCCGGTTGAGCAAAATATACAATTGCCGCAGTAAATTCACTTCCGCCGCCAGATCCTGCGGCGCAGCTGTTCCGGCATCTGCCAAGGCATGGATCTTCTCGTCCGTCAGCGCATTCAGATAGGTCAGCAGCGTGGTGGTCTGCACCGGGGCTGAAATAGCGAGCGCATCATATTGATAGGTGCGCAGAAGGTTCAGGACAGCTTTGGCATAAAACAGGACGGAGGCAGAAAAATCCAGATCGGTTGTCTCTTCATAAAAGGTCTCAAAATCAACGGCTGCTTCGATTTCATCCAGAATGTTTCCGGGCAGATCGGCGTACTCTGTTTCATCGATCTGCAGAAAATCATAAAAATCGGTTTCTTCTTCGGGCTCCGTTTCAGCATTTTGTTTATTCTGATAGTCCTGCATCATAGAATCTGCCATTTGGTTCAGTGACTCTTTTTCTTCGTCGCTCATATTGTTCATCATTTCAGACAGGGCATTAAAATCAATATCGGAAAATTTCATTTTTATCTCTTCTTTCTGTCTTATTAATATAAACAAATCTCACAGAAAAATCCACGGTATTTTTTCATTAAGCATGCTTATTATTTAGGCAGTGCTGAACACCATCGATTATGTTACAGAAACGGCATTTTTTTGCGTTTAGAACTAAATCACGTTATCATGAAACCAAGGAGCGAATAAAATGAACGAATTAACTTTTACCGTTGATGCCGGTATTCTGAACGATACCGAAGCATGCGCTTCCCTGATCGATACGACGGCGGTTTTTCCGCTTCATATCATCATCGACCAACATGTACCGGCATCGGACGAAACGATACAAACGATACAGGAACGACTGAAAAAAGTACCAACTGAACACTATACATACGGCCAGGGCAAGACGGCTCATATCCTGCGGGAACAAAAGCTTTCTTCCGGATCTGTGGTCATCAGCTGTGATCCGGAAATCGGTCAGATCGGCGGTTTTGGCTGTATGGGGCTGACCGTCAGCCCGGAACAATTCCGCCAGTCGGCCGCATCTGGAACGATCGAATTTCCGGATGCGCAGATCCAGGAGATCCACTTTGTGAACGAACTGCCGGAATTTGTCAGCGCTAAAGATCTGGCCTTGTGCATCATAGCGAAAATGGGGGATCTGGATTTTTCACATTCTATTTTGTTTCTGCGCGGCAAGAGCCTTTCCGTACTGACAGAAGAAGATAAAATGGAATTGTGCGGCATGCTTTCGCATATTGCGCTGAGTGCCGTCATCACCAAGGATAAGGTCGTTAAGAAAGAATTGGGCTACGATGTATCGGATACGATTTCAATGGCTGTGACGCCGTCATTAAAAGAAGTGTATGCGATGAAAAAGCAGGATGTCGATCTTGTCTACATCGGCGGAACATACGGCGGCACGCTGACGGATCTTGAGCTGGCTGCCAAGAACATGCGCGGCCTGAAAGTATCGCTGCATACGCAGCTGTATGTGGCACCGGCCAGTCAGACGATTTATGAGCAAGCAGCACAGGCTGGCTATCTGGCTGTTCTGGAACAAGCCGGTGCGACGATCCTGCCGCCATGTTATGATTTTGAACAAATTCCGCATCAGGACACGATGCGGTGTATCGTATCCAATGATATTCAGGATCGCCGCAATGTGATCTTGGCATCTACGCAGATTGCGATATTCTGTGCTTTGCGAGGTTGTATAGGAGAGAAAGAATGAAATCAGGAATCATCCAAATCATGCAGAACAATATTCTGCCGGCCGCCATTCGGCCGCATGCCATCTTAACGACGGATCACTTTGGGATCGAAAAAGAAGAAGATCTGACCTGGCTGTATGATCAAGGCGTTCGCTATATTCTGGCCGCCGGATTCAGTGCCGGAGCTTTCCGAAATTGTGTTGATCTGGGGATCTTTCCGATTGAACTGCGTCAGGCCGTAACGTTTCAGGATGGACAGAATGCAGAGCTGGAAATCAATGATAAGATCAAAGTCAATGACCGGACCTATTCATTGCCGAAATGGCCGGATTGGATGTGCGCTTTGATCGCAGACGGCGGTCTGATCGGTCATGCCCGAAAGGCAGGCGATGGTCATGCGTGAGAACGTTGGCGGATCGTTGTTCCGCAGTCATACGGGAAAGCCGGTGCGGGTCGGCAGTTTCACGATGATCCAGCCGTCATTGTGTATTTTCTGCGGCCGTGATTTTTCGCAGATCGAACCATTCTTAAAAGCGATGAACTGCAAGTATTTATTTGATGCCGATCGTGTACTAGTCTATGACGACCCATGGGAAGCGGCAAATTTGGATGCTCTGCGCCCTTATCATATTTCGCATATCTATCAAGGGCCGTTAGATCCCCATCTGCAGATCAAGCCGGGCATGGTCGCGGTGATGTGTGACGCGCATGCACCGATGTACGATGTGCCAGGTGCGTTTGTGATGCCGGTGACGCCGCGGGAAATGGCCTATGTCCTGACAGCCGGCGAGCTGTGGATCCGGCTGCCGCAGACGATCGGCGTAGAACTGCCTGAACCGCTTCCCAAACAAATCGGCCCATGGGATGCAGCCGAGGCGATCGCATCGCATTTAACAGAAAATCAAAGCGTGGAAATTTTTGGAGACGGCGCCGATGCGCTCAATGCGGATCAGCGCAGGGAATTGGCCTACCGGCTGAGCGAATATAAAATACATTCGTGTTTTTTTACGGATGGACATAGCCGCGGGCGAATGACCGCAGTTGATGCGATCGAACCTGTACTGTATAAAAACGGTGTTCGGACCGAATTTGAAAAAGAAATGAATACACCGATCGATCGTGTCCAGATCGGATCTATTGGTTTGGCGGACGAGGAAGACTTTCGTACTGCGGCTGAAGCATTTGCCGGACGATCGGTCCATCCGCAGGTGAAATGTTTTATCACGCCGGTTTCCCGTGCGGTCTATCGACAGGCGCTGCAGAACGGCGACGTGCAGAAGTTAGTCAAGGCCGGCGTGCTGATCCTGCCGCCGACGGAACGAAAGCTTCCGACGGGAACAGAAACCGTGCTTTCGACTTCCTGGTCTGAAACAGGATATACGGCTTCGGTCTATACAGCGGTCGAAAGTGCCGCAGCCGGCGTATTAAAGGAGGCAGAACATGACTAGACTTGATCCAAGTGTGGAATATCGGCCGTTGATCATGATCATCCCGCGCCGGCATTTGACCGAACGGCAGCTGCCGGAAGGTTATCATTATCAGTCCTATGATCCAACGCTGGAAAAAGCATGGATCGATCTGCAGTGCAGCGTCGGCCTATTTAAAGATCCAGCCGATGCCTGGGCCGCCTGGCAGACTTTTGTGCCGTCGATCGAGCGGTTTCTATTCGTAGCCGATACGCAGGGAAATCTCGTGGGATCGGCCGGACTTTGGCCGGGAACACATTTTGGACCGGAACGTCTGCGTCTGCATGATGTTGCCGTGCGGGAAGATCACCAGCACAAAGGAATCGCGCAGGCGATGATCTGTAAGTTATCGGTCAGATACGATGAAGCACCAGGCAAATATCCGCTATATGTGGTGACACAGACCAATAGTTACGGTGCCGTCGCATTATATTCAAGGCTGGGCTTTACGCCGTACCTCGGCGCGTATCAAGGCTGCACCGAAGAGCAGAATCACGCCAACTGGGAGATCGCCACGAAGATATTACGAGAGAAGGTCCCCGCATGAGATACCGCCGTATTTTTACGATCGTCGTGGATTCATTCGGGATCGGACAGGACCCAGAAGCAGAACGGTTCAAAGATGCAGGCGCCAACACGTTCCTGCACATTTATCAAAGCCAGCAGGGGCTGGATGTGCCGACGCTCTATGCGCTGGGACTGGGACAATTGGATCATGTGGACCGCACACAGACCATGGGATACGCCTGCCGTCTGCAGGAAGCAAGCAACGCCAAAGATACATTGACCGGTCATTGGGAGATCATGGGCCTGCTGACGACGCAGGCACCGATCACATTTACGGAACATGGTTTCCCGCCGGAACTGATCCATGAATTGGAAAAACAAACTGGCCGTAAGGTCATCGGTAATAAGGCGGCCAGCGGAACGGCTATCCTCGATGAACTCGGGGAAGAAGAGATTGCGACTGGTCACATGATCGTCTACACTTCGGCGGACAGTGTGCTGCAGATTTGCGGCAATGAAGATACCTTTGGATTGGATGAATTGTATCGGTGCTGCGAAATCGCACGGCAGATCACGATGAAGCCGGAATGGCGCGTCGGCCGCGTGATCGCTCGGCCGTATGTCGGCAAGAAAAGAGGAGAATTCGTACGTACGGCCAATCGCCGGGATTATGCACTGCAGCCGCCGCAGGATACCGTGCTGGATGCTTTGAAAGAGGATCATTATGATGTGATCGGCATCGGCAAGATCCATGATATTTTTTCCGGCAGAGGTCTGACTCAGACGCTGCATTCGGAAAGCAGTGTCCATGGAATGGAACAGACCACATCGTTTTTGGATATAGATTTTACTGGGCTGTGCTTTACCAACCTGGTGGATTTCGATGCCAAATGGGGACATCGCAGAAATCCGGCAGGCTATAAAAATGAGCTGGAGACATTTGACAAAAAGCTGAAGCAATTTATCGAAGGCATGCGAAACGATGATCTGCTGATTGTTTGTGCGGATCATGGCAACGACCCGACCTACAGCGGGACCGACCATACACGGGAACTGGTGCCGTGTCTGATGTATAGTCCGGATATGAAAAAATCCGGCGTGCTGCCGGACGGAAGATCCTTTGCGGATATCGGGCAGACGATCGCCGAAAACTTTGGTATCGCTGACCGCCATTGGCTTGGCCGCTCAAGATTATCCGAATTGATATAAAAAAACGGACGTTGAAACGTCCGTTTTCATTTGTTTATCCTTCGTATTTTTCAACGATCGTAGCGCATCCCATACCGCCGCCGATGCACAGCGTAGCCAAACCACGTTTGGAATCACGCTTCTGCATTTCATGCAGCAAGGTTACCAGGATACGGCAGCCGCTGGCACCAACCGGGTGACCCAGAGCGATGGCACCGCCGTTGACGTTCAGCTTGCTTTCATCGAAGCCCAGTTCTTTACGAACAGCGACCGACTGAGCGGCAAATGCTTCGTTGGCTTCATACAGATCGAAATCATCAATCGTGAATCCTGTTTTTGCCATGACTTTGCGCGTTGCAGCAACCGGACCGACACCCATGATGGCTGGATCTACACCGGCCAAAGCACCGGAGATCCAGGTTGCCATCGGCTTAACGCCTAATTCTTTGGCTTTTTCTTCGCTCATGACGACAACTGCTGCAGCGCCGTCGTTGATACCGGAAGCATTGCCGGCCGTTGTAACACCATCCGCATTGATCGTACGCAGACGTGCCAAACCTTCCATATTTGTGCCTGGACGCGGACCTTCATCCGTATCGACAACTTCTGTTGATTTCCGTTTCTTAACAGTGACCGGAACGATTTCGTCTTTAAATTTTCCTGCTTCCATGGCAGCCGCTGCTTTTGCCTGAGATTTTACAGAGAACTCATCCAGTTCTTCACGCGTCAGGCCCCATTTTTTCGCTACATTATCAGCTGTACGGATCATGTGATAATCGTTGAACGCATCCCACAATGCATCTTTGATCATGGTATCAACGAATACACCGTTGTTCATCCGATAACCGAAACGTGCGTTCATCGCAGCATACGGTGCCATCGACATATTTTCGGTACCGCCGGCGACAACGATATCGGCATCACCGGCAATGATCATGTCGGCAGCCATGTTGACGCAGTTCAAACCAGAACCGCAGACAACGTTGATGGTAACAGCCGGAACTTCAACCGGCAAACCAGCTTTGATGGAAGCCTGACGTGCGACGTTCTGGCCCTGACCGGCCTGGATAACGCAGCCCATCAATACTTCGCTGACCTTGTCGGCAGGAACGCCGGCGCGGTTCAATGCTTCTTTGATAACGATCGATCCTAATTCGGCAGCTGGAACGGTACTCAGTTCTCCGCCCATTTTACCGATAGCGGTACGGCAAGCGCCCGCCAAAACTACTTTTTTTGCCATTTTTTTCTAGTCTCCTTCAGTGATCTCCACTCACTTGTGAAAATTATAACATGTTTATAGGAAAAATAAAGAACAAAAGAGAAATTTTTTTGTATAATGATTAAATAGAAGAAAAGGATGAATATATGAATAAGACAATATATGTAACCGGACACCGGCATCCGGACACGGATTCCATCGCCGCTGCGATCAGTTATTCCTATTTGAAACAGCAGACCGGCAGCGACTGCGTTGCCTGCCGCTTGGGCGAACTGAATGCCGAATCAGCCTATTTATTGAAACGTTTCGATTTCGTTCCGCCGTATCATCTGAAAGATGCGCGGATCACACTGGCAGATATCGAGTTGGATGATCCGATCCACATTTCGCCGAATACTACGATCTACGAAGCTCTGCATATCATGGAAGAAAGCGAGCACGCCTACATCGGTGTCACAGATGAAAACGGCAAGCTCGAAGGTATGGTCACGGTCCAGGATCTGACCTCGGTCGGCGTAGGCGATACCAGTTTGAGCATCGACCTTTTGAAAGAAACAACGGCGGCCGCCATCAGTAAAACCATTGACGGCACGCTGGTTTATGATGATCCCGATTATCATATCAACGGTAAAGTCAGCATCATTGCGCTGACCAAATCCAAACTGGAACATTATGAGATCCATGACCGCATCGTGATCGTCGGCGATGACAGCGAGGCACAGATCGAATTGATCAAAAAAGGTGCCGGGATCCTGATCGTCGTCTGGACCCAAAGCATTGCGCCGGAAGTGATCGAAGCGGCAAAGAAATACCACTGTCCGTTGATCATTTCCGGACATGGCAGTATGAATACGTCCCGTTATTTGTATTTTGCTCCGTCGGTCCGTCTGGTCATGAAAAAGAAAATTGTTTCTTTCCATTATTGGGAACTGGCGGAAGATGTCTCCAAAGCCATGGCGAAGACACGATACCGCACCTATCCGGTCCTGGACGAAAACGAATGCCTGGTCGGTTATGTCAGCCGCTACCATATCATGAACAGCCGGAACAAGAACATTATTTTAGTCGATCACAACGAATTTTCACAATCGGTGCGCGCCATCGAGAAAGCTGAACTGATGGAAGTGATCGATCACCACCGCATCAGCGATTTTTCCACGACCCGTCCGGTTTCGTTCCGCAATGAAATTGTCGGCAGTACATGCACGATCATTGCGGGCATGTTCCAGGAAAAACAAATCGTGATCCCGAAACGGATCGCCGGCTTGATGTTAGGGGCGATCTTATCCGATACGTTGAAGTTCCGTTCACCGACGACCACGCAGAAAGATATTTTCATGGCCAATGTACTGGCCCAGATCGCCGGCTTGAATATCGATGAATTTGCCAAAGAGATGTTCAGTGTCAGCACCGATATTTCGGATAAAAACATGATGGATCTGCTGCGCTCGGATCTGAAGATTTATGAGATCGAGGATCTGCATGTGGGCATCAGTCAGATCATTGTATATGAATTCGATGCGATGAAAGGCAAAGGCGATGAAATCAGGGAAGCCTGCGACCGGACCTTTGAACGATCTAATTTTGATTTATTTGTCGCTGCATTTACGAGCATCACCGACGGCGGCTCTAAATTCTTCATCCGCGGCAAACACAAAGACTGGGCCGAGGAGATTTATCCGGAAGGCGAGATCGTTTCTGGTGTCCTGTCCCGTAAAAATCAAATCGTACCAGGCCTGACCGATGTCTTCGCGCGGCATATTTAAAAAGACGATGTGGATTCACATCGTCTTTATTTGTTCCCGCAGACCACGGATCAATTCTTCGGGCAGCCGAACATTTTCAGTAAATGGATTGACCACGACCGCATCCACAGTTTCGATGTTTTCCAGACGATCCAGCACATCCGGAAACGGCAGTTCTTCCCACTGGACATCGACATATTCATCCTGGGCTTCTTCAATTTGCGTAAAGACCGGGTAGAAACGTTCGCCGTCCATATCGGCCAGAATATCCGGTTTGCCGTCCTTAAAAACCGGAATAAAGACCGTATGCGAAAGCAAGGTTTCCAAAAAATTCACAACCGATTCTTCATCTTGTTTTTCGATGAAGATCCCTAACATTTCTTAGATTGGATCCATAAATTTCTCCTTTACGTTCCTATTATACGGTGTATCATAAAATTATGATACAAGATATTCAACCACATCGTTTTCATAACGAATTCAAGATCAAAGAACCAAAAGATACGGATGTCATTTTTCTGTTTGACGGGCGCAGGATCATGGCATCGCAGACACCTGCTTTTCATGTCCCGTTTTATTCCATGGTCAAAGGACCGGCCCGTTATTTATTTCAGATCGACGGCACGAATTTCTTTTTAGGTCAAACGCAGGAAGTCGCCGGTTTTGAATGGATCGATATCCATGTTCTGCGCCAGGCAGATCCCAAACCGCTGTGCTTTGCGGCAATTACTGCCTATCATTTATATACATGGTATTCAAAGAACCGATACTGCGGATGCTGCGGCGAAAAAATGGAACACTCGAAGATCGAACGTGCCATGGTCTGTCCATCTTGCGGCAATATTGTCTATCCGACGATCGCACCGGCGGTCATTGTGGGTGTGATCCATCATGACGCGATCCTGATGACGCGGTATGCGGGCCGTCGCTATAAAGGCCATGCGCTGATTGCCGGGTTCTGTGAGATCGGTGAGACAGCGGAAGATACCGTTCGTCGGGAAGTCATGGAAGAAGTCGGATTAAAAGTGAAGAACATCCGTTACTACAAGTCACAGCCATGGGGCTTTGATTCTAATATCCTGATGGGATATTTTGCGGATTTAGACGGCGGTACGAATATCACATTGGAAGAAGACGAACTGGCTAAAGCTCGTTTTATTCCGCGCAGCGAAATCGATGATGCACCGGATCATCTGAGCCTGACCAGAGAAATGATCCTGGCCTTTAAGAACGGTCAGGAGATATGATAAAATAAAACCATGAAACCATTTCAAGATGTATCCTCGCAAATTAAGATCGTCATCGATCCAAAGGATGAGCATTTTGTGCGCCGCTACTGGATCTTTCTGCAGATCCTGCGCCTGTTCGCACTGGCAGTGCTGATCGTTTATTTTTATTCCGTCATCCAGCATCCTGCTTTCCGTCTGGATATTCTTGTGGTGTTCTTTGTGGCCTTAGCCGTATACTTTATCATCCGCACAGCAGTGAATGAACGGATCGAACGTGTCCTGACACAGAAATGTGAGCCGGCGCGTGCGCTTTCACTTTATGCCGCAATTTGTAATATTGCGTCGTTTCACCGTTGGAGCCCGTACTTATATAATGTAGCCTCTGCTTTGTATTATGACGGCCGGTTCGAAGAAGTAAAAACCGTGATCCAGATCATGCGAAAATACGAACGTACGGATTTTGACCGCGCTTTGGCAGAGATCCTGTCTTGTAAGATCGCTCATCATGAACGGGACCGTCAGGCAATGTCCGAACATATTGCGATCCTTCGTCCCCTGGGAGACCAGACTCATTTATACGGACGCTGGCAGCATTTGTATTATGAGATCCTCGAATACTGGGATCTGATGAATCTGGAAGCGGAACACAGTTATAAAAAGCTGTATTCAAAATATATGCGCAGTGAGTCTTATTCCGGCACGATGCTCAATGAAGTGAAACGAAATTATCACTTGGCTTTGATCGCACATGATATGAATGATTCAGTCAAAGCGGAAAAACATCGTGCGTTTGTGCTGAAAAACGGCGGGACCCTCTGGTATAAACGACAGTTGGAAAAAGGATTTTAGAGCGCTATGAAGCGCTCTGTTTTTTTATCGGCAGAAATAGTATTATAATGTGTATACACAATATACCCGGAGGAAAATTATGAGCAATACTTACCTCACGAATGAAGAACTGACTGCCATGATCCCCGATCCGGCTGCGAGGATAAAGGTGATCCGCTGGTTCATGAATACCAAGAAAATCACCATCGAACAAATTTCCGAAGCCAGCGGCCTTCATTATCAGACGATCGTGAATGTCCTGCAAAGAAAACGCAAAGGGACGGCGCAGACTTGGGATAAAATAATGGCGGTCCTGCAGCTTGGTTATGTCGAGCGCTGTATGATCGAACACGATCGAATCGTTGAGCGGCTCAATGCGGACATCAAGAAACAAGGGCCGTCCGTCCCGGTATCGGTATTATGTCAGCCATATGGTGCCTTTCTTTATGCGTGTGATTATCGTCTGGACGGCACCTTTGATCAGCAGGGCATGATCCTGCATATGGATCTGCAGGAAGCGAAACAGCTTTTCGAGTTGGAACATCCTTTACCGGTTTCTCAATAAGAGTGTATAATATATGCATTCAGTATGAGGAGCAGGATATGGAACTTGAAAGTATCGATCGTATGATTCAGCAGTGGAATGTTTATTATGGAGCGATCAACCGACTGGATGTTCTGCGCTGGCTGATGCACGGCCGGGACATGAGCTGGCGGGATGTTTCCCGTGCCAGCGGTCTTCATTATCAAACATTGATGAAAATAGCCGGCGGACAGCGAGGCGGCTCGGATGCGACGTGGCAGGCGTTGTTTGATGCGATGCAGATCACGGATCAGGAGCAGATCATTTTAGGCTATCCGACGTTGTATGAACGTCTCAAAGGTTCCCGTCCGTCTGCCGAAGTTTATGTTCTTTATACCATATTTGACGGATTTCCGTTTTTCTATGATTTTACCGATCAAAAGCCTGAAACAGAGCTTTCTTTGCATTTGAAATGGGAAGAAGCAGAGGCTTTGTTCCGGAAACAAAATCCAGAAAGAATCATCAAAAATGGGAAAAATTTCACACCATAGGAAAAGTTTTGCAAAATAGGGAGCGTATATTTACCTGCCTTTGAAAGTGATGTATGATACTCATAGCTGAGACTGGAAAAGGAGACAAAATATGAACGTAGAAGAGCTGAAAAAACATGCGAATCACGTACGTCAGAATGCGATTCGCGCCGTATATTCGGCACAAAGTGGACATCCGGGCGGAAGCCTTTCGTCTGCCGATATATTGACTTATCTTTACTTTGAAGTCATGGACATCAACGCAGAAAATGTCGGAAGCATCGACCGCGACCGTTTTGTTTTAAGTAAAGGCCATATCACACCGGGCTATTACAGTGTGCTGGCCGAAAAGGGATTTATCCCGCAGGAAGATATCACGACGTTCCGTAAATTCGGAAGCAAGCTGCAGGGGCATCCGAACATGAACTACATCGAAGCTGTTGATATGTCGACGGGTTCTCTGGGACAGGGCGTATCCACGGCAGTGGGTATGGCGATGGCCAATAAATTGGACGGCAACAAGCATCATATCTTCACATTGTTGGGCGACGGCGAATGCCAGGAAGGCGAAGTTTGGGAAGCTGCTATGGCCGCCAGCCACTATAAACTGGACAACATTACTTTCATGGTCGACTGCAACCATCTGCAGATCGATGGTGAAGTGGAAAAAGTCATGAATGTATATCCATTGGATAAAAAATTCGAAGGATTCGGATTTGAAGTCGTCAAAGCGAATGGACACGATTTCGAAGCAATCAAGAATGCCTTTGATTACGCCCTGAGCGTTAAGCGTAAACCGGCTGTCATTTTATGGAACACGGTAAAGGGCAAAGGCGTCAGCTTTATGGAAGACCAGGCCGGATGGCATGGCAAAGCTCCGAATGAAGAGCAGTTCAAACAAGCAATGAAAGATTTGGGAGGCGACGAATAATGGCAAAAGAAGCAACCAGAGCCGCATACGGAAAAGCATTGGCCGAGCTGGTACAGGAAAACGAAAACGTAGTTGTGCTGGACGCTGACCTGGCCGGCAGTACAAAAACCGCTGAAGCGAAGAAAGTATGCCCGGAGCGTCACTTTGACATGGGAATCGCCGAAGGAAACATGATGGCCGTTGCCGCTGGTATGGCAGCCAGCCATAAGATCCCGTATGCATCGGCCTTTGCGGTATTCGCAACTGGCCGTGCTTACGATCAGATCCGCAACAGTATCTGCTATCCGAATTTAAACGTAAAAGTCTGCGCAACGCATGCCGGACTGACCGTCGGCGAAGACGGTGCCAGCCACCAAAGTCTGGAAGACATCGCCCTGATGCGTGCGCTGCCGAATATGAAAGTATTCCAGCCGTGCGACGGTGTCGAAGCCAGAGCAATCGTTAAGGCCGTAGCCGACATCGACGGACCGTGCTATGTCCGTTTAGGACGTCTGGCCGTTGACACGGTAAACGATCCGGATACATATAAGTATGAATTCGGCAAAGGAATCGTTATGAAGAAAGGTGCCAAAGTTGCGATCATCGCAACTGGCATGATGGTCCAGGAAGCATTGAAGGCCGCTGAACAGTTGGATTTCGATCCGACCGTCATCAACATCAATACGATCAAACCAATTGATAAAGACTTGATCATCGAAACAGCCAAGACCCATGATGCGATCGTGACAGTGGAAGAACACAATGTGATCGGCGGACTGGGCGGAGCCGTTGCGGAAGTCCTGGCCGATCAGAAAGAACGCTGCCCGCAGTACATGATGGGTGTCAAAGATGAGTTCGGTCAAAGCGGCACACCGGCAGCCTTGTTGGATGCATATGGACTGGATGCTGCGCATATTGCAGAATTCATTCAGAAGTTATAATGACAAGAAAGCGTAAATCTGCGGATTTACGCTTTTTTTTGACAATAGATAACGGTTTGAGTATAAAGAGAGTATGAGAACACAATTCTATATCATCCGGCATGGCCGGACATTGTTTAATGATAAAAAACTTATCCAAGGTTCCAGCGATTCGCCGCTGACAAAAGAAGGAGTGATCCAGGCCGGACATCTGCGTGATCATCTGCGCACGATTCCGTTTAAGCTGGGTGCCTCTTCGACCAGCGAACGCGCGATGGATACGTTGGAAATCATTGCGGATCATCGCTTTCCTACCGAGTATCTCAAAGGTCTGAAGGAAGTAAGCTTCGGGACCTTGGAAGGTGATCCGCTGATCAAAGCGTTTCCGGAAGGAAAACTGCTGCGGGAAGGATATGAAGCCTACGGCGGAGAGACTCCCAAAACGGCCGAACGGCGCTTTGAAAAAACGCTGCGGCAGATCGCAGTCGATGGAAATATCCTGATCGTCAGCCACGGCGCGGTCATACTGGAATTCTTACGGACCTTGAGCACGGAGCTGCGGGAAAGCGAGGAGTTTCCCGGCGTTCTGGTGCCGAACTGTTCCGTCACCAAAGTATTGTACGAACAGAATACCTTTACATTAGAAACGATGCCGGATGCATCGATGCGGGAGGCGTAATGCATACTACATTCTATTTGGTCCGCCACGGCCGGACATTATTCAATGAAAAACATTTATTTCAAGGCTGGTGTGATTCACCGCTGACGGAACAAGGCATCGCTTATGCTAAAGCGCTGCATAACGGACTGAAAGATATTCCGTTTGCGTTTGCGGCCAGTTCGACCAGTGAACGTGCCATGGATACGCTCCATTATATCCGTCCGGATCTGACGCCCCACTACTACAAAGGTCTGCGGGAATTGTATTTTGGGGATCTGGAAGGAGATCCGTCTGACTTGGAGACCAAAAAGGAACACGACTGGATCGGCTATGCCTATTGTAACGGGGAGGACCGCACCCAAGCACGGATCCGCTTCATGGAAACGTTGAAACAAATTGCGGTTGAAGGCAACGTATTGGTCGTCAGTCATGGCTCGGTGATCTGCCGGACGATCCAATATCTGGATCCGACTTTCCAGCGCGGACCAAGCCCGGATATCCTCATTCCGAACTGCAGCGTGACGCTCTTAGATCTGGATGACGGCACGTTTCATCTGCGCGCATTACCATCGACAAAATACAGGGAACATGACTAGTTCTCTGTTTTTTTGTATACTGTAACTATGAAAAGCATTGGATTGATCGGTCTGTCCGACCCTTGCCAAAACCGACCGCGCATCATTGAAACCAAAACATTTCTGGAAAGTTTGGGTCATACGGTGTCGGTATCTCCGCTTTTATACAAGCAGACGGCCGGACGGGAACGGGCAAAACTGTGGAATGAATGGATGGGGAAATATGATTTTCTATTTGACGTATCCGGCGGCGATCTGGCCAATGAGACCATTCCGTATTTATATTTCGATCGGTATGCGTCATCGCAGACGATCTTCTGCGGCTACAGCGATCTGACTTGCGTTCTGAATGTGCTTGGGCCCATGCGGCCGTGTCTGTTGTTTCAGATCGTCGGCAATGCGAATCGCCGGGCATTGGCACGAGCGTTGAACGGCGATTGGTCCGAATTGGTGATCGGACAAGGATATGGCGGCAATATTCGCTGCTTTCTGAAATTAGCCGGAACTCCTTATATGCCGGACCTGACCGGCTCGCCGTTGTATTTGGAAAGCCGTTCCGGTGATGCCTTCCGGATCCGCAGTTATTTTGCCCAGCTGGCCATGATGGGCATCTTTGAACGGATCTCCGGACTGTATCTGGGAACATTTACGGAATTGAATGATGAAGACTGCCTGCGGAAAATTGCCGGGCAGTATACTCATGTGACGGCATCCGGACTGCCGTTCGGTCATGAAAATCGTTCGAAAGCCGTCTGGATCGGAGGCAGCTATGGATCTTGGTAAAATAAAGATCACGCCGCGTCGTGCAGGCCTGTTGGCTAAAATGGGCATCACCAGCGTGGAAGATCTGCTGCGGACATTTCCGCTTCGTTATGAAACAGTGGAGCGGATGCCTTTTGAACAATGGCAGATGAACAGTCATGTCTGCTTTGAGGCTACGATCATCAACCGGGCGTATGTGGTGCGTTTTGGCGGCAAACGAAGCAAGACGTCGTTCAAAGTCCGTCTTACCGATGAACCGGTTGAATTATCCATTACTTTATTCAACCGGCCATGGACGAATATGTTTGCTTCCGGCAAAAGGATCACGATCTTCGGGGAATATATGGGCGGCGATCGGGTCACGGCTGCGAATTTCAATTTTAAACCGCTCAGCGAACAGCTGGGCATGAATCCGGTGTATCCGCTGACACAGGGACTGCGTCAGTACGAAATGCGCGATATGATCAAAAAAGCTTTGCCGTATGTTTATGAGATCCCGACTTATGTGCCGGAGCGCTATCGGCAGAAATACCGTTTGGATGATGTGCCCAATGCGATCCGCCGGCTGCATCAGCCGCGAAGCAAGGCCGACTTGATCCAGGCAGCCCGCTCTCTGAAATATGAAGAGTTCCTCATCTATCAATGCGTGATGCAGAGCACGCAAAGCGATCTGAATGATTTGAAAAAACCGCCGAAGCATTTCGATGCTCAGCAGCTGGAGACATGGATCAGTCAGCTTGCCTATCCGCTGACGCCCGATCAGAAAACGGCCGTCGATGAGATCAAGAACGATCTGCGTTCGGAGCGAGTGATGTTCCGTTTGGTGCAGGGAGATGTCGGCTGCGGCAAAACAGTGGTGGCAGCCGCGGCTCTTTATATGTGCATGCTTTCCGGCCATCAGGGCGCTTTTCTGGCGCCGACTGAGATCCTGGCTCGTCAGCACGTTGAGAATCTGCAGCAGATGAACCTGCCGGCTTGTCTGTATGTCTCGGCCATGTCAGCCAAAGAGAAAAAAGCGGTCCTGGAAGGACTGGCTGAAGGTTCGATCCAGATCGTAGTCGGCACGCATGCGCTTTTTCAGGAGAACGTACAATTTCATGATTTGGGGCTGGTCGTTGCCGATGAGCAGCAGCGGTTCGGCGTCCGGCAGCGCCGCGCCTTGTTGGAAAAAGGCCGGCTGGTCGACTTTCTCATGATGAGCGCCACTCCGATCCCGCGTACGTATGCCCATTTTATCTACGGGAACATGAACATTTCCAGCATCAAGACCATGCCGCCGGGCCGTCAGCCGGTCCAGACCAAATACTATGCCGGCACAAGCATGAAGCCGTTTATCAAAGAACTGCTGGCAGACATTCAAACTGGCCGGCAGTGCTATGTGGTCTGTGCGGCGATCGAAGAAGATAACGACATGGGGGTGCGCAGTGTGCTTTCTGTATATAAGGGTATGCAGCAGACATTGAAAAATCTGCGCATTGGTCTGATCCATGGAAAGATGTCCGGTGAAGAAAAAGAAGCCGTGATGAGCCGTTTCGCTGCCCATGAATTGGACATCCTGGTCAGCACGACGGTCATCGAGGTCGGCATCGATGTGAAGAATGCAACGTTGATGGTCATTTATGATGCGCATCATTTTGGCCTGAGCACGCTGCATCAGCTGCGCGGCCGCACGGCCCGCGGCAGTGTGCAGGGTAAATGCTTTCTGCTGAGCAGTTCCAAAGATCCGGCAGCGATCAGCCGTCTGAAAAAGCTTGAAACATTAACGGACGGATTTGCGGTTTCGGAATACGATCTGAAGACTCGCGGCCCGGGCGATCTGTTAGGTACACGGCAAAGCGGCATACCAAGCTTTGCGCTGGGCGATCCGGTGAAAGACCGGAACATGATGGCAGCCTGTGTACAGGATGCGCAGGAGATCCTCACCGATCGTGTGGATGAAGAACTGCTGACGTATGTCCGCAAGGAAGCAGAAAAATCCGAATTCTTTGATTGAGAAATACGGACGGGTAATGTAGTATAATGTGGATATGTCAGAGAAATTAAAAAATAAGCTGATTTACTTTATCAGCCTCGCGATCATGATCGTGGTGTTATACGGCATTGCTTATATGTCCTTTATGCGCAAGGTCGATGTGAATGTAATGGAGAATGCCAAATTTGAATACAGCGGTGAAAACGGCAACGCGACGCTGACGGTCACCATGGATGACAGTTCGGAAATCAATCAGCGAACGGCGGCTTTTCTGGAGACGGTAGAATTCGAAGCCAGTCCGAATACCGAATTATCGAACGGTGATGTCGTGCATGTGACCGCAACCTATGATGAAGCGACAGCGGAAGAATACAATTTCAATCCTACACACCTCAGCGAAGATATCAAAGTTTCCGGTCTGCCGGATCAATATAGTTCATTAAAACAAATTGATAAGAGTTATCTGAGCAATATTCTGGAAGCAGCGGACCAATATATTGATGATCATGCGACAGAAATCTATCGGACAGAAGTCGGCGGATCTTCGGAACGGATTTCATTGGATAAATCGCGGGTGGTCTATTCGGCTTTCATGAAATCAAAAAATTCTGAAAACAGCGACCGTGTCATCCGGATCTATCAGTTGACTTATACGGCCGGTGAAACACAGACGGAGCTATACTATCTGGTCTGTGTGCCGGAAATCAATGATTCTGATGATGTCGCTGAGCAAGATATCTACGGCCTGAAGGCATACTTGACCGACGATGAAAAAAACAACCGCCAATACGCAGAATACGTACAGCGGCTGTATCAGGAACAATATACGATCGAAGAAATCACGAAGTAACATTACTTCGTGATTTTTAATAACTCTTCGAAATCTACTTCCGGAATCTCATGGAATTCCAGCGTAAGCGTATCGTTGTCGGCATAGCGCGGGATCAAATGCACATGAAAATGCATGACACTTTGCCCGGCTGCCTCATTGATATTGGTCAGCACGTTCATACCATCACAATGCAGAACGTCACATAAACGGTTCGCTAATTTCTGGGCTACTTCAAAGACATGATCCCGTACGTCGGCCGGGCAGTCCAGGAAGGATTCGCAGTGCTGCTTCGGCACGACGAGGCAGTGGCCGTAGCTGGTCGGGTTGATATCGAAGAATGCGATGACCTGGTCATCTTCGTACAATGTGTTGCTCGGGATCTTTCCGGCAGCGATATCACAAAAAATACACATATTATCTTCCTCCTGATGCTTATTATACGACACAAAAAAGGAAAAGTCAGGCTAAGGGGACGCCTGACTTTCCAAAATTAAGGGGATAGAAAATTGTATGAATACCATTTTGTTTATTCATACAGGCAAGGCCTTCTACTCCTTGCTTATACGAAGTATAGCACATAGTTTCTCTCGGAATGTGTGATAATTGTGGGAAAATGCGGATATTTTGTCAAAATAGGCCATTTTTGTACCAAAATAATGCAAAAGCCGCCCAAAATTCCTGTCGGGTGGGGACAAATCCCGTAAAATACGGGTGGGGAATATGCTATAATAACAACACATAAAGAGGAAGTTTTATGATCAAAAAAACAGTTCAGGAAATTGCCCGTATGGCAGGCGGCGAACTGATCGGATGTGACGATCCGGCCGCTTTCGTCTGCGGGGTTTCTATTGATTCACGTACACTGAATGAACATACATTGTATATACCGATGATCGGGGCCCATGTCGACGGGCATCAGTTTGTTGAACAGGTGCCGGGGGTTTCTCTGTGGCAGCGTGATCACACGCCGCTGCCGGCGCACCGTCCGCTGATCCTGGTCAATGATACAGAAAAAGCGCTGCAGGCGCTGGCCGCATCCTATATGGATACCCTTTCCTGCAAAGTGATCGGCATCACGGGCAGCAACGGCAAGACCGGTACCAAAGATATTTTCTGCAGTGTGTTTGCCCAGGCGAAAAAAACGCAGAAGACCCAAGGCAATCGGAACAACGAATTGGGCGTGCCGCTGACGATCCTGGAACTGGATGAAGACTGTGAGATCGCAGTGATCGAAATGGGTGTGGAAAATCCGGGCGATATTGATTTTTTGGCAACGATGGTCCGGCCGGATATTGCCGTGATCACGAATATCGGCAGTGCCCATATGGAAAATCTCGGCAGCAAGATGGGCATCGCGCGTGCCAAGTGTGAGATCTTAAAGAACTTAAAACCAGGAGGCTTGTTTCTGTACAACAGCGACAGTCCGGAAATTGCGGCCGTCATGGCGGATATGGAGATCGATCCGTCCAAGCGCATCGTTTCATTTGGGACCGACGGCATGATTTCACTGACTTCGCCGGTCGAAACGCGGAAAAACGGGATCTCCTTTACTTGTTCCGCACTGCAGGAACGGGTGTTCATGAACACGCTGGGAACGTTTCAGGCATTCAATGCCCTGCCGGCTATTTATGCGGCCAAAGATGCAGGCCTGAGCGAAACGCAGATCCTTTATGGTTTATCGCATTTGGAAATGACCAAGATGCGCACGCAGCTGATCGAAGTCGGTAAAGCCGTGATCTTGGATGATACCTATAAATCCAATCCGGAAAGTGCACAAGCCGCCATTGATACGTTGATGACGCTGCCGACGGCCAAGCATTATGCATTTTTAAGCGATATGTTGGACTTAGGCGATAATGAAAAACGTTTACATGAAATAATCGGCGAATACGCTTTAGAAAAAGGATTGAATGGAGTATATTGTGTAGGAGAACGGTCGCAGGCAACGGCTGAAGCTGCCGGAAAGATCGGTCATTGGTACGCTTCGAAAGAAGCAGCCGTAAACGATCTGCTTCCGCTTCTGGATACCGACTGCGCACTTTTAGTGAAAGGCAGCCGGGCCATGAAGATGGATGAAGCCGTTCAGATGTTACGGGAGGTAGAAGTATGAGCAAGTTAAAATTGGGGGTCATTTTCGGCGGACAGAGCAGTGAGTATTCGGTGTCTTTGCATTCAGCCGGATCGTTTCTTCGCCAGATCCACCGCGAACGATATGAACTGACGATGATCGGTATCGATACGCGCGGCCAATTTTACATATATGACGGACCAATCGAAAAAATTGAACATGATCAATGGAAAGAAAATGCCGTGCCGTGTGCCTGGGTGCACAAGGGCGTCATGCCGCTGGACGGTTCGAACCGTGCCATTGTTTTTGACTGTGTGTTCCCGATCCTGCACGGCAAAAACGGTGAAGACGGCTGTATCCAAGGCTTGTTGGAACTGATGAACATTCATTATGTCGGCTGCGATGTGCTGAGCAGCTCCATGATCATGGATAAAGAAATCATGCACATTTTATGCCGCCAGGCGAACATTCCATGTGCGGACTATGTTTGTTTACGCGAAGATGAACCGCATCCTGGCTTTGAAGAATTAAGCGCAAAACTGCCGCTGCCATGGGTCATCAAACCATGCAACGCGGGCAGCAGTTACGGCGTCCAATTTGTATCCGAAAAGGAACAATACGAGGATGCCATCGCTGAAGCGTGGAAATACGACGGCCGCGGCAAACTGCTTGTGGAAGAAGCTGTCGATGGTTTTGAGATCGGTATGGCAGTCATGGGCAACCGGGAACTGACGACTGGTAAAGCGGATGAGATCCGTATCCACGGTCATATTTTTGATTTTGAAGGAAAATATGAGATGAAAGGGGCCGAGATCATCTGTCCGGCCGAGATCGATGAAGACACTTTCAAACGGGCGCAGGAACTGGCCTGCCGTGTTTATCGGACCATGAACTGTACCGGTATGGCACGTGTTGATATGTTCGTGCTGCCGGATAAAAAAGTGATCCTTAATGAACTGAATACAATTCCTGGCTTTACGGCAACCAGCCGTTATCCGACGATGATGAGCGAAGCCGGTCTGGAATTTCCGGATCTGATCGACCGTCTGATCGATCTGGCCATGGAGCGCGAGGTCGGCGTATGTTAGAGGCACGCAGCCGTGCCTGGGCCGAGATCGATGAACAAGCCATCGTTCATAATTTGGCCGAAGTACAGAAACTTGTCGGTAAAACCAAGATCATGGGCATCGTCAAAGCCAATGCTTACGGGCACGGGGATGTAGCTTGTGCAAGGGTGCTGGCAGATGCTGGTGTGGATTTTTTTGGCGTTTCCAGTGTTGATGAAGCACTGAATCTGCGCGATCATGGCATTACGCAGGATATTTTGATCCTCGGTTATACACCGCCGGAACATTTTCACTATTTATATGAAAAAAATTTAGTACAGTCGTTATGCAGCTATGCTTATGCACAAAAACTGAATGATTTTGCCGGAGCGCATCACCAAGTGATCCGCGCTCATTGTAAAGTGGATACAGGAATGAACCGGACCGGCGTGATCTATCAACCGCAGGAAAAACACATGGACGAGATCCTTGCGGAATACCGCCTGCCGCATGTTCATACCGAAGGAATTTTCTCGCATTTTCCGGTCAGCGATGACTTGCAGGAAGACAGCCGGACCTTTACAGAACGACAGATCCGTTTGTTTCAAGAAGTGCTGAACGGCCTGCAGGAACAAGGCATCGATCCGGGCATCCGCCATATTCAGAATAGCTACGGCATTCTGAATTACGGTGATTTAGGAATGGACTACTGTCGGCCGGGGTTATTGTGGATGGGCGTCACTAGTGATGATGCGATCCCGATCCGCAGCGATCCGGATTTTATTCCGGTCTTATCTTTGTATGCCAATGTCAGTGTTGTGAAGACCATCCAGCCGGGCATGACGGTCAGCTATGGACGCCATTTTACGGCAGAAAGACCGACCAAGGTGGCCACCTTGTCGATCGGTTATGCGGATGGCCTGCCGCGCCTGGTATCCAACCAAGGATGGGAAGTTTTGATCCACGGACATCGCTGTCCGCAGATCGGCAACATCTGCATGGATCAGTTGATGGTCGATGCGACAGAGGTACCGGATGTGCAGGAAGGAGATACAGCTTGTCTGGTTGGTACGCAGAACGGTCAGCGTGTAACGATCGATGAGATCAGCCGGAAAGCACATACGATCAATAACGAAACCTTGTCAGCTTTGGCTGCACGGGTTCCGAGAATGAAAAAAAGAGGGAAATGAAGTGGCAAGAAAAAAGTACGGTGCAATTGATATTGCGAAATATATCTCAGCTCTGCTTGTAGTATGTATCCATACATATCCGTTTTATGAAGTTTCACCAACGTTTAATATGTATTGGATCCAAACGCTCTGCCGTATGGCAGTACCGTTTTTCTTTGTAACTTCGGGATTCTTTTTCTTCCGCAAATGGGAGAAAGACAATGAGGAAGCCAATTGGACCAACTTAAAAAAATATGAATCCCGTTTATTGAAATTATATTTGATCTGGACCGTGATATATCTTCCGTATACGATCTGGGATTATACCCGTGCGCAGTTTAAATGGTATCACATCTTTGCTTATCTGCGCGATTTGATCCTGAACGGAAGTTACTATCATTTGTGGTTCTTCCCGGCATTGATGCTTGGAATGGCTATCGTTTATGGACTGTACCGCCGGTACGGGATGAAACACACATTGTTCATTTCACTGATCTTGTACTTGATCGGTTATATGATCAACGTTTATACACCGCTCTGGGAATCGGGCCGCTGGCCGTACGTGACTTTCTTTTTTGGCTTTTTCACAAAAGTCTTTACGACGTCGCGCAACGGCATCTTCTTTGGACCGATGTTTATTTCCATCGGGCTGCTGCTTTCGCGGACACGCCGTCTGCCGCATCGGGTCTCGGTGATCGGCTGGGCCATCAGTTTTGTGCTGCTGATCATCGAAGTGTCGCTTTATGACCGGGCTGGTCTGCTGCGGGACTTAACGAGCATGGACTTGATGTTGGTTCCGTGTGTGTATTTCCTGGTCAACGCCCTGCTGACGGATGATCGGCCGTATAAAGCCCGTTATCTGAATATGCGGCATGAATCCTTGTTGATTTATACCTCACATATTCTGTTTGCGAAGATTTTACTGGCCGTGATGCCCCATGCCCATCTGGTCGTCTATTTCCTGACCTTGGGACTGGCGCAGTGCTTTGCCACGGCTGTACTGACATTAAAAGACCGCTATCCAGTTTTAGAGAACTTATTATGATCCGATTGTTTCAAGTAAAATGCGCAAGTGAAGATCAAAAAGAAATTGAAGCGCGTATACTGAAAAAACTCCATATAGAAAAAAGAGATCTTTTCGCATGGTCGATTCATCGCAAAAGCGTGGACGCGCGCCATCGCGAGATCTTTTTTTCGTATACTGTAGATTGTTCGGTACGAAATGAACAACGTTTTTTAAAACGGAAAGATATTCAGCCGACCCCGGACGAAACCTATCACCCGGCCCAGCCGGGCAGCCATCCGCTGAAGACCCGCCCGTATGTGATCGGCTTCGGTCCGGCGGGCATGTTTGCCGCTTATACATTGGCACAGGCAGGCTATTGTCCGGTCATCATTGAACGGGGCAGCCGTATTGAGCAGCGCCGGCAGAAAACGGAATCGTTCTGGCACGGCGGCCCGCTGGATCCGGAATGTAACGTTCAGTTTGGCGAAGGCGGCGCCGGTGCCTTCAGCGACGGCAAATTGACCACCCGCAGTAAAGATCCCCGCTGCCGCAAGGTCCTCAGCGACCTTGTGCACTTAGGCGCCGATCCGGAGATCCTGATCGATCAGCATCCGCACATTGGTACGGACGCTTTTGAACAAATCATCATTGCGCTGCGCAAAGAAATTGAACAGTTGGGCGGCACGTTTTGCTTTGACGCCCGCCTGGATGATCTGCAGATCGAAAACGGTAAGCTGACCGGGATCTGTGTGAACGGCAGCTGGTCAGACTGCAGTGCTTTGATCTTGGCCATCGGCCACAGCGCCCGTGATACTGTGATGATGCTCCATCACCGCGGGCTGGCCATGGAAAACAAACGCTTTGCGGTCGGTGTCCGCATCGAGCATACTCAGGAATGGGTCAACCGAGCGATGTTAAGGGACCACAGCACAGATCCTCGTTTAATTCCGGCCCGTTATCAGCTGACGTATACCACGTCCGCAAATAAAGGCGTGTATACATTCTGCATGTGTCCGGGCGGTTATGTGATTTCTGCCTGTGCCCAGCCGGGACATCTGGTCGTCAATGGCATGAGCTATGCCGACCGCGGCGGGACCAATGCCAACAGTGCGCTGTTGGTTCAGGTCGATGCTTCGGATTACGGGAATGAGCTCTTTGCGGGCCTGCATTATCAGGAAGCCATCGAACAGAAAGCCTATGAAGTGGTCGGCGGTTATCAGGCGTGCTGCCAGCGGGCCGACGATTATTTATACGGCGGCAAGCATGCATTTACGGTCCAGCCGACCTATCAGCCGGCCGTATCTGCCGTTGATCTTAATACGGTACTCCCGATGCCGGTCAATGATGCCCTGCATGAGGCACTGCCGCATTTTGAGGCCAAAGTGCCTGGGTTTGTTTCTTCCGGAGCCGTTCTGACTGCCCCGGAAACGCGCAGCAGTTCGGCTGTCCGCATCGTCCGGAACACGGACCTGACTGCCGGATTTACAGGCGTGTATCCATGCGGAGAGGGCAGCGGGTATGCCGGCGGGATCATGACCAGTGCTGTGGACGGGATCCGCTGTGCAGAGAAACTCATTGAATATTTTGCGTACGGACAGTAAAATAAATCCGAGGTAATAAGATTTGTGAAATTATTCAAACCCGATTACTATATCTCAAGCTACAGGAATTTGGATGTCCGCCGCTTGAAAGAAAATCACATCCGCCTGCTTTTATGCGACATTGACAATACGTTGGCCGGTCCGCATGAACGGGATGCCGATGTACAGGTTGCACAGTTTCTGCGGCGGGTACAGCAGGCCGGCATCGAAACTATGATCTGTTCTAATTCGCGGCCTTCGCGGGTGCGGCGCTTTGTCAAAGACCTGCCGGTCGATCAAGCATATGGGTTTTCTTTTAAACCATTGGTTTATCAGCTGAAACGGGCGATGCACCACGCTCATACGGATGCAGCGCATACGGCCATCATGGGCGATCAGATCTTCACGGATATTCTTGGCGGGAACCGCATCGGCTTGTACACGATCTTAACGAACCCGGTTTCAACATCGGATAAGGGGGTTACCATGTTGAACCGTTTACTGGAAAAATTTGTTTTCCGTTATTTAGAGAAAAAATATTCGTTCAGGAAAGGGGATTACGATGACTGAATATTGTAAAGGATGCGGCATCAAGCTGCAGAACGAAGACCCGGAAGCATTGGGCTATACGCCGACTTTGGATGCGGCCTATTGCCAACGTTGTTTCAAGCTGCGTCATTACGGGGAACTGACCGTTAATATGCAGAAGGGCATCAATGCCGAAGAGACTTTCTCAAAAATATTAAGCATTCACGGTCTGGTCTTCTGGATCGTTGATATATTTTGTTTTGAGTCCGACTGGATCACACGGATCAATAAACGGCTGCCGGATACAGATATTATAATGATATTGACCAAGCGGGATGTGCTGCCGTTGACCGTGACGGATGAAAAATTGCTGGATTTTGTCAACGCGCGTCTGCAGGAAGAAAATGTACAGGTCAAAGATATTTTGATCTGCGGCAATCTGCGGACCCGTTCGCCAAAGAGCCAGCTTTCCGAACCGGGACAGGCTGCGATCGACCGGATCCGTGCTGCTATAGAACGGGAGCGAAAAGGCCGTGATGTCGTTTTCATGGGAACGGCCAATGCCGGCAAGTCGACTTTGTTGAACCGTCTTTTGGAAGGCAAAGACCTGACGACCAGTCATAATCCGGGCACGACCCTGGATCTGGTACCGATCCCGCAGGACGGCTATACGATTTATGATACGCCGGGCATTGAGAATCACCACAGCATGCTTTCGTATCTGCAGCCGGAAGATCTGAAATCGGTCATTCCTGTGAAGCCGATCCGGCCGTTTGTTTCACAAGTTTATGAAGATCAGTCGTTTGCGGTCGGCGGTCTGGCCCGGCTGGATGTCGTGATCAAGGGGAAAGTCAGTGTTGTGGGATATTTTTCCCGGCAGCTGAAAATCCACCGCGGCAAGCTGGCGAATGCAGATGACTTGTGGAAAAAACATTTAAATGAGATGCTTGTGCCGGCTGTCGATACGTCGCTGCTGACGATGCATACCTATCAGATGCCGAAGTTGAAAGGAAAAATCGATGTCGTTTTCCATGGCTTAGGCTGGTTCTGCATCAGCGGCGAGGTCGAGTCGGTTTATGCGAGAGTACATAAAGGGGTGCAGGTCACCTTCAGAAAGGCGATGATTTAGTGTTATCCAAAGCAGATAAGAAATTGTTAAGAAAAAATGCCCAGGCTTTGCGGCCGATCGTCCAGGTCGGCAAAGACGGTATCGGTGAAAATATGATCCGTTCTTTGAACAATGCGCTGGAAGCGCGGGAACTGGTCAAATGTACACTGCTGAAAACCAGTCCGGTCGGCAGCCGGGAAGCAGCCATCGAATGTGCCGGGCGCACCCATAGTGAAATCATACAAATCATCGGTCATACCTTCGTGCTCTATCGGCGTTCCGATAAAAACATCATGGGGCTGAAGAAATGAAGATCGCTATTGTAGGGGGTTCCTTTGATCCGGTGCACGAAGGCCATATCGCCATGGCAGAACAGGCCGTCACCACATTGGGCTGTGACCAGGCTTGGTTCATGCCTTCAAAAAAGACGCCGCTCAAAGACCGCGGCCTGACCGACGATGTACATCGGCTGGCCATGCTCAAGATCGTTGCTGCCCGCAATGATCGTTTCCGCGTCTGTACGATGGAACTAGAACGCCAAGGGATCAGTTATACGGTTGATACGCTGCGGCAGCTGAAACAAATGTATCCGCATGATACGTTTTACTGGCTGATCGGCAACGATCAGCTCAAGCAGTTCGCGGATTGGAAAGAGCCGGAGACGTTGGTCAAACTGGCACACTTTGTGTGCTTTGACCGCAACGGTGAGCTAAATGATACGAACTATGCGATCCAACGCTGTCATATGCCGATGATGCCGGTCTCTTCCAGTGAGATCCGCTGCGGCAACAAGCTGAACTATCTGCCGCGTGAGGTGCTGAATTATATATATGATCATCGTTTATACGTAAAAGGATTTATCGAAAGCCGTGTCAAACCGCATCGATACCGTCATAGTGTATCCGTTGCCAATTTATGTGAAGAGATGGCACGGGCCAATCACTTGGACACGCAGAAAGCATATTATATTGGTTTATTCCATGATGTGGCCAAGGCGATGCCGAAGCAGGCGATGATCCAATGGATGGATATTCTCTGCCCCGAAAACGAAGCCTATCCCGTACCGGTATGGCATGGTTTCGTCGGCAGCGAGATCGTCGACCGCATTTTCTATATCGATGATCCGCAGATCAAGGCTGCCATCTATCATCATGTGCTGGGAACCAGCACGGATCCTTATGCGGAAATCGTCTTTTGTGCCGATAAGACCGATCCGCTGCGCGGGTATGATTCTTCGGCAATGATCGAAGCTTGTAAAAAGGATATTGACGCCGGCTTTGCCTGGTGTAAAGAGGAAAATAAAAAGTATTTAAATCAATAAGAAAGGAAACGAATGGAATTAAAAGAAGTTGTCATTCAAGCCATTTTAGAACGTAAAGGAACTCATGTCGTGGATTACGACTGCCGTACATTGACACCGTTTGTGGACGATATGATCGTTGCTACAACGATGAACCTGCGTCAGAACAACGCGATTGCCCGCAACATCAAAGATAAAGTGCGGGAAGCCGGTTTTCAAATTGATATCCGGCAGGAAGGGGAATCCGATTCCAAGTGGATCTTGATCGACCTGCAGGAAGTGGTCGTCCATCTGTTCGTGCAGGATGAACGGCAAGTCTATAAGATCGACCGTTTGTACGAAGACTGTCCGAAGGTAGAGTACGATGTATAACCGACTGGCTTCCTATTACGATGACCTGGTCCAGGATGATGAAGCGACCCAGGCCTGGGTCAGCTGGATCGAATCGTATACAGCGCCCGGCCCGTTTTTGGAACTGGCCTGCGGCTCCGGGGAGATCACCCGCAGATTGGCGCAGGACGGCTTTGATGTGACCGCCCTGGATCTCAGTCCGGAAATGATCAGCCGGGCGGCACAAAAATGTTCAAATGTCCGCTTTTTATGTCAGGATATGACACGGCTGGAGAATTTGCCGACGTATCCTGCGATCGGCTGCTTTTGTGACAGTTTCAATTATTTGATCGAACCGGAGGAAGTCCAGGCGTTTTTTCATCAGGTCCATGATCATCTAAAAACAGATGGATTGTTTCTGTTTGATACGCACGCGCTGGACCGGCTGACAGAATTTCAGAACGAGTGGAATGAAACGGGCCGTTTTACCGACGGGACCGATTACCAGTGGTCGATCGAGAGCGAGGATGACTGGATCTATCAGGATTTCGCGTTCTATCTGCCTGATGGGCAGACCATGCAGGAACATCATCTGCAGCGGGTCTACCAGCCGGAGGATTTATCTGAATGGGCAGCGCCGTGGTTCGATCTGGTCGATGTCAGGACAGATTTTGATCAGAAAGGAATCGTTCCAGGCGAAAAATATTTCTATGTGTTAAGGAGGAAAAATATATGATCGGAATTATTGCGGCGATGGATGTCGAAGTTGAAGCCATCGAGTCCGTTGCGAATATTCAGGGAACCAAGACCATTGCCGGTGTGCAGCTGGATCATGGTACGATCGGCGGCAAGGACGTCGTGATCGGCAAGAGCGGGATCGGAAAATCGACCGCGGCCATGACAACGGCCATCATGTGTATGGAATATGATCTGGAGGCCTTGATCAATGTCGGCACAGCCGGCGGGCTGAAAGAAGATGAACAAGTGCTGGATATCGTCATCAGCGATGAAGTGGTGCAGGCTGATTTTGATACCTCACCGATCGACGGCACAGCCGGCATCGGTCTGGTGTATCCGGTCGATGCGAATATGACCGCATCGTGTGCGAAAGCCGCAGAGGCAGTCGGCATCCGATATCATGTCGGAACCATTGCCAGCCAGGATCTATTTATGGCCCGGCCGGAAGATTTTGAAAAACTGATGAGCCGTTTTCCGCAGTCGGCTTGTTCCGAAATGGAAGGCGGTGCCATTGCTCAGGTTGCGACCTCGTTCCAGGTGCTATTTGTGATCGTGCGCTGCTTAAGCGATGTCGTACATCACACAGACAATCCGATGGAATTTTCTGAATATGCAGAAAAAGCCAGTCAACAAACTGCCAAGCTGATCCGCAGTTGGATCGAAGCACGCTAGAAAGGAGATAAACATGGCCAAAGAAAGTCGTTTTAATCGTCGCTTTACCGCTTTATTGTGGATCATTCTGATTTTCATGATCTTGGTTCTTTGGTCATTGTTTATCAGCGGGCCGAACCGGATCAAGGAAGCCGTCGAAGCGCAGAATATTGCGGTCATCGAAAAGAAGGTGCCGGGCATAAAAGGCGTGACGGTGCATCAATTTGACTATAAAACGTATCAGGGCTATACAAGCAAGAAGCTGTATTGGTTTGATGCCAACGGCAAGATCATCACGACCCGTAAGATGAGCACATTGGATTACGATAAAGCGGAAAAAATGGCGGCCGATAATTACGGCATCAAAGCCGAGTCCATCGAACTGGGCTATGGGTATGACAATCCGTGTTATGTGATCCAAGGAAAATGGGACATGATCTTGATCGATTATGATACATTTGAGCGAGTGTATCAAAGGGAGCTGCAATAATGGAATGGAATGCAAGTTATGTGGATCATTTGATGTGGATCCTTGACCATTTACAAGATCTGCATCTGGACCCCGAAGAGACCGTGGTCTTGTTTCTGATCGAATTTGCGAACCGTACCGGACGCAATATCACGCATGAATGGATCAGTGAAAAGACTGCCTTGGATGTAGAAAAAATCGAATCGGTTTTTCTGCGTCTGTCGGACAAGGGCTATCTGACGACAAAATTGGAAAACGGCAGTCTGATCTTCGATATTTCCGGTGTCGCGCAGGAAAACAATGACGGCACCGCGCTCGGACAGCCGCTGGTCGCACGCTTTGAAGATGCGATGAAACGCACTCTCAGTCCGAATGAGATGCAGCGGATCCTGGATATGGCAGGTGCCTACGATGAGCGGATGGTCATCTGTGCACTGAATGAAGCCATTGTTTACGGCAAAGTAAACCTGAACTATATTGAAACCATTTTAGTCCGATGGCAGGAAAAAGGACTGAGCCCGGAAGATGTGGAGAATGGAAAACGATGAATGCGAATGAAATTGTCGATGAAATGGAGAAATTATTTCCGCATGCACGATGCGAACTGAATCACGAAACGCCGTATCAATTATTGGCGGCAGTCGTGCTGTCCGCTCAGACGACCGATGCATCGGTGAACCGGGTCACTCCGGCGCTGTTTGCAGCATACCCGGATGCTGCAGCCATGGCAGAGGCTGATGTGAACGACATTGCACACTACATCCACAGCATCGGGCTTTACCGCAATAAAGCCCGCTCGCTGAAAGCGATGAGCCGGGCATTGATGGAACGTTACAACGGCGAAGTGCCTTCTTCGTTCAATGATCTGGAATCTTTGCCGGGAGTCGGACGGAAAACAGCGAACGTCGTGCGTTCGGTTGCTTTTGATATTCCCAGCTTTGCGGTCGATACACATGTTGAACGTGTCAGTAAACGTCTGGGTCTGGCCAAGCCGGAAGACGATGTCCGCAAGGTGGAAGAAAAGCTGAAGCGGAAGATCGACCGGGATCGTTGGAATCAGGCGCATCATGATTTCATCTTCTTCGGCCGGTATCAGTGCACCGCACGCAATCCGAAATGTGAAGATTGTCCGTTTGCGGATTTTTGTAAAAAAGAGAAGCTGGAAGCTTATAAGAAAAAACGATAAGAAATTCACTGAGGCATTGATGATTCAATGCTTTTTCTTTATTGATTTTGAAAACCTAGGTTTCGTGCTATGATAAAACCATGAATATTTTACGTTCGTATGTAAGAAAATATAAAAAAGAAAGTATCATTGCCCCGGCGTTCAAGATGCTCGAGGCGTTTTTTGATTTGCTTGTGCCGCTGGTGGTCGCCGACTGTATCGATGTCGGCATTGCCGGCAATGATAACAGTTATATTCTGCGCTGTTTTGGGATCCTGCTTGGCTTGGCAGCCATCGGCTTGGCCTGCAGTATCATTGCCCAGTATTTTGCGGCTAAGTCCGCTGTCGGCCTGGCCTGTGATCTGCGGCAGGCGATGTTTGATCACATCCAGACGCTGTCTTATACGGAACTGGATGAATTGGGCACGGATACGTTGATCACCCGGCTGACCAGTGATATCAACGAAGTGCAGAATGGCTGGAACATGGCGCTGCGGCTTCTTCTGCGCAGTCCGTTTATTGTCTTTGGTTCGATGATCATGGCCTTTACGATCGACCGGCGCTGCGGCTTGATCTTTGCGGCTGTTATTCCGCTGTTGGCAGCTGTGATCGCGTTGATCATGCGCACCTGCATTCCGATGTTTCAGAAAGTGCAGGAAAAACTTGATGTTCTGCTGCGCCGCACGCGGGAAAACCTGACCGGTGTCCGTGTACTGCGTGCCTTTTGTAAAGAACAAGATGAGATCGATGCATTCCATGCCCGCAATACCGCCCTGACACAGATGAATGAGAAGACCGGCCGCATCAACGCGCTGATGAATCCTCTCACTTATGCCATTGTGAATATCGCCGCGATCCTGCTGATCCGTCAAGGGGCTGTCCAAGTCCAGTTGGGTATCATTCAAACCGGGGATGTTGTGGCTTTATACAACTACATTGCACAGATCATCGTCGAACTGATCAAACTGGCCTCCTTGATCGTGACCATCAACCGTTCGCTGGCATGTGCCCGGCGGGTAGCCGATGTGCTGGCGGTGCAGCCGTCGATGACCTTCGGGAAGGAAACGGATGATCCGCAGGAAACTGTCCTTACGTTTGACCACGTATCCATGACCTATCCGCACGCAAAAGAACCCGCGCTCAACGATTTGAATTTTATGGTCAAACAGGGGCAGACCATCGGTATCATCGGGCCGACCGGGAGCGGCAAAAGTACGCTTGTTCATTTGGTGGACCGTTTCTATGATGCGGATCAAGGCACGATCACGATGGATGGGAAAAATATCCGTGCTTACCAACGCAGCAGCCTGCGGCAAATGATCGGCATGGTCCCTCAACAGGCCGTTTTGTTTAAAGGAACGATCCGGGACAATTTAAAATGGGGCAATGAAAATGCCGACGATGAAACGTTGTGGCAGGCTCTATCTATTGCACAGGCAGAAGATGTCGTGCGTCGGAAAGCCGGCGGACTGAATGCAGAAGTGGAACAAGAAGGACGGAATTTTTCCGGCGGGCAGCGCCAACGTTTGACGATTGCCCGGGCCTTGGTCCGACAGCCGCGCATTTTGATCCTGGATGACAGTGCGAGCGCCCTGGATTATGCGACTGATGCGAAACTGCGCCGGGCACTGCGCCAGCTGCCCATGACAGTTTTTGTCGTTTCCCAACGTATTTCAGGCGTCCGCGATACCGATCAGATCATCGTTTTGAATGACGGCGAACAGGTCGGCCTCGGTACCCATGAGGAATTACTGAAGAGCTGCCGCGTCTATCAGGAAATTTATGCATCACAGGGCAAGGGGGCTTCCGTATGACACAAAAAGAAACCGTCCGCCGTATCCTTCAATTCATCCGTGTGTATCGGATCCAAGTCGTGCTCAGTTTGATCCTCGCAGCTGTTTCGGTCTTTTTAAGTCTGTATATTCCCATTTTATTCGGTGACATGATCGACTGCATCGTTTCGCCGCAGCACGTGAATTGGTCATTGATGGGGATAAACGGCCGCCGCATTTTTGTGCTGATCATCGGTTATGCGGTCAGCACCTGGACCATGAATGTCATCAATAATCATATTGCCTATCAAGTCGTCAAAGATATGCGCGATCAAGTCATGGAAAAGATCCAATGTCTGCCGCTTTCTTACCTTGATCAGCGCGAGACCGGCGATCTGGTACAGCGCGTGATCGGAGACATCGATCAAATTTCTGACGGCCTGCTTCTTGGATTTACGCAACTGTTTACCGGTGTGCTGACGATCTTTGCGACATTGGTCTTCATGTTGGTAAAAAGCGTGCTCATTACGATATTTGTCGTCGTATGCACGCCGCTGAGCTTTGCGGTGGCACGTTTTATTGCTTCCCGTTCCTATCGTATGTTCCGGCTGCAGACGCAGACACGGGGCCGGCAGACGGGCTTGATCGATGAGATGATCGGCCATCAGAAAGTCGTGCAGGCGTTTGATCATCAGGACCGAGCTTCGGCTGCATTTGCGTCTTTGAATGATGAGCTTCATGCATACAGCTGGCGGGCCGTTTTCTACAGCAGTCTGACAAATCCATGCACACGCTTTGTCAACGGTATCATCTATGCCGGGGTGCTGGTCTTCGGCGCCCGGCAGATCCTTGCGCATGCGCTGACCATCGGCGGCTTATCCGTACTGCTGAATTATTCCAATCAATATATGAAGCCTTTTAATGACATCAGCAGCGTCATCAGTGAACTGCAGAATGCATTGGCTTGTGCTGCACGGGTCTTTGAACTGCTGGATGCCCGTCCGGAATCAACGGATCCGGCTGCGGAACTGAGTGATGTAAAAGGTGATATTGCGGTCTGTGATGTGAATTTTTCTTACGATCGGAACAAGCCGCTGCTCCGGCATATAAATGTGCATGCAAATGCGGGCCGTAAGATCGCGCTGGTCGGTCCGACCGGCTGCGGCAAGACCACCTTGATCAATTTACTGATGCGTTTTTATGATGTGGATGCCGGATCGATCCGCATCGACGGCATGGACATCCGCGATGTATCCCGGGCGTCTTTGCGGCGGTCTTTTGGTATGGTGCTGCAGGAAACGTGGATCCGGCAAGGAACCGTACGAGAAAATATCACCCTTGGCAAACCGGATGCTGCGGATGAGGAAATTTATGCGGCAGCGCGGGCTGCTCACAGTTATGAATTCATCCGGCGGCTGCCAGACGGTCTGGATACGGTTTTATATGCGGACAGCCTCAGTCAGGGACAGAAACAGCTGCTCTGTATCACTCGCGTCATGCTTGTGCATCCGCCGATGTTGATCTTGGACGAAGCCACCAGCTCGATCGATACCCGGACCGAAGTGCTCGTTCAAAAAGCGTTCGATGCTCTGATGAAAGGCCGGACGGCCTTCGTGGTGGCCCATCGGCTTTCGACCATACAGAATGCCGACTGGATCCTGGTCATGAAAGACGGACAAATCATTGAACAAGGAACACATGCCTCGCTGCTGGCGGAGCATGGCTTCTATGCGCAGCTTTATAACAGTCAGTTTCAGGCATAAAAAAACAAAGGCTCAGCCTTTGTTTTTCTTATAAATGATATTCAGCCCTTTGAAGATCAAATTCGGATCGTATACGTCGATCATTTTTGTATAATTTGAAACCATCCGGCCCAGACCGCCGGTCGCAACGACTTTTAGATTCGGGCAGCCGGTTTCTTTTTTGATCTGTCGGATCGTATATTCTGTACCGCCGATGTACTGATAGAAGATACCTGCCTGCATTTCGGTCTGCGTGCTTTTGGCCAGTACCGTACGCGGTTTTTTGATTTCGATTTCCGGCAGCTGTGCGGTTTGTGTCCACAAGGCATTGGCACCGGTCTGGAAGCCGACACTGATGACACCAGCTTTGAATGAACCATTTTCATCGACAAAATCATAGGTCGTGGCAGTTCCAAAATCGATGACCAGGACGGGGCCGCCGTATTCATAATAAGCACCGGCACAATCTGCGATCCGGTCCGCACCGACCGAACGCGGCGGATCCATCTGAACGCTGATGCCGCTTTTCACGCCTGGCCGCACGATGATCGGGCTCACACCGAAAAATTTGACCACGCCGTTCCGGCATGAATGCATGACTTTCGGCACGACGCTGGAAATGATCACGTCATCGATATCCGCCGGTGTGATGCCGGCCATATCGGCGAATGTTTTCAGTGTGAAACTAAATTCGTCACTGGTGCGGGAGGATGTTGTCGTCAGGCGGTAGCGTCCGACCAATTTATCATTGTCGATCAAACCGATCGTAATATTTGTATTTCCGATATCAATTGCTGCTAACATGTTTTTGTTCCTTTTCCAAATTCTGCAGTACTTCTAAGATTTTATAACCAAGTTCTTCTTTCGTCAATTTTGGCAGATGAATATTTTCCTTGCGCGTCAGCAAGGTGACGACATTGGTTTCGGTATTGAACCCGGCTCCTTTGGTGAACAGGTTGTTCGCGATCAACATGTCACAGTTCTTGGTTTCTAATTTATGGCGGGCGTTTTGGTCGAGATTTTCTGTCTCCATCGCAAACCCGCAGATGATCTGATGGGTTTTATGGGCCCCCAGATATTCTAGAATATCCGGATTCTTGACAAAACGGAACGTAATATTTTCATCTTTGTTTTTCATTTTCTGATCGAATACAACTTCCGGCCGGTAATCGGATACCGCTGCAGCCATGATGACATAATCTGCCCAGTCATACTGTGACTTCATTGCTTCGAACATATCGCAGGCACTGGTGACCTTGATCATCGTTACCCCTTGGATATCGGCCAGTTTGGTCGGGCCGGTGACCAATGTGACATCTGCGCCGCATGCCAAAGCTGCACGGGCGATCGCATAGCCTTGTTTGCCGCTGGAATGATTGGTAATATAACGGACAGGGTCCAGTGCTTCCTGCGTCGGGCCGGCGCTGATCAGCACATGTTTGCCTCTTAATGACTGTGAAGCTTCAAAATAATCATCGACAGCCTGAACGATATCGGGAACCGGCGCTAACTTACCTTTACCGGTATCCTGACAGGCAAGGATGCCCGTAGCAGGATCGATGATCTGATAACCAAGGCTGCGTGCTTTGGTCAAGTTTTCCTGTGTGACCGGATTTTCGTACATGTGAACGTTCATGGCCGGACAGATGATCTTATGACAAGTGCAGGCTAAAAAGGTCGTCGTCAGCAGATCGTCGGCGATGCCGTGCACTACTTTGGCAATGACATCGGCACTGGCCGGAATGAGCACGAACACATCGGCCCAGCGGGCCAGATTAATATGTGCGATCGGGTCTTCATTCGTTTCGTCGAACAAGGACACTTCGGCTTTGTGATGGCTCAGCGCTTCAAAATTGATCGGCGGGACGAAACGTGCCGCATTTTCGGTCAGGACCACTTTGATGTCGTATTCCTTTTTGGACAGTGTACTGACAAAATCGCAGGCTTTGTAGGCCGCAATGCCGCCGGAGACACCGACTAAAACATTCTTTTTCATGGGTTGGACCCCCTTTGCGTTGTTACTATTATATAGTATGGCTATATTGAACTCAATGTTTTATATGTTAAAATATTAACATGAAAATAGTGATTGCGAGCGATTCTTTTAAAGGAAGTCTGAGCGCTGCCAAAGCCTGTGCCAGTGCAGAAAAAGGCATTCTGCGCGCAGATCCGAACATCCAAACTGCCTGTCATCCGATGGCGGACGGCGGCGAAGGAACCGCCGATGTATTTGCGGAAATTCTGCATGCCGAACGTGTGGCCTGTGATACGGTCGATGCCTATGGGCAGCCGCTGCGCGCTTATTATGCGTATGATGGCTATACGGCAGTCATCGATGTCGCTTCGTGCATTGGTCTGAATCTGCGTCCCCGCAATGAACGCAATCCGATGGTTGCCAGCAGCCGCGGCGTCGGGATCTTGATGAAAGATGCTTTGGGCCGTGGATGCTCCCATTTGATCATCGGGCTGGGCGGCAGCAGCACCAATGACGGCGGTATGGGCCTGCTCAGTGAATTCGGCGTGACATTTTACGACCGGAACCGGCAGGTATTGGAACCGGATGTCTATGCATTGAATCGTATTGCTTATATTGATAAGAGCCATTTTAAGAAACCAGATGTTAAAATGACTGTTGCCTGTGATGTAAACAATCATTTACTAGGTCCTGAAGGCGCGACTTATGTTTTCGGCCGTCAGAAAGGTATTTATCCGAATCAGATGGCAGATATCGATCGCTGGATGCGGCGCTACCGCGACAAGATGCGGCAGACATTTCATGTGAACCTGGATGCGCCGGCGGGATCAGGCGCGGCCGGCGGTATTGGTTCGGTGCTGCTGAGCATTTTCCATGCGAAAGCCCGCAGCGGCATCGATGTGGTTTCAGAATACTCTGGATTGGAGCAGGATATTCAAGACTGTGACTGGGTCTTTACCGGTGAAGGACAGACCGATGCACAGACGATGTACGGCAAAGCGGTCTTCGGTGTCCTGCAGATCGCCAACCGTTATAATAAACCGGTCTTGTGCCTGAGCGGGGCCCTGGGACCGGGATATGAGGCATTGTATGAAGCCGGAATGGCCGGGATCTTTTCTAGTGCCGACCGGGCGATGTCTTTTCATCAGGCACTGGCCAGCAGTGCAGAGAAATTGGAAGCTTTGGCGTTTTCATTGACGCATATGATAGAAAGGATGGATGCGAATGAGGAAAAATAGAATTCTTTCCTTATTTCTAGTTGGATTATTAATGATCGGTCTGACAGCCTGTCAACAGGCTGAACCGTATAAACAAATCAATATCTCCGCAGCCCGCCTGCAGCGCATGTTGAATAAAAAGAAAGATTTTGTGCTTTTAGTGGAGCGGGACAACTGTCCATATTGTAAAAAACTGAATAAATACATCAAACAAACCAAGGATGAACATGATGGCGTGGTGATCTATCGTCTGGATATGTCCGGTGTGACCTTTGAACGGACCGAAGGCAGCGATCAGCTGACCACAGATGATGAAGACGGTCAGATCTTATTGAAGATGGCGCCGTACTACAGCTATACACCAGCTGTGTATGTGATCCGCAACGGCAAGGTGATCAAAGAGGGTATCGGCTTTGATGCCGATCATAATACGGTCGCGGTCTGGGATAATGATTCGCTCATCGACTTTTCAAATGCCGAAGCAGATGAGTACTGGGACTTTGTGGAAGACAATCAGCCGGATTGAAAGTGGATTTCACGGATTGAAAACATTTTCATTAATGTTATAATGTTTTCGTAAAAGGTTTACAGGAGGAATCATGAACGAAGTAGAAAACAATGCGTTATTCTGGCAGAAGCTGGATTCTCTGGTTTTGTCGGGAACGCTGAAAATCGAATATCCGAAAGGTTCCGCACATGAGCGTTATCACAATTTGATTTATCCGGTCGATTACGGTGCTTTGAGCGATGCGACCAGCCCGGAGGCAGAAAAAGTCTATGCATACAAGGGCTCAGAAAACACCAATGATGTGACCGCGATCGCGGTGACTACGGACATTCTGGACAAGGACTGCCTGGTCCGGCTGCTGATTGGCTGTACAGAAGAGGAATCGGCGCGGATCCTGGAATTTTTAAATCAAACTGAATTTCAAAAAGCCATTCTGGTTCGGCGCGTCAATACTGTGCCGTCATGGGCTATTAATGATTAGCTTGAGCAAACCTCAAGCTTTTTTTCGGCAATTCATGTTACAATAGGCGCAAGGAGGTATCCATATGAATTTAAAAGGATCAAAAACAGAACAAAATTTAATGACTGCTTTTGCAGGCGAAAGCCAGGCACGCGTAAAATATCAATTCTACGCATCGCAGGCAAAAAAAGACGGATATGTAAAATTGCAGAACATCTTTAATGAAACATCGGACAATGAAAAAGAACATGCCAAATTGTGGTTCAAAGCACTGCACGATGGTATGCCTTCCACATTGGATAACTTGAAGGACGCAGCTGCCGGTGAAAATTACGAATGGACAGAAATGTACAAAGGCTTTGCCGAAACAGCACGTGAAGAAGGATTCACGGATCTTGCCCGTTTGTTTGACGGCGTTGCAGCCATTGAAAAACGTCACGAGGCACGCTACAATGCGATGATCAAAGATGTGACCGACAATACGATGTTTGTCAAAGAAGATGAAACCGTATGGATCTGCCTGAACTGCGGTCATGTTTTCGTCGGCAAACAGGCGCCGGAAAAATGCCCGGTATGTGCGCATCCGAAAGCATATTTCCAGGAATTAAAAGAAAACTATTAAAAATTGCTTCTTGTGATTTTCACAAGAAGCTTTTTTTTTGATACTATAAGAGCATGAAGTACAGTGTTTCAGAAATCCTGCCGTATTTGGATGAAGGCGAAACGGCAGTGGAAACCGAAAACCGGATGATCGTCCGTAAAGTAAAGGATAAGATCTCGCTGTATCAGGATCACTGGCATACCAAGATCCCCGCCGAGGATTTTCTTACATTGTATGCGCAGTCTTCCTTTATATTGTATGACGCGGAGGATACAGGGATCTCTGAAGAAAAAGATGAAGAATATTATGCATGGCGGCGTCGGTCGCAGTAAGGAGGAAGAATCATGAAACTGAGTCATTTGGAAACAAACAATCGGAAATTTTCTGACAGTCACGGTCATTATTATGTGCTGGACTATCTGTCCAACGCAGACTTTGATCCGCAGACTGCCTACTATATGGATAAGGCCGATAAACACCGCCGGCAGCTGGTCCTGGAATTCAGCGGCAACAATCAGGCTGCGATTCAGCAGGGCAACATGCAGTGGATGGCCGGCCGCATTCATCCTGAAAGCGGCATTCAGGGAATGAGCGATCTGCTGGGCAAGGCAGTGAAAAATACAGTCGCAAAGCCACAGAAAAGTAAACCGATCTACGGCGGTATTGGTCTGATGGCTTTGAAACCGACGTTGGATCATATTTTATTTTTTGAAGGATCTGAATGGGGCATAGGCGGTATCGGCATAAAGGATGAGGTGTTCCTGGCCTGTGACGGTACGCTGCAGTCCCGTCCGACAAAACCGCAGAATACAGTCAACGATCCAGAATATACCTTGATATTATATGGCTCAGGAACTATAGCAGTGAAATGCCCGGTCCAACGAGAAGAATTGGCAGAAGTGACGCTGAACGGTGATGAACTGCGGATCAGCGAAGCGAAAGCGATTTGTTGGTCAGGCAGCCTGGAGACGGCGACGACAACGAGCACGGAAGGCAAAGTGCTCGTGCTGCGCGGATCCGGCAAAGTTCTCTATTATCCGGCATCGATATAACGATGAATGAAAGAAAATTTAAGAAAGATGTCAGCCGCATGGCACTCTGTGCACTAGGCGTGGCCTTTTTTCAAACGATCGCCAGTGTCTTATATGTGTTGAATCCATCATGGAACCATCACGTCATGGTATTGGTGCAGACGGCGGCCGGCTGTCTGCCGGTGATTTTGATCGCATCAAAAACATGGAGGACCAGACCATCTAAATTTCAGCTGCATACATCTTTATATACATTTATTCAAGAACTGGCCATGTTGATTGTTTTGGGCACCGCGGCTGCGGCGTGCTGGAACCAGGTCCTTGTGCATTGGCTGCCGGATGCGGCCGGCCCGGATCTTTCCATGCAGACGTCAGTTTCGTACAATCTGAGTCTGATCATCAGTGCGGTCTTTTTAGGACCGCTGTTGGAGGAGATGCTGTTCCGCGGTCTGCTGCTGCCGCAGGCGGCACGGTATGACCGTCGTTTTGCGATTTGTTTTACCTCAGAGCTGTTCGCATTGGCTCATTTTAATGCGGCGCAGATGGTTCCGGCTTTTTGTGTTGGTTTGTTTTTGGGTCATATCTACCTGAAACAGGATTCGCTTGGATTGGTGATCTTACTGCACATGGGCTACAATGGCTATGGTTTTTTGGTCAGCGCGTTTCAGCTGCCGATCATCCAGGCGGCTGCATGGCTCATTTTGATTCTCGGTATCTTAGGCTGGATCCACTGGCTGATGCATCATTCCATTCAGCCGCGCCGGGTACCCTATTGGGGCAAGGCCCATCAGCGGCCGGCTGTATGGGTGCTGATCCTGCTGGCTGCTGTCTCTATTGTTTTCGCTTAAGTACGGTTAAGATAAATTTATAAAAAAAGTTTGACAACTGTATTGGCAAATGATATATTAATTGAGCAGTCAGCAATATGGGCCTGTAGCTCAGGTGGTTAGAGCGCACCCCTGATAAGGGTGAGGTCGTTGGTTCAAGTCCATTCAGGCCCACCATATTGTTTGATTGGTTGTTGTTCAGATGGGGTGTTAGCTCAGCTGGGAGAGCACCTGCTTTGCAAGCAGGGGGTCATCGGTTCGATCCCGATACGCTCCACCATTTTGTTTATTCATGCCCTCGCGAAGGGCTTTTCTTTTGGGGTGTTAGCTCAGCTGGGAGAGCGCTTGCTTCGCATGTAAGAGGTCACCGGTTCGAACCCGGTACGCTCCACCAAGAAAATGCACCGTCTTGAAAAAGACGGTTTTTTTTGATATCGTTTTCATTATAAGTGTTGAAAGAGAAGGGAAAACTTTATGAAAGCCAATGAAATTGCCATTTTAATTACTATCATTGCTTACATGGTCTTTATGATCTGGATCGGCTATAAAGTGTCCGACCGGAATAAAACCGCTTCGGATTTCTTTTTAGGCGGCCGAAAGCTGGGACCATTCGTGACGGCGATGAGCGCCGAAGCATCCGATATGTCCAGCTGGCTGCTGATGGGGCTGCCCGGCGTGGCCTATTTATCCGGAGTTGCCTCGGCGGGCTGGACCGCGATCGGTCTGGCGGTCGGTACCTATGTGAACTGGCTGATCGTGGCGAAACGACTACGCCGCTATTCTGAACGTATCGATGCGATCACGCTGCCGGAGTTTTTCTCCAAGCGTTATCACGATAAAAAGAAGGTATTGACGCTGATCGCGGCAATCTGGATCATCATCTTCTTTGTTCCGTATACCGCATCGGGTTTTGTCGCCTGCGGTAAACTGTTCAACAGCTTGTTCGGCATTGATTATCATGTGGCGATGATCGTCAGTGCTTCCGTGATCATTATCTACACGACATTGGGAGGTTTCCTGGCTGCCAGTACGACCGATTTCATCCAGAGCATCATCATGAGCATCGCGTTATTGATGGTACTGGTCTTTGGCGTGCAGACGGCAGGCGGCTGGGATGCGGTCATTCAGAACGCCCAGGCACTGCCGGGCTATCTGAGCTTCACCAGCAGTTATGATGTCGCAACCGGCAAAGGCGTCGATATTTCCCTTTTGACCATTGTTTCAACGATGGCCTGGGGCTTGGGCTACTTTGGCATGCCGCATATTCTGCTGCGCTTTATGGCCATTGAAAACGAAGAGAAACTGAAAACTTCCCGCCGGGTGGCATCGATCTGGGTCGTGATTTCAATGGCAGTTTCAGTCTTGATCGGTATTGTCGGCTTAGCGATGGGCAAAGTCGGAGCGATCCCGCTGCTGGAAGGTTCTGCTTCTGAAACCGTCATCATTCAGATCGCACGGTTGTTGAGCACGCATGGCGTGATCTTTGCGCTGGCGGCCGGTTTGGTGATCTCCGGTATTCTGGCATCGACCATGTCCACATCGGATTCGCAGTTGCTGGCAGCTTCGTCTTCGGTGTCCAACGATATCTTGAACGGTTTCTTCCGGAAAGAATACCAGCAGAAACAACTGCTGAAAATTTCCCGCGGCAGCCTGCTGCTGATTGCTGTGATCGGCATCGTGCTGGCGTGGAATCCGGATTCTTCCGTTTTCCAGATCGTTTCGTTTGCGTGGGCCGGCTTCGGTGCCACCTTCGGACCGGTCGTCTTATTGGCCCTGTTCTGGAAACGTTCTAACGTGTACGGTGCGCTGGTCGGCATGATCAGCGGCGGTGCCATGGTCTTCATTTGGCACTTTATCATCAGCACGTGGGGCGGCTGGTTCGGCATTTATGAACTGCTGCCGGCTTTCGTACTGGCATTGGTTCTGAATATCATCGTCAGTCTGGCGACCGCAAAGCCGGATGCAGCGATGGCAGAAGAATTTGAAGTTGTCCATCAAAAATAATTTTATACGGACATGCAAGGAGGAAACGCATTGAAAAAGAAAGTATTTAAATGGATCGGCGTCATCGTACTGTGTGTGGCTTGTTTTCTGGCCGGTCACTATCAGGCTTTGGCCGGTGCATCGGAACAAGACAAGGAAATGCGCAAGTTTCAGAAAGTCTATAACATCCTGACCAACGACTGGTATTATGCCGATCAGGTCGATAATTTAGAAGAAACTTTGATGGAAAATGCGATCTCCGGCATGTCGACATTGGATAAAGATGAACATACCAATTATTTATCTTTGGAGCAGACAAAACTGTTTTCGGAAAGTCTGTCCGGATCACAAGTCGGATTGGGCGTGCAGTTTGATCAGAATGCCGACGGTAATCTGGTCATCCGTCATGTTTATGTGAATTCAGCGGCGGATCAAGCGGGTCTGCAGCCAGGGGATATCATCACACAAATCAACAAGAAAGTGGTCAGCTCCATGGATGCCGATGAGATCGTCAGCTATATTCAGTCACAGAAGAAAATAACGATTCATTACCAGCGGGACGGCGAAAGTCAGACCGTTGAGGTGAAACCGACCAATTTTGATTCCACGGTCGCTTTGGAACTGCACGATGATTATGCGTATATGATCATCAGCAGTTTTTCATCGCAGACCGGAGAAGACGTCGCTGAGGCGATGCAGCGCGTGAAAGATGCCGGCATCAAGAAATTGGTGCTGGATCTGCGCGACAACACCGGCGGTTATCTGTCGGCGGCGCAGGATGTCGGAGCTTCCCTGCTGCCGGAAGGATCGGTTTTGTTTATCGAGCATTATGCGGACGGTTCCACAAAGAAACAATACGTCAGCTCAGACTATGAACAGGTAAAAATGGATCAGATCGTCATTTTACAAAACGGCGAGACCGCCAGTGCTTCGGAAGCGCTGATCGGTGCACTGAAAGATCAGTTAGGCGACACGGTCACGACGGTCGGCACGACGACTTACGGCAAAGGTACGGAGCAGGCACAGGAACAGTTTGATGACGGTACAGAATTGAAATATACGGTGGCAGAATGGTATACGCCGAAGAACAAAAGTATCAATAAGAAGGGATTCAAACCGGATCACAAAGTCAAACCATTGGCGGTCGCTGCTGTGAAATATAAAAAGTTCAAGAAAAAGGATGTCATCGAACCGAACACGGTCAAGACCAATGCCAAAGCGCTGCAGACTTACCTGCAGTATCTTGGCTATCCGGTGGACCGCACCGATTCGTATTTTGATCAAGCCGGCAGCGAAGCCTTGAAACAGTTCCAGACGGACCACGGTTTGGAGGCAACCGGCACCTGTGACAAGAAAACATGGGATGCCGTGGTAGAGGCTGCAAAATATAAATATAATGATGAAGGCTACGCAGCAGATCCGCAGTATCAGGAGGCCATTCAACTCACAGAGTGAATGGCTTCTTTTTTCATCGCAAAGGGAGTATGGTAGAACTATGGAAAAGTTTGAACTTGTCTCAAAGTATAAACCAGCCGGCGATCAGCCGGAAGCCATCCAGGAATTGGTCGATGGCTTGAACGAACATAAAAAGTATCAGGTTCTTTTAGGCGCTACCGGCACCGGCAAGACGTTTACGATTTCTAATGTGATCGCCGCCGTGAACCGGCCGACGTTGGTATTTGCGCATAATAAGACTTTAGCCGGCCAGCTGTATTCGGAATTCAAAGAATTCTTCCCGCATAATCGCGTAGAATATTTCGTTTCGTATTTCGATTACTATCAACCAGAAGCGTACCTGCCCAAGACCGATACCTATATTGATAAGAATACCAAGACCAACGAGGAGCTGGACATGCTCCGGATGGCGGCGGTCAACAGCGTGCTGGAGCGGCGGGACACGATCATCGTAGCCAGCGTGGCCTCCATCTACGGCGCCAGCAATCCTGATCAGTACCGTCACATGATCTATACCTTGCGGGCCGGTCAGGAAATCGACCGCAATGAATTGATGATGGCCTTGGTCCGGCAGCAGTACAAGCGCAATGACAGCGATCCGCAGCGCGGCACGTTCCGGGTCCGCGGCGATGTGATCGAAATCACCCCGGGCCATACGGATAAATATTTGATCCGCATCGAAATGTTCGATGATGAAGTAGAACGAATCTGCGAAGTGGACCCGGTGACCGGGCATGTCAACCAGGCGTATCAGGTGTACGTCATTTATCCGGCCAACGGCTATGCCACAAGCATGGATGTCATCAATCATGCGGCGGATACGATCAGCGAAGAGCTGGAAGAACGTCTGAAATATTTTGATGAACAGGGCAAACCGCTGGAAAAAGAACGGCTGGAACAACGCTGCCGTTATGATATCGAAGCCCTGCGCCAATTCGGCGTCTGCCCGGGCATTGAAAATTATTCCCGGCACATCGACGGCCGCAAACCTGGCCAGCGTCCGTATACTTTGTTTGATTATTTTCCGAAAGATTATTTATTGGTCGTGGATGAAAGCCATGTTTCTCTGCCGCAGATCCGCGGCATGTACAATGGCGACCGCGCCCGCAAAGAAGTCTTGGTGGAATATGGATTCCGCCTGCCCAGCGCACTGGATAACCGGCCGCTGACTTTTCCGGAATTCGAAAGCATGATCAATCAGGCGATCTTTGTTTCCGCTACGCCGGGGGACTATGAACTAGAAAAAACCAACGGCAAGGTCGTCGAACAGATCATCCGGCCGACCGGTCTGCTGGATCCGGAAATTGAAGTCCGGCCGATCGAAGGACAAATCGATGATCTGGTCGATGAAATCAAACAGCGGACTGCCAAACATCAACGTACCTTGATCACGACGCTGACCGTACGCATGGCTGAGGACTTAACAACCTACCTGCGCAATATGGATATGAAGGTTGCCTGGCTGCACCATGAAGTGAAGACCATCGAGCGCACAGAAATCATTCACGACCTGCGGCAGGGCAAGTACGATGTGTTGGTCGGCATCAACTTGCTTCGGGAAGGGTTGGATATTCCGGAAGTGAGCCTGATTGCGATCCTGGATGCGGATAAGGAAGGCTTCCTGCGTTCGAAGCGCAGTTTGGTGCAGATTGCCGGGCGGGCCGCTCGTAATGCGGAAGGTAAGGTCATCATGTATGCGGATACGATCACTGAATCCATGCGCTATGCGATCGATGAGACCGCCCGCCGCCGGAAGATCCAAATGGCCTATAATGAGGCGCACGGCATCGTGCCGAAGACGATCATCAAACCGATCCACGATGTTGTTCGTTCCAAGGAAACCAAAGAAATGACCGCACGGTATTTGAAGAAGAAACGCATCGGTAAGAAACAGAAAGAAAAAATGCTGGCAGATCTGACCAAAGAAATGAAAGAAGCTGCGCGCACGCTGGATTTTGAGCGGGCAGCACAGCTTCGGGATATTTTATTTGAGATGCAGGATGATTAATTTGGTTCGACCCAATTGATCGGCGCTTTGCCGTGGCGGGGCAAAAACAAATTGGTGCTTTTAAAATGGTTGCAGCCAAAGAAACCGCGATGCGCCGATAACGGGCTAGGATGCGGGCAGGTCAGGATCAGATGATTTGGATTGTCCAGCAGTTTCATCGCAGCCTTTGCTTTAGCGCCCCATAATAAGAAGACCACCGGGTCTTCTTTTTTATTGATCTGGGCAAGCACCCGGTCGGTAAATGTCTGCCAGCCCAGGTTCGCATGGGAAAGCGGTTTGCCTTCTTCGACGGTCAGGATGGTATTGAGCAACAGGACGCCTTGGCGCGCCCAATCGGTAAGATCACCGTTTCGATGTAAGGAAATATGGTACTCCATTTCCAGTTCTTTATAGATATTTTGGAGCGAAGGCGGCAGCGGAAAGTCTGCCGGTACGCTGAAGGCAAAGCCTTGTGCCTGTCCTTGGCCGTGATAGGGATCCTGGCCGAGGATCACTACTTTGGTGTCGGCCAACGATGTGGTCTGCAGCGCGTTGAAAATGTGATCGCGCGCTGGATAGATATGTTTCGTTTGATACGCTTCATTCAGGAAAGCGTGGATCTGCTGCATGTAGGGCTTGTCCTGTTCTTCCTGCCAAAGCGCATCCCAGTCGTTATTCAGATGCATGATCGATGTCCTCCAGTGTTATAATAACACTATGAATATCCAAGAGAAAATAAATTATATGGAATCGAAACGTGGCAAGAATCACGATTTATTGGAATTCCGCGCATGGCTGAACGATGCCATGCCCAAGCACACCCAGATGCATAAGGTCCAGGTGGGCGGCACCAACGGCAAAGGCAGCACGATTGCGTGGCTGAATGCATTTCTGCAGGCATCCGGATGCCGAACAGGGGTCTTTACCTCACCGCATTTGATCCGCCACAATGAACGGATCAAAGTCAACGATACACCGATTTCGGATGCCGACTGGGAACGGATCTACGATCAGTATGCGGACTTTTTTGAAAGGCATCAGTTTACGATGTTTGAAATGGACGTATGGATGGCGCTGGCTTATTTCCTGGAACAGAAGGTGGACATCGCTTTGATGGAAGTCGGCATGGGCGGCCGTCTGGATGCGACGACTGCACTGGATTACGACATGACCCTGATCACCAATGTCAGTATGGAACACGAAGAATTTCTGGGCGATTCGATCGAACAGATCACCTATGAGAAATCCGGTATTTTCAAACCAGGCGTGGTCGCATTGACAACGGAAACCAAGCCCGCCAGTCAAAAAGTCATGGAACTGGTGGCTGGATACATGAAAACGCCGCTGGGGTTCGTAGAAATGCCGTATACCGTTCAGGACGGAACGATTTCTTTCGTATTTGAGGATGAGCGGTATGAATTTCCATTACCGCTTTATCAACTGTCCAACTGTGCGCTGGCTTTGGAAGCTATGGTCCAGCTGGGTTATCCGCTGACACCGCCGATGATCCGTGAGGCGATCGATCATTTTCAATGGCCGGGCCGCTTTACGATCATCCGGCAGGAGCCGCTGCTGCTGGTCGACGGCGCCCATAATATTGACGGGATCCGGGCACTGACCAAATCGATGCACCATTTTAAAGGACAGATCTTTTTTGCGGCGATGAAAGACAAACACATTCATCATATGCTGGAAATTTTAGAAACGTTAGGTGACCCGATCACACTGGTGCATATGCCTTACGAACGGGCCTCACAGATGGATATTCCGGGCTATCCGGTGATCGAAGAGGATGCAATGATGGCACAGCTGAAACAAACCGATCAGCCGGCCTGTGTCTGCGGCTCGCTGTATCTGGCCGGTGATGTGCTGCGCACCTTTTCTGATTTTGAGAAAAAGTAGAAATGAAAGTCGGATTATCTTATACTAAAAGAGTAAAAGCTTCATAAAAAGGAAAGAGGTACATCCAATGTTTATTGATGAATTAAAAAAGAAAGTTGTCGGCAAAGGCGTAAAAATCGTTTTTACCGAAGGCGAAGATTCCCGTATTCAGGAAGCAGCGTTTGAATTGTGGCGTGATGATGTCTGCGTACCGATCCTGCTGGGTGATCCGGACAAGATCCGCGAGGCTTCAGCTGCCCGCCGCATGGATTTATCGCCGGTAGAGATCATTGACCCGAAACATTATGAGGATATCGAACCAATGGTTCAGGAAATGATCAAACTGCGCAAAGGCAAGATGACCGAAGAACAGGTTCGTGAAAAAATTCTGCATGCGAATTATTTTGGTACGATGTTGGTAAAGATGGGCAAAGCCGACGGCTTACTGGGCGGTGCGACGTATTCAACGGCCGATACGGTCCGTCCGGCACTGCAGCTGATCAAGGCGGCACCAGGAAACAAGGGCGTCAGCTCCTGCTTCTTGTTGACCAAAGATATTCCGGTTGCCAACTCGGTCAGTCAGATCATCATGAGCGACTGCGGCATTGTCATTGAACCGGATGCCGACCAGCTGACAGAAATTGCCATTCAGGCTGCCCGCAGCATGCGCCAGTTCGGCGGCGATCCAGTCGTTGCGCTTCTGAGTTATTCCACCAACGGCAGCGCCGGCGGTGATGATGTCGAAAAGATGAAACAGGTCAAGAAGAACCTGACCGACTTGCATGTTGATTTCCCGTTTGACGGTGAAATGCAGTTTGACTGCGCCATCGTACCGGATGTAGCGGAGAAGAAGTTCCCGGAATCGAAAGTGGCCGGCCATGCCAATACGTTTATTTTCCCGAACTTATCTGCGGGAAACATCGGTTACAAGATCGCAGCCCGTTTAGGCGGCTATGAAGCAATGGGCCCGATCCTGCAGGGATTGAACGCACCGATCAACGATCTGAGCCGCGGCTGCAATGCCGATGAAGTCTATGATATGGCCATCGTAACTGCGACGCAGAAGTTATTCTTTGAATAAGATCCGAAAGGGCAAACGAAAGTTTGTCCTTTTTTTATCCTTGCCGAAAATCGTTTCATTCTTGGCAAAAATTATATATACTTGATGTATGAACAAAAAGAAGAAATTTGCGTACGACGTGGAATTGGGCGCCGTGATGGATTATGTCGAAGATCATTTTATGCTTGTGATCAAAGACGAAGACTGGAATGAGGAAGAACTGGAGCTGCTGAAAGCGCCAATCGATCTGCACTTCTGCTACACGCAGGATATTGCGATCTTCGTGCTGGAAGGCGGCGATATCGATTCCAGCGATTTTTACTTTAACGTTCAAGATTGTGATTGGAAAGATCAGCTGCTCGCTTCAGATCAGGTCGATGTCGAAGTGATCCTGCTCAACAAAAAGAACGAAATCTGCTGGTCGAGAAGAAAAACCTTGAACCCGGAACAAAGCCGGAAGATCCTGGACTGTATCCGCCGACAGGCAGAGACAACGTTCATGCCGGGCGAATACGATGTCAATGTACAGGGGATCCAAAGTGCCTATGAGCCCTATGAATTGAATAAATTTGCGGTCGTTTCGATCCGCTTCTAAGGAGGAAAAATGAAAGCAGTCATCAGTGTTGTCGGAGAAGACAAAGTCGGAATCTTAGCTACGGTTTCCGGAGAATGTGCGAAAGCCAAGATCAATATCCTGGATGTTTCACAGACCATTGTCAACGGCGTGTTTACCATGACCATGATCGTTGAAATGACCAATGAAGATTACACGCTCTCGCAGTTTGCCGAACATATGGAAAAGATCGGCAAGCAGCGCGGATTGGTGATCCGGGTCATGCATCAGGACATTTTCAAATCGATGTACGAAATCTAGGAGGAACCGAAACATGCAGACAGATGATATACAAAGAACAATACGCATGATCGATGAGGAATGCCTGGACATCCGGACGATCACCATGGGCATCAGCCTGCTGGACTGCATCGATACAGACATTCATGCATCCTGCCGGAAGATCGAAGAAAAAATCTGTACCAAGGCCAAAGACCTTGTTTCGGTCGGTGAGGAAATTTCGCATACTTACGGTATTCCGGTCGTCAATAAACGGATCAGTGTGACGCCGATTTCAATGCTTGTCGCTGCCAGCGGCGGCGATCCGGTCGAATATGCGGTCACGTTGGAAAAATGTGCACGCCGCCTAGGCGTCAATTTTATCGGCGGTTATTCTGCTTTGGTGCAGAAGGGATATGCAGCCGGTGACCGTGAGCTGATCGATTCGATCCCGGAAGCCTTGGCCCGTACGCAGCATGTCTGTGCCAGTGTGAATGTCGGTTCCACCAAAGCCGGCATCAACATGGATGCCGTCAGACAGATGGGCGAGATCGTGGTCGAGTCGGCACTGAAGACCAAAGACGATAACTGCATGGGACCGGCAAAACTGGTCGTATTCTGCAACGCCGTCGAGGACAATCCATTTATGGCCGGCGCTTTCCATGGCACCGGCGAGGCGGATTGTGTGATCAATGTCGGTGTGTCCGGCCCAGGTGTGGTCCGTGCGGTCCTGGCAAAAGCGGATAAAAATCTGCCGATGGATACGATCGCTGATTTGATCAAACGCACAGCCTTTAAGATCACCCGGATGGGTCAGCTGGTCGGTTCGGTCGCCAGCCAGAAATTGGGCGTGCCGTTCGGTATCGTGGACTTGAGTCTCGCGCCGACACCGGCGGTCGGTGATTCGGTAGCGCATATTTTAGAGGAAATGGGACTGGAGACATGCGGTGCCTATGGCACAACGGCTTGTCTGGCAATGTTGAATGATGCCGTCAAAAAGGGCGGCGTGATGGCCACCAGCAATGTCGGCGGTCTGTCCGGCGCGTTCATTCCGGTCAGCGAGGATGCCGGTATGATCCGGGCAGCGGAAGAAGGCGTGCTGACGATGGAGAAATTGGAAGCCATGACAGCGGTCTGCAGCGTCGGCCTGGATATGATCATCATTCCGGGCAGCACCAAGCCAGAGATCATTTCCGGGATCATCGCGGACGAGGCGGCCATCGGCATGGTCAATTCCAAGACGACGGCGGTGCGTGTCATCCCGGCCATCGGCAAAGATGTCGGTGATACATTGGATTTCGGCGGCCTGTTAGGCGGCGGTCCGGTCATGCCGGTCAACCAGACGAAAAACGATGTCATGATCCATCGCGGCGGGCGGATCCCGGCACCGATCCAGGCTTTGAAGAATTAAATAAAAAATTTGCATTCTCAAAACTTATCAGTATAATGTTTATATAAACATCGAAGAGAAGTAGTACAGATGATTCAGAAACAGAGAGCTGACGGTCGGTGCGAGTCAGCCGAGATAGTCTGGAACGTGTCTTGGAGTTGCGTTGTCGAAGCGTGAGGCAGCGCCGTGAATTCGCGTTAAGAATGAGTGTCATTCCGAAAGGAATGGAAGTAAGGTGGTACCGCGACAAAGTCGTCCTTTTCGAAGGACGGCTTTTTTTGGATACTGCCGGGAAGAGAGGTTCATATGAAAAAATTATTAAAAGCACTGCTGGCAGTCAGCATGATCGTCACGATGGGCGGTTTTGCGGAAGCAAAAAGCTCAAAAGAAAAAGAAGTCATCACCGTCGGTATTTCTCCGGACTATAAGCCGTATGAATATCTGACCAAAAAAGACAAACTGACGGGTTTCGATGTCGAAATGGTCGAGTATTTTGAAGATTACTTGAGCGAAGAAGAAGGCAAAGAAGTTGACTTCCAGTTCAAACAGATGGATTTTGATAACATCGTGACCCAGATCCAAGGCGATCAGGTCGATGTCGGTATCTCCGGCTTTACGTATTCGAAAAAACGTAAAGTAGAATGGAGCGATCCATATCTGGAATCCAAAGAAGTAGCTGTTGTACCGGCTGATTCCGATATCAGTTCATTGGATGATCTGGAAGGCAAGAAACTGGTAGCTCAGACCGGATCAACCGGTGAAGAAGCCGCTAAAAGTGTAAAGAAAGCCGATGTGACCGGACTGAAAGATGTTCAGGAAATCATGAATGCGGTCAAAGCCAATCAGTATGATGCGGCGATCGTCGATACCGGTGTTGCAGAGCAGTATGCGTCCAGCGGCGACTACAAAGTCTTGGACGGCGCTTTGAAAGATGAAAAGAACTACATCATTGCCAAGAAGGGCAATAAGAAAATGATCAAAAAGATCAACAAGTGCATCGCAGCGTTCCGCGCCAGCGATGAATATCAGACCTTATGTGACAAATACGGATTGAATCCGGTCACTGAGGAAGAAACGGAATAAGCATTGACAGATAGAAGGGTGATAAAATGTTTCCGGCATTTCAACAAATTTTTACAACCGAAAATTTAGCATATTTAGGCAAAGGGGCACTTTTATCACTCCTTATTGCCGCTATTTCATTGATCATCGGAACGCTTCTGGGGATCCTGGGCGCTTCCGGAAAACGTTCGCATCATATCGTTCCTAAGGTGATCGCCAACTTATATGTGGAGATCATCCGCGGTACGCCGCTGCTGCTGCAGATCTTGATCATCTTCTCTGTGATCCCGTCGATGTATACGGCCATCACCGGCAATGTGCTGCGCATCAATGTATATTTGATCGGCGTCATCGCACTATCGATCAACTCCGGTGCCTATCAGACCGAGCTGATCCGAAGCGGGATCAACGGGGTCGATAAAGGCCAGTGGGAAGCGTGTGAAACATTGGGAATGAGTGAAAAACAAACGATGCGGAGAGTTATCTTACCGCAGGCTTTCAAAAGGATCGTACCGCCGGTCATCAGCGAGTTCATCACGCTGATCAAGGACTCGTCGCTGATCAGTACCATCGGTGCGGTTGAATTATTGAAAGGTGCGCAGGTTTTAGGAACCGAATACTACGATGTCATGTCGCCGTATATCCTGGCTGCCATCTATTATTTGATCATGACCGTCAGTATTTCGTATGTCGGCCGTTATGTAGAAAAGAGGTTGGCTGTCAGTGATTAAAGTTGAACATGTCAGTAAAAAATTTAAACATACGCAGGCGTTGAAAGATGTCAGCCTGGAAGTAAAACAAGGCGAGATCGTCAGCCTGATCGGTCCTTCGGGATCGGGAAAAAGTACGCTGCTGCGCTGTATTCACGGCTTGGAAGTGCCGGAAAGCGGCAAGATCTACCTGGAAGGGGAACTGATGGACCGTCATGATCCGGTTAAATATCGTGCGCAGCGCAATAAAATGGGATTTGTCTTCCAGCACTTTAATTTATTTCCGAATATGACCGTGCTGCAGAACTGCACGTTGGCGCCGATCCAGGTGCTTAATCAAAGCGAAAGTGAAGCCGAAGCAACCGCTATGCGCTATTTGAATCGAGTCGGTTTGGCGGAAAAACGCGATGAGTATCCGAACAAGCTTTCCGGCGGACAGAAACAGCGTGTTGCGATCGCACGGGCGTTATGTATGTCACCGGAAATCATGTTGTTTGATGAACCGACCAGTGCGCTGGATCCGGAAATGATCAAAGAAGTACTGGATGTTATGGGGGATCTGGCCAAAGAGGGCATGACGATGATCGTCGTGACGCACGAGATGGGCTTTGCCCATAAGGTCGGCAACCGCGTTGTCTTTTTGGATCAGGGCGTCATCATGGAAGATGCACCGAGCGAACAGTTCTTCACTGATCCGCAGTCGGAACGTGCAAAAGATTTCTTGAGCAAGGTGCTGTACGAATGAGACTGCCGGATTTTAAAGTTGAACAATGGATGAACGTCTACGAAGGACAGGCGGTCTATAATCTGACGGATACATGTGCCAAAGCGCTGACCGTTCAGGAACTGCTGGATCTGGAACCGATGGATCTCAACCATATTCGGCTGGATTACGGTGAGATCACCGGTGACCGGGAGCTGAAAAAACGCATCGTGGAATTGTATAAGACCGGTTCGATCGATACGGTCACCACGTGTCACGGCTGTCTGGAAGCCAATGATCTGGTCATGAATACCTTGTTGGAGCCTGGGGATGAAGTGATCATCTGTCAGCCGAGTTATCAGCAGTTTGAAGATATTCCGAAAAGCCTGGGCTGTATCGTGCACAAGGTGGAATTGGATGAGTCCAACCACTGGCTGCCGAAGCTGGAGGATTTTAAAAAGTATCTTGGTCCGAAAACCAAGATGATCATTCTGAACAATCCGAACAATCCGACCGGAACACTGTTGGATGAAGCGTATTTGACCGCGTTGGCTGCATTGTGCCGGCCGTTCGGAACGTATATTTTTTGTGATGAAGTTTATCGCGGATTCAGTGATGAACCATCGATCAGCGACTTGTATGAGAACGGCATTTCGACCAGTTCTTTAAGCAAGGTCTATGCGCTGGCGGGACTGCGGTTCGGCTGGATCAAGGCCAATACAGATGTGATCCATGCGATCAATGTCCGCCGGGATTATACGATGATTTCCACCGGTCCTTGGATCGATGCCCTGGCTGACCTGGCTTTGCGCCATCGTGAAGAGTTGGTGCAGCGCAATATTGAATTGATCCATAAAAACAAGGCTGCGGTCCGCAGCTGGCTGGAAACAGAATCCCGTTATTCGGTCGAGCTGCCGGCCTCCGGCACGGTTGCGTTTATGAAATATCATTTTGATCTGCCTAGTGAAACACTGGCGAAACAACTGCTGGCAGACACGGGGGTGTTCTTCGTGCCTGGATCTTGTTTCGATCATGAATACCATGTTCGTCTGGGACTGGCCCAAGATCCGAAAATCTTGAAACAAGGGCTTTCAGTTTTGTCAGATTGGACAAATCGACACGTCGGTTGATTCCAGATTCAAATTTGTGTTACACTGAAGTCAATAATGATCAAGGGGTGTATAGCCATGAAAAAATGGATAGGAATGTTATTGATCGGAGCGCTCGTGCTGACCGGCTGCTCAAGTCAATCCGGAGAAAGCACCGGCGATACGACGCCGGATACCCAGGAGAGCACCAAAAGCAAGGTCCTGGTCTGCACAGGAGACAACGATGAACAAGTGACACTGGAAGCAACGGGCGATAAAATCAAAAAGATGACGATCGTTTCGTATATGGAAAAGTCAGATCTTGGCATCACCGATGAAATGGATGCAGAAACCATTCAGAATGCGATCAATGATTCTTTAAGTGAAAAATATAATATTGACGGTGTGACAGCCGAAGGTGCACTGGAAGATGATCGTGTCAAGATCACGGTCACAGTGAACTATGAAGAGGCCAATCAGGAAGATCTGATCAATGCCGGCCTGGTTGAAAAGGGCGAAAAACAAAGCCAGTACACATCGTTGAAGGCAACGAAAAAGGCTTACAAAAACGCCGGTTACAGTTGTGATTATCAATAAAAAGCGGTAGGACCGCTTTTTTTCTGCAGAAGGAGGCCATGTGCATGCGGTATTATATTGCGGACTGCCATTTTTTTCACAGTGCCCTGAATGAGAAGATGGACTGCCGGGGATTTGGTTCAACAGAAGAAATGAACGATTTTATGATCCGGCAATGGAACAGCCGTGTCCGTAAAAATGATGAAGTCGTTATTATTGGTGATTTTTCCTGGGGCAATGCGCAGCAGACGCAGTCTGTCTTGGATCAGATCAAAGGGCAGCTGATCCTCATCCGCGGCAATCACGATCGATTTCTGGAAGATAAAAAATTTGATGCTTCCCGTTTCAAGGTGATCGCCGATTATAAAGAGATGCATGACAACAAGCGGAAAGTAGTCCTATGTCATTATCCGATTGCCTGTTATAATGGACAATACCGGCGCGATGATCAAGGCAATCCAAAGACATATATGCTTCATGGACATATACATAATACGTATGACCAGGTGCTTTTAGATCAATATCAGCAATATGTATCGTCTCAGACCCATCAGCGAATTCAGGGCGGAACGGAGCACATTCCATGTGAACTGATCAACTGTTTCTGTATGTTTTCACATTATTTGCCATTAACATTGGATGAATGGATCAAAATAACACAAAAACGACGAATTGAAAAATAGAAAAATATATGTAACATTTTGAAAATGCGATGTAATATCATGATAAAATATGTTGCCGTATTTGACATTTGTATTATAATTAGAATATATTTAAAGCAGTAGACAGTAATTTATAGAACATGGAGATGACTATATGAGCAGAACCAAATTAGATGAAAGCGCAAAACCACTATATGTTCAGATCAAAGATATTTACCGGCATAAAATTCTGACGCAGGAATTGAAACGCGGTGATAAAATTGAGAGCGAACTGGAGATCCAGAAAAAGTTTTCTGTTTCCCGGATCACGGTCCGGCAGGCGATGCTTGATCTGGAAAAAGAAGGCATGGTCAAACGTGGCCGCGGCAAAGGAACATTTGTTATTTGGCGGCCGGGATTTGAGATTCCGCTGAATAAATTTTCCGGTTTTACTGCTGAAATGGAACGGCAGGGAGCTGAAGTTGCCACGCTGCAGCTGCAGGTCAGCCGCCGCAGCATGGATCCGAAAACCGAACGGATGTTTAAAAAACATGTGAAAGAGGAAATGATCTGTGTTGAGCGTGTACGGACAGTTGATGATATCAAAGCAGTTTTCTCACGCAGCTATTATCCGCTGGATGATGGCCTGCCGGAAGACGAGCAGGAATATGGCGAGTCTGTCTATGAAATGCTGAAGGAACGCGGCGTAGGAGCTCCGGCCCGTACAAAAGAATGGATGCATACGGAACTGCCGAACGAAGAAGTGGAAAAAGCATTGAACATTGCAGCCAACCAGCCAGTATTGGTCTGCTGCTGCGAAGTATTTGATAAAGATGATCAGGTCATCGAGTATGGTGTCAACTATTATCGCGGCGATATGTATTCTTTTACATATGAACTGAAAGATGAGTAAAATTATAGATCTTAATCTGTAAAAAGTTCTTGCACAAAGAAAAGTAACATGATATTATATGTGAGCACTTGCCGGAGACGGCAGGTTTCACATATATGGCGCGTTGGAGAAACGGTTAACTCACATGCCTTTCACGCATGCATTCACGGGTTCAAATCCCGTACGCGTCACCAATTGAAAAGAACCGGATCAAAGATCCGGTATTTTTTTATTGATTTTTACTTTAAATCAGCGTATCATAAACTAGCATGCGTGGCAGAGTGAGCAGACACTCGTTTTGACCACTGCATAAGATAAAATATAGGAGGTATCTTATGGCTAAAAAGAAAACTGCAAAAGTAGCGAAGATCGTTAAACTGCAATTCCAGGCCGGCATGGCAAAACCGGGACCGGCGTTGGCCAGTGCAGGCATCAACATGCCGCAGTTCTGTACGGCATTTAATGATGCAACGAAAGATCGTCGCGGAGACATTGTCCCTGTTGTCATTACTGCATACGAAGACAAGAGCTTTGATTTCGTCTGCAAGACAACTCCGGCCGCAAACTTGTTAAAGAAGGCTGCCGGTATTCAGAAAGCCAGCGGTGACCAGAAGGAAATCGCCGGTACGATCACGAAAGATCAATTGAAAGAGATTGCTGAATACAAAATGCCGGACTTGAACGCTAACGATGTAGAAGGCGCAATGCGCATTGTCGCAGGTACGGCACGTAATATGGGCATCAAAGTAGAAGGATTCGAATAGGAGGGAGATCAAGATGGCTAAAGTAAGTAAGAGATATGCCGAAGCAGCGAAATTGGTTGACCGCACGAAAGAATACCCGATCGAGGAAGCCGTTGCTTTGATGAAAAAAACCAGTACGGTCAAATTTGATGCGACCGTGGAAGTCAGCTTCCATTTGAATGTCGATCCGCGTCATGCAGATCAGTTGATCCGCGGGGCCATGGTCCTGCCGAACGGAACCGGACGCTCGCAGACCGTATGCGTTGTTGCCGATGGTGACAAGGCAAAAGAAGCACAGGATGCAGGTGCTGACTTTGTCGGCGATCAGGATATCATCGATAAGATCTCCAAAGGATGGTTTGATTTCGATGTATTGATCGCGACCCCGAATATGATGGGTAAATTGGGCCGTCTGGGCCGTGTTTTAGGTCCGAAAGGCTTGATGCCGAACCCGAAGACCGGTACGGTAACGATGGATGTTGCCAATGCCGTTGATGAAGTCAAAAAAGGTAAAGTAACGTACCGTGTTGATAAAGAAGGAAACATCAACGTATTGATCGGAAAAGTAAGTTTCGATGATGAAAAACTGATCGAAAACTTCCAGGCGATCTATCAGCGAATTGCTAAGGCTCGTCCGACGACGATCAAAGGTACTTATATGAAGTCCCTGACCCTGTCTTCGACGATGGCGCCGGGCATCAAAGTCGCTCACGACTAATTGACAAAAGTTAAAATATAGTTTACTATCACGTTGTTATCAATATTCCAAAGACAGTAACGGCCGTCCGGCTTAATCATGTTACCGAGGGTTGATGCGTATTTTGCATACTTTCCCCGTGCCTTTGGCGCGGGTTTTCTTTTGAATATTGTAATAATATAGAAAGAAGAGGTGGACTTGTATGAACAAAGACATCCTTGCTCAAAAGGAAGCTGAAGTAGCAGCTTTGGCAGACAAGATGAAAGCGGCAAGCTCGATCGTCATGGTCGAATACCGCGGTCTGACTGTTAAAGAGGTTACAGAACTGCGCCGCAATCTGCGTGATGAAGATGTAGATTTTAAAGTTTATAAAAACGCAATTGCCCGCCGTGCTGCATCCCAATTGGGATACGATGCATTCAGCGACCAGTTGGTCGGCCCGAATGCGCTGGCTTTCGGTAAGGATCCGGTCGCACCGGCACGTGTATTGGCAAAATTTGCCAAGGAACACGATAAACTGGTGCTGAAAACGGGTGTTGTCGACGGTGATGTCGTTGACACAGATGTGATCATGAAGCTGTCTGCATTGCCGAACAAGGAAGGCATGCTGGCAAAATTCGCTTCCTGCCTGAATGCACCGGTCATCAAATTTGCGATGACGATCAAGGCATTGGCAGAAGCAAAAGAAAATGGTACCGTAAAGACTGCTGAAGCAGAAGAAGCTGCACCGCAGGAGAGTGCCGACAAACCGGCTGAAGAAGCAGCCGCTGAATAGAGGAGGAACTAACAATGGCAAAATTAACACAAGAAGACATTCTGGCTTACTTGGAAGAAGCTACAATTTTAGAGTTAAATGATTTGGTCAGCGCGATCGAAGATAAATTCGGTGTTGTTGCAGCTGCTGCAGTTGCTGCACCGGCTGCTGACGAAGCTGCAGCTGACGAAGGACCGAGCGAAGTTACTGTAACGTTGACGGATATCGGACAGACTAAGGTTGCTGTCATCAAAGCCGTACGTTCGATCACTGGTCTGGGTCTGGTTGATGCGAAGAAATTGGTCGATTCCGCTCCGTGCGCGATCAAAGAAAACATCGATCCGGAAGAAGCAGACAAGATCAAAGAAGAACTGGTTGCTGCCGGTGCTACGGTTGAAGTGAAGTAATTTCAGCTTAAATTTCCCTTCGGAGATTCTCCGAAGGTTTTTTTAAGCTTTTTTTTACGGTTTTCTGTTATAAATAAAAGCAGGGGGCGATACTATCAGCTGGAAACTATTTAGTAAACACCGTCAGATGATTTATGGCATTGCCGCATTGTCGATCGTACTTTTTCATTTTACGAAAGACGTTGTTTCTTATCATATCGGGGGTGCCTGGGAACAATTTGCCGACTGGTATCTGGTTTGGAACGATGCCATGGGCGTAGAATGGTTTTTATTTTTATCCGGCATGGGATTGTTTGTGTCGATGGAAAAAAACGGTGCGGTAAAATTTGAACAGCATCGTCTGAAACGAATATTGATTCCTTATTGTTTATTGGCCATACCGTATTGGATCTTCCATCATTTAATCGATGGGCCCGCCCACTGGCTGGCAGATACAACACTGGTCAGTGTGTTCACCGATCATCAGCTGCAGTTCTGGTATGTGCTGTTTATATTGACCATGTATGCGTTCTATCCGCTGATCATACTGCTGATCCGGAATCGAAAACATCTATATTTAAAGCTTTGGAGCGCGGCAGGCATTTTATCGGCTGTATTCATTTGGCTTTCCCTTCATTGGGCGCCGTTTGACCGGACGGATGTTTTTTATTGCCGGGTGCTGATTTTTGTGATCGGCTGCATCTGCGGCGTCTGGATCTATGACGGCAAACCGTGGCAGAAAAAAGATACTTTTCTATTTACGGCCGGCATTGCGCTGAAGATCTGGTTTGTCTCTTCCGGGGTCGAAAATGATGCCTTGGAACGGATCGTTGCTTGTTTCTACAGTCTGAGCGTACTGGGGGCACTGGTGCTCGTGTTGGAAAAAATATCATTGCCGGCGTTTGTTTCCTGGTGCGGCACGGTATCGTTGGAAATGTATATTGCGCATATTTCTTATCGTTCGGTATTCAAGGAAACGATCTACCAGCCGTTTCATTTCTCTTATCCAACCGTCTATCTGCTTGTATTCTTGTGTACGCTGCTGACCTGCTTCGTTGTTCAGAAATTGTATACAAATGTACGCAAGATAAAAGAAATCCAGTCCACTTGGTTTGTTTTTCCAGGTTTCGAATCTCAAAAATTTTAGGTCCTTCGGGGCCTTTTTTCTTTGCATTTTTCTAACGATTGTTTACACGGTCTTTACATTGCATGATTCTGCCTTTTACATTGGGTTGTTATCATCTAGATGTAAAAGAAAGATAGACTTTAGGAGGAAAAAACACTATGAAACGAATAGCCTCAATTGCATTGAGCGGTTTGCTGGCCTTGGGAATGTTGACGGGCTGCGGATCGAATACGTCTGATTCTTCATCTTCATCTGAAGATTTAAGCGGTACGATTTCTGCTGCCGGATCTTCGGCATTAAAGCCATTGGCAGATGAAGCCGCAAAGGACTTCCAGGAAAAATATCCGGATGTAAGTATTACGGTTGATGCCGGCGGTTCCGGTGAAGGTCTGAAACAGGTTTCCGATGGAACGGTTACGATCGGTATGTCGGATGTTGCAGCGGAAGAAAAACTGGATGCCGATCAGGCAAAAGAACTGACTGACCATCAGGTAGCCGTGATCACGATGGCTCCGATCGTAAATAAAGATGTCAAAGAAGGCGGCGTCGATAACTTGACGACCGAACAGTTGATCGACATTTTCACTGGTAAAATTACGAACTGGAAAGATGTCGGCGGACCGGATGAAGACATTGTATTGGTTACACGTCCGTCATCTTCCGGAACTCGTGCAACATTTACGAAGTATGCATTGAATGGTAATGAAGAAGCTGAAAACAAATCGATGGAAACCGATGATTCTGGTGTCCTGCTGAAGAACGTTCAGGATACAAAAGGTGCAATTGGTTATGTTGCATTATCTTACTTGGTTGACAACGATGATGTTGCAACCGTATCGATCGATGGTGTAGAGCCGACTTTGGAAAATACCTACAGCGGCGACTACAAAGTTTGGGCTGTAGAGCACATGTACACAAAGGGCAAAGGTTCAAAGACGGACCGCGCATTCATTAAGTACATGATGTCGGATGACTTTGCAAAAACAACAGAGAAGTTGGGCTACGGTGTTGCATCGAAGATGAGCTCGATGGATCACTAATGGACCGGAACAAACGAATTCGATCAACAAGACGGGCGCTGCAGCCCGTTTTCTGCGAGGTGAGAAATAGATATGTTTAAAAAAGAATATGCTTGGCGCGGGATCGCGACCATCGGCGGATTGATCGTGATTGGTTTGACACTGACGATCGGTGTGTTTCTGGCATACCGGGGCAGTGCTACCTTCTTTCAGTTCCATCATACTTTAGGTGAATTTTTAGGATCGGCAGACTGGAATCCGGTCGACAGTGCAGCCGGCGGCGGTACAGTCGGAGCCCTGATCTTCATTGTCGGTTCCCTGGTGACATGCGGTCTGGCACTGTTGATCGCCACCCCGTTATCGTTGGGGGCAGCTGTATTCATGACGCAGATTTCACCGCGTATCGGTGAGAAATTCTTCCGGCCGGTCGTACAGATCTTTGCCGGTATTCCTTCTGTCGTTTATGGCTGGGTCGGTTTGAGCGTACTGGTTCCGTTTATGCGCGTGGCATTTCATCAGCAGGTCGGACAGTCGATCCTGGTGGCGGCTATCGTGCTGGCTGTCATGATCTTCCCAACGATCACAAGCATGACAGCGGATGCGCTGACGGCGGTTCCGAAAACCAATCGGGACGGTGCCTATGGTTTAGGTTCGACGCGCTGGCAGACCATTTACCGGGTCATCATCCCAGCCGCGAAGTCCGGCATCATCACAGCGATCATCATGGGCCTGGCCCGTGCGTTTGGTGAAGCACTGGCTGTAGCGATGGTCATCGGTCAGACGACCGCACTGCCGACAAGCATTTTCTCTACCTCGAAAACCATTACTACGGAAGTTGCCGCACAGATGGGAAATGCCATGGAAGGCGGCGAATTGAAAGCAGCTTTGTGGACCTTGTCATTCTTGTTATTCTTGATCTCATTGTTCATGATCTGGCTGATCCACCGTGTGAATGCACCGAAGAAGGAGGATTGATCATGGATAAACGGATCGCTTCCGCTAAACGGGCGGATAAAATTGCTACTGTGATTTTCTGTATTATTGCGGCAATGTTCTTCCTGCTGCTGTTTGGTTTTGCCGGATATGTGATTATCCGCGGTATTATGAGTGCCAAACCAAGCATGTTCGGCTTTACGGGTTATGACGATATTGGCAATCAGTTGTTTAATACGATTTACCTTGTATTTATCTCTTTATTGGTCTGTGTGCCGATTGGAGTTTTTGCGGGAATTTATCTGGCGATGTATGCCAAACCAGGACGATTTACGAAATTCCTGCGGATGTGTATTGAGACCTTGTCTTCACTGCCGTCGATCGTTGTCGGCTTGTTCGGTTATCTGGTGTTCTTGATCGTTTTGGGCATGGACCGCAGTCTGCTGGCCGGTGCCTTGTCGATTTCGATCATCACGCTGCCGCTGATCACAACGACGACCGAAGATGCGATCAAAGGTCTGCCGTCCGGATATTTACAGGGCAGTCTGGGCATGGGTGCCACCAAGTGGCAGTCCGTGTATCATGTGCTGCTGCCGGCTTGTCTGCCGCGGATCATGACAGGTGTCATCCTGGCTGCCGGGCGTGGTTTTGGTGAAGCCGCTGCCCTGCTGTATACAGCTGGTTCCGGAAGCCGTTTGTATTGGGCATCGACGAACATCCACAGTGCAGTCAATCCATGGAATGTCATGCGTCCGGCAGAGACATTGTCCATTCAGATCTGGAACTTACAGGTAAACGGACAGAATCAGGATCTGGCAAATGTTTCATCAGCCGTGCTGATGGTGCTGGTTTTAGCGTTTAGTATTTTGGCAAACGCATTGTCGCGTCATATTCAGGCGAAGAATGCCGGACAGGTTTCGGGAGGAAAGAAACGATGAGTGAGAAGGTAAAGTTTGAGATTCGTAATGTCAATTTGCATTACGGGGATTTCCATGCACTGAAAAATGTGAACATGGATATTATGGAGAATGAGATAACGGCGTTTATCGGACCGTCCGGATGCGGTAAATCGACGTTCTTGAAAACGTTGAACCGGATGCAGGATTTTGAAGAAAGTGCGAGAGTAGACGGCACGATCAAGATGGACGGTACAGATATTTATAAAGATATGGACGGTATTGCGCTGCGTCATACAGTTGGTATGGTATTCCAGCAGCCGAACCCGTTTCCGAAAAGCGTATACGACAACGTTGCGTACGGACCGCGGATCTTCGGCATCAAAAAGAAAGCCCAGCTCGATCAGATCGTCGAACGTTCACTGCGTCAGGCAGCGATCTGGGATGAGCTGAAAGACCGGCTGAATAAAAGTGCGCTGGGTTTATCCGGCGGACAGCAGCAGCGTTTGTGCATTGCCCGGGCGCTGGCTGTCAATCCGGATGTCTTGTTGATGGATGAGCCGACCAGTGCGCTGGATCCGATTTCGACTTCAAAGATCGAGGATCTTGCAGTAGAGCTGAAAAAAGATTATACGATCATCATGGTAACGCATAATATGCAGCAGGCAGCACGTATTTCCGATCGTACAGCGTTCTTCCTGCTGGGTGAAATGGTTGAATATGGACCGACGGCGCAGTTGTTCGCCAATCCAAGCGATCCGCGCACGGAGCGTTATATTACAGGAAGGTTTGGTTAAAAAACATGAGAGATGCTTATCAAAGAGAATTATTAAAGCTGCATGATAGTTTGATCGAAATGGGCAATACATGTGAGAAGATCATTCATGAAACGTATCAGGCATTGATCCAGAATGATACAGATATCCTGGATGATATCGAACGATTAGAGTCTTCGATCAACCGTCAGGAACGTCAGATCGAACGTGACTGCATGAACTTGCTGCTACTCCAGCAGCCGGTAGCGACCGATCTGCGGGAAGTATCGTCGGCCCTGAAAATGATCACGGATCTGGAACGGATCGGGGACCAAGCTTTCGATATTGCAGACATCATCCGGAAACATCCGAATTTAAGCGAGGATGTCAAGAAAGTGCCGATGCAGGAAATGGCGCAGGTGACCATGGAAATGGTGCACGAAAGCGTCATGTCGTATGTGAAGAGTGATCTGGCACAGGCAAAGAAAGTATTGGGCATGGATGATAAAGTAGATGAGTTGTTTGAGGTCATTCATCGCAGTGTCAAGGCGAATATCGAGCAGGAAACGGCGCTGGAAATTTTGATGATCGCCAAATATTACGAGCGCATCGGCGATCATGCTACCAATGTTGCCGAGTGGGTGGAATACTCGATCACTGGAGAACATTAAACGGACTTCCCTGCTGCGGCAGGGAAGTTTTTGCATGAAAAAAAAGGCCGGTGTCCGGCCTATTTCTCTTCTTCGGCAAAGATCTTTTTGAAAGCGTTGGCGATACCGTCATCGTATACCGATGTGGTGGAGAAGTCGGCAAAGCTTTTGACGTAGTCTGTGGCGCCTCCCATCGCGACTCCGATGCCGGCTTTCTCCAGCATGCGGATATCGTTGGTGCTGTCACCGAAACAGATGGTTTCTTCCCAGGTGGCACCGATGTCATGCAGCAGCGATTCAATGCCGACCGCTTTGTCATTGTTGGCGTTGAAGATATCAAAACCGAAGCCATCGGTCTTGACATTGATCAGATCCGCGCGCAGGGCCGGATGCTCTTCGATAAAATTATCGATGGTGCGCTTGTCTTTGCAGATGAGGAAAGCATTGAATGCGCGGTGGCGGCGGTGGAATGACTGGCTTGGATCATAGAACAGGGAGTCCAGGACGTTGGCGTATTTGCAGAAGTCATACATTGGATAAAAATTATTATAAATGTAGGATGCGTCGCCGAAATGAAAGCCTAGACCAAAATTGTGTTCCTTGCACAGCTCGACCAGTTCATCGCAGTATTGGCGGGGGATCGGATTGGCTTCCAATTCATTGAAATCACCGTCCAGGACGAAGCTGCCGTTGATCAGTACGTAGAAGTCGAACTGCACGCGCTGCAGGATCAGTTTCATCTGGTTGAGCGGACGGCCGGTCGCTGCGCAGACCATATAGCCTTTTTTGCGCAGTGTATCGATCGTTTCTAAAGTAGATTCTTGAATGACGTCGTTCTCGGTTTGATACAAGGTACCATCCATATCAAAGAATACGATTTTATGCTTCATGATTTATTTTCCTCTCATTCATTGACATTATAACAAAAATCTGAAAAAAGAATTGACAAAAGTTTTTATTCCGAGTAAATTAATCTTGCATGCGGTTTGGGCTTTTGTAGCCTTTTTAAATCGGGTAATAAAGACCCACCCGGAAACGTGTGCTTATTTTGAATGAAAGGAGAGCCAATAATGCCTACAATTAACCAGTTGATCCACAATGCCCGCAAGGACAGCAAAGCAAAGTCAAAATCACCTGCGTTGAATCGTGGTTATAACTCACTGCAGTCCCGCCCGACAGCGGTAAACAGTCCGCAGAAGCGTGGTGTCTGCACGCGTGTCGGTACGATGACGCCGAAGAAGCCAAACTCGGCTCTGCGTAAATATGCCCGTGTTCGTCTGAGCAACGGTATGGAGGTCACAGCCTACATTCCGGGTATCGGACATAACTTGCAGGAGCATAGCGTGGTATTGATCCGCGGCGGCCGTGTCAAAGACCTGCCAGGTGTTCGTTACCACATCATCCGCGGTACGTTGGACTGCGCCGGTGTGACGGATCGTAAACAAGGACGTTCATTATACGGAACGAAGAAACCAAAGAACTAGTCAGTCGTGAGAGGAGGAAACAGGAATGCCTAGAAAAGGACACATCGCAAAGCGTGATGTACAAGTAGACCCTATTTACAACTCGAAGTTGGTTACTCGTTTGATCAACAAAATCATGATTGATGGTAAAAAAGGTGTCGCGCAGAAAATCTTGTACAATGCATTTGATATCGTAGAGGTCAAGACGGGAAAACCGCCGATGGAAGTTTTCGAACAAGCGTTGGAAAACGTCATGCCTCAGTTGGAATTGAAAGTTAGACGAGTGGGCGGAGCCAATTATCAGGTGCCGGTCGAAGTCAGCGACGAGCGTCGTCTGACATTGGGCCTGCGTTGGATCGTCAACTATGCGCGTCTGAGAAATGAAAAGACAATGGAACAGCGGTTGGCAGCGGAAATCATCGATGCTTCCAACGGTACCGGAGCCAGTGTCAAGAAGCGTGAAGACACGCACAGAATGGCGGAAGCAAACAAGGCTTTTGCTCACTACCGTTGGTAGGAAAGGAGATTGGCAGCTATGCCTAGAGAATATAGTTTACAGAATACTCGTAATATCGGTATCATGGCGCACATCGATGCCGGTAAAACAACAACCACTGAACGTATTCTTTACTATTCAGGTGTAAACCACAAAATCGGCGAAACGCACGATGGTGCCAGCACCATGGACTGGATGGCGCAGGAACAAGAGCGTGGTATCACCATTACTTCTGCGGCAACAACTTGCCACTGGAAGAAACAGGACGGAACCGGTGAGGAATGCCGGATCAACATCATCGATACACCGGGCCACGTAGACTTCACGGTCGAAGTAGAACGTTCGCTGCGGGTCTTAGATGGTGCCGTTACGGTACTGGATGCCAAAGCCGGTGTGGAACCGCAGACGGAAACCGTATGGCGTCAGGCGACGACTTACGGCGTACCGCGAATCGTTTTCGTCAATAAGATGGATGCGACGGGTGCTGACTTTATCATGTCCTGCAACACGATCATCGATCGTTTGGGCGCAAAGTCCTGCCCGATCCAATTGCCGATCGGTGCCGAGAATACGTTTGAAGGATTAGTAGACATTATTGAGCGTAAAGCATATACATTCAGCGGAGATTACGGACGGATCGTTACGGAGATCCCGGTACCGGATGATCTGAAAGAAATGATGGAAGACTATCGTATGAAATTGCTGGAATATCTGGCTGATTACGATGAGGATTTCATGATGCAGGTCCTGGAAGGAGAAGAGCCAAGCATTGCGGATATCAAACGTGTTCTGCGTGTTGCCGTATGTAAAGGTGATTTCTTCCCGGTATTGTGCGGATCTGCCTATAAAAACAAAGGTGTCCAGATGGTTCTGGATGCAGTTGTTGATTATCTGCCAAGTCCGGTCGACGTTCCTTCGATCAAGGGTACGACGCTGGACGGCGAAGAAGAATTCCGTCATCCAAGCGATGATGAACCGTTCTCTGCCCTGGCATTTAAGATCGCTACCGATCCATATGTCGGAAAATTATCTTTCTTCCGTGTTTACTCAGGAACGGCTGAGGCCGGAAGTTATGTACTGAACTCAACGAAGGATAAACGAGAGCGTTTCGGACGTATCGTACAGATGCACGCGAATGCCCGCCGTGAGATCGATCAGGTTTATGCCGGTGATATTGCCGCTGCCGTTGGTTTAAAAGTAACGACGACCGGTGATACGCTGTGCGATGAAAAGAATCCGATCATCCTGGAATCCATGGAATTCCCAGAACCGGTTATTGAGATGTCTTTGGAGCCGAAGACAAAGGCAGACCAGGATAAGATGGGTCTGGCATTGTCAAAGCTGGCTGAAGAAGACCCGACGTTCAAAACATATACGAACGAGGAAACCGGACAGACGATCATCGCCGGTGTCGGTGAGCTGCACCTGGATATCATCGTCGACCGTCTGCGCCGTGAGTTCAAAGTGGAAGCAAATATTGGTAAACCGCAGGTTGCTTATCGTGAGACGATCCGCAAAGCTGCTGAATGCGAAGGTAAATACATTCGTCAGTCCGGCGGCCGCGGTCAGTATGGTCACGTTTGGATCAAGTTCGAACCGAATGAAGGCAAAGGCTTTGAATTCGTTGATGCGGTCGTCGGCGGCAGTGTACCGCGTGAATACATCAAACCGACCCAGGAAGGTTTGGAAGATGCATTGAAGAACGGTATGATCGCCGGTTATCCGGTCATCGATGTAAAAGCAACCTTGTTCGATGGATCCAGTCACGATGTCGATTCCAGTGAAATGGCATATAAGATCGCTGCCAGCATGGCACTGCGTGAAGCAGCCAAGAAGTGCGATCCGGTTCTGCTGGAGCCGATCATGTTCGTGGAAATCACGGCACCAAGTGAATATTTAGGAAGCGTCATGGGCGATGTTTCCAGCCGCCGCGGTTCGATCACCGAACAGGAAGAACGCGGCAACGCAACCATCGTTCGTGCGAATATCCCACTGGCTGAGATGTTCGGTTATGTAACCGATCTGCGCAGTTTCACACAGGGCCGCGGCAACTTCTCGATGAAATTTGATCATTACGAAGAAGTACCGAAGAGCATCGCTGCAAAGATCATCGAAGAAAACGCGAAGTAATAAATCATCATTGACTTTTAATCGGTCAATGAATTAAAATTAATTTGTGTATATAAAAAACAACAATAGGAGGATTTAGCAATGGCTAAGGAAAAATTTGACAGAAGTAAGGTTCATGTTAATATTGGAACCATCGGCCACGTTGACCATGGTAAAACAACGCTGACGGCCGCTATCACTAAAGTATTATCCGAAAAAGGTTTGGCAAAAGCCGAAGCTTATGATGAAATCGATGGTGCACCGGAAGAAAAAGAACGTGGTATCACCATCAATACCGCACACGTTGAGTACCAGACAGAAAAACGTCACTATGCACACGTTGACTGCCCGGGCCACGCCGATTATGTAAAGAACATGATCACTGGTGCCGCTCAGATGGATGGTGCGATCCTGGTTGTCGCTGCTTCGGATGGCCCGATGCCGCAGACTCGTGAGCACATCCTGCTGGCTCGTCAGGTAGGCGTTCCGTACATCGTTGTTTACCTGAACAAGTGCGATATGGTTGATGATGAAGAATTGATCGACCTGGTAGAAATGGAAATCCGCGAACTGCTGAACGAATATGACTTCGACGGTGACAACACACCGATCATCCGCGGTTCTGCATTGAAAGCATTGGAAGGCGATCCAGAAGCTGTTCAGTCGATCTATGATCTGATGGACGCAGTTGATACTTGGATCCCGGATCCGGTTCGTGATATCGATAAACCGTTCCTGATGGCAGTCGAAGACGTTATGACCATCTCCGGACGTGGTACTGTAGCAACCGGCCGTGTTGAGCGTGGACAGGCTCATTTGAATGATGAAGTTGAAATCGTCGGAATCAAACCGACTCAGAAAACGGTCATCACTGGTTTGGAAATGTTCCACAAGACATTGGACGTTGCCGAAGCCGGCGACAACATTGGTGCATTGTTACGTGGTATCGCACGTAATGAGATCCAGCGTGGTCAGGTATTGGCAAAACCAGGTACGGTTCATCCGCACACAAAATTCAAAGCCAGAGTTTACGTTCTGACAAAAGATGAAGGCGGACGACATACACCGTTCGTTTCCAACTATCGTCCGCAGTTCTACTTCCGTACAACGGATGTTACTGGTGTCATCACTCTGCCGGAAGGCGTAGATATGGTTATGCCGGGCGACAACGTTGATATGTTCGTAGAATTGATCGCGCCGATCGCTATCGAAAACGGTACTCGTTTCTCTATCCGTGAAGGTGGACACACTGTCGGAGCCGGAAACGTTACCGAAATCATGGAATAATCATTCTGATTTCCAAGAGCTGCAGAAATGCAGCTCTTTTTTTGATACTGAATAAAATTTAAATATAAAAAGATGGGATTAGCTAGTCTGCATTCCATTGGAATAGGATGGAGATCCTCTTGGCAGTTTGTGTATTTTCAGTCATAAAAATTCATCAATAGAAGTATTTAAGCTCGCATCAAACAATTTTTTATTTTACAATAAGTTACATATTTACATGAAAGCATGAAAACGAAACGTAAATTATTGAAAGAAATGAAATTGGAAAAAGCAGTTTACATGTGAAATAATAGTTCTGTTACTTGAATATTGGAAGAAAACAAGTGCCCATAATCAGCAGCACGCATTTATTTGTTTACTTTACATGTTCAAGATGAGAGAGAAAAGGAGTTATAGTAAAAATCATGGATTCTGAAAAGAAAATCAAATGGTACATGCTTGCGTTCATGTGCTTTTCGACTCTGTGGGGATTCGGAAACGTCGCGAACGGATACATGTATTTCAACGGAACCCAGGTCATCTTCTCTTGGATCTGGATGTTCCTGCTGTACTTTGTCCCGTATGCATTGATGGTCGGTGAATTAGGATCGGCCTTCAAAGACTTAGGCGGAGGTGTTACCTCCTGGGTACAGGAAACGACAGGCTCAAAGCTGGCATACTATGCCGGATGGACGTACTGGGCATGCCACGTTACGTATATTGCTTCAAAAGGTTCCGGCGGACTGAAAGCCCTGAGCTGGATGGTCTTCCAGAACGCGGAAACTTATGATTCGTTCCCGACACGTTATGTACAGCTGGCAACATTGGCTGTCTTCCTGTTCTTCTGCTGGGTAGCAAGCCGCGGCCTGAACCCGCTGAAAAAACTGGCTACGATAGCAGGAAGCAGTATGTTTGTCATGAGTATTCTGTACATCATCATGATGTTTGCCGCACCGGCAATCAATCCAAACGGCGGATACGTTGCGCTGGACTTCAGTCTTGATAAGATGATCCCGACCTTCGATATCACATACTTCACGAACTTGTCCATCTTGGTATTTGCGGTCGGCGGTATCGAAAAGATTTCTCCGTACGTCAACAAGATGGAAGGCGATGCTTCGAAGGAATTCCCGAAGAGCATGATCTTCGCCGCTGTGATGGTCATGGTCTGCGCGATCTTCGGTACCATTGCCATGGGTATGATGTTCGATCCGAAAGTCGTCTTCGCAAGTGCTGAAAGCCAGACTTCTTACATTGCCAACGGTGCTTACTGGGCCTTTGAAAAATTAGGACAGTATTATGGAATCGGCAATGCACTGATGATCATCTATGCCGCATGCAACGCTATCGGACAGTTCTCGACACTGGTCGTTTCCATTGATGCGCCGCTGCGTATGCTGCTGGATGACCCGAACGCTCGTGAGTATGTGCCGAAACAGCTGCTGAAACAAAACAAATACGGAGCTTATATTAATGGTATCTGGATGGTCATCATTTTATCCGGTGCGATCATTCTGGTACAGATCGCGATGCCGGGTGCTGCCGGTGTCCTGGCTCAGCTGAACAAGCTGAACTCTGTCTGCATGCCGTTCCGTTATTTGTGGGGATTCTTTGCATATATTATGTTACGCCGCCAAAGTTCGAAATTCCCGCGTGCGTATCAGTTCACGAAGAAACAAGGCTTGGCTACTTTCTTCGGATGGTTCTGCTTCATTTTGACACTTGCTTGCTGTATCATGGGTATGTACTCCCCGGATGCCAAGACCATGGCGCTGAATGTCATCACGCCGGTGGTATTGGTTGCTTTGGGTGTGATCATGCCGATGATCCGCAAACGTCAGGACGAAAGAGAAGCGGCTTAAGTCAACAAAAGAGAAACCGCAAGGTTTCTCTTTCTTTTTAGGAGGAAAATATGAACAAACAAACATCTCAAGAACTGCTGGACTTTATTCAATCCAGCCCGAGCATGTTCCACACGGTCAAGACCGTACGCACAGAACTGGAACAAGCCGGATTCACGTATCTGCCGGAAGGCAGCCGCTGGGCACTGGAAAAAGGCGGAAAATATTACACCATCCGCAATCACTCCAGCATCATTGCCTTTACGGTTGGTGCTGAGCTGGACAACTACCATTTCCAGATGAGCGCTGCACATTCCGATTCGCCGACATTCAAAGTCAAAAGCGTCCCGGAACTGACCGGACCGAATGAATATCTGCGTCTGGATGTAGAAGGTTACGGCGGCATGATCGATTACACATGGCTGGACCGTCCGCTGAGCATCGCCGGACGTGTCCTGGTACAAAACGGCACACGTATGGAAACCAAACTGCTCTATATTGATAAGGATATCCTGATCATTCCGAGCCTGTGCATCCATATGAACCGCGGTGTCAACGACGGCTATGCGTTTAACCACAAAACCGATCTGTGCCCGCTGTTCTCGACCGGTGCACTGAAGAAGGGCGATTTCGATAAGATGGTCGCCGAAGAACTGGGCGTGCAGCCGGATCAGATCCTGGCCAAGGATCTCTTCTTGGTCAACCGTCAGGCTCCGTCGATCTGGGGATATAAGGATGAATTCGTTTCATCGCCGAAACTGGATGATCTGCAATGTGCCTTCGTTTCATTAAAAGGATTCCTGAATGCGAAAAACACGCACGGGGTCAATGTATACTGCTGCTTTGACAATGAAGAAGTCGGCTCCAACACAAAACAAGGGGCGATGTCGACCTTCCTGCACGATGTACTGACACGGATCAACGGTGCATTGGGAAAAGACGAAGATGCATATTATCAAGCCGTCTCCAAATCGTTCCTGGTCAGCTGCGACAATGCGCATGCCGTACATCCGAATCATGGCGACAAGACCGATGCGGTCAACTATGCCATGATGAACAAAGGACCGGTCATCAAGGAAGCGGCCAATCAGAAATATACGACGGATGCGTTCAGCCGCGGTCTGTTCACCTATATTTGTAAAAAGGCGGGCGTACCGGTGCAGACATTTGCCAACCGCAGTGACATGGCCGGCGGCTCGACTTTGGGCAACTTATCCAATACGCAGGTCAGTGTCCATGCGGTGGACATCGGACTGCCGCAGTTAGCGATGCACTCCAGCTATGAAACCGCCGGCATTGCTGATACCGACTATGCCATCGATGCTTTGACCGCTTACTTCAATGCTGATCTGCACATTGATGAAGCAGCCGCTGTTGATTTCGAATGAGCAAAGAAAAAGGATATCAATGGCTCGATCCGACGCTGATCGTCGGTGAGGATGCCCAGACAAAAAATATTCTGGATACGATCGATGCGATGAACGCGTGCGGCGCGAAAAAGAATATGCTGGTGAAATATTATATGGAAAATCCAGAGCTGCGCCGCAAAGCGAACATCCGCAAGGGGATCCGCTCCTGGACCAAGACCGATGCATTCGGCAAGATCAAAGAACAGACGATGCGGGATGACCGCAACACCTTTACAATTTCCGGCATCATGATCATCATGATGGCGACGCTGTTTATTTTTTTCCTGGCTGCCGTCATCCGGAATGATTATGTCGTAAAATTTTGGGTCGATGCGATCGTCGGATCGGTGGCATTGGTGCTGCTGGTGCGCAATCTGCACGTGAAATATCGCATCGTACGCGGTTATACGGAAGTCGACTGGTTCCGAACGTTGGATATTCTGGCGTTGATCGGCTGCGGTTTACTGAAGATCGCTTTTCCGCCGTATATGGATTTTACGCTGGTGATCCTGCTGATCGCGTTTGTGGTCCAGAAGAAAAAACTTGAGAAAATCATGAAAAGTTTTTAGCGCCGGACGGCGCTTTTTTATGAAAAAACAGGTTGCATCCATAAAGGGATTATGGTAAAATAGCGCCGCACTGTGATGAAGTGCGAGGTTGCTGACCCACTGAAAAGCGTTGTCATGGGTGGCGTCAGGTAATTCGCATGGAGCATGTTTATCTAGAATAAACGAAAGGAGTTAACATGGCAAACAACACAATGAGAATTCGCTTAAAGGCGTATGAGCACCGCATCTTGGATGACAGTGCTAAAAAGATCGTCGAAGCAGCGACGAAACACGGAGCAAAAAAAGTTGTAGGTCCGGTTCCGCTGCCGACAGAAAAACAAGTCGTAACTATTCTGCGAGCTGTTCACAAATACAAAGATTCCCGTGAACAATTCGAAATTCGTACGCATAAGCGTTTGATTGAGATCGTTGCGCCAACCAAGGAAACCATTGATTCGCTGCAGAGATTGGATCTTCCTAGTGGTGTCGACATCGAAATTAAACTTTAATGGAGGTGTCTGAAAATGAAAGGTCTATTAGGAAGAAAATTGGGAATGACGCAGGTCTTCACTGAAGACGGCGAACTGATCCCGGTCACAGTCATTGAAGCGACTCCGAATGTTGTACTTCAAAAGAAGACAACCGAAACGGACGGATACAATGCTGTACAGCTGGGATTCGAAGAAGTAAAGGAAAAGAACACGACAAAGGCCAACGTTGGTCATTGTAAAAAAGCAAACACCAGCCCGAAACGTTTCATCCGTGAGGTACGTGATGCCGATATGGATGTCAACGTCGGTGATCTGGTCAAGGTAGATATCTTTGAAGCCGGCGAAACCGTTGATGTCATCGGTACTTCCAAAGGCAAAGGATATCAGGGTACGATCGTGCGCAACAACGCACACCAGGGCCCGAGAAGCCACGGTGGTTCCAAGAACATCCGTCATATCGGTTCCTTGGCTACCAATGGTATTACTTCCCGTCAGGGACGTATCATGAAAGGTACGATCATGGCCGGCCAGGAAGGCGGCTATCGTACAACAGCTCAGAACTTGACCGTGATCAAGGTCGATGCTGAACAGAACTATGTATTGATCAAAGGAAATGTTCCGGGACCGAAGAAAGGTATGGTCATGATCCGTACTGCGAAAACTTCGAAAGGCAATTCTCAGCCGGTCACTTTGGTCGACTATACTAAGGAGGCTCAATAATGGCGAAGATCGATGTTATCAATCAAACCGGTGCCGTAGTCGATTCGATTGAATTGAACGATGATGTATTCGGCATCGAACCGCATCAGCAGGCAATGTATGATGTATTGGTCATGCAGGCAGCCGGCAAACGTCAGGGAACGGCAAAAACGAAGACCCGCTCGGAAGTTCGCGGCGGCGGACGTAAGCCGTACCGTCAAAAAGGAACCGGCCGTGCCCGTCAGGGATCCATTCGTGCACCGCAGTACCGCGGCGGCGGAACGGTCTTCGGCGTTGTTCCGCGTGATTATCACTACCGTGTCAATAAGAAGATCCGCCGTCTGGCATTGAAATCTGCACTGAGCGAGAAGGTTGCAGAAACTGCCTTTACGGTCGTTGATAAATTCGAATTGGCACAGCCGAAAACAAAAGAATTTGTATCCATCATGGATGCCATCAATGCACCGGCAAAGACATTGTTCGTTGTCGCTGAAGAAGAAGATGCAGCCAATGCATATTTGTCGGCACGCAACATCCCGGGTACAAAGATGTTAACCAGCAAGGCAGTCAATGTATTTGACCTGGTCAACGCCAACAAAGTTGTCATGACCGCAGCTGCCGTAAAAGAAGTTGAGGAGGCGCTGGCATAATGAGAGACTACAGAGATATCATTATCCGCCCGATCATCACCGAACGTACGATGAAGATCATGGCAGATGATAATAAATACACGTTCGAGGTCCGCAAGGATACGAACAAGGTTGAAGTGGCAAAAGCAATTGAGTCGATCTTCAATGTAAAGGTTGTGAAAGTAAACATCAGCAATTTGAAGTCGGTCAACATCCGCCGCGGACGCTACATGGGCAAAACCAAGGCTGTGAAGAAGGCCATTGTAAAATTAGCCGAAGGCGATTCCATCGCTTTGTTCGGCGACGAAGAATAATCAGGGAGAAGACGCTATTTCCTGAATAAATATTGCGATAAGGAGGAAAATAAAGGTTATGCCAATCAAAAAGTATAAACCGACTACACCTGGACGCCGCGGTATGACCAGTCTGACATTTGAAGAAATCACGACTGACAAGCCGGAAAAGAGCCTGCTGGCTCCGAAAACGTCCAAAGGCGGCCGCAACAACAACGGACGCATCACGACCCGTCATCAAGGCGGAGGCCATAAACAAAAATACAGAATTATTGATTTCAAGCGAAATAAAGATGGTGTACCGGCAAAGGTCGCAACCATTGAATACGACCCGAACCGTACTGCCAACATCGCCCTGCTGCATTATGCAGACGGCGAAAAGCGCTACATCCTGGCGCCGGCTGATCTGAAAGTCGGCATGACCGTCGTTTCCGGTCCGGAAGTAGATATCCGTGTCGGAAATGCGATGGAACTGCAGAACATTCCGGAAGGTACGTTCGTGCACAACGTGGAATTGAAACCGGGCAAAGGCGGCCAGATGGCCCGCAGCGCCGGTACTTCTGCTCAGATCCTGGGTAACGAAGGAAAATATGTCATTTTGCGTCTGACTTCCGGCGAAGTCCGCAAGGTGATGGGCAACTGCCGTGCAACTGTCGGTGTTGTCGGCAACGGTGATTACAGCCTGGTCAACTATGGTAAAGCCGGCCGCAATCGCTGGAGAGGCATCCGTCCTACCGTACGTGGTTCGGTCATGAACCCGAACGATCACCCGCATGGCGGTGGTGAAGGACGTGCGCCGATCGGACGTAAGAGCCCAATGACACCATGGGGCAAGAAAGCCTTGGGTGTGAAGACACGTAAGACGAAGAAACAGAGCGACAAGTACATCATGCGTCGCCGCAACGGTAAGTAGACAAGGAGGTAGGAAAAAGATGAGTCGTAGTTTGAAAAAAGGTCCTTTCTGTGATGAACACTTAATGAAGAAAGTTGAAGCCTTGAATGCCGCAAACAAAAAAGAAGTCATTAAAACTTGGAGTCGTCGTTCTACAATTTTCCCTTCCTTTGTTGAACACACATTCGCAGTTTACAACGGAAAAGAACACGTTCCGGTATATGTGACAGAAGATATGGTCGGACATAAATTAGGAGAATTCGTGCCGACCCGCCGTTACACCGGTCACGGATCGGATGACAAGAAAGCTTAATCAGGGAGGATATTGAAATGGAAGTAAAAGCAAGCGCAAAAACACTTCGCGTTCAGCCTCGTAAAGTAAGACTTGTTCTTGACTTGATTCGTGGCAAGGATGTGGAAGAAGCCGAAGCAATCTGCAAGTTCACTCCGAACAAAGGCGGATACCTGGTAGGCAAGGTCCTGCATTCGGCAATTTCCAACGCCGTGAACAACGAAGATTTAGATGAAAGCAACTTATATGTAAAAGCATGCTGGGCAGATGAGGGCATCACTTTGAAGCGCTATATGCCGCGTGCGAAGGGTAGTGCAAGCCCGATTCATAAACGTACCAGCCACATCACGGTCGTCGTGGCTGAGAAGGAGTAGGAGGTCAGTTATGGGACAGAAAGTTAATCCGATCGGAATGCGTGTCGGCGTCATCCGCAACTGGGAATCCAGATGGTATGCAGACGATAAAGACTTCGGCGATACCTTGATGGAAGACGTCAAGATCCGTGAACATATCGAAGCTTACTACAAAAAACTTGCACAAAATGCTGCCGACAAACGTCGCGCCGATGCCCAGATCTCCCGCATTGAGATCGAGCGCAGCAAAAACCGTCTGACGATCATCATCCGTACCGGACATCCGGGCGTTGTGATCGGCCAGGAAGGTAAGTCCATCGAAGGACTGAAAAAAGAAATCGAAAAAATGACCAAGGCGAAGAACGTACAGATCAACGTCGTCGAGATCGCTAACCCGAACCTGGATGCACGTTTGGTTGCCCGTTGGATCGCCAATGAATTGGAAGCACGTAAGAGTTTCCGTGCCACCCAGAAAAGAGCCATCCAGAATACGATGCGTTCGGGTGCCAAGGGAATCAAAACCAGCGTTTCCGGACGTCTGGGCGGCGCCGATATGGCCCGTACCGAAGGTTATTCGGAAGGCGTTGTGCCGCTGCATACATTACGCAGTGATATCGACTATGCTGTAGAAGAAGCAGCAACCCAGTACGGCCGCTTAGGTGTCAAAGTCTGGATCTGCCGCGGTGAAGTTCTGCCGGGCGAAATGGTCAAAGAGCCGGAAGCACCGAAACAGCGTCCGCGCCGCAACCGCCGTAACCGCCGCAACGACCGTCGTCAGAACAATCGTGCTCCGCGTAACGCACAAGCAAAACCGCAAAGTGCGGAAAACAAAGGGGGTAACGAATAATGTTGATGCCGAAGAGAACCAAATATCGCCGTCCGCATCGTCTGAGCTACGAAGGCCGCAGCAAGGCAGGACGTACGATCGAGTTTGGTGAATATGGACTGGTTGCCGAAACTGGTAACTATATCAGCAACCGTCAGATCGAGGCAGCCCGTGTTGCCATGACGCGTTATATGAAACGTGGCGGCCGTGTCTGGATCCGTATCTTCCCGCATATGGCTCGTACGAAGAAACCGCTGGAAGTCCGCATGGGTTCCGGTAAAGGTGCTCCGGAAGGTTGGGTCGCCGTTGTGCAGCCTGGCCGTGTATTATTCGAGATCGCTGATGTTCCGGAAGAAGTAGCACGCGAGGCATTGCGTCTGGCTGCGAATAAACTGCCGGTGAAGACAAGATTTGCTAGAAAAGGAGAAGTGGAATAATGACTGCAAAAGAAATTCGCGAAAAGTCCAACGAAGAATTGAACGCAGAAATCAATTCTTTGAAAGATGAATTATTTAACCTTCGTTTCCAGCAAGCAACCGGACAGTTGGAGAACACTGCTCGTTTAAAGACCGTGAAAAAATCGATTGCCCGTATTAAGACTGTATTGACTGAGCGCGCCAGCGCCTCTCAAGAATAGGAGGACTGTTTGATGGAAAGAAATGCTCGTAAGGTATACCGTGGAACTGTCGTATCCGACAGCATGGACAAAACGATCACGGTAAAGGTAGAAACGAAAAAAACACATCCGTTATACGGAAAACGTGTCGAATATTCTAAGAAATTTAAAGCTCATGACGAAAAGAACGAAGCCCATGTCGGCGACCGTGTGGAAATCATGGAAACACGTCCGCTGTCCGCTACCAAGCGTTTCCGCTTAGTTCGTATCGTCGAAAAGGCTCGTATGTAGAACTGGGAGGAGACGGAACATGATTCAAAATGAAAGTCGTTTGCACGTCGCCGATAACACCGGTGCCAAAGAAGTTCTGGTCATCCGATGCTTGGGCGGCAGTGTAAGAAAATTCGCTAATGTCGGTGACGTCGTCGTCTGCACAGTTAAGCAGGCTGCTCCCGGCGGAGCCGTTAAAAAAGGTGATGTAGTGAAAGGCGTCATCGTCCGCACGAAATACGGACTGCGCCGCAGCAACGGTACATACATCCGCTTCGATGACAATGCCGTTGTATTGATCAAAGATGACAAGACGCCGCGAGGAACGCGTATTTTCGGACCAGTCGCACGTGAACTGCGTGACGGCGGTTATATGAAGATCGTTTCTCTGGCTCCGGAAGTATTGTAGGAGGTGTGCCAGGTGAGAATCAAAAAAGGTGATAAAGTAAAAGTAATCAGCGGTGCTTACAAAGGCACAATCGGTGAAGTCAAGGAAGCATTCCCGAAGGAAGACAAAGTCATTGTCGAGGGCGTCAATATGGTGAAAAAACACCTGCGCCCGACCCAGCAGGATCCGGATGGCGGCATCATCGAAAAAGAAGCAAAAATTCACGTCTCGAACGTGATGTTATATGATGAAAAAGCAAAAGTGGCTTCCCGTATCAAAATGGAAGTCCGTGACGGCAAGAAAGTCCGCGTCTATAAGAAGACCGGCGCCGAGGTAAAGTAGGAGGGCAGTTATGAATCGTTTACAAGAGAAGTATAAAAATGAAATTGTCCCTCAGCTGATGAAAGACTTCAACTATACGTCGATCATGGAAGTTCCGAAGATCGAAAAAGTTGTTGTGAACATCGGTGTCGGCGACGCTATTCAGAACGCAAAACTGATGGATGAGGCAGTCGAGGAACTGGCACAGATCACAGGTCAGGCGCCGGTCATCACGAAAGCGAAGAAATCCATCGCCAACTTTAAGGTCCGTGAAGGAATGCCGATCGGATGCAAAGTTACGCTGCGCCAGGAGAAGATGTATGAATTCATCGATAAACTGTTCAACATCTCGCTGCCGCGTGTGCGTGACTTCCGCGGTGTCAGCGATACCAGCTTTGACGGCCGCGGCAACTATACATTAGGTATCCGTGAACAGGTCATCTTCCCGGAAATCGATTTCGATAAAGTCAACCGTTCCCGCGGTATGGATATCGTGATCGTAACAACGGCTAAGACGAATGACGAAGCAAAGGCATTGCTGAAATACATGGGAATGCCTTTCAGAAAGTAGGAGGAATGCAGTATGGCAAAGAAATCAATGATCAATAAACAACAGCGTCCTCAGAAATTCAAAGTACGCGAATATACTCGCTGCGAGCGTTGTGGCCGTCCGCACGCCGTTATCAGAAAATATAAAATTTGTCGTATTTGCTTCCGTGAATTAGCTTACAAGGGCGAAATTCCGGGTGTAAAGAAGGCAAGTTGGTAAGGAGGCATGCGCAATGAATATGAATGATCCGATTGCGGATATGCTGACTCGCGTTCGTAATGCACTGCAGCAGAAACATGAAACGGTCAGTATGCCAAGCAGCAAAGAAAAGAAAAGTATTGCGAATATTCTGAAAGAAGAAGGATTCATCAACGATTACAAAGTCGAAGGCGACGGTGTCAAGAAGACTTTGACGATCGATCTGAAATATATGGAAGACGGTACGAAGGTCATTTCCGGACTGCGCCGTATTTCCAAACCAGGTCTGCGTGTATATGCGAAAGCCAACGAGCTGCCGCGTGTACTGAACGGATTGGGTATCGCAATTATTTCAACAAGTAAAGGTTTAATGACAGATCGTGAAGCGAGAAAAGCACACCTGGGCGGTGAAGTGCTCGCTTACATCTGGTAATAGGAGGAAAGATTCATGTCACGTATCGGTAATAAACTGATTACCATTCCCGAAAAAGTGTCTGTGGACGTAGCAGATGGGAATGAGGTGACTGTTAAAGGACCTAAAGGAACTTTAACTCGCAAGTTCTCCGACTTGATGGAAATTCAGGTCGCAGATGGTGTAGTCACAGTAAAACGTCCGAATGACGCAAAAGCTACGAAACAGCTGCACGGTACTACTCGTGCGCTGATCAATAACATGGTCGTCGGTGTTTCGCAAGGATACGCTAAAGACCTGGAACTGGTCGGTATCGGATTCCGGGCGGCAGTCAAAGGAAAGAAACTGACGATGAACGTTGGTTTTTCTCACCAGATCGACGTTGAAATTCCGGAAGGTGTGGATGTAAAATGCGACAGCGCTACAACTGTTCACATTGAAGGCATCGATAAGCAGCTGGTCGGACAGTTCGCTGCTGAAGTTCGTGCTGTTCGTAAGCCGGAACCTTACAAGGGCAAGGGTGTCCGTTATAAAGATGAGCATATCCGCCGTAAGGAAGGCAAGACAGCTGGTAAGAAATAGTGGGAAAGGAGATCAAACAGTATGGTTAACAAGAAATCACGCAACGCAGAACGCATTCGTCGTCATAAGCGCGTTCGTACAAAAATCAGCGGTACTCCTGAATGCCCACGTATGGATGTTTTCAGAAGTAACGCAAACATTGAAGTGCAGATCATCGATGATGTTCATGGCAACACGCTGGTCAGCGCTTCCAGTCTGGATATGAAATTAGAAAACGGCGGCAACGTCGAGGCAGCCCGTGCTGTCGGTGCGGAAATCGCAAAACGTGCGCTGGCCAAAGATATCAAGAAAGTGGTATTCGACCGCGGCGGTTACGTATACCAAGGTCGTGTCAAAGCTTTAGCAGAGGCCGCTCGTGAAGCCGGCCTGGAATTTTAGGAGGGCGCACAATGGCAATGGACAGAAAACCTAGAAGAGAACAAAAAGAATTCGAAGAACAAGTTGTCGCCATCAACCGTGTTACAAAAGTAGTCAAAGGCGGACGCCGTTTCCGTTTTGCTGCTTTGGTCGTTGTCGGTGACCGCAAAGGCCGTGTCGGCATGGGCACCGGAAAAGCAAACGAAGTACCGGATGCTATCCATAAAGCTGTTGATAACGCAACGAAGAACGTATTCCGTGTACCGGTTGTCGGTACGACAATTCCGCATGAAATTATCGGCCGTTATGGTGCCGGTGAAGTGCTGCTGCGCCCGGCTGCAGAAGGTACTGGTGTTATTGCCGGCGGTGCAGCGCGTGCAGTCATCGAGCTGGCAGGCATCACGGATATCCTGACAAAATGCTTAGGATCCCGTACGAAGATCAACGTCGTTCGTGCAACGGTCAATGGTCTTCAGAATTTGCGTACGATCGAACAGGTAGCGGAAATTCGCGGAAAGAAACCGCAAGAGATTCGTGGATAAGGAGGTTTTGACATGAAATTACATGAAATGAAGTCAACCGCATCACGTACAGCCCGCAACCGTGTCGGACGCGGTCCGGGAAGCGGAAACGGAAAAACTTCCGGCCGCGGTCAAAAAGGACAGAAATCAAGAAGCGGCGGCGGAACCCGTTTAGGTTTTGAGGGCGGCCAGACAACTTTGGCACGTCGTCTGCCGAAGCGCGGCTTCACCAATTTCAACCGCAAAGAATATGCAATCGTCAATGTGGAAACATTGAATCGTTATGATGAGGGAACAGTTGTTAATATCGATCTGCTGATGCAGGATAAAGTCGTTGACAAACCAATGTCCGGCTTGAAGATCCTGGGCAACGGCGAACTGAACAAACGTTTGGTCGTGCAGGCGAAGAAGTTCTCGAAATCTGCAAAAGAAGCAATTGAAAAAGTAGGCGGAACGGCTGAGGTAATCTAATATGTTCGCAAGTATCAAGGCAATGATAGTAAACAAAGACATTCGTAATCGAATTTTGTTTACGCTCTTTGCCTTTCTTGTGTATCGATTGGGTTCAGCTATTACAGTGCCCGGTGTCGATACAACCGATCTGGTAGCCGGTATAAGTGATAACTCACTGTTTGAGATGATCAACATGCTCGGCGGCGGCGGACTGGAACAGTTCTCTGTCTTTTCGCTGGGTGTTACGCCGTACATCACCGCATCCATCATCATTCAGTTATTGAGCATGGATGTCATTCCGTCCCTGACGGAACTGGCCAAAGGCGGTGTGATGGGCCGAAAAAAACTAGACAAGTATACTCGTTATCTGGCAGTTGTCTTTGCATTCGTACAGTCGATCTCATTCGTTTACGGATTCTCCAAAGAATATCCGACGTTGTTGGTCAACGGTACGAATTGGAGCACGATTTTATACATTGCGACGATCTTTACTGCCGGCAGCTTGTTCCTGGTTTGGATCGGTGACCAGATTTCCTTAAAAGGAATCGGAAATGGTATCTCCATGGTCATCATGGCCGGAATTGTCGGACGCCTGCCGCGTCAGATTTCTTCGGCATGGGAATCCTTGGTACAAAGTTCCGATGTTACAAACGGAAAATGGTTGTTTGTCGCCTACATCGTTGTTTACTTACTGATCATTGTATTTGTTACTTTGATCAATACGGCAGAACGCCGTATTCCGATCCAAAGCACATCAAGCTCGATCGAATTAAGTAAACGCACTAAATCCAACTATTTACCGTTAAAGGTCAACTCGGCCAGCGTCATTCCAGTCATCTTCGCATCGTCGATCATGATGGCGCCGCTGCAAGTTGCGAATTTCTTTGACAAGACTGAGTTCTTAAACAAAGTTCAGGATTGGTTGGGATTGAGTACTTGGTACTCTTTAGCTATTTATGTTGTATTGATTTTGTTTTTTACATTCTTCTATACGAAGATGCAGATCGACCCGGAGAAAGTGGCTGAGAACCTTGGCAAATCCGGATCCTATATTCCAGGTATCCGTCCGGGAACGGAAACGAAGGAATATGTCAACCGCGTGCTTTCCCGCATCACGGTATTGGGCTCTGTTTCTTTGGCCATCATCGCGGTCATGCCGCATGTCATGCCGCTGATTTGGCCGGATCTGCCTTCGAGCATGGCTTTGGGCGGCACCGGAATGATCATCGTTGTCGGTGTTGCGATCGAAACCATTCGTCAGGTACAAGGTTTGATCACGCAGAAATCGTATAAAGGCTATTATCGTGAGTCATAAGGAGAGCATATGAACATCTTTATTATGGGTGCTCCAGGTTCCGGCAAAGGAACTGTATCGAGCCGAATCAAAGAAGAATTTAATTTGAATCACATTTCCACCGGTGATATCTTCCGCGCCAATATCGCGGGCGGTACACCGCTGGGCTTGAAGGCCAAGGAATATACCGAAAAAGGTCTGTTGGTTCCGGATGAGATCACCAATAACATGGTGAAGGACTATCTGATGAATTTAGCGGATAAGAAAAACGGCTATCTGCTGGATGGGTATCCGCGTACATTGGATCAGGCCAAAGCATTCGAAGAACTGACAAAGGGTACGGATCTTGCGGTCGATCGTGTGATCGCGATGGATATTCCGTTTGAGGAACTGACACGCCGGATCACCGGCCGCCGGACTTGTAAAAACTGCGGAGAAATCTACAATATCTATTACAAGCCGCCGAAGAAAGAAAATGTCTGCGATGTCTGCGGTCATGAATTGTCGCAGCGCAAGGACGATAACGAAGCGAGCCTGAAGGTTCGTTTGGATGAATATGCAAAGAATACCGCACCCGTCATTGCATATTATGATGACAAGGGAATCGTCTCTCATATCGATGCGTCGAAGTCGCAGGAAGAGATCTGGAGCACGATCAAAGAAACCTTGAAAAACAAGTAAATTGCGCTTATAATATATAAGCGCATTTACTGCGTTTATTTTATTGACCACGTTTCTGCTAAAATCCGCATGGATGCATACGCATTTTAGAAGGGCATAAAATACGTGGACGGAAAGGATAAGAATATGAAAGTAAGACCATCCGTAAAACCGATGTGCGATAAGTGTCGTGTGATTCGACGCAAGGGAAGAGTCATGGTGATCTGTGAGAACCCGAAGCA
>NZ_JACHHK010000006.1 GCF_014202755.1 Catenisphaera adipataccumulans
AATTCCGCCTGATCAGCAAACCATTAAGATTCCCTTTAGGTAAAGACAAAATGAAGGGACAGAAAAATTTATGACCCCTTTACTAAAGTATAGAACGCAATAAATTCACACTTGCATTCGTTATGATTCTTTTGTATAATTATTAAGCAATGCCCGAGTGGTGAAATTGGTAGACGCAGTGGACTCAAAATCCACCGAGTGATGAGCTCGTACCGGTTCGAGTCCGGTCTTGGGCACCATGATACTTGAAAAGCAGATCAGATGATCTGCTTTTTTATTTCTCAGAGTAAATATAAATTTCTTAATATATGGAGAAGATCCGGTGGCTTTTGAATGGATCTATTTTATGAAAATGCGAATATAACCTAAAAAGTCGACGAATTTTTAAGAAATATCATACTTTTATCTCATACTTTAGTATTATCTTTATGAAATATTCATGTTAAAAAATATAAATTTTTACGTTTTTATTTCAAAATTTATAAAAATTGTGTATAGTTAGTAGTATTTTGGTAAACATCAAAATACGCATGAACATTCAAAAAGGGATAGTTCAGACTTTTTTTCGAAAAGGCTGGACAAATCCTCATACTTTGCCTGTATCTGCATTGGCGGCAGATCAAAAGGATAGGCAATGAACCTGAATTGATAAGAGGGATAAATCATTCAATGAGCAGGGAGAAAAGGCATCGATTTGATTCGATGCCTTTTCTTTTATAAAATTCCCTGAGTTTTCTTTTTTTACCCGGCAGATGTGATAAAATAGATTATCGAGGAAGTTCTATGAGCAAAGAAGAAAAGAAAAACAGCCCTTACGAAATCGATGATTTTGCACAAGCTTTATTAGATAAAAAAACCGAAACTGTCATCCACGCGGATGATCCGGTCGATGAAGGCCCGAAAACCGATCGGGAAGATGCGGAACAAAAACTTTCCAGTGCGCTGGACCGGCTTCGTAAAGAGCGCGGTCAGAAATCGATCGAACAGGAAGAGCGCGACTACAGTATTCGTTTTCATGATCCGATGGAAATGGACGAGTTTGATACGGCCTCTTTCCGTATGGATGATGAAATGACCCAGCAGGCTGTCGTGGAAACAGCTTTGCATGGTGTTCAGCCAAAACGCGCAGAAAAAGAAGAAAAGACAGAGACAAACGAATCGACAGCGGAGCAGGCAGAACCAAAGCCGAATAAAAAACAGCCATTTTGGAAACGGAGAAAAACAAGATCCAAACCGGCAAAACCCAAAGCGGATAAAGAAGGAAAACCAGGATCTCAAAAAATACAAAAAAATCAAGAAGCAAGACCGAAATCTGCCGTGCAGGAGTTCTTTGAGTCGGAAGAGCCTGCCGATCCAACGGAAGCAGAACCGACAAAAGAAGAGAATAACGCAGGAACTGAACCTGCGGCAGAAATAAGCACCCGGCGGTTTGCTTTGCACCGTAAACAAAAACCGCCAAAATCACCGCGGCAGAAAATGAAATGGATCGTGATCCTGACCGTATTCCTGGCAGGGGCTTTATTGCTTTGTGCCTATTCTTATAAAGTAATTGTTTATGATCCGGCACATCTGGTGACAGAACAGCAGCAGAAATATTACGATCAGTTCGTTTCATATGCCGATGAGTGGGATATGCTTTCGGATACGGAGAAAAATGAATTGATCAGTTCGCCGATGCAGAAAAAGTATAAAAAGCTGAACGAGCAGCAGAAAACCGACATCAACGCTTATTTTAAGGAGCAGACAGGAAAAACACTGACGGCACGGATCAAAGAACTGAAACAGAAAAAGACGAATAAATCTTTGGAGAAAGATGAAAATTATCAGACGATCATTGCTTATCTTAATGACTGGGATACCTATGATGATTCGACAAAATCGTTGGTCGTCCAATACAAGGATATGTACAAACAGTTGAATTCCTATCTGCAGGATAAAGTGAACGATCTCTCGAAAAAGAAGACGGATAAAAGTTTTTTAACATTGATCCAAGAATACGAAACAACCGACGAAGAAGAAACGGAAACGGATACTTCAACGAGCACAGACTCAGAAAGTACGGATACGCAGACAACGCAGTCTGACCAAGCGCAGACGGATTCCCAGCAAGCCACGGATACATACAGCACACAAACAGATAGTACACAGACCGATACGCAGGGACAATATGATTATTATAATACGCAGATGCCTGCATAAGGAGGCTATAGATGATAAAAAACCGTTTTAACAAAAAACGGTTTTTTTATTTCATCCTTGCAATTTAAACAGACTTCATGTACTATATAAAAGCAGTTGCCGAAGTAGCACAGTTGGTAGTGCAACGCACTCGTAACGCGTAGGTCGGAGGTTCAAGTCCTCTCTTCGGCACCATTTGTCTGAATCGCATCACGTTCCTGTGATGCTTTTTTTGAAGGAAAAAGAGGTAAGAAAATGAAATTAGGATTTATCGGATGCGGCAACATGGCCAATGCGATGATCAACGGCATTGTTGCATCACAGGTCGTAAAGCCAGATGAAATCATTGCTTCCAATCGTTCGATGCCGGCATTGGAAAAAGCACAGGCGGCCTACGGTATTCATGTTACACAAAACAACAATGAAGCCGCCGAAGCAGATATCGTTTTCTTATGTGTAAAACCTAAGGTATATCCGGAAGTGATCAAACAAATCCGGGATCAAATGACCGATGATCAAATCATCGTGACCATTGCGCCGGGCTTTACACTGGAAGCTTTGGAAAATGCATTCGGAAAACCGGTCAAACTGGTCCGCACGATGCCAAATACACCAGCCATGGTATCTGAAGGCATGACGGCTTTTACGACCAATGAATTGGTATCCAGAGCGGAAACGGAACAAGTGAAAAAGCTGCTCAATGCGTTCGGACGCTGTGAAGAAGTAGAAGAGTTCATGATGGATGCGGTTACTTCGGTTTCCGGATCTTCACCGGCCTATGTCTATATGATGATCGAAGCGATGGCGGACGGCGCTGTACGGGATGGCATGCCGCGGGCACAAGCCGTACGTTTTGCGGCCCAGGCGGTTCTAGGATCCGCAAAGATGGTGCTGGAAACCGGCAGACATCCAGGCGAATTAAAAGATATGGTTTGTTCGCCGGCCGGCACGACGATCGAAGCAGTGGCAGTCCTGGAAGAAAAAGGATTCCGGGCTGCGGTACTGGATGCGATGGCAGCTTGTACAAAAAAAGCGAAAGGAAAGTAAATGAAAACTATTCGTGAAGATCTACGATCTTTTCAGAAAAATGACTGGCTGATCATGATTATGGTCACGTCGATTTTTCTGCCGCATTTGGTCTTTATTTTGACCAATGTCGTGATTCTTTCGTATTTATTACTGAAAGGCGAATTATGGCCGTATATCCGCAGACAAGTCGGTAAGAAATGGGTCTATGGTTTCCTGCTTCTGGAAGCAATCGTGTGCGTTGTTTATCGGAATTTGCTTGGGTTCGGAGTGACCGCCGGTTTCTTCCTGTTGATGGTGAGCGTCGGCTATTATTCGCAGGTCATTCATCCGAAGTTGTTCCATTATATAACGGAATGGGTGCTGATCTGTTCGGTGCCGATGATCATTCTTGGGCTCATTCAGTTCCGCTATGTATCGCAGCTGGGCGGCTATTCTTTTTGGGAATTCAAGATCCAGAACAGTCCGTCTCGCCGGATCACCGGAACGTTTCAGAATGCCAATTTGTTTGCGCTGATGTGCGAGTATGTTTTAGCGACATGTTTATATTGTTTCCTAAAAAATAAGCAGCTTCTGCATCGTGTGTGGTATGTTTGTATCGCACTGGCCAATTTTGGCATTATTTTATTGACCGGCTGCCGGGCTGCGTTGGTCCCGCTGATCTTTGTGATCCCGATATTGCTTTATTTTGCGAAAGAGAAAAAATTGATGGTGGTGTATGCGGCAGCATTGGCCGCTGTTCTTGGTGCGGTTGTTACCCATCCGACCTTGATCCCGCGTTTCAATGATTTCAGCACGATCGAAAGTCGGTTCAAGATCTGGCGGGCCGGGATCCGCATGTTTAAAAGATATCCGCTGTTCGGCAACGGCCCGTGGACCTATCATCGCAATTATTTGGCATTTCATGCACATAAGGCAGTACACTGCCACAATATTTATTTAGATGCGCTCGTTTCATTCGGCATAATAGGCTGTGCTTTTTTCGCTTATTATATTCTCTACATTTTTAAAATTGTCCGCCGGACATTGTCTGCAGATCGGCTGCTGTTCGGTTTTATGGTCGGCATGTTGGTGATCGTCGGTGTGCATGGGCTCGTTGATGGTACGCTGTATCCGATCAAAGATGATTTGTATTTATTGTTTATTTTATACAGTGGATTTATGTATCGAAAACAATCTGCATAGACAAGAAAGACAGACAGAGAAGGGAGAACCATGAAATTCTTACCGACTTTGATTTGTCTTTTTTTATCGGCCTCGCTGAGCACAGTACCGATCGATCATTTGGAAAATCAGGTAAAAACCGTTTCGTCGGCGGATGCACCGGCGCTGTCTAAAAAAATCCGACGTACACAGGATATTTGGATCCGTTATCAGGATTACCAGGAAATCGTCCTTCATCGTCATCTGGCCGATCCGGAAACTAATCCAAAAACGATTCGCAGCGATCGGCAAGCCATCCGCGCCTGCAGCCGGCAGCTGGAACGTTTAACGGATGCCCAAGCGATCCTGGAAAAGAGATTTCAGGCGCAGTATCGGGATATCAAGCCTGGGGGACAGGCAAATATGGATCGTGTGATCCCCGGCGATCATGATCTACCGTCCTTCGGCGGGATTTATCGTAAACAAAAACCGGCTTCTGATGCTTGCCTGTTGGAAGGCGATGAAGACGTAGGTGAATACAGTCTATCTTGGATTCCTTATATAGAACGTGGTACAATCAGTGCCGGGACATGGGCGTACCCAAGCGGCGGGATGCACTTAGGCATGGATGTCGCTGCACCGCTGATGAGCCGGATCGTGGCCGGTGCCAATGGATTGATCCTTTATGCAGACGATCCGGTGCCAAGCAACTGCGGTTATTTGGGAAATTACTGCGGCTGGCCCTACGGCGGCGGTAATACGATCTGTATGCTTGCGGCGGTCAACGGTAAACTTTATGCGGTCAGTTTATGCCATTTATCCAATCAAATCCTGGTCGTTCCCGGCCAGCAGGTACATCAAGGTGATCTGCTTGCTTATTCGGGCAACAGCGGCAATTCAACCGGACCGCATACACATATTGAAGTGATCGAGCTGAAGACCGACGCTGCGCAAGCTGCTGCGTATTTTCGGCAAGGTGCGGACTTCAGTTTTGGATGCGGCTGGGATACACCGGCGGCTTGTTCGGCCATTGGCTGCCGGGTACGTCCCGAGGAAGTTTTTTAGGAGAAAAACATGAATGAGGAATTTTTAGAACGGATCCGATCGTATATCCCCGATGAATACGATGCGTTTGTTAAAACACTATCGCAGCCGATGTACAGAGGCCTGCGTATCCAGACCCATAAAATCGATCCGGAAACGTTTTTTGCCCATGCAGGCATGCGCCTGCAGAAGGCGCCGTTTTCTGATCAAATCTATTACATCGACCGACCGATGGGACATACGATCGGCCATATTGCCGGTTTGTTTTATCTGCAGGAGCCCAGTGCTTCCTCTGCGGTGACGGCATTGGACGTGCAGCCGGACGATACGGTGCTGGACCTGTGTGCCGCCCCGGGCGGAAAAAGTACCCAGATCGCGGATCGGCTGACTTCCGGATTTTTGGTTTCGAATGAGATCTCCCGGCATCGTGCCATGACCTTGCTTTCGAATATGGAACGTATGGGCGTGATGAATATGGCGGTGACCAATTTACCGCCTGAGAAACTTTGTGAGAAAACGGCAGAGGCATTTGATAAAGTGCTGGTCGATGCACCCTGCAGCGGAGAAGGCATGATGAAAAAACATGCTGAGGCTGCAGATTGGTCGCTGGCACGTGTGCTGACTTGTGCCGACCGCCAAAAAGAAATTCTGAAATCTGCCTATCGCATGCTGAAAAAAGACGGGACGATGGTCTATTCCACCTGTACCTATGCCAAAGAAGAGAATGAAGAAGTGATCCGTTGGTTTCTTGCACAGTATCCGGACATGAAACTGGTGCCGGTCGAAGCTTCTTTCGGCCGCCCGGGCTTTGGCTTGAGCGAATGTCGGCGGATCTTTCCGATGGACGGCGGAGAAGGGCATTTCGTCGCAAAGTTGGTGAAAACAGGCGGCGGCATCGGCCGTCTGCCGATTGTGAAAAGCGACCGGCCGGATGCTTCGGCACGGACATTTATTAAACAGCAGATCGGCCGTCTGCCGGCTTATTTTCAGGTCAAAGGCAGTGCGGTCTTTGCGATGGAACATCCATTTTTGAAACTGCCGGCTTTACGGCAGGGCATCTATGTGGGGGATGTGTTAAAGAATCGTTTCGAGCCAGCCCATGCTTTTTATATGAATGCCGATTGGATCGATGCTTATCAAATGAAAGCAGAGCTGAATGAAGAACAAGCAGATGCCTTTTATCATGGTATGCCCGTTGTCTTGGCACATTCTAAAGGATTTACAGCAGTCTGTGTCAACGGCTATCCGATCGGCTACGGCAAAAGCGACGGCCGGCAGATCAAAAACAAGCTGCCCAAGGGACTGCGCCTGCCGCCTCATTCGCATATAAAAAAAGAATTCCGATGATCATCATCGGAATCTTTTTTATAAGTTCTTTGCGATTTCTTTTGCGGTTTCGTAATAATTATCCAGCTGTTCCTGGTTCGGACTGAAGCTCTGGCCAATTGCGTTCTGCACCATTTCCAGACCGGCTTCGGCCATTTTTTCATCCAAGATCGACGGCACTTTCGGGAACCAGCCGTAGGCACCGAACGTCAGGCCTTTCTTGCCTTTTAACTTCGCTGCCCGTAAGTGTTCCAAAAAGGCTGCCACGCTGTAGGACATATCGTTGTTGTAGGTACCGGAACCTAAGCAGATCAGTTTCGAATCCATTGCTTCACGGAAGACGATGGACGATTTGGTTTCGCTCAGTTTATAAATTTTTACTTCCATACCGCCGGCAGCAAAACCTTCTGCCATGCTTTCGGCGATTTGCTGGGTATGATTCCAGACCGACTGATAGACGATCAATACTTTGTTCTTGTTTTCCAGATTCGCAAATTTCTGGTAGGCTGCCAGGATATCCGGAATGTATTGTTTCCAGATGATACCGTGTGCCGGCATGATGTATTCGATCTCCCAGTTTTTGGAAAGGATCAAATTCAGCTTTGCTTTGACCTGTGCGGTATAAGAAAGCACGATATTCGCAAAATATTCCTTCGCCTGTTCGATGCAGTACCAGCGGTCCAGATTTTCATCGGTCATCTGATAATTGATGATGTGCTGACCGAATGCATCGTTCGAGAATACAACTTTCAGTTCCGGCGAATACGTCAGCATATTATCCGGCCAGTGGATCATCTGCATCTCGACAAAAGTCAACGTATATTTACCTGTGCTCATGGTATCATCGGTTTTCAGCACCTGGATCGGTACATCACCGAAATACTGCGCTTTCATGTTGCGGACACCGCCCTGTGACGCATACACTTTCGCATTTGGATATTTCGCGTAAATTTTTACAAAAGCACCGGAATGATCCGGCTCTGCGTGCTGGAGAATAATATTGTCAATTGGCCGATCGCCTAATACAGATACGATGCGTTCGATGCATTCATCGGCAAATTCTGCTTCGACCGTATCGATCAATGTTACCTGGTCATCAACGATCAAATAGGCATTGTATGTTGTGCCTTCTTCGATCGGGTAAAGCTCACCGTGGAAATGACGATTGTTGAGATCGCGGACACCAACCCAATACACGTTCTCTTTGATTTGAACAGCTTGTTTCATTCTATTTTCACCTCATGAATAGTCTAAATGGTTTGGACGGGATTGTCTAGACAAATTCAAAAATCGATTCAAATAATAAAAAATAATAAAAAATAATAAAAAAATGCTTGTATCTTCGCCTCTTTATGCTATAATGATTTTGTCAATAAGGAGGAGACATATGGAACTCATTTTGGATACTGCCGATATTAAAGCAATCAAAGCATTGGATGAATTGTTAACGGTGACCGGTGTGACGACAAACCCAACGATCATCACAAAATCAGGAAAAGATCCGGAAACGGTCATTCAGGAAATTGCCGACTATTTAAGTGAAGATCAGCTGTTCTTTATTCAAGTCGTAAAGACGGATTACGAAGGGATCATGGAAGAAGCTGAGCGCATCAGCAAGATTCGTCCGAAGAACATGTTGGTGAAGATCCCTGTTACACGTGAAGGTCTGAAAGCCATCAAAGAATGTAAAAAACGCGGCATCCGCACGTTAGCTACTGCGATCTATTCCGCTGATGAAGCTTTCTTAGCAGCAATGAATGGTGCAGATTATCTGGCTCCATATGTCAACCGTATGTGCAATTATGGAGACGGTGTTGCCGAGGTCAAAGATCTGATCGAAATGCTGCGCATCAACAATATGCCGACGAAAGTCGTTGCGGCAAGCTTTAAGAATACCAGTCAGGCACACGAACTGATCAAAGCCGGTATCCAGGCAGAGACTTTACCGCCGGATGTTGTATGGAACATGATCGATCACCCAGGCACAAAAATTGCTGTCGGGGAATTTACGATGAATTGGCAGAAGGCGTACGGACGTACGACTTTGTTTGAAAAATAATCGGAGGGCTGAACGAAAAGTTCAGTTCTTTTTTTATAAAAAATTAGCACTTAACTATTGACAGTGCTAAATGTTGTGCTATACTGTTAGCAGTTAGAGATGAAGAGTGCTAAAGGAGGTGCTTTCTATGAACTACGAACAAATGTCTGAAGGACTTCAAAGAGTATTGATGAATGCTGCGGAAAACGCAAAAACGAAGCAGCATCCGACGGTCGATACGATAGATATGCTGGGGGCCATTTTCAAAGAAGAAACCTTGGATGGCCTGTTTGAGCGTGTGAATGTTGATAAGAACCGTGCCTTGGAAATTATTGCAGAAGAAGAAGGTCATATGGCCCGCAGTTCTTCGGCAAATCTGAATTTTTCCAGTGAAGTGCAGAGATCATTGGACAAAGCGGAACAATGGGCTCATGCGCATGATGAAACTTACTTATCGGTTGCCAGTGTCTGGCTGGCATTGATGTTCAACCATTCCTATATCTCTAAACGGCTGGTGCGGGAATTCCATTTGAACGAGAAGGACTGCCAGCAGGCGGAACTGGACCGTCGTAACGGAAAAAAATATGATACGCCTAATTCCGAAGAGAATGTCGAAAGTTTGAAAAAATACGGCCGCGACCTGGTACAGGATGTGCGGGACGGCAAGATCGATCCGATCATCGGACGAGATGATGAGATCCGCCGTGTCATGGAAATCTTGTCGCGGAAAACCAAGAACAATCCGGTGCTGATCGGCGAACCTGGTGTTGGTAAGACAGCGGTCGTTGAAGGCCTGGCTTGGCGGATCATGAAAGGCGATGTACCAGAATCGCTGCGTGACAAACGCTTGATCGAATTGGATATGGGATCATTGATCGCCGGTGCAAAATACCGTGGTGAGTTCGAAGAGCGTCTGAAATCAATTTTGGATGAAGTCAAAAAAGCCAATGGTCAGATCATCTTGTTTATTGATGAGATCCATAACTTGGTCGGCGCAGGCAAGACAGAAGGCTCGATGGATGCAGCCAACTTATTGAAACCGATGTTGGCGCGCGGTGAGCTGCATTGTATCGGTGCGACGACATTTAAAGAATATCGCCAGTACATTGAAAAAGATGCGGCACTGGAACGTCGGTTCCAGCGTGTCATGGTCCAAGAACCAACCGTCAATGATACGATCAGTATTCTGCGTGGTTTAAAAGATCGTTTTGAAAGCTATCACGGTGTCCGTATCCTGGATGAAGCCTTGGTATCTGCTGCAACACTTTCGGATCGTTATATCACGGATCGTTTCCTTCCGGATAAAGCGATCGACTTGGTCGATGAAGCATGTGCAACGCTGAAAGTAGAAATGGAAAGCATGCCGCAGGAATTGGATGAATTGGAAAGAAAGATCCTGCAGCTGCAGATCGAACTGACTTCATTGAAAGATGAAGAAGATAAAAAAGCTGTCGAACGCCGTGAACAAATCGAGGAAGAGCTCGGCCGCCTGCAGTCGAAACGCGATGAAATGCATTCGCGCTGGGAAGACGAAAAAGCGGCTCTGGCGCATTCGCAGGAAGATAAACAAAAATTGGAAAAGGCACGTCTGGATCTGGAACAGGCTCAGAACGAAGCGCGTTATGAAGAAGCTGCCAAACTGCAGTACGGCGTGATCCCGGAATTGGAAGAACGGATCAAGAAAGCCGAAAGTCTGAAAAAAGACGATGCGCTGATCCAGGAAACAGTAGACGAAGAATTGATCGCGAAGATCGTTTCGAAATGGACCGGTGTTGAAGTGAGCCGTTTGGTTGAATCTGAACGGAACAAGCTGCTTCGCTTAAAAGACGAAATGAAGAAACGGGTCGTCGGTCAGGATGAAGCACTGGAACTGGTAACCGATGCGATCCTGCGCAGCAAGGCACAGATCCAGGATGAAAACCGTCCGATCGGTTCATTCATGTTCCTTGGTCCGACAGGTGTCGGTAAAACAGAAGTTGCCAAAACATTGGCAGAACAGCTGTTTGACGACGAACGTCATATCGTACGGATCGATATGTCGGAATATATGGAGAAACATAGTGTTTCCCGTCTGATCGGTGCCCCTCCGGGATATGTCGGCTATGATGAAGGCGGTCAGCTGACGGAAGCCGTACGCCGGAATCCGTACAGTATTGTATTGTTTGATGAGATCGAAAAAGCCCATCCGGATGTATTCAACGTCCTGCTGCAAGTTCTGGATGATGGCCGCATCACCGATTCGAAAGGTGTGACCGTTGACTTTAAGAACACGATCATCATCATGACCAGTAATCTGGGCAGCCAGTATGCCTTTGAAAATATCACGGATCAGGAGCGGCATGATAAATATCTGGAAGAAGTAAAACGTCACTTTAAACCTGAGTTTATCAACCGTATCGATGAAATCGTGGTCTTCCACGCTTTGGATGAAAAATCATTCGTTGCGATCGCGCATAAGTTCATCAACCAGCTGTCCAAACGAATGGCTGAGCGGGATATTACTCTGAATGTTTCCGATGCGGTCTATACGCAGATTGCGAAGATGGGCGTGGATCCGGTCTTCGGTGCCCGTCCGATGAAGCGTTATATCCAGCGGCAGATCGAAACTGAGATCGCGAAGAAGATCATTGAAGAAGGCGTCGTCAAAGATGCTCAAATCAATATCGACTTTGTCAACGGAGAATATACCTTCACGGTCATTCAGGAAAAATAAGAGAATGCGAGGAAAAAATCCTCGCATTTTTGTATAATAAAAACAAGAGGTGATGAACATGTCCACTTTATCAGATTGGATCCAAGAATCGGATAATATTGTATTTTTCGGCGGTGCCGGTGTATCCACGGAAAGCAACATTCCAGATTTCCGCAGCGATAACGGCATATACAAAAAGAAATACCGTTATCCGGCCGAATACATGATCAGCTATAGTTTTTTCCGTTCCAACCCGGAAGAATTCTATGAATTTTACTTTAATCAAATGGTTTATCCTGATGCAAAACCGAATGCGGCACATTACGCGCTGGCAAAATTAGAGCGTGCCGGCAAACTGAAAGCTGTCGTTACGCAGAATATTGACGGTCTGCATCAGAAAGCCGGCAGCCAGACGGTCTATGAACTGCATGGCTCGATCCTGCGCAATACGTGCATGGACTGTCGGAAGCAGTTCAATTTAGAAGAAACAATGGCACTGCGGGACGACAAGGGCATTCCGCGTTGTGATGCCTGCGGCGGGATCATCAAGCCGGATGTTGTTTTATATGAAGAAAGTCTGGATGAGAATACCATTTATCATGCGGTGGAAGCCATTGCGCAGGCGGATCTGCTGATCATCGGCGGTACCAGTCTGGTGGTCTATCCGGCTGCAGGCTTTATTCAATATTTTAACGGCCGGCATATGGTCTTGATCAACCGGGATGAAACTTCGATGGATCATAAAGCCGATCTGGTCATTCATGATTCCATCGGTCAGGTGCTGAGCGAAGCGACTGCATTTCTGGATGAAAAATAATTGGAGAAACGATACCTTTGTGGTATCGTTTTTTTGAAGGGAATCAGTATGGAAAAAGAAGAGCATGTATACAGAACTTTATTTCTGTCTACGTTATATTTATCGGCTTTTACATTCGGCGGCGGCTATGTGATCGTTTCGCTGCTGCAGAAAAAATTTGTCGATCAGCTTCACTGGATCGATCAGGAAGAAATGCTGGATCTAGTGGCGATCGCGCAGTCTTCCCCTGGGGCCATTGCGATCAATGGCTCTATCGTCATCGGGTATAAACTCGGCGGATGGAAGGGCGTGGCGGCCGCGGTTGCGGGAGCTGTCATACCGCCGTTTTTGATCATGGCGGTCATTTCGTTTTTCTATCAAGCATTTATTTCAAACTATTACATCAAAACATTACTGGCTGGTATGGCGGCCGGCATGTCTGCGGTCATCATTTCAGCAGTCTATGACATGGCATCCGGCATCGTACGCGGTCATGATACGGTCCAGATCGTTGTGATGATGCTTGCTTTTATCGCCAATTTCTGTTTCGGCATTTCCGTGATTTGGTGCATATTGGCCGCCGGAGCGGTCGGTTTTCTGCAAAGCAGGAGGGAATCGGTATGAGCACACTATGGGAACTCTTTCTTTCGTTTCTGCATGTCGGCGCATTATCTTTCGGCGGCGGGTATGCAGCGATGCCGCTGATCCAGGAACAAGTTGTGCTGAAGCATCATTGGATGAGCATGTCGGATTTTTCGAATCTGGTCACGCTGTCGCAGATGACGCCGGGACCGATCATCACAAATGCGGCGACGTTTGTCGGCCAACGGGTCGCCGGCCTCCCAGGCGCGGTTGCTGCAACCGTGGGCAGTATTTTTGTGCCGTTGATTTTTGTGAGCATCTTAGCCTATCTTTATAAGAAATACCGGCGGATGCAGACACTGCAGGGCATTCTCAAAGGGATCCGTCCGGCGGTTGCGGCGATGATCCTTTCCGCCGGTTTACTGATCCTCATTCCGGCAGTTTGGCCGCGGGGACGGTTCAATGCAGCGATGTTTGTATTGTTTATTTTATCGTTTGCGGCGCTGCGGAAATGGAAGTGGGACCCGATCCTGGTCATGTTATTAAGTGGTTCTGCTTACTTAGCGGTTTGTCTTTTATAGCCTGTAAGAAAGCTGAAATGTTGAATTGACAAGATATTTAAATTGTTCTATATTATTTTTGGTTTTTTGGGATGGAGATGAAAATATGGACAGCTACTTATTCCTAAGAGATCTAGCTATCTTGGTTTTTGCGGCTAAATTTCTGAGTGTCACCTTACGTCATTATGGTGCTCCCGCTGTTGTCGGACAGATCCTGGCCGGTTTGATCGTCGGACCGTGTCTGTTTGGGTGGGTCCATGAATCGCTGTTTATCGATCAGATGGCTGAAATCGGCGTCATCATGTTAATGTTTGAAGCAGGATTGGGAACCGATATGAAGAAACTGCGGAAAACCGGTGCCAAAGCAACGGCTATTGCCTGTTCCGGTGTATTTGTGCCGATGGTCCTGGGATGCATTTTATATATGGCATTTTATGGCTGGGGCCCGGTCGGCAGTGATACTTTTATCAAGGGATTGTTTATCGGTACCATCATGGCAGCCACTTCCGTCAGCATCACGGTGGCAGCGCTGCAGGAACTAGGACGGCTGAACGGCCTGATCGGAACAACCATTACCAGTGCGGCGATCATTGACGATGTGATCGGCATCATTGTGCTGACCTTTGTGATCGGATTGAAGTCTTCTTCTGCCAATACTGGTACGATCGTGATCAAATCCCTGCTGTTTTTTGCGTTCGCGCTGATCTCAGGCATCATTGTCTACAATATTTTCAAATGGCTGGATTCTCGGTACGAGCACACCCGCCGGATCCCGATCATCGGTTTGTGCTATGCGTTATTGATGGCCTATATTGCCGAAACATATTTTGGTTTGGCGGATATTACGGGGGCCTACGTTGCCGGCATCGTGCTGTGCAACTTATTTGACGCTTCGTATATTCAGCGTCGTGTAGATATTGCTTCGTATATGATCTTCTCGCCGGTCTTCTTTGCGGGCATCGGATTGAAGACATCCTTCAGCTCGATGAATGCAACACTGCTGATCTTCAGTATCTGCTTCGTGATCGTTGCATGCCTCGGCAAGGTCATCGGCTGCGGCTTGTGTGCAAAGCTTTGTAAATTTAACAATCATGAATCGTTGATCATCGGCGTCGGCATGATGACGCGCGGCGAGGTTGCGCTGATCACGGCTCAGAAAGGACTTTCGGTCAATTTATTGACATCGGATTTCTTTACACCGGTCATCCTGATGATCTTATTCAGTTCGATCGTGGTGCCGATCCTGCTGAAACGGCTGTACGCACAGTCACATAAATTAAGCGCTGATTAAGGACTGCGGTCCTTTTTTTATTGACATCGCGAAAAATAATTTGTATTATTAAAAGGCACTGGAGAGTTGTCCGAGTGGTTTAAGGTGCAGTCTTGGAAAGGCTGTGTACTCGAAAGGGTACCAAGAGTTCGAATCTCTTACTCTCCGCCATTGAAAATAAAGCCCTTAAGTAAGGGCTTTTTTGATTGAAATTTACGTTCAGGTCTTATTTACATCTTATTAAAGGAGAAAACGATGAAATACAAAGTCATTTTTTTTGATTTTGACGACACCTTAGGCGACCGTCAGACTTACAGCTATCAGACATTCGCAGAACTGATCGATACATATTGTCCGATCGATGACCTCATTCAGCGGGAAGCCGTCCTGCAGGACTGCATGCTTTGGGATATGCGCGGCAACTATAATAAGCAGTTTATCGTGGAGAATCTGAAGAAACGATACGGCATCGAACTGCCGATCAAAAACTTTCTGATCTGGTGGTCCGACCGCCAAAGCAAGCTGGCATTACCGAAAGAAAATGTTTATCATGTGCTGGAAGAACTGCGCCAGGAAGGCTATCGGCTTTGCATCCTGACCAATGGGTATGAAAAATATCAGAAGCGCAAAACAAAGAACATTCATGTCGATACTTTGGTTGATAAAGTCATCACCAGCCAAATGGTCGGTGTGAAAAAACCGGATCCAAGGATCTTTCAGGAGGCCCTAAGTCAAATGAAGGCCCGAGCCAGTGAGGCCGTCTATGTCGGAGATACCTTTTCCAATGATATTTACGGTGCTTACCGCACAGGGATCCAGCCGATCTGGATCCGCAGTCTCAGCTGGCCGGGAACGGCCCCGGTGCCGCGTATTGAAGATTTATCGGAACTGCCGGCTGTCATCCACGGTTTGGAGCAGGGAACGATCAAAAAGAACGTATGAAAAAACTGTGCATGAGCACAGTTTTTTTATGCTTTTCGGTGCTGCAGCAGATACTGCAGCAGATCGGCATTGGATTTCGTACGGGCAAACAAGGAAAGGGCCCACTCCGTAGCTTCATCATTGCGCATGGAACTCATGGAACGCCGCAGGATGCGGACACCTTCCATCTCAATTGGACTGAGCAGCAAGTCATCGCGGCGGGTGCCGGATTTCATGAAATCAATGGCCGGGAACATGCGCCGTTCCTGCAGTTTTCGATTGAGCACAAGTTCCATGTTTCCTGTTCCTTTGAATTCCTCAAAGATCACCTCATCCATTTTGCTTCCGGTTTCGATCAAAGCAGTCGCTAAGATCGTCAAACTGCCTTTTTCACGCGTATTGCGTGCGGCGCCGAAAAAGCGCTTCGGCATATAAAGGGAAGCCGGATCGAGCCCGCCGGATAACGTACGGCCGCTCGGTGCCACCGTTAAATTATAAGCTCGGGCCAGACGGGTGATGCTGTCGAGCAGGATGATCGTATCATTGCCGGCTTCGGTCAGACGCTTGGCACGTTCGATGACCATTTCACTGACACGTTTATGATGCTCCGGAAGTTCATCAAAGGTCGAGTAGATCACTTCGACATTTTCACCGGCAACACTTTCTTTGATATCGGTCACTTCTTCCGGCCGTTCATCGATCAGCAGGATAATGATGTGCATTTCGGGATGATTCTTTTGTACCGAAATGGCAATGTCTTTCAGTAAAGTGGTTTTACCGGCCTTCGGCGGGGAGACGATCATCCCACGCTGGCCTTTGCCTACGGGAGCGAGAAAATCAACCGCACGCATGGACAAGTTATCTGTCTGCCGTTCTAACTGTATGCGATGATCCGGAAAAATTGGGGTCAGATCTTCAAAATTCTGCCGTTTTTTATTTTCTTCCGGTGAGATACCGTTGACAGAAGAGATATAAAGCAAGGCCTGAAATTTTTCTGTCGCTTTTTTTGGCCGTTTGTCCCCGCACAACATATCGCCGGTCTTCAGTCGGAAGCGATGGATCTGCGAGGGAGAGACATAGACATCATTTTCTCCGGGCAGGTAGTTTTCACAGCGAATGAAACCGAAGCCATCCGGCATGACTTCCAGGATGCCTTCAGCTTTTTCGTGATGTTCTTGTTTCGGTTTCTTTTCTGGTTTTGGTTTTTGGGCGAGATCGAAGTTGACCAGCTGTTCGATCAAGTCGTTTTTCTTTATTCTTGAGATCCCTTTGATTTGTTTTTCTTTTGCGATCTTGCGCAGTTCAGCCAAAGAAAGGGATGTATATTCATCTTTTGTCATGGTTCATGCTCCTCATTCAGAACGATTTTATCATATTTATCCCATTTGTCGAAAAATACGAACGAATTTGTTTTCAATTATGTAAAAAAATGGGAAATTTTCGTAAAAATCACTTCACAAAAATTAAATATCCGTTTATAGTAAGTGTAAATGTTTTTTTAGATTCAGAGGTGGAAGGATTATGAAAAAAGTACAGATCACGGAAACAGTCTTGCGTGATGCTCAGCAGTCTTTGATTGCCACACGAATGCCGCGTTCGGATTTCGCGGATATTTTAGAGACGATGGACAACGCAGGATATTATTCTTTAGAGTGCTGGGGAGGGGCTACCTTCGATTCTTGTCTTCGATATTTGAACGAGGATCCATGGGAGCGTCTCCGTTTTATTCGTTCAAAATGCAAGAAAACGAAACTGCAGATGCTGCTTCGCGGTCAGAATATTTTAGGATACCATCATTATTCGGACAATACCGTACGGGCGTTTGTACGGGAAGCGATCCAGAATGGAATCGATATTATTCGTATTTTCGATGCATTGAATGACTACCGAAATATAGAAGTGGCAGTGGATGAATGTCTCAAGAACGGCGGTCATGCACAGGGCACGATCTGCTATACGACCAGCCCGATCCATACCATAGAAAATTTTATCCAGCTAGGAATTTCGTTGGAAAAGATGGGATGCAATTCGATCTGCATCAAAGATATGGCTGGTATCATGACTCCGGAAGTTGCTTATCAACTCGTGAAAGGATTAAAAGAAAACGTTTCGATCCCGGTCATCGTACATACTCACAGCACGACCGGTCTGGCGCCGATGACGTATTTGAAAGCAGTCGAGGCCGGCGCAGACGGCATCGATACAGCTATTTCATCCATGAGCGGCGGTACCTCTCAGCCGGCGACCGAATCCATGGTCTATGCGCTGAATGAAATGGGCTATGATACCGGACTGACCATGGAAAAACTAAAACCGATCAATGACTTCTTCGTCCCGGTCCGTCAGAAATTCATCGACAACGGAACGTTGAATCCGCTGGTCATGGGCACGAATATCAACGCATTGAACTACCAGATCCCTGGCGGCATGCTTTCGAATTTAATTGCTCAGCTGAAGGCGCAGAATGCATTGGATCGTCTGGATGAAGTATTGGAAGAGACACCGCGTGTGCGTAAAGACTTAGGCTATCCGCCGCTGGTCACACCAATGTCGCAGATGGTCGGTGTACAAGCGGTACAGAATGTTCTTTCCGGTGAGCGTTATAAGAATATTTCCAAAGAGGTTCGCGCTTATTTGCGCGGTGAATACGGCCGTGCGCCGGGTGAAGTCAATCAGGAACTGGTTGCCAAGGCTTTGAACGGCCAAAAGCCGATCGAAGGCCGCTTTGCGGAAACCATCGAACCGGAAATCCCGAAGGCCGTGCAGTATTTGGGTACCCGTGCCCGCAATGAAGAGGATGTTCTGAGCTATGTCGCTTTCCCGACCCAGGCAGAAAAATTCTTTGAAACGCGTGAAGAACGCAAAGCGCTGCATGTCAGCTATACGATCATGAAAGAAGGCGAGTAATCCATGCATATTACGCAGTTAACAACCGGCGAAGGTCTGCTGGTCGCACTGTATGGTTTCATTACCGTCATGTTGATGCTGCTGGCGCTGGTCGCTGTCGTCAACTTTGTGTCATGGATCGTCCGTAAGTTTGAGCCCAAGAAACCGGTCTCTCCGGCTAGTTATGAAGTATTGGAACGGCCGGCTGCGGATGGTAAATATACCGGTGAGGTTTCTCTGATCGATGTCGATGAGAAAACGGCCGCCTGTATCATGGCGATTGTCAGTGATGAAACATCAATTCCTTTGAATCAACTGATTTTCAAACGGATTCGTTTGATTAAGGAAGGGGAAAAATAATGAAGTACATAGTAACGTTAAACGGAAAAAAATATGAAGTAGAAGTCGAAAAAGGCGAAGCAACGGCTGTTTACGCCGGTCCGGCTGAACCTGTTGCACCAAAACAAAATGTAAAACAAGAAGCACCGGCGCCGAAAGCTGCCGCACCGGCAGCACCTGCCGGAGCAGGAGATCCGATCAAATCCCCGATGCCGGGCACGATCCTGGAAGTGAAAGTTTCCAGCGGACAGTCCGTGAAGGCCGGTGATATCCTGTTTATTCTTGAAGCAATGAAAATGGAAAATGAGATCGTTGCACCGAAAGACGGCACCATTACGTCTGTGACCGTCGCAAAAGGTGCAGCCGTGGAAACCGATGCGGTTTTAGCAACCATTCAGTAAGGAGGGAATTGATATGGAAATTTCTTTCTTTGGCGTATTAGGCCGTATTTTATCGACCTCCGGATTTGCGGGCATCGCCGTGGATCCGCGGCAGCTGATCATGATCATTCTCGGCTGTGTCCTGCTTTATATGGGCATCGTTAAAAAATACGAACCATTGTTGTTGGTGCCGATCGCGGTCGGTGTATTGATTTGTAATTTCCCAAATACCGGAATTCTGAACGGTCCGGGCGAAGGAAACAATATTGGTTTTATGTGGGTCCTGTACCAAGGTGTCCAATATGCGATCTATCCGTCGATCATCTTTCTGGGCATCGGTGCGATGACGGATTTTGGACCGCTGATCGCCCGCCCGTCTTCATTGATCCTGGGAGCGGCGGCACAGTTTGGTGTGTTCACTGCCTTCTTGATGGCGCTGCTGGTCTTTCATTTCAGCCCGCAGGAATCTGCGGCAATTGGTATCATCGGCGGCGCTGACGGTCCGACAGCGATCCTGGTTGCGAGCCGTCTGGCCAAAGATTACCTGCCGGCGATTGCCATCGCAGCCTATTCTTATATGGCCTTGATCCCAATGATCCAGCCGCCGTTGATGCGCCTTTTGACAACGGAAAAAGAACGCAAAGTTAAGATGGAACAGCTGCGGCCGGTCTCCAAAGCCGAAAAGATCATTTTCCCGATCGCGGTCATGATCTTTGTTGTGCTGCTGATACCGGATACCGCCCCGTTGATCGGTATGCTGATGTTCGGAAACCTGCTGAAGGAAAGCGGTGTGACCGATCGATTGAGCGATACTGCGCAGAATTCTTTGACAAATATTGTAACGATCGCCTTAGGTCTGTCGGTCGGCTGTAAAGCGACTGCGGATACATTTTTGACGATCCGAACGATCGAGATCATCTGCTTAGGTTTGGTTGCCTTTATGCTGAGTACCGTCGGCGGTCTGCTCTTTGGTAAGATCATGTACAAAGTAACAGGTGGAAAAGTTAATCCGCTGATTGGTTCTGCCGGTGTCAGTGCCGTGCCGATGTCAGCCCGTGTTTCTCAAGTAGAAGGCCAGAAAGCCAATCCGTCCAACTTCCTGCTGATGCATGCGATGGGACCGAATGTAGCCGGTGTCATCGGTTCAGCGGTCGCTGCTGGTTTCTTTTTGAATATTTTTGGATAGTTATGAAAAAGGTCATCCGGCTGCGTTATCATCACGGTTTGTGCCTGAAGAATTTTATCGGCGAAGGCTACAGTGAAGAATTTGTTGATCATTTCAATGAAGTTCTTGAACAGCTGCCGGAAGCTGAAATCGAATGGATCGAAGACTGTGATACGATTTGTGCATCGTGTCCGCGTCGCGTCGGCGATCATTGTTCCTCGGTCATTCCGGATAAAATTGATAAAAAAGTCAGGAAGTATTTGAAGCAGGGCTATTCTTGGAACACGATGAATCAGACTTTGTTTTCAAAAATCTGCAAAGGATGCGAATGGTATCCGTTATGTAAACGAATCAGGGAATCTTGAATTTCAAGATTCCTTTTTCTATAATGCTCATGGGAAGGTACGATATGAAAAAATACAAAATTTTTGTGATCAATCCAGGGTCGACTTCGACCAAACTGGCTTTATATGAAAATGCAACTTGTTTACTTTCGACGAATGTTTTTCATGATTCATCGGTGCTGATCAAATTTCCAAAGATCAACGATCAGCTGATGTACCGCATGATGGTCATCCAGAAGTTTATCGAAGACAATCATGTTGATTTGACTGGAGTCGATGCAGTGGTCGGCCGCGGCGGCAGCTGTTATGCGGTAGAAAGCGGTATCTACGAAGTCAGCGATCAGCTCCTCCAAGATACCCGTGAAGCCAAAGGCGGTCTGTATCATGTCTCGATGCTGGGCGTACAGTTGGCCCGCATGGTCGCAGACGAATACGGCGGCCGTGTCTTTATGATGGATCCGCCGATCGTAGATGAATTGTGCGATGAGGCCCGTCTGACGGGTGTTTCTGGGATTTACCGGAAAGCGGTTTCCCATGCACTGAATGAGAAAGCCTGTGCTAAACATCATGCCCGCGTGATGCATCAGGACTATGATCAAGTGAACTATATTGTCTGCCATATTGACGGCGGGATTTCCATTACCGCCCATCGGCACGGCCGGATGATCGACGGGAATGACGCCGGCGGCGGCGAAGGACCGTTTACGCCGACCCGCATGGGCAGCATGGCGGTGACGGACATGCTGCTGTATTTCAAGGACAAGTCGCCCGAGGATATCCGGAAACTGTGTTATGAGGCCGGCGGACTGAGTTCTTATTTTCATACCTCGGATGCAGATGTCATTCATCGAATGGTCGATGAAGGGGATGAAAAGGCAACACTGGTCTGGCAGGCGATGATCTATCAGATCGTAAAATACATCGGTGCCATGAGCACAGCCTTGAAAGGACAGGTGGATGCCATTCTTCTGACGGGCGGTCTGCTGCGTTTTGATGATATCACGAATACCATTCGGAAAGACTGCGGCTGGATCGCACCGGTTTATGCGTACCCGGGAGAATTTGAACAAGATGCCATGGCGCAGGGGGCACTGCGTGTCCTGCGCGGGGAAGAACAGCTGAAAGAATACACCGGAAAGCCAGTTTGGTCTGGCTTTGACTGGGATTGAATTTGATTTTTTGATCAAATACGTGTATGTTTTTAACATAAAGCGGAATAGGAGGTAACTTCGTGCTTATCAAAGTTTATAAAGAAAAAGTCCTGCTCAAAGACGATCAGGATAATACTATTGCGGGTATTGATTTTCCGCAGACGCAGACCGGCATCTGTGAAATTTCAGATATATACAGCGAACGGAAACTGGCCGACAATGTCCGTGAGAAATTGATGTCCCTGGCTGTCAATCAGGTCCGTAAAAATGGCTGGAAAGTTGTACCGAATTCAACGCAGATCCAGACCTGGTTCAATACACATCCGGGGGACCGCGATTTAGTTGCATCCGTGGTACCGGAAAGCGAAGGATATCAGGCAGCTGCCGATCATATTGAAAAACCGCCGATGATCAGTGAGCGCGCCAAAACAGAAGCAAAGAACACGTCGCGCGGCATCATGCGGATCTTCCAGAATTTATCCGGATTGGCAATGTTCTGTGTATTTATCTTGTTTATGTATTTTGGCGTATATGTAAACGGCGGCATGCAGGTGGTTCTCAATGTGATCAACGGTCTTGTTTCATTTGATAACCTGGTGCTGACCGGAGCGATGGCTTTGTTTGCGGTCTTTACACTGATCGAAATTTTCTGGACTTTATCCCGGAAAAAAGTTACGAAAGACGGCGTGACTGAAAAAGTTGATGTCGGCCGCGGTCTGCTGGCATTTATTTTGATCATTATTTTCTATTACGGTCTTCAATACGCTGTCGATCGCTATGGTATGAATAATAATGTACTGCAGCAGGCAAATCTTTATTTCCTGCAAGTACCGCTGATGATCTACTTTGCGATGGGCGGAGCTGTGTTATCACTGATCCGAAAGTTGTTTGGACGGAAATAGTCGCTGAAAAGCGGCTTTTTTTCTTATTAGTCCAAATATAGCAATTCATTTTTTTCTCGTTTTCTCGTATAATAAATTTAAGAGAAGTTACAAGGAGGTAGCGCAGATATGGCGAAGGTACAAACCTTTAGTAAGATTTTAGTTGCTAACCGCGGTGAAATTGCCATTCGTATCTTCAGAGCGTGCCATGATTTAGGACTCCACACAGTTGCCATTTACTCGAAAGAGGATATGGACTCGCAGTTCCGCATCAAAGCGGATGAAGCGTATTTAATCGGAGAAAATGACAGTCCGGTCGGTGCGTATTTGGATATTCCGGCAATTATCGATTTAGCAAAACGCCGCGGCGTTGATGCCATCCACCCAGGTTATGGCTTCCTGTCAGAGAACGCCGAGTTTGCCAAGGCATGTGAAGATGCCGGTATCATTTTTATCGGTCCTTCCAGCAAGGTATTGGCGCAGATGGGAGATAAGCTGAGCGCAAAAGACATTGCGATCCGGGCCGGTGTTCCGATCATTCCGGGAACCACAGAACCATTGAAAGATGCAGATGAAGCATTGGAAAAAGCAGAATCATTCGGTTTTCCGGTCTTGTTGAAGGCGGCAGCCGGCGGCGGCGGACGTGGTATGCGTCGCTGCGATACGGCAGAAGAAGTCAAACCGGCTTTTGAGCTGGTCAAGGCCGAGGCCGCAAAAGCATTCGGAAATGATGATATCTTTATCGAAAAATTCTTGGTAGAGCCGAAACACATTGAGGTCCAGATCCTGGCTGACCAGCATGGCCACGTGTATCATTTGTACGAACGTGACTGCTCACTGCAGAGACGTTATCAGAAAGTCATTGAGTATGCGCCGGCATGGTCGGTGGACGAAAGTGTCCTGGAAAAGATTCGTGCCGATGCAGTTAAGATCGCCAAAGAAGTCGGCTATGTGAATGCCGGAACCGAAGAGTTCTTAGTGGACAAGAACGGCGATTACTACTTTATTGAAATGAACCCGCGGATCCAGGTGGAACATACCGTAACAGAAATGGTTACCGGTATCGATCTGGTGCGTGCGCAGCTGTTAGTTGCGAAAGGCGAATCGCTGGACTGCCCGGAGATCGGCCTGACTTGTCAGGAAGATGTGCAGAAAAAGTGCTATGCGATCCAATGCCGTGTGACGACCGAAGATCCGCAGAACAACTTTGCGCCGGATCATGGTAAAATTACCGCCTATCGAAGCAGCGGCGGTTATGGTGTCCGACTGGACGGCGGGAATGCCGAAACCGGCTCCGTGATCTCTCCATACTATGATTCGCTGCTGGTAAAAGTTACATGTTTTGATAATACGTTCAAAGGCGCCTGCCGACGTGCTTTACGGGCAGTCAGCGAAGTACACGTCCGCGGTGTGAAGACGAATATTCCGTTTATTTCCAACATTTTGACCCATCCGACGTTCCTAGCCGGAAAATGTCATACGAAGTTTATCGATGAGACACCGGAATTGTTCGATGTGACCGGTTCCCGTGACCGTGCGACTCGTGTATTGAAATATATTGCGCAGATCCAGGTCGACAATCCGGATGCCGAGCGTCATCAATACGACACCCCGCGCTTCCCGAAACATACGGGCGATCCGAAGCCAGGTCTGAAACAACAACTGGACCGCATGGGTCCGCGTGAATTCAGTAAATGGGTCCGCAATCAGAAAAAACTGCTGATTACCGATACGACGATGCGTGATGCGCACCAGTCACTGCTTTCGACGCGCATGCGTACACGTGATATGGTCAAGGGAGCTCCGGGTACTGCTGAGATCCTGCGCGACTGCTTCTCGCTGGAGATGTGGGGCGGTGCAACCTTTGATGTTGCATTCCGTTTCCTGCATGAGAATCCTTGGGAGCGTCTGTGGCTGTTACGCGGTCTGATCCCGAACATTCCGTTCCAGATGCTGCTGCGCGGTTCCAGTACCGTGGGCTACGGAAATTATCCGGATAATGTTGTCCGCGAATTTATCAAGCAGAGTGCCATCAATGGTATTGATGTGTTCCGCGTCTTTGATTCCTTGAACTGGATGCCAGGTATGGAAGTGGCAATCGATGAAGTCCTGAATCAGGGCAAATTCTGTGAAGGCACGATTTGCTATACTGGAGATATTCTGGATCCGTCCAACACAACGTTTACGCTGGATTACTATATCAAGATGGCAAAAGAACTGGAAAAACGCGGCGTTCATTCCATCGCTATCAAAGATATGGCCGGTCTGTTGAAACCGTATGCTGCCAAAGAACTGGTGCATGCGCTGCGTAATGAGGTAGAACTGCCGATCCACCTGCATACACACGATACATCGGGCAACCAGGTGGCTACGTACTTAATGGCAGCAGAAGCCGGTGTAGATATCGTCGACTGTGCGGTGGCATCGATGGCCGGTATGACCTCGCAGCCGTCGCTGAACGCAGTCGTGGCAGCGCTTCAAGGCCAGGAGCGCGATACGGGTCTGGATCTGGATCGTATCGAAGAACTGTCCAATTACTATGCCGATGTCCGTCTGCGTTACGAGAAATTCGATCATGGTCTGAAGACGACCGATACCGACATTTACAAGTACGAGATCCCAGGCGGTCAGTATACGAACCTACGTCCGCAGGTCAATTCACTGGGACTGGGCAGCCGTTTTGAAGAAGTGAAACAAATGTACAAGAAGGTCGACGTCATGTTAGGCGGCATCACTAAGGTCACGCCATCAAGCAAGATGGTCGGCGATCTGGCGATCTTCATGGTACAAAACGATCTGACTCCGGAAAACATCGTGGAAAAAGGCGAAAGCCTGACTTTCCCGGATTCCGTCGTAACATACTTCAAAGGCATGATGGGACAGCCGCCGCATGGTTTCCCGAAGGATCTGCAGAGAGTCGTCCTGAAAGGCGAAAAACCGATCACTTGCCGACCAGGCGAATTGCTTGAGCCAGTTGACTTTGATAAAGCCCGTGAAGAAGTCAAAGAATTGTGTCCGCATGAATTTGATATGCGCGAGATCATTTCCTATTGTATTTATCCGAAAGTCATGAAAGACTACTGGAAGAATGAGCAGGAATATGGTTACCTGATGCGGATGGGTTCACATGTCTTCTTCAATGGTCTGGCTGTCGGCGAACGCAACCTGATCAATATCGAAGACGGCAAGACGTTGGTCATCCGTTATCTTGGCATGGGCGATGCCCATCCGGACGAAGGTACACGTACAGTGATCTTTGAACTGAACGGCAACCGAAGAGAAGTTGATGTCCGCGACCAGTCGATCGTTGTCGAAGGCCGCGAAACCGTGATGACCGATCCGACTGACAAATCACAGTCCGGTGCATCGATCCCTGGTTTAGTGACCAAGATCAATGTCAAGCCGGGAGACAAGGTCAAAGAAAACGATACGCTGGGAACCATCGAAGCGATGAAGATGGAAACCGCTGTTGTAGCCCGCATGGACGGTGTGATCAAAGAGGTCCGCGTCAAAGAGGGCGACAATGTCAAAGCCGGAGAGCTATTGTTTGTCTTAGAATAGAAAGATAAGCTGGTGTTTGTTCACCAGCTTTTCTTTTGTGCTATCATTAGGTTATGAAATATGAAATTTTACGCATTTTAAATGAACGAAAGGGCGAATATGTCTCCGGACAGGCGATCGCGGATGAATTGGGCATTTCCCGGGTCAGTGTTTCGAAACAGGTGAAACGCTTAAAAGAAGATGGTTTTGAGATTTTATCGCAGACCCGCCGCGGTTATCAGCTGACGATGAATAACGATGTGCTCAATGCAGCGATCATCGAAGATGGACTGGATCCGTTTTATCATGTTCAAGTCGTGAATTCAGTGGATTCCACAAACAATGAATTAAAACGAAATGCGAATGATCTGCCGGATGGATTCGTACTTGCCGCCAATGAACAAACCGCAGGGCGAGGCCGTAACGGCCACGATTTCCATTCGCCCAGTCAGAACGGGATCTATTTTTCAATGTTTCTCAAACCGGATCTGCCGATCAATCAGGCCTTAAAGGTGACAGCTTGTTCAAGCATGGCGGTAGTTGATGCCATCGAAAAGAATTATGGGATCAAGCCGCGTGTTAAATGGGTGAACGATGTCTTGATCGGACAAAAAAAAGTCTGTGGGATCTTATGTGAAGGCAGTGTGGAAATGAATCTGGCAAAGCTGGAATATATTATTGTTGGTATCGGGATCAATGTGCATTCTTATTCCATGCCGGAAGAGATTCGTTCGATTGCTGGATGCATTGAGGACTTTTCGGATCGCCGGGTCGACCGCAATCTTTTTCTGCGGGATGTGCTGAATGCATTTCTGAAATATTACCGAACGATCGATAAAAATACATTTCTGCCGCGTTATAAAGAATATTCCTGTCTGCTTGGCAAAGAAATCAATGTGATCGAACCGCATTGTACCTATGCAGCGAAAGCTGTGGATATTAATGATCGGGCCAATTTAGTCATAGAAACATCCGACGGAACGCGGAAAGTTCTGTCTTCCGGAGAAATTCATATTCGGGAAAAAGCGCAGTGATGTCCTTTGCCGTTTGTTCATTGTGATCAGATCATTGTTTAAGCCAGGTATTTGATCGGGAGATAAATGTATTTATGTTGGTCTTGATCCAATTCAGAAAGAATACGAAGGGAATCAGGGAAAAGTGATTCCCTTTTTGTTAGATTTTGTGAATTGAAGAGGATAGCTTGCATTTTGACCTAAAATAACATACACTTTTTTTTAGGTATAATGATTTTCAAGACAATCCGCTTGCGTTTTTACGCAGTTCGGTGACATAAAACTGTAACGGAGGGTATATGTGGAAGTATCGTTGTAAGTCACATTTGATTACCTTACTGATTTCTTTTGCCGGCGGCGTGCTGCTGATGGCGCTGGCGCTCCATGCAAACTTGGATTCTTATCGAGAACTGGTGAACATGGTGATCAATACATATGAACAATCTGGTGTGAATCAGCTGACATCGGCGCAGTCGGCGGCGATGTCGAAGTATCTGATGGCACATCCTGAAATCTTTTACATTGTTTCCGGGCTTTCCATTTCCGGATTCTTCAATTTGATTCTATTGGCACAATGGCTCATGAGCCAGTATAATGTACATCCGCTTGTCATTTTATTCCTGGTCTTTCTGGTGCCGGATCTAATGTTTATGATCGGAGCCATTCTGGTGATCCCAATGATCATCGTCTGCATCTACGGCATGGTGACCCTGCGGACATCCGTGCAGTCTGATTTCCGAAAAGCTTCCTTGACAGCCGAAAATGAAATTCTGAAAGTGTATCGTCTGCATCATGAATTTCGTGAAGATGTCAAACCGATCGTAGATGAGGTCCGTCATACTGAACGGCGCGTTACGGCAATCTATGCACTTGGGGTAGTCGCCGTCATCGTTGTCACTGTGATGATTTCGAATTTCTGGGTGCTTCTGATCGCGTTTTTGTTCTTTATGTTCGCATTCAATTATCTGCTGCACTATCGGGCCAACGCGGTCATTCCGATGGCAGCCTTGTTATACGAACAGTGTGATCCGGAAGCGTGTGCATCTGCGGTATTCTTATATTCAAAACGCGGACGGCGTTTGAAACTGCGGCAGCAGACCTTGTTGGCACAAAGCCTGATTTATCTGGATGATGCTGAATTGGCACAAGATGTACTGATCACATACCCGCGCAAAGATCAGGCAAGCATGCTTCAGTACTGGTCATTGATGGCATATGTGGATTATCTGCTGAAAGACGATGATGCCTTGCAGCGCTGCAAAGAAGAAGCAGCCAAGATCCAGCTGCGTTACGGCCGGACCGGAGTGATGATCCAAAGCGAAGAACTGCGCAGCATACAAAATAAGATCGATTTAATGAACGGTGAATTGAATGTCTGCAGAAAGTATTATCTGGAAGCCTATCGAAAAGCTAAATTTCCGTTTCAGCGGGTCGATGCCAGTTATTATATTGGGTTGATCTCCTTTGTCGAAGAAGATTATCCATTAGCGAAAATGTATTTTGAAAAAGTCACGGAATTGGGCAATAAGATGAGCTTTGTGAAACGTGCACAAAAATACCTGGAGAAGATCCAAGGAATGCATATTGATACAGATATGAATTATGAGAGCTGAAGCTCTCATTTTTTTTGTGCCTGCCATCGATAAAGAGCAATATTAAAAAGCACAGAGACAATGATTTCTGTCAGCGCAGCAACATGCCCGCAGTACATCACACTTAAAAAGCAGATAGAGAGCAGGACCAGACCGTGCAGGAGCACTGGGATCGGCAGATATTTTAGTTTGACGAGCCATTCGATGCATAGAAAAAGCAGACCTAGTTCAATGACAGTCACATGCATCGTGCTGCTGAAAGACGGATACTGTGCGCCGTAAGGAATCAATCCGGAAACAGCCAGCAGCGCACATGCCGCTGCATGAAACCATCGTTTGTAGGGGATATGGAGCCGGTCCCAGGCAGCAAGCGGGTAGAAAAAGAAACCGAACACCGTTGACAAGGTCCAGGCCAGAACAAAGAAATAATGATGAAGCGTAAATTCCATGTACGTGAAATTGTCATAGAAAATATCCAGATAGAAGAATGCGGCAGCGTTCAGCAGCGGATTGATGAGATAAACATGCAGGGCGCCAAAATTTCTTTTCATGCTTGTATTGTATGCAATTTTTTGTTCTTTGTCACCTGTTCTCGTATATAAGCTTGAAACAAAGACAAGAGGTGGAAAGATGCAAGAATGGGTCCGTGTTGTGTTCCGGTCGGATCATCTGCTGCAGCTGCAGCTGAAAGACCCGTCCTGGCTGGATGTCAGCGTATTTCCTAAAGCTGAGGTGGATGAATTATGTGTGCGCTGCGTCCTGCATGATGAGAAAAATGCGGTAATTTCTTATACGGTTGATTCCATGATCACACTGCACGATGTTTTTGCCCAGCATATTTTTGAAAAAGAAGAAGGGTATTGCTTTCTGCTGAAGTTAATGGATGATATGATGGCCGTCAACCGCAACAAGCCCGTTCTCTTTGATCCGGATTTTGTCTTTGTTGCTCCGTTTGGCGATGCGTTTCGTTTTATCGTTGTTCCTGTCAAGACTGAACTTTGGATGGAACAGAAAGAACGAATGCAGAATTGGATCAAGACACTCAGCTCTCTTTTTCAGACCACGACGGCATTTGAGATCCCAGGCTATTTGATGAAGGTGATCGATGCACCGGAGTTTTCTCTCCCGGATGTGATCCTCGGACTGAAAAATATGCGTCAGCGCTATTATCCGGTTCGATATGCTTTTTTCTTCCGGCGCCGTACGAATGATATATTCCGCGTGCAGGAGCCCATGCACCATTTATATGACACAAAAACCGAAGCGCCGGTTCAAAGTACAGAGAAAACCCAGATCATCGGAACATTGGATAAACAATCGGCTTATCTAGAAATCAACGGCGAGCGGTACGATTTGATCAGTGAATGGATACTTGTCGGCCGGGCGATGTCTTGTGATATCCGTCTGAACAGTACAGGCGTCTCTTTAAAACATGCCAAGATCCTTTGTCAGAACGATCGTTGCTATATTCAGGATCTGAAAAGTAAAAACGGCACGTATTTAAACGAAAAAAAAGTGATCCGCAGGATGCGTCTGAAGGAAGGGATGAAAATACGGTTTGCGGATGTCGAAGGCATTTTTCATGAATCATGAAACGTTATGAACCGGTCCGTTTTTTGGATAGGACTCTGTACAGCAATGTATGCCTGGCCCGTGATCAGGTCACCGGCCGTTTCGTGGTCACCAAATCGATCTTAAAATCGGCAGATCCGCTGCGGATCCATCAGTTTCATGTTGAAATCGATGTATTAACACAGATACAAGATCCATTTGTGCCGGAGATCATGGATGCCTTAGAAACCGAGAATGAATTCATGATGACACAGACTTATATTGAAGGGACCAGCTTAAATAAAATGCCGGTGAAAGAAAGATACCGATATCGAAATCAAATCGTGACTGAATCGCTGGAACGGCTGGAGTCTGTGCACCGGATCGGTTTTGTTTATATGGATCTTAAACCAGAACATCTCATTTGGCGGGATCATCATCTGTATTTAATTGATTTTAATGCCTGTATACCGATCGGCAGCCGCCAAGCTATTTTAAGTTCATATCCAGAACTTGTGCGCAGACAAGAAAAATTGGACTTCTGTCTGGATCATCAGGCATTGGCATTGATGCTGAAAACATTGTACCCTCATTCGTTTGGGTTTCGGTTGTTGTTCAGGATACTGCATCGCGGCGGGCTGCGTTCCGCTCGTTCGGTACGGCGTTTTTTACGGACGGTAAAAATTGGTTCTCGGATCATGATGGTCAGTCTTTGTCTTGTTCTGTCTGTCTTCGGACTGTCGGATATGGTCCTGAAACCGGATCCGCTGACAAAATATCGGCTGCTGCCGAACTCGGAACGTTTTATGAATGCTTATTTCTATACATTGGAACAGAAAAGCGGCACAGCGGAAGAAAAGGCTCAGGAGAATCTTTATCAATGGATCGAAAATAACTGGATCGATGATTCGGTTTATAAAGATCCGCATACAGCTTTATTTCTTTTGGATCAAGCCGTACAGTCGGAAGATCCTGGATTCTGCCGTTATCTACTCAAACAGATCCCGACCTCCATTCAAAATGAAATTCCGCAGACGATCCTGCTGATAAAGTCAACTTTGCCAAGCGAACCGGCTTTGCCGTATTCGTTTTATCATGCGTATTTGAAACAAATTCAGGCGGAAACGAATCAGCAGCGGCTGTCGTATCTTGATGTCTTTGAAAAATCCTTATTGGAAAATGCAATTGTTTTAAATGCGAAGGATATGCGGCATCTGACAAAATTGGAAGCTGAAACAAAAAGCGATGCGAATCATGCCTGTCTGTATCTTGAGTACTGTCTGTTTCTCAAAGCTAAGGGCATATCGATCTCGATTCCGGAAACCTGGCCGAAAAAATATGCTTCAGATGCCAAATGGAATGAACTATATCAACTTTGGAGGCAAGCAACATGATTGTTTTACATCTTCCGCCAAGACCAGTGCAGGCGACGGCAGCGGATGCAAAGAAGGACGATGAACCGGTCTTTGCGACGATCAACGGTGAGCCCGCGGCCAGCACGATCTATTGTCCGGAGCCGATGACGGTTTCGCTGCATTTGGCGGATGCGGATTTAAAGGACTATACCGTCTATTTGGACGGTGTGAAGCAGGATGCACTCGATATTCCGATCACACCGGAGCATCAAACGATTACGATTGTCATGCGTCATCAAAGCGGTATTGTGACAACACAGGAGATACGGATCCATTCTATATCGCTCGGCGAACCGGATATAGATATTCCTGAGTATGTATTCGATCGGCCGGTCACGCTGAAATGGAGCAAGTTGCCGGAGCTGACGCCGCAGGTGCAGATCGATCAAACAACATTGAAAGATGCAGCCGGTGTTTATTCGTATCAGCCGGATAAAACCGGCACCTATACTGTTCACGTATCGTATCCGCAGGCACCCTACTTAAAATCTTCTTCTTACACCTTTCACTATACGAATCAATTGCCTTCGGTTTCTTTGCAGGCTTCAGCACTTGCGAGCAATCAGGATGTGACTGTACATTGTACGTCGGATGCTCCCTGGATCAAAACGTCCTATTTGGAAGTCGACGGTCAGCTTCAGCCTTGGACATCGGAACTGGTCCTCAAAGCAGCGGACGGTGAGGATCATACATATCATGTCCGGGCCGTCGTAACGGATGTTTTTGATCATACGGCAGCACAGGATATCGATGTGCAAATACGACGTATACCGCCTCATTTATCGATCTTGTTCAACGGGGATATGATGCCGTCTGATATGACTTTTACAGAGGTCAGAAGTCTGCAGTTTCAGACGACAGAGCCTGTACAGCTGGAAGGCAGCTTGAATGGAATGCCGGTATCGATCCTTGATCTGACGCAGCAGCTGCAGCAGATGGATCCGGGCGATATTCTGCAAGTTCGCTGTACCGTACAGGACCGATTTGGAAATATCAACACATCGGTATATACGTGGATCAAAGCATCTTTGCTGCCGACCCCGGATGAATCGCTGCTGAGGCGAAAAGAAAAGAAACCTGTGACAAAAAAAGTACAAACGAAGACCAAGATCACTGGCGATGCCGTGCAGATCCGTACCTGGACGTTAGATGATCAAAATCATCTGCATGTCCGTCAGGAAATCCATCAGCCGCAGAAGAAAAGCCAGATCATCTTTATGGTTCCGAAACATCTTCATAAAGGAAGTAAGATCCGCATTGTTTGGCTGGATCCAGATGGCAAGACACCTAGATTTTTTGCCATTAATCATAAGAAGATCAAAACGAAATGGAAAACAGACCGTATCGGCAATCGATATTATGAATTCAAATTGAAGAAAAAGACCGTCGTAAAACTTCAGACGGAAGATCAAACGGTCCGGCGTGTGTTCCGAATTGAAAAAATGGCGGGACGGCCAAAATGGCAGGAAATCATCCAGCTCGTTCTCAAAGCGCTGCATGCATGACATCATTTTATATTCGGCAGAATTCTGTCGGATCCTTCCTATCCGGCAGATGCAGACATACCGTGATTTTGTCTTTCGTATTGTCAGCTGTAAGTTGGAAATCAAACACAAGAAAAAGGTGGTCATCCTTGACAAGGGACAAACAACAGCGATCGATGATCTGAAGATCCATTTTTCCGAGCATCAGCCGTACTGCAGCGCGGTGCCGTTTCAGGATGAAACAGAACTGGGACGGAATCCCGAATGTACATACCGTATCGTTTCGAACTGCGTATCTGGGCATCATCTCCGTTTTTCTCAAGGAAAAGTCATAGATTTAAACAGCACGAACGGCACATATGTCAATGGCCGTCGGATCCATGAAATCAAGTATCAAAATGGGGATCAAATTTTGATCGGTTTTCATTCTATCTTGATCGTGGAAACCTTTTTGATCAGCACGATACGTATCGATTCAAAGTTATCTTTTCCTTCGTCGATGCCGAAAATCGAACTGCAGCCCCATTCTATGCCGCCTGTTACTGTTTTAAAACCAGTGCAGCGACAATGGGAAATTCCCAGGATCATTCCGGAAGTGGAAAAAGGGAACTGGTTTCAAGCAGTCGGCTCTTCGATGATGATTTGTTTCTTCGGGATTTCAACAGCGCTTGTGACCTGGCTCACTAATCCGGAATTCCAGGATCAGATCTTCTCGACCGTGCTCAACAGCCTGTCCATGGGTGCTGCATTTCTTGTTTATGGCTTGCTGAATCGCCGTCATACATGGAAAGCGGCGTACCGGAAGAAAATAGACAGTGAGCAGAAATATCAGAATTACTTACGGCAGTCCTGCCAGGAAGCAGAGCAGATTCGTTTGGATATGCAGACTTCCTTTGAGCAGCTGAAAAAAGCCTGTTTCGCATTTGATGCGGATCACTATGGTCGATCATTACCCATCTGGATCAAAACGGAAAAGAAGCCGGCAGTGATCATTTCTTATTCACATATAGATTATGAGCATACGGATCATGCGTTGGTTCATGCATTGCAGGAACAGGCAGCGAAGGCAATGCGGACAATTGTTCAGCCGGTATTGCTCCAGCCGGGCATGAGGATCCGGCTGGACAGTGCATCGATTGAAGATGCGTTGTATCTGTATGCGCAGAGCCGCTGGCAGAACGAAAACGTTAAATGGGTCTGGATAACGAAAAAGCGCTTGGATTCCGTGTTGGCAGATCCGGCATGCCAGGAGCAAGGATATCGACTATGGATCCGGGAACCGTCGGATGTATCACGCATTCCTTGGGATCCGCAGCATGTTTATCGTACAGTCAGTGATGGATCATCTCCTGCATTGCCTGTGAAACCAGAAGCAGAAATCCAAGTTTCTTTGCAGCCTGGAGATTTTGATCTTATGGTGTCTGTCGACGAGATTCCTTTGGTTCAGCCGCTTGTTGTTCGCCAAGTGCGGGCACAGCCGTTGTCGGATCATCCGTTTGATGTGAAGCCGTTTTTGAAAGCAGATTGGAAAAAAGAGGTTTGTCTGAAGATCCCGATCGGCATGGATGAAAGCGGATCGATCATTTGGCTGGATTTTAGCGATCAGCAGGATGGTCCGCATGGTTTAGTAGCTGGTTCTACAGGATCCGGAAAATCCGAATGGCTGACAGCGATGCTGGCGATGTTAGCGGTGAAAAATGATCCATCCTGCCTGCAGTATATATTAATTGATTTTAAAGGCGGGGCATTTGGCGATGTGTTTTATCAGTTTCCGCATTGTGCTGGTTTTGTCACTAATTTAGAAGGCGCTGTGATGGATCGATTCTGCCGGAGCGTTCAGGCTGAACTGATCAAACGACAAAAAGCCCTGCGGACCGAGCATGTCTCAAATATCGATGCATTTAATCAGAAGGCTTCAGAATGCATGTCTCACCTGTTTATCGTAGTTGATGAGTTTGCGCAGCTGAAAATGAAATACCCAGAATATATGGACCAACTGAAAGAAATTGCCCGCATAGGCCGTTCATTGGGCATTCATATGGTGCTTTGTACGCAGAAACCGTTGGGCGTTGTTGATGAACAGATATGGTCCAATACGCGATGGAAAGTATGTTTCCGCGTGAATGATACCGGGGACAGCCGGGAAGTGCTGCAGAATGATCATGCGGCTGCTTTGAGGGAAGTCGGCTCCTTTATTGTCCAGGTTGGTTCACACGAATGGGAACGCAAGGGTCATGGATTTTGGATGCAGGCACCGGCGAATGCACAGACACGTCCGGATTGGGCGGAACTGGATGATGAGGACAGGATCCTGCATCGCCGGGAGCAAAGTGCGGAGACCTTATTACAAGGCGCTGCCCGGGAAATATTGAAACACGGCAGAAAACACGCCTGGATCGTTTTGCCGTCGATGGAAAACTTGGAATTTGATCAGGGAATTATTGTAGATCGCCCAGAATGGCAGCGGCAGGATCGTCTCAGGCTGGATACATGCCGGTCGGTATTGTTCTGCCAAGATAAAAAGGAGCAGAAAACATGGTTTGACAGTTGTCTTGCCTGGTATCAAGATCAGCCGGTCTATGTCTATGGTCTTTACGGCAAAAAAGCATTTGTGGATGATGAAATTGATGAAAAGGCGTTGGAAAAGATCGAACGCGGTTTGATCCTGGCATTTGTCGACAGGCATGCAGCTTCGTTTATTCAAATGCTTAGACACACGAAACGGCCGTGGATCGTTATGACATCGGATTGTAATGAGACGATTCGGACACTGACACAGACGGCCGACTTACAGATGATCCTGTCCTGGCACGATTTAGATACTGTACGTTATTTTTCCGATGCGTTTGCGGTCCCAAAACTGAAGCTGAATCACGGAATTTTGAAAACAGAAAAAGGCTGGAATGCCTGGTGCTATCATCCTGCAAAACCGCATGTTCTGCAAAGATCTCGTTATCCCGTCATGGCGCCGCAGCCGTTTAAAATTGGTATCTCGGTACATGGCAGACTGATTGCCTGGGATGGGCGGCGGAAATGTCTGTTTGCGTTTGCCCAGGCTTCGTGTCGGGAAAAAGTCGATCGGCTGATTGAAGCATGGCTCCTGACTTCGCCAATCTTAAATATCGGCAGTTCCTGGCAGGATGATGTGATCTGTATTGACTGCCTCCATCAATCCAATCGGTTTCAAGATCCATACTTTATGGATATACAGTATGACCTGGATATTTTATGGATCGGAGCTGGATGCAGTGAATTCGCATATTTGTTTCATCGCAGTCCGCCGCCGGAAGAAAATGGAGAAGCAATTTGGTTCAGCGGAACAAAAACGGAGGTGATCCGTACGCTCGATGCGTGATCTATTGATTTATATTGAGATCTATCGCGGGGCAAAACATACCGTAAGAGTCAGTGAAACCATGATCCTTAAAACTTTGATCATGGAGTTGGCAGAGGTTTGGAGGATCCCGGAAGCAGAATTGATTTTATGCCGTGAAACAGCCCGGCCGCTGGATTCGCAGATTTCTTTACAAGAGAATCAAATTGTTACGGGTGATCACATTCTTTGGATTTAATAGAAAGGAAAATTATGAATATTTCAATTCAAACGCAGGATGTTCTGCATACGTCATCCTGTCTGAAACAAAAAGCCAATCAGTACGAAGAAGCCATTCAGAAAATGTACATGCGCATGCATGAGATGCAGTCTGTCTGGAAAGGAACCGATCAGAACGCTTTTATTGCTCAGCTGGACTCTTTTCAGCCGCAGCTGAAAAAAATGACAGAGATCATTCGTCAGTATGCTGCCTATTTGGAACGCAGCGCACATCAATATGAACAGCTTCAAAATGAACGAGCGGCTTCGGCCCGCCGTCTGGCATAGATAAACAATGGCACAAGTTCAAATTTCTGCGGAACAAGTCCGCCAGTACGCAGCATCCCTGCGCTCTTTAAATAATCAAGTCACGACAATTTTTCATGATGTGCAGGCACGTATGAATACCGTCGATCAAGCTTGGCGTTCACCGGCTTCACAAGCTTTGCTTCAGCAGTTTCAAACTTTGATTCCGGCATTCCGCAATTATGAATCTGCTTTGGAACAGTATGCGGCTTTTTTGCGTCAGACCGCACAGGTGTATCAGGAAAACGAACAATCTTTGCAGAAGGCGATCCATTCCTAAATGGATTACTACCTTCATTTGATGTCTGCCATTGAGGATTGTATCCGACAATGCGCAGATCTTGAAAACGGAACTTCTTTGGTTTCTGCTTTACGAAAGACATATACACTCTGTAAGATCCAGCTGCAGGAGTGGCAAATCTATGAAAATCAACACCGATGAATGGCGCAGGCTTGCACATAAGGTATCCATTTTAGCTGGTCCTGCACCGCCGCTGCCGACAGCAGCGATGCAGGATCGTCAAGCTGTCATTGAAGCAAAACTGCAGTCTGTTGCCGACTATTTGTACGGCACAGCCGTATCCTATGAAGAACTGGATCATTCGGTCAACCAATCATCAAAGTGGGAGACATCGACTTCGCATTATCTCAATTTACGTTCCATCGTGCATCGAACATCTGGAACTTCATATATCAGCGGAAAAGCACACTGGGCCTATGGGGAATGCCGAAAACCGTTTCACTGGCACGGTGTCGACGGCGGGATCAATGCAGATGTCGGTGCGGTCGATCTCAAGGGGAAGGCAGAAGCTTCTTTATTTAAAAATAAAAAACTGTATCCGCATCTGGAACTAACTGGGAAAGCATCAGCATCCGTATTATCCGGTACGGTCTATGCGAATGCCGGCAATCAATGGCTCCGCGGACATGCCCATGCGACCGGTCAGGTCGGTACTGTTTACGCAAATGCGGAGGCAGTGCTCTCTCCCGATGAACAAACATTCGATCTCGGTGTCGGCGCAGCGGCTTTGCGCGGGGAAGTAGAAACGTCATTATCGATATTTGGCGCAAAAGTCTCTTTAACAGGTTCGGGTTCTGTCGGCAGTGCAGAAGCCCAGATATCGTATCATCATAAAAATAGAGAATGGGAATTCGGCAGTCATCTCGGTTTCATTGCCGGGCTAGGATTTAAAGTCAATGTACAATATTAGGGAGGTGAAGGATGAAAGACTTAATGCCGCTGGGAACGGTCGTCACACTGCATAAAGGACGTAAGCGCCTGATGATCATCGGACGGATCCAAAACAAGGTTGGCGAGAAGGCAATCTACGATTATGCCGGCTGTCTATGGCCGGAAGGATTGATCGATAGTTCACATTTTTACTTATTCAATCAGGAGGATATTGAATATCTGTATTACATCGGCCTGCAGGATGCGGAAGAATTCAATTACCGATTTGATTTGGAAGAGCAATATGAAGCACTAAAAAAGTGACGCGTATGCGTCACTCATTTTTAGTTGGAAGAATCATCATCCGAATCTTTTAATTCCGGATATTGTACCAAGTATTCTGGATTGTTTTCTTTCAGATAATCGAAGATTTCCTGATCATGCACTTCAAAATCATATTTCTTTAAATAATATTCCATACATGCAGAGGTTACATCAGAATCTGAAGATAAACTTTCGCGGACTTGATCGATGATTTCATCATAATCATTGTTCACTAAAATTGCTACATAATACTTTGTGCTGCTTGAATCGGAACTGTCTGAACTGTCAGAATCCGAACTATCTGAGAACACTTCATCGACAACACCGGCTTTTTTCTGCTTGTACAAGGTATTGACAAGACGCGTCGGAACACTGGATGTCTGCGTGGAAACCAATGTTTCTTCGTCACTGAAGTTTGCATCATCGCTTTGGTATTCATCGAATACTTCAGAAGTATCTTTGCCGTCTTTCAGTTCTTTCAAGGCTTTTTCTGCCGTATCTTTATCATCGCATTCCAAGATCTTCGCAACCGATGGTTTGTATTTCTTTTTAATGGTCTTTTTATCATCTTTAAAATATTTATCGACCAGTTTTTCAGACTGAATGCTTGGAATCAAATAATTTTCAATGTAATCTTCTTTGCTGCTGTATCCTTTGCTTTCAAGTTCGGCTTCCGGATCATCGCTGCTGGAAGCAAATTCTTCATATTGTTGTTCCGCTTCCTTACGGATTTTTTTGGTCGTGCCGATTTCGTTTTTATAGATAATGGATGCCACTTCGGACATCATGACATCGGAACCTTCATAGGTCTTGAGCAGTTCATATTCATCATTTTTTGTGATCGTCGTATCACCGATGGTCATCAATTCTTGATCGCCGTCGGAAACAGATGTAACATGGCCGGAGCAGCCCGTCAGCAGAAACGCACCGCACAGGAGCAGAATACTAATTTTCTTCATCGCTGCTGTCGTCTCCTTTCTTCTGTTCTTCAATGTAGGCATTGATCTTCTTTTTCGTGCTCTTGCTGAGTTTGATATCCAGCTTTTTCGCATAACTTTGAACAACGGTATACTCCAATCCTGTATTATCCGTTAAGAAAGCATTCAGCACTTGATCCTTGATCGTATCGTTCTTGGATTTATAAATCTTATTCAGATCCGTTTCATCCACATGGACCTTATATAAATAAGATGTGCCCGAGTCCGAATCCGTCACGGTGATCCAATCGCTGGTTTCACCTTTCTTCAGATCCAGTGCTGCATTGATGACCGATTCATCGAGAGAACTGCTGGAACTTTCAGTCGTCTTACCGTCCACATAACCATATACGCCTTCATCGCTGGCTGTTGAATCTTCTGAATAAGCCGTTGCGGTTTTCGCAAAGCTTTGCTTGGAAAGAGCGCTGTCGATGTTGTCTTTTTTCTTCTGCTCATCCGAAGTCAGGTTATCCGGATCGCTTACACTGATCTGAATGATGGAGATCGTCCGCGGATTTTGATCCTCGACCGCTTTTTTCAGATCGTCATAATGCTTTTTGACATAGCGGCGGTTCATCTCTTTCTGCTTAACGCTCATCAGGCAGTAATCGTCCAGCTCGTCGTATCCGTTGTAGCCATAAGCAGCCAGTTCCTGACCTAGATACGATTTATAGTCGGAAACCTGCTGCTCAGCAGTGGAATCGATCTGATCTTTCAGATCATCGGCATCCTGCTGCAAATCATCTGTCGTCTCGATGGATTGATCGACAACTTCATTGCGATACAAATTGTACAGCAGGGAAGAATCGGAGGCAGACATCTCATCATATAAATCATCTGCCGTCACATCGCCTTTATTGGTGCTGGCCACGACGTCTTCTCCATCGGAAGTCGTGCCGGACACATTATATTTTGTACTGTCGTAAATAAAATAGGAAACAAATCCGATGATCACGACGGCAATGACCACTACGAACCAGTTGTCCCTTAAGAAATCACGCATGGTAATCCTCCTTTAAACATTGCAATTATACGAATTATATCATTAAAATGCAATGAATGAAAAAAGAACTGTCCGCGAATAATCGTTTCAATTGAGATTTATGGTAAAGTTTGTTACTATTAACGGCGAAAAGAGGGATAAAAATGACCGAATTAGTCATTCAAGATCTTCACGTTTCTGTGGAAGAAAAAGAAATATTAAAAGGACTGGATCTGACTGTAAGATCCGGTGAAACGCACGCCCTGATGGGACCGAACGGCAACGGCAAAAGTACGCTGCTGGCCGCGGTCATGGGCAATCCAAAATTCACTGTCACCCAAGGTACGATCACTTTAGATGGGAAAAATGTACTGGAGATGCCAGTGGATGAACGCAGCAAGGCCGGTCTGTTTTTGGGCATGCAGTATCCATCGGAAATTTCCGGCGTGACCAATTCCGACTTTCTGCGCAGCGCCATCAATGCGCGCCGTGAGCAGCCGATCGGCTTGTTCAAGTTCATCAAAGAAATGGATAAAGCCATTGAGCAGCTGGAAATGAAGCCGGATCTGGCGCATCGGTTTTTAAACGATGGTTTCAGCGGCGGCGAAAAGAAGCGCAATGAGATCGTTCAAATGATGATGCTGAAACCAAGCATTGCGATGCTTGATGAAATCGATTCAGGCTTGGATGTGGATGCCCTGCGGATCGTCAGCAATGCGATCAAACAGTGCCAAAGCGAAATGAATACCGGTCTGCTGATCGTATCGCACTATGCGCGTTTCTATGAATATCTGCAGCCGACGCATGCACATATTCTGATCGACGGACAAATCGTCGTATCCGGCGATCAAGAACTGGTGGAAAAAGTCGATCACGATGGATATGAATGGATCGAAAAAGAATATCATGTAAAAGCGGCAAAGGAAGAAACCAAACAACCAATTTCGCTGGGAAGCTGCGCTGTCAAACAAGGAGCATAAGTATGGAAACGATATTGAAGGAGACATTTGCCCGGACAATATCGGTATCCGGAAGCCTGGAAAACGATCCGATCGTAGCTCCGCAGGCGCAGGGCACATTCTTTATTACGCTGAAACCGGATGCAAAAGCGCTGAAACTGAACATCACGATGCAGGAAGAAAGCCATCTGCAGCTTTTTATCTATAATCAAGCAGAATCGGCTGCTGATGTGGATATCCGCATCGAAATGCAGAAGGATGCGGTCTGCCGCATGGGCCTGCTTGATCTGCAGAACGCACCGCTGCACTGGAACCAATTGGTCGAACTGCAGAATGAAGGCGCAGACTTTGAAATCCTGTCCGGCCAGCTGTGCATGGCCGATCAAAAGAAGACCGGTGATCTGGAAGTCCGTCATACGGCCGGACATACGCATGGCGAGATAAGGAACTTTGCTGTGCTGCTGGACCGCGGGAATTACGAAATGGTCGCCAACGGAAATATCGAGAAAAACTGTCCGGAAGCTCAGTCCCATCAGGCAACCCGCGTACTGACCCTCGGCGAAGATCATACAGCCAAAGTGATCCCGCTGCTGCTGATCGATGAAAATGAAGTAAAAGCCAGCCATGCGCTGACGATCGGCCAGCCGGATGAAGAACAGCTTTACTATCTTCAGTCGCGCGGCCTGACGACAAAACAAGCAATCGGACTGCTGAGCGTCGGCTATTTTCTGCCGGTGCTGGATATGATCGAAGATCAGGATCTGCACGATCGGATTCGTGCCGAAATGGAAAGCAAGGTGGGATTGAATGGACGTACAAGCGATACGGAATGATTTTCCGATTCTACAACGAAAAATGTCCGGCCGGCCGCTGGCTTATTTGGATAATGGAGCGACCGCGCTGAAACCACAGTGTGTCATCGATGCGGTAACCAAATATTATACATATCTTGGAGCTAACGCCCACCGCGGCGATTATGAAATGAGCGCACAGGTCGATGCAGCTTTTGAAGGCGCACGAAAGACGGCTCAGAAATTCATCAACGCGAAATACACAGAAGAAGTCGCATTTACTTCCGGCAGCACACAGGCGCTGAATGAAGTAGCGCTGATGGTGACCGAGCAGATGCTTCATGAAGGGGATGTCATTCTGACCGATGAAAGCGAACACGCTTCCAGTTATCTGCCTTGGCTGCAGGCCGGAAAAAAAGCTGGTACGAAGATTGAATTCATTCCGTTGGATGAAGAAGGAAAAATTACCATTTCCAATTTTAAGAAAGCCTTACATGATAAAGTCAAAGTGGTGGCCGTCGCACAGGTTTCTAACGTGTTAGGACAGATGGCACCCATTAAAGAAATGGCAGAACTCTGCCATGAACGCGGCATTCTGCTGGTGGTCGACGGTGCCCAAAGCGCACCGCATATGAAGGTCGATGTCCAGGATCTGGATGTGGATTTCTTTGCGTTATCAGCACATAAATTGTGCGGGCCGACCGGTATCGGTATTTTATACGGAAAGAAAAAATACATGGATGCATTGGAACCCGTGTTTTACGGCGGCGAATCCAATGCGCGTTTCGACCGCAGCGGATCGCTGATCTTAAAAGATGCGCCGCTGAAGTTTGAAAGCGGCACACAGCCGATCGAAGGAGCCATCGGCATGGCAGCGGCCATGAAATACCTGGAAAGCATCGGCATGGACGAGATCCATGCACACGAAGTGGAATTAAAACATTACTTTTTGGATCAGGTTTCCGATATGGACAATTTGATTCTATACAATAAGAACGCGGAAAGCGGCATCTGCACGTTCAATGTCATGGATCAGGGCAAACAGATACCTTCTCAGGATCTGGCAAGCTACTTGAATACCCAAGGCATTGCGGTGCGCTCCGGCACACATTGTGCAAAGATGCTGCCGGATGTTCTGCACACGTTTGCGACGGTCCGGGCCAGCTTCTATCTTTACAATACGAAAGAAGAGGCTGACCGGCTGGCAGAAGCGCTGCGGACAGTAACGCTGGAAAAATGTATTGACATATTCTTTTAAGAGAAGAAAGGAAGATGACAATGGATATCGATCCAAACCTGATGCGGGATATCATCATGGACCATTATGAATACCCGCGCAACCGGGAACTGACAAAAGACGACAGCGATTATAATTCCCGTCACATGGCCAGCGATTCATGTATTGATGACATCACTGTCCAGTCGAAAATCAAAGACGGAAAGATCGAAGATGTCCGATTTGACGGTGTCGCCTGTACCATCTCAACAGCCAGCACGTCGATCATGACTGAACTCATGAAGGGAAAGACCGTCGAACAGGCCCGTGAGATCATTAAGAACTATTTTGCGATGATCGACCAGAAAGAGTATGACGAAGATCTGCTGGAAGAAGCAGTTGCTTTTCAGAACGTCGGCAAGCAGGCAAACCGGATCAACTGTGCCACCATCGGCTGGAAAGCCATGCGCCAGATGATCGATGAAAGTGAGGAAAAGAAAGATGAGTGATCCCAAAGACATCGAATTTTCCAATGAATATGAATACGGTTTTCACGACAAGGACGTCAGTGTCTTTAAGACCAAAAAAGGGCTGACCGAAGACACCGTCCGCACGATCTCCAAGATCAAAGGCGAACCAGAATGGATGTTGGAAAACCGTCTGAAAGCGTATCATTCATTTCTGGAACAAAAGAACCCAAACTGGGGCCCGGATCTGAGTGAGATCGATTTTGATGATTACACCTACTATATCAAACCTAGTGAAAAAGAGGAAAAAAGCTGGGATGAAGTTCCGGAAACGATCCGGAACACATTCAATAAGCTGGGCATTCCGGAAGCGGAACAGAAATTTTTAGCCGGTGTCTCTACGCAGTATGAAAGCGAAGTTGTTTATCATAATATGCTGGAGGAAGTCGAAGAAAAAGGCGTCATCTTCCTGGATACGGATACGGCACTGCGCACGCATCCGGAGCTGGTCCGTAAGTATTTCGGCAAGCTGGTCCCGTATTCGGACAATAAATACGCGGCATTGAATACAGCTGTATGGTCAGGCGGTTCCTTTATTTATGTCCCGAAAGGCGTACATTTGGAAAAACCGCTGCAGTCGTATTTCCGGATCAACTCGCAGCAGATGGGACAATTTGAGCGTACCTTGATCATTGTCGACGAAGGGGCGGACGTGCACTATGTCGAAGGCTGCACGGCACCGATTTATTCGAAAGATTCGCTGCATGCAGCTGTTGTAGAAATTTACGTTCATAAAAATGCCCGCTGCCGCTATTCAACCGTCCAGAACTGGTCCAACAACATCCTGAACTTAGTCACCAAGCGGGCCAAGGTATATGAGAACGGACATATGGAATGGATCGACGGCAACGTCGGCAGCCACATCAATATGAAATATCCGGCTTGTATCCTGGCCGAACCTTATGCCAAAGGCACCTGCATTTCGATTGCGGTCGCATCCAAAGGACAGAAACAAGATGCCGGGGCGAAGATGATCCATCTGGCGCCGCATACGAGCAGTTCGATCGTTTCGAAATCGGTTGCCCGTAACGGCGGGGAAGTCAACTACCGCGGCTGGGTCCGTCATACAAAAAATGCCGACAAAGCCAAAAGCAAAGTGGAATGCGATACGCTGATCCTCGATAAGAAAAGCCGCAGTGATACGATCCCGCTGAACATTTCCCAAAGCGAAACATCGCAGATCGAACACGAAGCGACGGTTTCCAACATCAGCGAAGAACAGCTGTTCTATTTAATGAGCCGCGGACTTTCACGTCAGCAGGCAACGGAAATGATCGTCATGGGGTTCCTGGAGCCGTTTACCCGCGAACTGCCGATGGAATATGCGGTCGAGCTCAACCAGATGTTAAAACTGGATATGAGCGATTCAATCGGATAACATGCGGATCCTGCTTTACGGCGACAGCAATACTTGGGGCTATGACGCCCGGACGGGATGCCGTTTTGAACGGCGTTATCCGGCCGTGCTGCGGGAACGGATGCCGGATGACCAGATCATAGAAGAAGGCCTCAACGGCCGTACTTTATGTTTCGATGATCCTTTTGATCCGGATCGAAACGGCACCAAAAATGTACAGATGGTCATCAAAAGCCATGTGCCGATCGATGTATTTGTGGTGATGCTTGGCACCAATGATGCCAAACGGATCTATCATACCAATGTGATGTCCTTATACAAAGGGATGCGTACGCTGCTGCGAAAAGTCAAGGATCCGGTCCTTTATCAAGTTGTGGGGAAGAAACCGCAGATCTTGATCGTGCGGCCGCCGCGGATGAACCCCGCTTATCGTTCAAACGAAATGACGGTTTACAGCTTCGGACAGGAAGGTTATGATATGCTGGAAAACGCCGGGCAAGCACTTGCGAAAATTGCCGCGGATATGCATGCCGACTATTTTGATCCGGATGTGACAGCGGGAACCTATGATGGTGTGCATTTAGATCCGGAAACGCATGCCATCCTGGCCGAACGTCTGGCCGCAAAACTGGAGGAATACCGATGAGCGTAACCACTCATGTGAAAGCATTCTGGGAACATTTTCTTACGAAAGAGGAACAAATTCGTACAGACCTGGCGGAACAGAATTATGAATCGCTGAATCAAATCATCGAAACGCTCGATGAAAAAGTTTCAGAAATGACCGGGGCCCGATTTTTTGTCGAATCCGGTTATGATGATTATGAAATGACCTTTGATACTGGTCCGAACAAGACCACGCAGTACTTGTGCGAATATGTAAAAGCACTGGCACCGGAATCTGTCAAGAAAGGCTGGATCATCAATTCCTGTCTGCCGCCGATGTCGCAGAAAGCCATACAGGCCTGTCTGAAGATCAAAGAGTATGAATACTATATCAATGATTTCTACGTTTTCTATGAAATCAATGAAAAAAACCAGTCTTTGGAGGCGGAACTCTATTGTCCTGGGTATCACCTGATCGGCAACGATGAGCGTAAAAAAGAAATGAGCATGTACCTGATCGAAACGGCGATCGGTGAATGTGCCTATGAAGCCTATTTATCGCGCATCGCTTCGATCGATGAACCCAAACAGGACGCAAAGTTCTGCAACTTGATCGATTTTTATGAAACGATCATGAAGATCGTCGAACAAAAGGACTGGCGAACCTATGATCGGCCGATCGATATTTATTCGGTCTATCAGCCGATCCAGGATTTTGCGAGCGATTCACTGCGGAAGGACATGAAGTTCATCTTTACCACCCATCCGCTGCTGATCGAAGAAACCATTGAAAATAAAAATGATGTCCTTTCCGATCTGAAAGCCAAAGGCGGGGAATACGGATATATCTACTACAACAATCTTTTTCGAAGCAAAGAAGATGCAGTTTTCAGACAAAAACTGTCCAAAAAACTGGACCGCACGTTCACAGAGACACAAACGGCCAATGTGATCGGCGGTGCGATCGGAAAAAGTTATTCGTATATTGATTGTATCGTTTACGATAAAAAAAGATTTGTGCAGATCTGGAAACAGATCCAAACACAAATCAAGGAAGTTGATCTTCATTATCTTCAGTTCTAATCCGAACCATTTAAATCAGCGCAGGCATCCAGCAGGCGCTGTTTTTTTATGCCAGTGAGTTCCATATTCGGATTCTCTAGAAAACGTGCCATGATATCTGCATCTTTCAGCAGTTCACATAACGGGGAATCATATGATTCTTTGTGCGAGTGCTGCGCAATTGCGTAACAAATATCGTCGATCTCATATACTTTGAATAAATGCGTGCTGGACAAATATTTATGCGCCAGAATGCTGGAAAGCCGGGCATGTTCCGAATGTGCGCAGTTCTGCATATACTGGGCAAAATCGTGGAGCAAGGCAGCGATCTTCGCTTTTTCAATTTTTGAATTCCGGCTCATCGCCAGCAGTGTGATGCACGTGTCAACGGCTGAGGTGTGGGTGATGGCTGCGACCCGGAAAGCCCGGCTGCCAATTTTTGAATATTCCCCATAAACGTATTCGCGCACGGTTTCATAACGATCAAAATTTTCCATATCAAACACTCCTAATAAAAAAGAGCACCGAATGTGCTCCTGCGGGTCAAGCTGACTATTCGGCTGAATTAACGACAGTTACGTTGTTCGCCTGCTGACCTCTGTCCGTATCGATCACATCGTACGTCACGGTCTGGCCTTCTTCCAACGTTTTGAAACCTTCCGCATTGATGGAAGAATAGTGAACAAAGACATCTTTGCCCTCTTCATTGGTAATGAATCCGTAACCTTTTTCAGCATTAAACCATTTTACTTTACCAGTGCTCATGCTAATTACCTCCCAGATCAAGCCACATCATTGACTGTTAGGATAAGGATCCGCATACATAATCACTTATTTTAAAAGTCAAAAAATTAGTCTAATCTTTAACCAACATTAATTTATCATATTTAGACCAATTTGTCCATTTTTCGAATTGTTCCATCTGTTCATTGGAACAAAATTTTGTTATGATTTAGTTGATTGAAATGACATACAAATAAAAACATCACAAAGGAGGATGGAATATGTTGATCAAAGATGATGCATTGCGCGAAAGAGTTGCTCAGACCTTGCGCGTAAAACCTGAAGAAATAACGCCGGAAAATATGAAAAATCTGGTCAAATTGGAACTGCAAGGACTGGAGATCCAGGACCTGACGGGCTTGGAATATGCCGAAAACCTCGAATCCTTGAACATTTCCGACAACAAAGTGCAGACGCTTGAACCGATCAAAGACCTCCGCAACCTGGAAATCCTTGACGTTTCGATCAATCAGCTGCGTGATATTCAGGCACTGCATGGATTCCGTCAGCTGCGAAGGCTGAACATCGCCCACAATAACCTATATACCATGGATGTATCAGCGATTGCAGCGATGATCGATCTGGAAGCCTTAAATTTGGAGAAAGCCAAAGTTGACAGCATCGAATATGTCGAACACTGCAAGAAACTGGAGGAAATCTACGTCAACACGGAAAACGGACCGTTCAGTTATGCGATCTTAGGTACGCTGAAGAACTTAAAATATCTGCACATGGGCGGTATGCGCTTATACAATGTGGAAGATCTGACCTATCTTTCCAACATTGAAGAGCTCGATCTGTCGACGAACTTGATGAGTGATCTAAGTCCGCTGCTTTCAATGAAGCATCTGAAGAAACTGAACGTAGAAAACTGTCCGTATTTGACGGATTACTCGATCTTGAAGGAATTCCCGGAACTGGAAGAACTCGATCTTTCTTATAATCATCCATCCAGCTTTGATTTCCTGAAAGAACTGCCGAATCTGAAGAAACTGTATATGGAACAAACCGGATTCTCGGATATGCGGCTGCTCAATAATCTGAAATCGCTGGAATATTTGAATGTTTCGAAAAATGAACTTACACACACCAATGAATTTACAAATACAGCCAATTTGATCGGTTTCAGTGCAGAATTCTGCCAGCTCGAAGACATTAACTTCTTGAAGAACGCAAAAAATCTTGTACATCTGGATTTGTTCACCAACCGCATCAAAGAGATCTCGGTCTTGAAAGGCTGCAAACAAATGGTCGATCTGAACGTCGGCCGCAATGAGGTCAAAGATATTAACTGTCTGAAAGACATGAAACAGCTGGAGATCCTTTCATTGGAGAACAACGATGTCAGCGATATTTCGGTTTTATCGAAACTGGAAAACTTATGCAGCGTCGATCTCTACAACAACATCATTTCTGATCTGCGGCCGCTGTCAAAACTGAAATATATTTCGTACCTGCGCTTGGATCACAACGCCATTACGGATCTGACGCCGCTGTCGAATTTGATCTTCCTGAAGTCACTGACATTAAAGGCAAACTACATCACTGATGTTACGCCGCTGAAAGATCTGGAACTCCTGGAAGCCCTGCGCCTGGATGACAATCCGATCGAAGATACCTCGGTCTTGGAAAGCATGGAGTTCTACGACAAGTTCACAGACTGAGAATCATCGCGTTATGTCCTTTATATAAAGGACATAACGTTTTTTCTTTGTGAATAAATTTTCCGTGTTATAATACCTCTATAAGGGGAAATTTATATGAACAACTGGGGAACATTTCTGTTTAAGTGTTTAATGATCGGACCGAAACTGCAAGTCGACGCTTTCTGCACGACGACCGATGCCTTCCGGACATTGGTCCGTCCGGCTGCCGTTTCCAATACGCCGCTTCATATCAGGAAAGGAAACGTTCATGGCAAGAAAAAATTCAAGTAACAACAACACCCGTTTTCTGCAGATTGTTTCCATTCTGCGCAAATATAAAGTGAACGAAGGCCTGGATCCGGTCAAGCTTCGGAATATTCTTGAAGAGCTGGGACCGACATTCGTAAAGATTGGCCAGATCCTGTCAAACCGGCAGGATATTTTCTCGGAACGTTATTGCCGGGAATTAATGAAACTGCGCAGCAATGTCAAACCAATGCCGATCGAAACGGTGCGGAAAGTACTTGAAGAAGCCTATCATAAGCCTTGGGATGAAGTATTTACTTCCTTTGACGAAGAGCCGCTGGGTGCTGCGTCCATTGCCCAAGTACATGCTGCGACTTTGCCGACCGGGGAATCCGTTGTCGTGAAAGTACAGCGTCCGGGTATTTATGAAACCATGGAACGTGATGTCAAGCTGCTGCGCCGGGCTGCCCGCGTCATGAATCTTTCCGATGCGGTCAGTTCTGTGGTCGATCTGGATATGGTGATCGATGAATTCTGGGAAACCGCCAAAGAGGAGATGGATTTTACCATCGAAGCGGTCTTTGCCCAGCGTTTTAAGCAGGCATACAAAGACTGCAAATTCATCGATGCGCCGATCATCTACACTGACTATTCAACCAAATACGTCCTGGTGATGGAGTATGTAGACGGCCTGGAGATCAACAATCATATGGCCCTGGAGCAGGCAGGGTATGACTGCAAAGAAATTGCCGACAAGCTTGCTTACAATTACATCACACAGATCATCGATAAAGGTTTTTTTCATGCCGATCCGCATTCTGGCAATCTCCGGATCCGCAATCATCAAATTGTATGGATCGATTTTGGCATGATGGGCACGCTGGATGCCAAAGAGCGGGAAGTCATGCGGGAAGTCGTCAAAGCCGTCGGCACCAAAGACGTGCTGACGATCACCGACTGCATATTAACGTTGGGCAACTGCCAAAAAGAGATCGATTATATGCAGCTGATGTGGGAAATTGAACAATTCATGCTGCAGTATGTCGATCAGTCGTTCGAAGAAATCGACATTGCTAAGATGATCCAGGAAGTCTTTGCGATCTGCCATAAATACCGCATCCAGCTGCCGAAAGGCGTATCGATGCTGGCACGGTCGATGATGACGATGGAAGGTACTTTGATGGATCTGGATCCACAATGCAACATCATGAAAATAGCGATGACCCATAAGGATTCTTGGCGGACGGTCAGCACCAAAGATGTCCTCGAAAAAGGCGTTAAAAAAGGTGCACGGATCACGATGAAGACCATGGATCTGCCGGTGCAGACCAGCGATCTGCTGCGTCTGGCAGAACGCGGCCGGCTGAAACTCAATCTGAATGTGATGGGCAGTGCAGAACCAATTGCCAAAGTGGACCGGATGGTCAATCGTCTGATCGTCTGCATTTTGATCGCTGCCTTATTGATCGGCTCGTCGTTATTATGCATGACCAATATGGAACCGCGCATCCTCGGCATCCCTGCTATCGGTTTTCTCGGTTTCATGATCGCATTTGCGATGAGTATCTGGCTGTTTGTGAAGATGCTGTTTCTGCATCGCCGGAATAAAATGTTTTAGGGAGGTGAAGGTATGAAAGTTAAAAAGACAACGCTGTTCTTATCTTTGATCCTTACCGTACTTTTGGTCTTTCTTGACCAGCTGACGAAATCATCCATTGCCAACCAACTTTCGGTCTATTCACGGGTCGAAGTGATCCATAATTTTTTTGATTTAACGTATGTAAAAAATACCGGAGCCGGCTTCAGTATTCTAGAAGGCGCCGGTTTGCCGTTTTTTACGATCTTGACGATCATTGCGGAAGCGGCCATTTTATATATTTACTGTACAACCCAAGACGTACGCATCCAAATGAGCCTGACTTTTGTTTTTGCCGGGGCGCTGGGAAACTGGATCGACCGTTTCCGTTTCGGGTATGTGCGTGATTTTTTCAGTTTTAATCTATTCGGTCATGCGTTTCCTGTCTTTAATGTCGCGGACATCTGTATCACATGCGGCTTTTTAGCCATTCTGATCATTTCATTGAGCGATGATATAAAGGAGAAAAGAAGATGGAAAAGTATGAGTTCCGAGTAACGGCGGCTCAGGCCGGTCAGCGTCTCGATAAAACCGCTGCAGATGTTCTGCCGTGCAGCCGGACCCGGATCCGTGAACTGATCGACGGACAGCTGATCAAGGTGAACGGGGAATGGGAAAAGGCCAGCTATAAAGTGAAGACCGACGATGAGATCTTCGCTCAAGTGCCGCCGGATGAAGAACTAGAAGTCAAACCGGAGCCAATGGATCTGGATATCGTCTATGAAGACAGCGATTTGATCGTCATCAATAAACCAACCGGCATGGTCGTTCACCCGGCACCGGGACATTATGAACATACATTGGTCAATGGGCTGCTGGCCCACTGTACGGATCTCAGCGGGATCAATGGGACGATCCGGCCGGGCATTGTCCACCGGATCGACAAAGATACATCCGGACTGCTTGTAGCGGCTAAAAATGATCATGCCCATCAGGCACTCAGCGCCCAGCTGGCAGATAAGACCTGCCGCCGGGAATACCTGGCCATTGTTCATCATCCCTTTTCCAATCTTTACGGTACCATCGATGCGCCGATCGGTCGGGATGTGAAAGATCGTCAGAAAATGGCAGTGACCGCAAAAAATTCAAAACCAGCCGTCACGCATTTTGAAGTACTGGAAAATTTCAAAGATTATGCGCTTGTCCGCTGTCAGCTGGAGACCGGACGAACCCATCAGATCCGGGTCCATATGGCCTATATCGATCACCCCGTTGCCGGTGATCCAAAATATGGCTATCGGAAAACGATCCCAGCCGACGGACAGCTTTTACATGCATATCAGCTGACCTTTGTACATCCGACAACCGGGGAAACGATGACGTTTCATGCCGATATGCCGGAAGAGATGCAGAAGGTGTTACAACAGCTGCGGGAGGGCATATTATGAACCGCACATTGCAGCAGTTGCGTGAGGCACCGGTCACAGCTGCCGTTACAATTTTATGCCTGGGTGTATTTACACTGATCCATACGGTCAATACCGGGTTCAACAGCACGGAAACTGCGATCATCTTTGGGGCTTACTATAAAGCTCTGATTTCCGGCGGTGAGATCTGGCGGCTGTTGACATGCGCATTTGTGCATGTGGATCTGTGGCATATTTTTGGGAATTTGTATTCATTTCTGATCATGGGGCCGATCTTAGAAAAACTATTCGGATCAAAAAAATACAGTCTGCTGCTGTTCGGATCCGTGATCGGCAGTTCTTTGTTCATATATGCATTTCAAGGCAATCTGGTCACCGTCGGGCTGTCCGGCGGTTTGTATGGACTGATGGCGGCGCTTTTTATGATCCTGAAGCGTTTCGGCGGCCTGAACGATCCGCGTATGCGTTCGGCAGTGGTATCGACGATCGTGATCAACGTATTGATCAACTTTATGCCTGGGATCTCCTACATGGGGCATCTGGGCGGATTTTTGACAGGCCTGCTGCTCGGATCGTGTCTGATCGAAAACGGCAGCCGGATGAAACGGGTGACTGCTTTATTCTGCGTTTATGCAGCAGCGTTATGCATATGCGCCTGGAGCCATCGGGAGATCCCGGCTGATGAAATCTATTTGATCACCGATCTGGATGTCCTGCAATATGAAAAGGACCATCTCAATGCCGCTTGGGCCGAACAGGTTGCCAAAAATCTCGATCGGATGTATTCAGAAACCACCGGTGAAAATTTGATTTATTTGGAGCAGAATTTACAATGAAAGAAGGGGAATCAATGAAACGAAACAATGTGCTGTCGTGGGACGCTTATTTTATGAGCATGGCTCATTTAAGTGCACTGCGCTCAAAAGATCCCAACACCCAAGTGGGGGCCTGCATCGTCAACAGTGATAAACGGGTCGTAGGACTGGGTTACAATGGCTTTCCGCGCGGCTGCAGCGACGATGAGTATCCGTGGGAACGGGACGGGGAATACCTGGGCACGAAGTATCCCTATGTGGTGCATGCAGAACTGAATGCGATCTTAAATAGTATCCAGGATCTTGAAAGGATGCACGATTTATGTTTCTTTGTTCCCATGCAATGAATGTGCCAAGGCGATCATTCAGTCCGGCATCCGCTGTGTGGTGTATGAAAGTGATAAATATGACGGCATCCCAAGCAATGCCGCCAGTAAAAAAATGTTCCGCGACGCCGGCGTGGAACTTGTACAGCTCACGTACAAAGTTCACGTTCAGGCAGACGTGGAACCGCAGCCCTGATGCAGGGCTTTTTTTGTGTTCGCAAAGTGCAGCTTCGCAACTTGGGATAATGCATCGGTCCCGAACCGACGGATGAATTCTGCAGCACATGCATCGACCGCCTGACCGGCCCCTTTTTCAAAATGAAAATCGTATTTTTGTTCCATAGCATCCCAGGTTCGTAAAAATGTGTCGCGGGCAAGAATGCTGGCACAGGCGACCGAAAGATATTTGTTTTCGGCTTTGGTCTCAAAATGGATCGGACGGATGACATCCGGTTCCTTTTGAAGATATTTATAGTACGAGGCTTCGCTGACAAACTGATCGACGATCCTAAAATTCGGCAGCGTAAAGCCTTTGCGTTTTAAATTCACATACGCTTGATTGTGCAGCAGGCATTTCAGATCCACCATATTGTGCTGCTCATGGACACGATTGTATTTTTCCGGCATCAGGATCAGCACTGAATGCGGACACAAATTCCGAATGTCCGGAGCGATCTGCCGGATCTTGGCATCATTGATTTGTTTCGAATCGGCTGCGCCCAATGCCTTCAGCTGATCTTTGATTTCTGCAGTCACGATACAGGCGCAGACAACTACCGGACCGAAATAATCGCCGGTGCCGACTTCATCGCTGCCAGCCTGCGGATACCGGTTTGATGTTTCTTGTTCCGGTTCCATCCAGCTGAGATCCTTGCCTTGAAAAACAACTTTCCCGCTGGTATAGGCTGTGATCGTGCATTCTTCTGTTTTGATTTGGTAATAGGTATAGGCAGGCTGGGATTCTTTACGAATCGAATGCGCCAGGCGCTTTTTCAGGTCCATGATCTCCTGCCTGCTCATTTTTTTGGTGATCGTTCCCATAACAGAAGTGTATCACACTTCAAATTATGATAAAATATTTTGTATGATTATTAACAGTTCTGCTTATCAAGTCATTGATATTATCCTGTTTCTGGTCTGCGCGCTGACATTGCTGCGCTCCTATCAGAAAGGATTTTTCCGGATCTTATATGATATACTTGCGATCTTAGTTTCTTTTTATGTCGCTTTTCAGTCCTACGATACCTGGGCATCCGCCCATCAGGTTTTGGATGATTCGCTGATGAACGATGTCTTTTGGATGATTGCCTTGTATTTAGGCATGCGTCTGATCACCGGCGTGGTGCGGCTGCTGATCCCATCACTGAAAAAGACCAATCCGCTTTCTGTGATCAATCATTTGCTTGGCCTGGCAGTCGGCGTGCTGAAAGTGATCATCATTCTGGAATTAGTGTCCCGGGTCCTGACTTCGGCACTGTTCCAGAACGGCGAAGACTATGTGGATCAAAGTGTGATTTATAATGCAAAAGAAAGGATACAGACAATTTCGCATGAGACGAACCAATGAGGAATGTAAAATAGAATTCGATCAGGCGATCGATTATGATAAAGTGCTGCAGCAGATTGCCGGACATGCTTCTTTTTCCTGCAGCCGTGATGCGATTCTTTCGGCGATGCCGCTGGACAGTCACGATGAAATCCAGCAGGCGCTTGAATTGGTCAAAGAAGGAATGGAATTAGAACGAAAAGCTGTTTACGTGAATTTTACCGGCTGTTCCGACATCCGCGATGCGGTCGTCCGCGCCCGCAAAGAAATGGTATTGTCCGGACCCGAACTGAATGCGGTCCGGTTGTTTCTCAATGCCTGCCAGTCGGTGCATCGGACCTTGAATGAAAGTGAAGCGCCGCATTTAAATGAATTGTCTCAGTCGATGGATCTTTGCCGTCCGCTGGTCCGCAGCATTCAGGAACAAATTGATGCGGCCGGTATGGTCAAAGACGATGCCAGTCCGCTTTTATTAAACAAACATCGTGAATACAACGATGTCCGGATGCATCTGCAGACCACGGCCCGCGACTTTATCAAAAGTCATTCCCAGCAGCTGATGGAAACCGTCACCACTACGATCCAGGGACGATTGTGCGTATTGGTCCGGGCACAGGATAAGAATACATTCGGCGGTATGGTGCATGGCAGCAGTCAAAGCGGTCAGGCCTTTTATGCGGAGCCGCGCAGCTTTGTCACCTATAACAACCGTCTGCAGAACATCAATGATGAGATCGAAGCGGAAAAACACCGCATCTGCAAAGAACTGTCCGTAAAGGTCCGGAAGAATGCTTTGGCGCTGCTTTCGGATCTGGAAACGATGACGTACTTGGATGAAGCGATGGCCAAGGCCCGCTGGGCGTATGAAAAAGACGGCTGTGTACCATTGATGGAAAATAACCGCCGAAAACTTTATATGGAGGCAGCACGGCATCCGCTGCTGGATCCGGAAAACGTCGTAGCCAATACGTATACGCTCAACGAATCACAGTATTGTATGATGATTTCCGGGCCGAACATGGGCGGCAAGACGGTCACTTTAAAAACGATCGGATTGTTTGTGACATTGGCGCATGCCGGTTTTCCGGTCTTATGCCACACGGCCCATATTCCGTTCTATGAATCATTGTGGTTTGTGATCGGAGACAATCAATCGATCGAGAATAATTTATCGACCTTTTCAGCGCACATTTCTAAAATTGCCCGTATTTGTGACAACTGTGATCGGAATTCGTTTGTGCTGCTGGATGAATTGGGCAGCGGGACGGATCCGGCCGAAGGCGCCGGACTGGCGGTTGCTATTCTTGAATATTTAATGGATCGGGAATGTACCGTGCTGACCAGCACGCATTATCATCAGGTGAAATCATTCGGCCAGACCGATGCGAGGATCTTGGTCGCAAGCATGGAATTTAACGCAGAGACACTGCATCCGACGTATCGGTTCATTCCAGGAGTTTCCGGGGCATCCTATGCGTTTGATATTGCGGCACAATATCATTTAAAAGAAAGTATCCTCAAGCGCGCTTATGCTTTTAAGGAAGAAAATGCCCGGCAGAGCGAAAAAGAAATCGAACATCTGGAACAAATGCAGAATGAAGTCCATGAACAAAAAGAACGTTTCCGGGCCTTGATCGAAGATGCCCATCGGGTCCAGCGCGAAGCACAGGCTAAAAAAGAGGCCATGGATGCGAAAAAGCGCGACATGGATGAAAACTATGCCCGTGAACTGGATGAGATGCTGGAAGAAAAACGCAATGAGGCAGATGCCATCGTACGTACACTGCGGAAACAGAAAAATACGAAGTTCCATGAACAAACCGAAAAGATCCATGAGCTGAATGCACTGGCGGAGCCGATCCCGGAAGAGCCGGCAGAAACACCAAAGTTAAAAGTCGGCGACTATGTCCAGCTCGATGGATTGAACAGCCACGGCGAAATTACCGACATCCGTAAACAGGAAGCCACCGTTTCAGTGAACGGAATGAAGATGAAAGTAAAAATGAACCGTCTGAAAAAAATCCAACGGCCGAATGTGCAGAAGAAAAAAACCGAGCTCCATCTGCTATCGTCGAAGAAACGCATGCCGCTGGAGCTGAATCTCATCGGCATGCATGTGGATGAAGGTCTGCGAGCTTTGGATGATTATATCGATCAAGCCGTCGCCAACCATGTATCCCAGGTCCGCATCGTGCATGGCATGGGGGCAGGAAAACTGCGTCAGGCTGTCTGGGACGATCTGCATCATCAGCCGGCGGTGAAAGAAATTACGGCAGCCGGTCCCAATGACGGCGGTCTGGGCGCAACGATCGTAACATTGAAATAGGAGGTGTGCCATGATCTCAAAAAAATTACAGGATAAACTGGCTCTGCTTCCGGATCAGCCCGGCTGCTACATCATGAAAGATGAAGACGGCAATATTTTATATGTCGGCAAGGCAAAGGTGCTGAAAAATCGGGTGCGTTCCTATTTTCACGGTGCGCATGATCAAAAAACGACGCGTCTGGTCAGTCACATTCGGGACTTTGAGTTCATCGTTACAGATTCTGAAAAAGAATCACTGCTGCTGGAAATCAATCTGATCAAAAAGCACCACCCGCCGTACAATATTATGTTGATGGATGACAAGTCCTATCCTTACATTGTCATGACCGATGAGGATGATTTTGCGGTTTATACGACCCGCAATGTCCGCAATAAAAAGTATGAATACTTCGGACCGTATCCGAGTGCCTATTCAGCACAGGAAATGGTAAAACTGATCAATACGCTGTATCCGATCCGTAAATGCCGGCACATTCCGAAACAGCCTTGTCTGTACTACCATATGCATCAGTGCCAGGCACCATGTATCCATGAAACGGATCCGGCCGTAAATGCAAAATACCGCAAAGAAATCCGGCGCTTTTTGAAAGGCGATGCCGGTTCGATATTAAAAGATCTGAATCAAAAAATGCAGGCAGCCAGTGATCAGCTGCTTTTTGAAAAAGCCCAGGACTATCACCAGATGATCCAGTCGGTAGAGCACGTGATGGAAAAACAAATCATCGATTTCAAAGATCGGCAGAGCCGGGATGTATTTGGATATTATGAAGATAAAGGCTATATATCGTTCCAAGGATTTTTCATCCGTGATGGAAAACTGCTGGAACGGACGCTGACCGTGGCGCCGATCTATGAAGACACAATGGATGCGTTTGTGAGCTTTATCCTGCAGTACTATGAAAATAATATTGTGCCCAAAGAAATCCTTGTACCCGCCGGTACGCCGGCAGAGATGCTGGCTGCGGCACTGAACACCTATGTGCACATTCCGCAGCGGGGAGAAAAGAAAACTTTGGTGGATCTGGTGACCAAGAATGCCAAAACAGCACATGAGCAGAAATTTGCGCTGGCATTCCGCAAACAACGGGAACTCACTCACGCCAACAGCAAGCTTTCGGAAATCTTCCACAAACCGATCCACACGGTGGAGATCTTTGATAATTCACATATCGCCGGTGCTTTTAATGTCAGCGGCTTGGTGGTCTTTACGGATGGTAAACCCGATAAAAGCAAATATCGCCGCTATAAATTAGACGGCTACCGCTCAGATCTTGACAGTATGAAAGAAGTCATCTACCGCCGGTATTTTCGGCTGCTGAAAGAAAAAAAGCCCATGCCGGATCTGCTGCTGGTCGATGGCGGCGCCCAGCAGATCATGGCCGCCAAAGAAATCAAAGAAATGCTTGATCTTGATCTCACGATTGCCGGTCTGGTCAAAGATGACAAACACACGACCCGGGCGCTGATGAACGAACAGCTGAATGAAGTACCGCTGGATAAGGAATCCGACTTGTTTTTTCTGCTGACGCGGATGCAGGATGAAGTTCATCGTTATGCGGTTTCGTATCATCGGCAGCTGCGCAGCAAGTCCATGACCAAGTCCATTTTAGATACCGTCAGCGGCATCGGACCGGCAAGAAAAGATGCCTTGATGAAACGTTTTAAAAGCATGAAACGAATGCGGCAGGCGACCGAAACTGAATTGGCCGAAGTCGTGCCGGCCGAAACAGCGCACAACTTATATGTGCGTCTTCATGAAAATGAACAATGATGTGCTATAATAAATCCATGAATCGGAAAGTACTGCGTGCCCGGTGGCTTTTGATCCTTGCCTGTGCTGTCATGACTTGCTTCTGTTTCATGAAGCTGAATCAATCGTATGACCCGCTGGCACGTTATCAATATGCTACGGACAAAAACCGGAACGTGATCCTGAAATATCTGGATGAAGACGATATTGATTATATGATCTCGCAGCAGATCAAACCGGAAGAATACATGGATTTCATCAAGATCGACGGTTTTGATATTCACTATACAAAATACTATGAAACCGCAAAAGAAACCCGCGATGCGGATAATGAATATATCGTAAATTTCGTCAACCGCTATCAGACGAATTTTACACGGGATTCATTGGAAAAACTGCTGACAAATTATACCTATCAGGAACTGACATCTTTTTATGAAGAGGAAGTTTCCAAACAGAACAATCTGCATCTGATCGATGATCCAACAGATATGTATACGATATTGGATGCGGAACATTCTGTTTATCATTATGCGCCGTCCGATCTCACCACGGTCGGTTCGATCCAGCTGCGCAGTGAAGCGGCCAGCCACTTGGAAAAAATGGAAGCGGATTATAAGAAGATCTTTTCCAAAGATCTGGATGTCGTTTCAGGCTATCAATCGTATGAAACGCTGGCCAATGCGTATCCAAGCGAACAGGAAGCCTACGGCGATCTCATCGATGAGATCGTGCTGCCGCCGGGACAAAACGAAGCGCAGTTGGGGTTTACGATCGAACTGAGCGGTGCACAGAACTGGTATGAGCTCTGCGTGCAGAATAATAATGGCGGCATTGTTGATTATACGGCTGTTGAAGAGCAGCTGACCGATGAACAAAAAGAAGAGATGATCTGGCTGGAGGAAAATGCGTATCGGTACGGATTTATCATCCGTTATCCAAGCGGAACAGAATCCGATACAAATATGCTGTATCAGCCGTTCATCCTGCGATATGTGGGTATAGATGAAGCAAAAACCATGCACAGTTCACATGACTGCATGGAAACAGCTGATTTAGAAAACGAATAGGGAGGCGGACTATGAAAATCATTGTCGCCAGTGATTCACATGGACGGAATGATATTTTAGACAGGATACAGGAACAAAATCCGGATGCGGATCTGTATCTGCACTGCGGTGATCTGGAAGACGATCCGATCCGATATCCGATGTGGACATTTGTGCAGGGGAACAATGACTTTTTTGGTACATTCGCGCGGCAGCGCGTTATTCCGGTGCTCGGTCATAAGATCCTGCTGATCCATTCGGACCGCTGTTCTTATTTTCATCGTGAAGCGCATCTTTCGCGCATGGCAAAAATGGAAAGCTGCGATATCGTCTGTTACGGACATACGCATGTTTCACATATTGAAGTACTTGACCAGGTCTTTCTGCTGAATCCTGGATCTGTTGCCTGGCCGCGGGACGGCCGGGCGCCGAGCTATGCGGTGCTGGACCTGGATTACACCCGTTTTTCGGCCCGTTTGGTGTTTGAAGATGAGTGGGCATAAAAAAAGCGCCGTACGGCGTTTTCTGCGAATGGCGTCCTCGGGGGGATTCGAACCCTCGACCGATCGCTTAGAAGGCGATTGCTCTATCCAACTGAGCTACGAGGACAGCACAGCTATTATAGCAAACGTTTTTTTAAATTTCAACGAGGAAAGAATATGAACAAAAAAGGATATGAATTTGTGGGATGGTACATCGATCCCGAGTGTACGAAGCGCATCAATCCGGGCGGAATTTTACCTCGTGTTACGACTTTATATGACAAATGGATCCCCTCTTGGTATCCGATCCGCTATGAGATGCACGGCGGCATCAACAGCCGTAAAAATCCAAAGTATGTCACCTGCGAGGCGCCGGAGCTGGAACTCTATCCGCCGACGTATCCCGGCAAGATCTTTGAAGGCTGGTATTATCAAGGGGAACCCATCTATGCGATCCCGGCCGGGACGACCGAGGCGATGAACATCGAGGCAAGGTTTTCCGATCCCTGTGAGGTATGTTTTGAGACGTACGGCGGCGGCCGGATCGATCCAAAACACATTAATACCGACCGCTATTTGGAACCTTTCCCGCATCCGATGCGTATGGGACATGCATTTGCCGGCTGGTATTGGGATGAAGAATACCGTTTTCCGTTTTCATTTGATCAAAAGATCTACAACGACTGCACGCTGTATGCCAAATGGACCGCGGATGTATTCACCATTCAGTATCATTTGGACGGAGGCTACAATGCCCGCAGCAATCCATCCCGCTATACGATGAATCAGAACATTACCTTGAAACCAGCCTGGAAGCCGGGCTTCACATTTAAAGGCTGGGTCAATCAGTGGCATCGGCCGGTGAAGGAGCTGGGCGGAAATGTGCAGGGAGACTTGGTCCTGACAGCCATTTTTGAACCCAAGGAATAAATTGATTCTTATGGGGCATTGTGATAGAATGTTTATGTTTCGCCAGGAGGAATTTTGAATCCATATTATACTTCTCTGATACAGGAAATCGATCGTCAGATCGAACAGAAAAAATATGACCGGGCGCTGGAAATGATCCAGGCTGAACAGGATCTGCCGTACGTTCCGCAGGACGCGGCGGATGCGCTGGAGGAAAGACGCAAAGATTGTATTGCGAATTTCGATCCGCCGCATAAAGATCCGGACTTAGAGTCATTGATCCACGGCAATGTGCATCAGCAGGAATATGCGGTGACATTGATGAAATCGGTCAATCTGCGCCAATATGAACAAGAAGTACAATATTTGTTGGATTCAGAGGTCCTTACGGATGAAATCAAGGGAGAACTGATCGAAGAGCTGATGGAACAGCGGATCGATCATTCTTTTACGATGAAAAAATCCGGATTGGATGTTACGTTTGTTCCGGACCTGATCCCTTCCGCAGAAGAGGATGAAACACTGGTCCAGACAAACCGCATTTTCGAAGAATGGTTCGGAAACGACAATCCGACGTTTGAGCGTTTCTGCAAACGGCTCCTGGAACAGGAGCGGCTGGAAAACCGGCCGTTTGATTTTACTGATGTCGAGCCGCTGTCGATCGCTGCAGCGATCGTCCGTCTGGTGGCGGAATCATTCGGACAATCCGAGGAGTATGCAGCCTTCTTAAAAATACACCAGCTGCAAAATATAGTGGAACAGCCACTACTGATTGAAAGACGAGGAGACAATCATGAAAAGTAATTGGACATTGAAAGAGCATTCAACCGGCGAATTGGAAGTCGTAGTTGACGGTGAAGATTGGAAAAAAGCACAGAAAAAATCATTCAACAAATTTAAGAAGAATATCAACGTGAAAGGATTCCGTCCGGGACAGGTTCCTGACGCATTGATCCGCGCTCAGGTATCCAAGGAAAGCTTGTATCAGATGGCTGTGGATGAAATTGCCAACGATGCATTGGTCTTCGGTATTCAGGAACAGAAACTGGAAATCGTTGCGCGCCCGGTCATGGATTATAAAGATGCCAGCGATGAGCAGGTAACACTGGTTTTTGACTGCACGGTCACACCGGAAGTAAAACTGGGAGAATATAAAGGACTGGATATCCACAAAGAAGAAGTCAATGTCACGGACGAGGACGTTGATAAAGAATTGGAGCGCGTTCAGGACCGCTATGCCGACTGGGTGCTGCGTGAAGAAGGCGAAGCTGCTGAAGACGGCGACCAGGTGACGATCGATTTCGTCGGTAAAAAAGACGGGGAGGCCTTCGAAGGCGGATCCGGAGAGGATTATCCGCTGGAACTGGGTTCCGGTACATTCATCCCGGGCTTTGAAGAACAGCTGGTCGGCGTCAAATCAGGTGATGTCAAAGATGTGAATGTAACATTCCCGAAAGAATACCAGGCTGAAGACCTGGCCGGACAGGATGCAACCTTTACGGTCACGGTACATGATATCAAATATAAAGATCGTCCGGAAATCAATGATGATCTGATCAAACAGCTGAAGCGTGACGGCGTGGAAACGGTCGAAAAGTTTAAAGAAGTCACTAAGGAAGAATTGACCAAACAGCGTGAGAATCAGGCAGAGGAAAACTTTACCAACGAGATCCTGACTGCGATCACGGATAATGCGACGGTCGAAATTCCGGAAGTGATGATCGACAACGAAGTCAATAACATGTTCCAGGATATGGATCGTCGGATGCAGAGCAGCGGCTTCACGATGAAGCAGTATCTGCAGGCCATGAACCAGACCGAAGAGGATATTCGCAAACAGCTGCGTCCGGATGCTGAAAAGAAGGTCAAAGCAAACCTGGTCCTGGATGCCATCGTCAAAGCCGAAAATATTGAAATCGACGATGAGGCGGTTGAAAAAGAATACAAGGAAATGTCCGACTTGTATAACATGGAAGTCGATCAGATCAAGCGTCTGTTGCCGGCTGAAAACGTAAAATACGATCTGGCTCAGCAAAAGGCGTTAGAATTGATTAAGTCTTCCGTAAAGTAGTATAATGATATAACAATAAAAAGGCGCGCTGCGTCTTTTTTAGAATACGGAGGTCAATATGAGTGAAACATATCCATTAGTTTGTACCCGTGGTGTGGTCGTATTTCCTGGCCAGGAAATCGTTATTGACGTCGGACGGAAACCGTCTTTGGATGCGGTCAATAATGCACAGGAAAATTACAGCGGTAATGTGATATTGATCTCGCAGAAAGATCTGAAAGTCAATGAACCTGATCTTTCGGATATTTATGAGGTGGGAACACTTTGTGAGATCCGGCACATACGCCGTTTTGATAACTTTTTACGTGTTAAATTCAATGGACTGCGCCGTGTCCGCTTGAAAGAGTGGATCGCCGGCAGCCTCAGTGATTTAGCGAATGTCGATATTCTGGCCAGTGTCCGCCAGGATGAGACGGAAGAACAGGCATTGGTCCGCATGGTTGCGGATGCATTTGAGAAAATACCGAATCGCGAGAATTATCTTTCGAAAGATTTGATCTTGGAATTGTCGAAAGGCATGGGCGGCGAGACGCTCAGCGACCGGGCAGTGAATGTCCTGCCGCTGTCGACCGAACGCAAGGAAGCGTATCTGGAAACATTAGGGGTCAATGACCGCTTGGAAATGCTGCTGCAGGACATGGCCAAAGAGCAGAAGATGAATGAAATGGAGCAGCACATCAATGAGACCGTTAAAAAGCGCATCGATGATGGTCAGCGTGACTATTATCTGCGTGAAAAACTGAACGTCATCAAAGAAGAACTCGGCGATGTGGTCGATCAGGATAAAGATGTGGAGCAGATCCGCAAACGGCTGGAAGAAAATCCCTATCCAGACTACATCAAAGAAAAGGTCAAAGATGAATTGGCCCGTTATGAGATGCTGCCGATGGCCAGCGGCGAAACTGGCATCATCAAAACATATATCGATTGGCTGATGGACCTGCCTTGGTGGCAGCAGACAAAAGATAACGAAGACTTGAATAAAGCGCAGGAGATCCTTGATGCGGACCATTATGGATTGGAGAAGGTCAAAGAAAGGATCATGGAATATTTGGCCGTGAAACAAATGACCAATTCGCTGAATGCGCCGATCCTTTGTCTGGTCGGTCCGCCGGGCGTCGGCAAAACCAGTCTGGCACGCAGTGTCGCCCGTGCATTGGGACGTAAATTCGTCAAGATGTCTTTAGGCGGCGTACGGGATGAAGCCGAGATCCGCGGTCATCGCCGGACATACTTAGGCGCAATGCCAGGCCGGATCATCCAGAGCATGAAAAAGGCGGGCGTTACCAATCCGGTCTTCTTGATCGATGAGCTGGATAAGATGGCCAGCGACTATAAAGGCGATCCGTCCAGTGCGATGCTGGAAGTGCTCGATCCGGAACAGAACAGCTTTTTCTCCGATCATTACATCGAAGAGCCATATGATCTATCGAATGTCCTGTTCATCGCAACTGCGAACTATCTCGACAACATTCCGCCGGCGCTGCGCGACCGTCTGGAGATCATCGAACTGTCCAGTTATACGGATGTGGAGAAGATCCACATCGCCAAAGAACACCTGATCCCGAAGCAGATCAAGGAAAATGGTCTGAAACCGTCACAGCTGAAGATCAATGATAAGATCCTGCTGTATTTGATCCGCTATTACACGCGGGAGGCTGGTGTCCGGCAGCTGGAGCGCACCATCGCGCATATCTGCCGTAAAACCGTGCTTGCCATCTTGAAAGACAACAAACGGTCAGTGAACTTGACAAAGAAACTGGTTCACGAGTGGCTGGGCAATGAGAAAGTGGATTACGGCAAGAAGGAAAAGAAAAACCAGGTGGGTACCGTTACTGGGTTGGCGTATACTAGCTTCGGCGGTGATATCCTGCAGATCGAAGCCAATAAATTTGAAGGCAAAGGCCGTCTGATCCTGACAGGTCAGCTGGGTGATGTCATGAAAGAAAGCGCCAGCATCGCGATGGATTACATCAAAGCGCATGCAAAAGAATATCATATCGATCCGAAGATGTTCGAAAACAATGACGTGCACGTGCATGTACCGGAGGGAGCAGTGCCGAAAGACGGTCCGAGCGCCGGTGTGACGATGACCACCGCACTTGTGTCATGCTTCAGCAATATTCCGGTAAAATCGGATCTGGCGATGACCGGTGAAGTGACGCTGCGCGGCAATGTGCTGCCGATCGGCGGACTGAAAGAAAAATCACTGGCTGCCTATCGCTCCGGAATTGATACGATCATCATTCCGAAGGAAAACGAACGGGATCTGGATGAGATCCCAAGCGAAGTCAAAGATTCGGTGAAGTTCATTCCGGTCACGACGGTAAAACAGGTCCTGCAGCACGCTTTGGTGCAGTAGCATGAAGGCCGAATTCGTGATCAGTGCGGTCAAGCCGGAACAATGGCCGCAGGAAGGCCTGCCGGAAACAGTGGTCGTCGGCCGGTCCAATGTTGGTAAAAGCAGTTTTATCAATGCCTTGACCGAAAGAAAAAAACTGGCTTATGTCGGCAATACGCCGGGGAAGACCCGTCTGATCAACTTCTTCCGGATCGATGAACGCTGGATGTTAGTGGATGTTCCTGGCTACGGTTATGCAAAAATGAGCAAGAAAATGCTGATGGAAATGGGCCGGATGATGGATACTTATTTTCAGCAGCGGCAGGAAATTGCCTGTGTTGTCCAGCTTGTGGATGCAAGGCATGATCCCACGCAGGATGACATCGATATGATGGAATACCTGCAGGCTTTACATCTGCCCATCTTGGTGGCAGCGACAAAAGTAGATAAAGTACCGAAAACCAAACGCGTGCGTGCCATCAAGAACATTTCACAGATCTTGCATATCCCGGTCAAATCGGTTTATCCGGTCAGCAGTACGGAAAAAACCGGCTTCGAAGAAGTTCGAAACCGGATCGATACATTTATTCAAAGGAAAAAATAACTCTCGAATGCAATGCATTCGAGAGCTTTTTTTATAGATTTTCTGCCTGTTTCAGCCATAAGTTTCGAGAAGCATCACTTGGCATGCGCCAATCACCGCGCGGACTGAAACAAATCGAACCCACTTTGACACCGTCCGGCATACAATTTCGTTTGAACTGCTGAGCAAAGAACCGACGGTAGAAAGTTTGGATCGCATTTTTGATCGTCTGATCAGAAATCTGCGGGAAGCTCTGCAGAGCCAGAGCATAGATTTTTTCAGGCTCTTCATGATAACGCAGCATGTGGTATAAGAAGAAGTCGTGCAGATCATAGGAACCGAGGACCTCTTCCGTTTTTTGTTTAATTTCACCATTTTTATCCGGCGGCAGCAATTCTGGTGATACTGGTGTATCACAAATATCTGTCAGCACATCGTGCAGTGCTTGGTTGCCCGCTTTTTCCGCACGCAAAGCCTGACTTTCCACGATATAGCGCACCAGTGTCTTCGGAACGCTGACATTGACGGCGTACATGCTCATATGATCGCCGTTGTATGTGCACCAGCCTAGGGCAAGTTCGCTCAGATCGCCGGTGCCGACCACAAAGCCGTTGTACTGGTTGGCTAGATCCATCAAGATTTGGGTTCGTTCCCGTGCCTGACTGTTCTCATAGGTGATATCATGAACCGACGGATCATGGTGGATGTCGGCAAAGTGCTGTTCGACCGCATCACCGATGGTGATTTCTTCACTGGAAACACCGAGCAGATCCATCAGCTGCTGAGCATTGGATTTAGTCCGGTGCGTGGTGCCGAAGCCCGGCATCGTGACGGCATGAATGCCGCGTACATCCAAACGATCGATCTGATAAGCCTCATGACATACCAATAAGGCCAGGGTGGAATCCAGACCGCCGCTGATTCCGATCACAACATCTTTACAGTGGATCTTCCGCAGCCGCGTCGCCAGCCCCTGCGCCTGGATATGCAGGATGTTCTGACAGCGTTCGATCCGTTTGGCTTCATTACGCGGCACGAACGGATAAGCATCGTAGCGACGGGTCAGGTCGATCTCCGGATATGGTTTAGAGGCAAACGGCACGTTGATGTAATCGTCCGCTGCTGGCTGCATGCTGGTTTTAAAATGGATGCGGTCATTGATGAGATGCTGGAGATCGATCTCACCGATGATAAATTCTTTTGGATCAGTAAAATGTGCTTCAGCCAGCAGGGTGCCGCTTTCCGCGATCAGATCATGACCGCTGAAGACCAGATCGCTGCTTGATTCATCTGTTCCCGCGCTGGCATACACATAACCGGCATAGCTGCGGGCACTTTGGTCGATGACCAGCTGCCGGCGATATTCCTTTTTGGCAATGACATCGTTGGAGGCCGACAGGTTGCACAGAATGTTTGCACCGGCCAGAGCATGGCAGGAACTCATGGGGATCGATACCCATAGATCTTCACATATTTCCAGACCGAGGCAAGCACCGGTGGTGGTATCTTCAAAGACAATTTGATTGGAGATCGGCACAACTTCGCCGGCGATCACGACGGTATCGGTATCCAGTTCATCCGCGGAACTGAACCAACGGGTCTCGTAGTACTCGTTGTAAGCGGGGATGAAGGTCTTGACCTGGATACCAAGGATCGTATGGTCAAATAAAACCGCTGCACAGTTATACAATTTATTACGCACCACCAATGGCAGGCCTACACAGAGCACCAGATTTTCCGGCATTTCGTTTTTGATGCGGATCAGTGCATTCAATGATCCGTCCAGCAATGTCTGTTCATAAAATAAGTCCTGGCATGTATAACCAGAAATGCACAATTCCGGGAAGACAGCCAGCTGTGTATCGGCCGGCAGTCTGTGGGCAAGATCAAGGATCGCCTGAGCATTGGCTTCCGGATCTCCGATGGCTACAGGAGGTGTCACTGCGGCTGTTTTGTAATATTGAAAACGTTTCATGTTTTTCTCCGTTCTAACAAAAAGATGGATCGCTCCATCTTTTTGAATTATCCTTTGACTAATTCTTCGACGCGATCGGAATACTTCGATTCGTCGGCGAACAGTTTGGCATCATCTTTAGCATATTTCTTGACCAAAGCACTCGATTTCGGAATCGGCTGAAGCGTGCCGGCTCCGCCGACACAGCCGCCCGGGCAGGCCATGCCCTCGAGCAGATAACCATTCAGACGGCCGGCTTTGGCCATCATCAACATCGTCTTGCAGTTTTTCAAACCTTCGGCCGCCTGTACATTGACCTTCGTGCCCGGATGTTCTTTTTCGATCAGTTCTTTGACGGAAGCAGCAACACCGCCGGATACCGCGAACTGACGGCCGGCTTTGGTTCCTTCCTTCAACGACTTTTCGTCTTCTTCCACTTCTTCCGGATTGATATGCTTGGCTTCAAACATACCCATGACTTCTTCAAACGTCAGAACGAAGTCAATATCACTGCGCACGCTGCGGCGGCTGGCTTCCAGCTTTTTCGCCGCGCAAGGGCCAATAAAGACCACTTTGGCGTCCGGATGTTCTTTTTTGATCAAGCGTCCGGTCAGGACCATCGGCGTCAAGGCCATGGAAATATTCTTCGCAAACTGCGGGAATTCTTTCTTTGCCATGACTGACCAAGCCGGACAGCAGCTGGTGCCCATGAAATCCAGGTTCTTTGGAACGTTTTCCATAAAGTCCTGGGCTTCATCGATGGTGCAGAGGTCAGCACCGACGGCAACTTCCACAACGTCACTGAAGCCTAACATCTTCAGGGCGTTTTTTACTTTGCCGATCGTCATCTGCGGACCGAACTGTCCGACAAATGCCGGAGCAACGGCAGCGATGACTTCATAGCCTTCTTTCATCGCATAAATCGTTTGGAAAATTTGTCCTTTATCGACAATGGCGCCGAACGGGCAGTTGACCAGGCACATACCGCAGCTGACACATTTGTCGTAGTCGATCTGGGCTTTGCCGTTTTCATCCGTAGAAATGGCATTCATGCCGCAGCTGGCAGCGCAAGGACGCTCCATTTTAACGATCGCATGATATGGGCAGGCATCCATGCAGCGGCCGCATTTGATGCATTTGTCCTGATCGATCAGGCTGTGGCCGTTGACGATATGGATCGCATCCCGCGGGCAGACTTCCGTGCATTGATGAGACAGGCAGCCCTGACATGCGGTCGTGACCATGACCTTCTTTTCCGGACAGCCGTTGCAGGCAAATTTGATGATATTGATCAGCGGCGCATCGTAATATTTGCGGGCAATGGTGCTTTCCTCGATGCCGTCGGAAATGGCACCGGCCTCGTTGACATTGCGCAGCGGCAGGCCCATGCCTAAGCGCAGACGCTCGCCGATGATCGCACGTTCTAAGAAAATATCATTCCGATACGGATCATCTTTTCCGGAACGTATTTCATACGGGATCTCTTCGATCCTTTTCGCATAATCCGGATAATCGCTGTATGCCATATCGGCGATGGCAGTAAACACTTTACGACGAATATCCGTAACAGAATTATAGACTCCTCGCATTTTTTCACCTCGTTAATTTTTTCACATTTAAATTATAACAAATCCTGCCTGAATTGGAAGGCAGAAAGCGAAATTTTGTATATTCCGCCAAAGAATGCTAAAATCAAGCCATGAAACGAATTATATGGGATTGGAACGGGACCTTGTTTGATGATGTCGATCTTTGTTTTCAATGCATCAACCGTCTGCTGCAGGCGCATGAACTGCCGCCGCTGGACTCGCTGGATGCCTATCGGCATGTATTCCGTTTTCCGATCGAAGAATATTATAAAAAAGCCGGCTTTGACTTTCAAAAAACACCGTTTTCACAACTGGCTGCTGAGTATATGGCCGATTATCAGGAGAAAAGCTATCGCTGCCGTCTGCAAGGCGATGCCCTGGCTACGATGCAGACGATCCGCAGCCGGCACATTCCGCAGACGATCCTTTCTGCCAGCCGTAAAGATTATTTAATGAAACAGCTGGATTTATTTGCGCTGCAGCCCTATATTGATTCGATCTACGGCATTCGTAACATTTACGCCGAAAGCAAAGAATATCTGGCTCATGAAGCCCGCCGGAATTTTTCAGAAGATGAACTATGGTTCGTGGGAGATTCTGTGCACGATGCGCAGGTGGCCGATTCAGTCAAGGCTGATTGTGTGCTGGTTTCCACAGGCCATCAAAGCAAGGATATCCTTGAACGAACCGGCAAGCCGGTCGCTGATTCTCTGATGCAGGCGTGGGAGATCATCCATGAAACAGATTGATATCTCAAAAAACGATGCCGGCCAACGACTGGACAAATTTTTGATGAAGACATTCCCAAAAATGCCGAAATCGATGATGTACAAAAGCATCCGAAATAAGAAAATCAAAGTCAACCGCAGACGCTGTACGTTTGATCAAAAGCTGCAGGAAGGCGACAGTGTGCTGCTGTTTCTGCCGCCGGATGTGCTGGAAACCAAACAGCGCACCCTGGTGCAGAACGATCAGCTGGACATCGTATATGAAGATCAAAATCTGCTGATCATCAATAAACCGGCCGGACTGCTGAGCCAAAGCGCAGCCGCCGGACAAGATTGTGCGGCAGCCCGGGTACAGTCTTATTTAGCGCGCAGCGGACAATGGGATCCGCAGGAGCATAGTTTTGCACCAGCGATCTGCAACCGCCTGGACCGCAATACGGAAGGACTCGTGATCGCGGCCAAAAATGCGGAGGCCTTGCGGACCATCAACCGGGCAATTGCCCGTCGGCAGATCCGTAAATTTTATCGCGCCCGGGTCAGCGGGGAACCGGATGAAGGAAACATTGAATTGTATCTAAAAAAAGCCGGGACGAAAGCCATCGTCCGAAAGACGCCGGCCGCAGGATACAAGCCGGCAAAGATGCGGCTGACCGTCACAGAAACAAACGGCAGCACATCCTGGTGTGAGATCGAACTGCTGACCGGCCGGTTTCATCAGATTCGTGCCTGTCTGGCCTATTTAGGCCATCCCTTGGTCGGCGATCGGAAATACGGTTACCGCGGTCATGAATCTGCTTATCATTTGACGGCGTTTCGCTTAGACTTCTCACAGGCGCCGGTCGAGATCGATCAAAAGGTGATCACCTTGTCATGATTTTGTCATAAAGAGTTTTTATACTGTGAGTATGAAAACTCTTTTTCTTTGTTTTCTGGCGGCAGCCGCCGTGCGGGATTGGCGGACGATGTATTTCTCCAAGCATTGGTTCTGGATCTGCCTTGGGATGATCCCGGTTTATTATCAATTTAGCTTCTTCCTGCCGGCTGAAAGCATCCCCGGAGCCTTTCTGTTCAGCATGCCGGCGTTCTTTTTTCACCACTATAAGCAATGGCTTGGCAGTGCCGATGTCTGGTTCTTGGGTTATTTTGGATTTATATTGGGGTATCCGCGCATGATCGTCGCGATGATGATCGCTGTACCGATCGGTCTAACCTATTTGGCCATATCAAAAAAAGCAGCCGTTCCGTTTGTATCCTGCCTTTGTATCGGTGTCAGTGCCTCGCTTTTTTGGGGCTATCATATCTGGTATCAATGGTTCTGAAAACGCGGATCTGCAGGCAGATGCAGATCGATCGTCTCTGCGGTCAGAGGATGGGTAAAAACCAGACGGGAACTTTGCAGGAGCAAGCCCCGCTGATCAACTACTTTCCCGTAGAGCGCATCGTTGACGATCGGATGACCGATGGCAGCCAGATGGATACGGATCTGATGCCGGCGGCCGGTTTCGATACGGGCATGGACCAGATGGCCGTCGAGTTGTTTCAAGTGCGTGACAGCTGTTTTGCCGTGCGGCTGCACGATCATCCGGCGGGCATCATGCCGGTCGCGGCCGATCGGTTTTCGGATGGTCATGGTTTTCTGCGGCAGTCTTCCATGAATGCAGCACAGGTATTCTTTCCGGATCTCATGTTCTGACATCATCGCATCCCATTTTGACTGAAAAAACGGATTTTTACAAAACAGCACCAGTCCGGAAGTTTCGTAATCGATGCGGTGCACGGCCTGGGCCGGATGCGGCCAGCCGCATTGATCCAGATAGCCGTTGACCCGGTCCTGCAGATTATCCGGGTGGGAGCCATCATTATGTACAAGCAAGAACGGCGGCTTGTTTACGACGATGCAGACGGCATCTTCGTAGACGATGTCGACCGGGCCCGCTGACTTGGTCAAGATCGGGTGGGCGGGGAAGTCGACCCGCACTGTTTTACCGTTTTGATCAAACGGATATTCGTGTTGTCTCTTTTTGGATAAATGAAAATACGCTGTTAGTTCATCGGCGGGATGTTCGGTATCCAATTTCATTTGATACCCGTCGATGGCGCGGAGTATAAAAAATGACTTGTTCATGGATCTATTATATAATGAAACCACCTTCAATAGGAAAGGAGGACATTGTATGAGATTATTTAAATGTGATGAATGCGGAAACGTTTATGAAATGGTTGAACAGACCTGCGGATGTACACCGGTATGCTGCGGCAAGCCGACACGTGAACTGAAAGCCGGCGAAGTCGATGCGGCACAGGAAAAGCATGTACCGGCGGTTTCTCAGACCGGTAAAACTCTGAACGTTACGGTCGGCAGCGTGGAGCATCCGATGACGCCGGAGCACCATATTACTGCGATCTGGGTGGAATTCGAAGACGGTACGTCGATGAAAGCGGGGCTGACACCGGCGCAAAAACCAACGGCATCCTTTGATGTATCGGGAAAATCCGGAAAAGCAACGGTCTACGAATACTGCAATCTGCATGGTTTGTGGAAAGCGGAATTTACAATTGAATAAGTAAAAACTTCACCTGCAGGTGAAGTTTTTTTATATGGTTTGAAAGGGCATATGGTAGAATAATAAAAAGAGGTTTTCGGATGCCTGCATATATAAAAGAAATTGTTCATCGAAATTTAAATGCGGCCCGTGATTCGGCGGTATCTTTATGGATCGGTTTGATCGTCGGTGTTCCGGTCGCATTGGCAGAAGTCTTTTATCTGAAGGGAATCACGGTCATTTACGATTTGCGCGCAGTGCTTGGAAACTGGACGTTGATCGGCATGCCGTTTGCGGGATTGCTGATCGTTTACCTGATGAATACATTCGGCAAGGACTGCAATAAAGGGATCAATCATATTTTCCGGATCGTGCAGGGAAAAGAGCATTCACTTTCACTGCGGGTCATTCCGCTGATGATCCTGACCATCTGGCTTTCGCATCTGGTCGGTGCCAGTGTCGGCCGTGCGACCGGTGTGATCCAGATTGGCGTCGCGATCGCGCTCTGGCTCGGGCACATGCTGCATTTAGACAATGATAAGATCCGCCTGACCGTATCCGGTCTGGCGGCCGGGTTTGCCTGTTTGTTCGGGACCCCGATCACGGCGATCTTCTTCAGTTTAGAGATGTTTGTTTCCGGTGCCCTGCAGTATAAAGGATTAGGAGCAGCCATTGTTTCAGCGACCGTAGCGAGCCTGGTGGCCAAAGCCTGCGGTCTGGTGCCGATGCGGTATGATCTGCCGCTGAATTACACGTTTTCTTACATTGAATTTGTGAAGATCGGATTGTTAGGGATCTGCTGCGGCTGGGTCGGGTCTTTTATGGCCTGGAGCTTGAAGTTCAGCCGTAAGCAGCTGAAAAAATATTTTCCAAACCCGTACCGCAGAGTGTTCGTTTCCAGCTGTTTTATTGCCATCATGATGTTTCTCTGCTGGCATGGACGCTATTCTGGCTTATCACGTGACTTGCTGGATACAGCCATTGCCGGACAAATTGATATGCCGTGGGACTGGGTCTTGAAGATCTTCTTTACGATCCTTTGTCTGGCAGCCGGTTTCCAAGGCGGCGAAGTGATGCCGCTGTGCGTGATCGGTGCGACATTTGGCTCTTATTTCGGTAATTTGCTCGGACTTCCGGTGCCGTTTTCAGCTGCACTGGGAATAGCAGCTGTCTTTGCATCAGGAACCAATACGTTGGTAGCACCGATCTTTTTCGGCACCGAATTATTCCACGGCCACTATGCGCGTTATTTTGCAATCGTTTGTGCTTTATCATTCTACTGCAACCACAATCGATCCATTTATGAAAAACAACGAAGATTAAGATCATGATCACCGTATCAGGGAGGGTAAATCAATGCTGACGTGCGAACACATCGTCAAAGACTATCATAGCGGAGAAGAAGTTGTTCATGCGCTGAAAGATGTTTCCTTAACATTCCGCAGTCATGAATTTGTCTCAATACTCGGACCGTCCGGCTGCGGCAAGACGACATTTTTAAATATCATCGGCGGTCTGGATCACTACACGAGCGGCGATCTGAAGATCAACGGCTGCTCGACCAAAGATTACAAAGATCACGACTGGGATACCTATCGAAATCACCAGGTAGGTTTCGTGTTTCAGACCTATAATTTAATCATGCATCAATCGGTTTTATCCAATGTCGAATTGGCATTGACTTTGACCGGGGTCGGAAAACAAGAACGCCGCCGGCGGGCAGTGGAAGTGCTGAAAAAAGTCGGTCTGGAAGATAAGATCGATAAAAAACCGACCCAGCTGTCCGGCGGCCAAATGCAGCGGGTCGCCATCGCCCGGGCGCTGATCAATGATCCGGATATCCTGCTGGCCGATGAACCAACGGGCGCATTGGATTCTGTGACCAGCGTGCAGATCATGGAAATTTTAAAAGAAATATCCAAGAAGACGTTGGTCATCATGGTCACGCACAATCCGGAACTTGCCGAAAAATATTCAACCCGGATCATCCAGCTGCGCGATGGTGTGGTGCAAAGCGACAGCGATCCGGTCAAAGCCAAAGATCAGCCGGCTGCACCATCTCATCTAAAACGGCCTTCCATGTCTTTTAAGACCGCTCTTTCGTTAAGCTTGAATAACTTAATGACCAAAAAGGGAAGAACGTTTTTGACCTCATTTGCCGGCAGCATCGGCATTATCGGAATTGCCTTGATCATTTCTCTGTCCAACGGGGTGCAGCTTTATATCAATCGGGTGGAGAATGATACCATGGCCGGTTATCCGATCGAGGTGGATGAAACCACAACGGATATGACCGATATGATGAGCACCATGAATAATATGAATAAGAAATCGACCAAGAAAAAAGACGGCAAGGTGTATACCCGGGCTTTTGTCGAGGATATTCTGAATTCTGTGTCCAGTTCCAAGAAAAACAATTTAAAAGAATTCAAATCGTATTTGGAAAGTGATAAAGGAAAGAAATTCCGGAAAAACACGAAAGCTATCGAATATGACTATGATCTGCAGATGTATGTCTACAATGAACAGACGGATTCCGGATTAGTGCAGGTCAGCCCGAATGGCCTGCTTGAAAAACTGGGACTGAGCGACATGCTGAAGGCAAGCGGACAGCTGAATCAATCAACGGTCAATGGTCAGAGCGTCTGGATGATGCTTCCGGAAAATAAAAACCTTCGCAATGAAGAATACGAACTGATCGACGGACATTGGGCGACAGGCAAAAATGAAGTCGTGATCGCGGTCGACAGCAACAATGAGATCAGTGACTATGCGCTGTATTCGCTGGGCTTGTTGGATCAGGATCAATTGGTCCAAAATTATCAGGCGTTTGTCAACGGCAGCACGGAAGATCTGAAAGCGACGAAGACCAAATCGTACACGTATGATGAATTGAAGAATGTAAAATTTAAACTCGTCATGAACAGTGATCTGTATCAAAACCGGAACGGGGTATGGATCGACTGCAGCGATGATGAAGACTATATGAAAGGTGTTGTCTCGAATGCGGAAGAAGTCCGTGTGGTCGGCATCATCCGACAGCGCAGCACGACCGCGAATCAGCAGTTCTACGGCGGTGTTTATTACACTTCGAAGATGCGTGATGAAGTGATCCAGAAAAGCGAAAACAGCGCCATTGTCCAGCAGCAGAAAGCAGATCCGAATACCAACGTGTTCACTGGCCGTCCGTTCTCGGATTCGGGTAAACTGTCGATGTCGGATCTGAGCGATGAGCAGAAGGCAACGCTGGCAAGTATGTCCGAATCTGAATTAATGGACTACATGAATTCGTACAATGAGAATGCCAGTGCCACTTATGAGTCGAATTTACAAAAAATGGGTGTTGTCGATCTGGATTCACCAAGCAAGATTTCAATGTATGTGGATGGCTTTGATCAAAAAGAAGTAGTCGGTGATCTGATCAATGATTACAATAAGGAGCAAAAGAAAAACGGCCACGAGGAAAATGTCATCACTTATAATGATTTCATCGGTACGATCCTGAAATCCGTTACGCACATGATCAGTCTGGTCAGTGATGTACTGATTGGATTTGTGAGCGTCTCATTGGTCGTTTCCAGTATCATGATCGGTATCATCACCTATATCTCCGTGCTGGAGCGGACCAAGGAAATCGGTATCCTGCGCGCCATCGGTGCCAGCAAGAAAGATATTTCCCGCGTATTCAACGCGGAGACAACGATCATCGGTCTGACCTCCGGGGTCATGGGAATTGTGATCGCAGTACTGCTGGACTTACCGATATCACATATCATTGAAAATATGTCCGGTATCGCTGATATTGCGAAGCTTCCGGTGCAGAGCGCATTGATCCTGATCTTGATCAGTTTGGTGCTGACGGTCATCGCCGGCTTGATCCCGGCCCGGATCGCATCCAAAAAAGATCCGGTCGAAGCCCTGCGTTCTGAATAGTTTAATACGAAAGCGCCTACAATTTGGCAAATTTCCATTTCGTAATATTTCATTCTGACAAAAACGTGTTATAATTTTTCTATAGAGTTACATATGAAATAGGAGGATGAATATGGAACAAAATAATATGCTCGCGATGATTTTGGCGGGCGGCCGCGGAACGCGTTTAAAAGAATTAACGAAGAAAAACGCAAAACCGGCGGTGTACTTCGGCGGAAAATATCGTATTATTGATTTTCCGCTAAGCAATTGTGCGAATTCAGACGTAAATGTTGTCGGTGTTCTGACACAGTATGAACCGACACAATTGAATGCTTATGCCGGTGCCGGTCAGCGTTGGGGCCTTGATACCCGCGGATCCGGTGTGTATGTCCTGCCGCCAAGCGAAAAGGAAGGCACAAAATTTGATGTGTATCAGGGAACGGCTGATGCCATTACGCAGAATATTGATTTTATCGATCAGTTCGATCCGGATTATGTCCTGGTTCTGTCCGGCGATCATATCTACAAGATGGATTATGCACAGATGCTGGCTTACCACAAGGAACACAATGCAGATGCGACGATTGCCGTGCTGCCGGTGCCGATGAAGGAAGCCAGCCGGTTCGGAATCATGAATACCGATGAAAACAACCGCATCGTCGAATTTGAAGAAAAACCGGAACATCCAAAGAGCAACCTTGCTTCGATGGGTATCTACATTTTCAACTGGAAGCTGCTGCGCAAGGAACTGATGGATGACAAAAACAAGAAAGATACGCATCATGACTTTGGTAAGGACATCATCCCTTCTTACTTGAGCCAGAACAAAGCGCTGTACGCATGGAAGTTCGAAGGCTACTGGAAAGACGTCGGAACGATCGATTCTTTGTGGGAAGCCAACATGGACTTGCTGAATAAAAATAATGAATTGAACTTAGACGACAAAAATTGGAAGATCTATACGGAAGATGTTCCTTCTTTCCCTCATTATGTCAGCCCGACCGGAAACGTTGAACATTCATACATCAACCAGGGTGCGATCATCAGCGGCAACGTCAAGGATTCCGTTTTATTCAACGGTGTCGAAGTTGCAGAAGGCGCTGATGTACAGCAGTCGGTCCTGATGCCGGGCGTAAAAGTCGGAAAAGGAGCAAAGGTTTATCGTGCGATTGTTGCGGGCAACGTGAAAATCGATGCTGAAGCCGTTGTCGGCTCTTTATCCAGCCAAGAAATCGAATTGATTTCGAAACGAGTAAAGAAAGGTGAGTAGTATGGCAAACGCATTAGGTATTATTTCGTATAACGATTCCACAGTGCATGTACAAGGCATGCAGAAATTTCGCCCGATCGCTGCATTCAGCTTTGTCGGACGTTATCGTATGGTTGACTTTCCGCTTTCGAATATGACCAATTCTGGCATTAATCATATTCAGGTTTACATCAATGGTAATCCGCGTTCATTGATCGAACATATCGGCCGCGGACGTCAGTACAATATTAATTCCAAACACGGTTCATTAAGTTTGATTCCGATCTTTGATGCAGAAGGCAGTATGACTACACCGGATGTAGAAAGCTATTACGGCAATCTGCATTCGATCAAATCCGCACCGTGCGACTATGTGATCATTGCACCGGCAAACATCATCAATAAAGCCAATTACAGCGATCTGCTGGATCAGCATATTGAAAGCGGTGCAGATATCTCGGTTCTGTACCAGAATGTCGACGATGCAAAAGAGCGCTATATCGGCTGTGATGTCCTGCAGCTGAACCGTCAGAAGGGCGTGCTGAGCATCGAACGCAACTTAGGAAACTATAAGAACCGTGCTCTGTCATTGCAGACATATATCATGTCCAAAGAAATCTTTGCAGAAGCGGTAACACGTGCACGTGAAACTTCTTCGATGTATTGGTTCAAGGACATTGTAAATGATCTGTGCGAAGAAAAAGATATCCGTGCCATCAACTACCGCGGAAAATTCTTCTATGTCAACGATCTGAAGTCTTACTTTGAAAGTAATCTGGCCTTCCTGGATGTCGCAAACATGAAAGAATTTATCGATCCGGATTGGGCCATCTATACGCAGTCGAAAGATACAGCACCGGCGATTTATCTGAACAACGGACATGCGAACTGCTCACTGATTTCGAACGGATGCAAGATCAGCGGCGAAGTGAAGAATTCGGTCGTCGGCCGTTCTTGTGTGATCGGAAAGAACGCTGTCATTGAAAACTGCGTCATTTGTCCGGAAGTTACGATCGCGGATAATGCACATTTAAAGAATGTCATTGTGGACAAATACTGCCGCATCATTCATAAAAAGGATCTGGAAGGTACTCCTGACGAGCCTTTATATATTGCAAGAAGGGAGAATGTTTAATGGCATCAATTTTAATGGTAGCCGGAGAGGCGCTGCCGTTCGTTAAGACGGGCGGTCTGGCGGATGTCGTCGGATCTTTGCCGCAGGCTCTGGCACAGCGGGGTCACGAAGTGAAGGTCGTCATCCCTTTGTATAAGAAAATTGCCGAAAATAACTTTGATGATTTATATTTTGACTGCGAATATACCGTATCGATCAATTATCACGAAGTACCGGTACGCGTCTTCTCGACAATGGTCGGCGATGTTTGCTACTTCTTTATCCAGCATCAGGGATATTTTGAACGCGATACATTGTACGGTTATGAGGATGACGGTGAGCGTTTCGCCTACTTCCAGAAAGCAGTCATTGAAATGCTGAATCAGCTGAATTATTGGCCGAATATCATCCACTGCCACGATTGGCAGTCGGGCATGATCCCGTGCATGGTCAAGGAGACGCATGATTCCGATCCGCGATACAATGCGATCCGTTTCGTTTACACGATCCATAACATGGCTTATCAGGGCAACTTCGGCCCGGAAATGCTGGATTCCTGCTTAGGTCTGCCGTATTATCTGCTGGATAACGGCAACGTTCGATTTGACGGCGGTATCTCATTCATGAAATCCGGAATCCTGTATGCCGATAAAGTGACGACCGTGTCACCGACTTATTCACAGGAGATCCTTTCACCGCAGTACGGCGAACATCTGGAAGCCGTATTGAACATGCGTAAATACGATCTGTGGGGCATTGTCAATGGCATCGATACCAATTCCTGGAATCCGGCAACGGATCCGGAGATCCCGTATCATTACGATAAGATCAATGTCAAAGCACAGAAACGGAAGAATAAACTGGCTCTTCAGGAAGAGCTGGGTCTGGAACAGAATCCGGATGTTATGTTGGTCGGCGTTGTCAGCCGTCTGACCTGGCAGAAAGGTTTCTATCTGCTGATGGAGCAATTGGATGCATTATGTGCCGCACCAATCCAGCTGGCGATCTTAGGCAGCGGGGAAGCACCGATCGAAAATAAGTTCCGTGATCTGGAAAACGGAAACAAAGGCAAGATCTGCTTCTATTACGGCTACAATGAATCCCTGGCGCACCGTATTTATGCCGGCAGCGATCTGTTCTTGATGCCAAGCTTGTTTGAACCTTGCGGAATTTCTCAGTTATGCTCCATGCGCTATGGTACGCTTCCATTTGTCCGCGAGACCGGCGGCTTGAAAGATACCGTGAACGCATATAACGAATATGAAAAGAGCGGCAATGGCTTCAGCTTCGAGAAATATGATTCCAACGATCTGATCCATACGCTGTATTATGCATGCGAAGTCTACTACAACCGTAAAGAAGACTGGGATATGCTGCAGACCAACGCGATGAATACGGATGTATCCTGGGATGCCAGTGCCAAGACGTATTCACTGCTGTATAACGAACTCGTCAGCCAATAATGAAGATCGGTGTCAGTGCCTGCCTGCTGGGCGAAAACTGTAAATACGACGGCGGAAACAATCGCAGCGATCCATTGATCGAATTGCTGAAGGGACATGACATCATTCCGTTCTGTCCGGAGCGGATGGGCGGTCTGTCCTGTCCGCGTGTTCCGTGCGAGATCATCGGCCGCAGAGTCATTGGCAAAGACGGTCAGGATTATACGCGGGCGTACCAGGACGGGGCAGAAGCAGCGTACAAATTGCTGAAGGATTCAGATGTACGATGCGTTGTTCTGAAACGGAATTCACCCAGCTGCGGCTATACGGCAGTTTATGACGGCACCTTTACACATACGCTTCGACGGGGCTCAGGTGTCTTTGCTTCAAAACTGTCAAACCGAAAATATTTCATCTTGGAAGTTTGAATAAAAGTAAATTTGATATTGTTTTCTGAATGAAAATGGAATAGAATTTACATAGTGTTAAAAAAACAATAGGAGGAATTCATAATGAAACAAATTACTGTCACTGTAGTAGATCCGGTCGGATTGCATGCACGCCCGGCAACGGTTGTTGTAAACGCAGCAAGCAAATTTAAATGCGAAATCAACGTTGCTTTCAAGGGACGTGAAGTAAACATGAAGTCGATCATGGGCGTTATGTCCTTAGGTATCCCGACTCAGTCCGAAATCACGATTTCCTGCAACGGTGAAGACGAAGATGCAGCCATCGCTGCGATCGAAGAAGTACTTCGCGCACAGAAAATCATTGCTTAATTCAGGCAAGATCAAGCTTCTCCTCGGAGAAGCTTTTTTTGTATTTTTCGGGGCAATCAATGTATAATGAACATAATTACATGAGGAGGACTCGAATATGGTCAAGCTTTATGACGAAGGAATCTTTTTATTGAACGGAAAAGACATCGTTCCGGCCTCAGCGGCGAAACAAAATCCGGCGCTTGATCCGGATCAAGCTAAAAAGGGAACGATTGCTTATTCGATCTTAAAAGCGCATAACACCACCGACGATATGGAACATTTAAAAGAACGTTTCGATGCCATGACCAGTCATGACATCACTTATGTCGGCATTATACAAACTGCACGGGCATCCGGACTGGAAACATTTCCATTACCGTATGTACTGACCAACTGTCACAATTCATTGTGTGCGGTCGGCGGTACGATCAATGAAGATGATCATGTATTTGGCTTATCAGCGGCAAAAAAATACGGCGGTATCTTCGTGCCGCCGCATATGGCTGTTATTCACCAGTACATGCGCGAAATGATGGCCGGATGCGGAAAAATGATCTTGGGCTCAGACAGCCATACCCGTTATGGTGCCTTAGGAACCATGGCCATTGGAGAAGGCGGCGGCGAGCTCGTCAAACAGTTGCTGAAAGATACCTATGATATCGATTACCCAGGCGTGATCGCCATCTATCTGACCGGCAGACCAATGCCGGGCGTCGGTCCGCATGATATTGCTTTAGCCATTGAGAAAGAAGTTTTTGCCAACGGTTATGTAAAAAACAAAGTCATGGAATTTGTCGGTCCGGGCGTCGCTTCCATGTCGACCGATTTCCGAAATTCCGTGGATGTCATGACGACCGAGACGACCTGTCTTTCTTCGATCTGGCGGACGGATGAAGAAACGCGCCGTTATTTAGCCCTGCACGGTCGGGAAAACGATTACCGGCAGCTAGATCCTGCGGATGTTGCTTATTATGACGGCTGCGTAGAAGTGGACCTGTCGACCATCAAGCCGATGATCGCTCTGCCGTTCCATCCAAGCAATGTCTACGAAATTGAAGAATTGAATGAAAACGCGGAAGACATCTTTCATGAGATCGATGAACACGCCAAAGAACTGACCGGCAATCCGAATATTCATTTTAGCTTGTCGGAAAAGATCAAAGACGGCAAGATCCATGTTCAGCAGGGAATCATTGCCGGCTGTTCCGGCGGCAACTACAGCAATGTCATGGCAGCCGCGCACATCATGAAAAATGCACAGGTCGGCAATGATGTCTTCAATGTGTCAGTTTATCCGTCCAGTCAGCCGGTATTCATGGACTTGATGAACAAAGGCGCGATCTATGAATTGATGAAGTCCGGAGCCGCTGTGAAGACTGCTTTCTGCGGACCTTGTTTCGGTGCCGGCGATACACCGGCCAACAATGAATTCAGCATCCGCCATACGACCCGGAACTTCCCGAACCGGGAAGGTTCGAAACCAGGCAATGATCAGCTGGCTGCCGTTGCATTGATGGATGCACGCTCGATCGCGGCAACAGCCGTGAACCATGGCGTGCTGACACCGGCTACGGCATTTGCGGATGATTATGAAGTGCCGGAAGATGATTTTGATCCATCGGTATATCAATCCCGCATCTACGATGGCTTTGATGCACCGAAGCCGGAAACCGAATTAGTTTATGGTCCGAACATCAAAGACTGGCCGGCCATGGAACCGCTGGCGGACAACATTTTGCTGCGGGTCGATGCCAAGATCATGGACGCGGTCACGACAACCGATGAATTGATCCCATCCGGTGAAACGTCGTCCTATCGATCCAATCCGCTGGGTCTTGCTGAATTTACGCTCTCGCGCCGGGATCCGAAATATGTCGGCCGGGCAAAAGCGACCCGGGCACTGGAAGAAAGCCGGACAAACGGCACACTGCCGGCACTTGAAACCGTGTATGAACAGATCAAAGCCATTACACCGGATGTCGATCCAAAGACAATCGAAATCGGCAGCATGATCTATGCGGTCAAGCCAGGCGACGGATCCGCCCGTGAACAGGCAGCAAGCTGTCAGCGTGTTTTAGGCGGTCTGGCGAACATCTGCACCGAGTATGCGACAAAACGTTATCGCTCGAATGTGATCAACTGGGGCATGATTCCGTTCCAGATGAAAGAGGAACCAAAATTCGAGATTGGTGATTATATCTATGTGCCGAATATCCGGCAAGCACTGCACGGCGATATGAAACAGATCAAAGCGTATGTTCTGGGCAAAGAGATGGAATTGAATTTATACATTGCGGAAATGACGGAACATGAGAAAGAAATCGTCGAAGCGGGCTGCTTGATCAACTACAATCGAAATAAGTAAGAAAGAGGACGGAAAGTCCTCTTTTTTTGCGTTTGAAATCGTTTTCAGTTTAACAATAAAGTGTTATAATTATTTCAGTACTGTAGGAGGAAATATAATTATGTCTTTAGTTGAAGAAAGATACCAAAAATGGATCAATCATCCGAACTTAGATGCTCGTTATAAGGAACCTCTGGCAAACATGACGCCGGAAGAAAAGAATGACGCATTCTATACGACCATTGAATTCGGTACCGCCGGCATGCGCGGCTTATTGGGTCCGGGTACCAACCGCATCAACATCCACACCATTCGTAAAGCAACGCAGGGCTATGCGAACTACATCAAGGCCAACGGCGAAGATGCCTGCAAGGCAGGGATCGCGATCGGCTATGACAATCGTCACATGTCTCGTGAACTGGCATTTGACTGTGCAGATTTACTGGCAAAAAATAATATTCGTTCGTTTGTGTACGACTCTCTGCGCCCGACGCCGATGCTGAGCTTCGCAGTTCGTTATAATAAGTGCTTCGGCGGCATCATGATCACAGCCAGCCACAACCCGAAAGAATACAACGGATACAAGCTGTACGATGACAAAGGCTGCCAGCTGGTACCGAAGCTGGCCGATGCAGTGATCAAGGAAGTCAATGCGATTGAGGATGAATTAGCCATCGACGCGAACTGCACGGAAGAGCAGAAAAAATTGATCACCGTCATGGGCGATGATGTTGATCAGGATTACTACAAACATGTACTGAGCATTCAGCTGAATCCGGATGTGAAAAAAGACATTAAGATCGTATTCAGTCCGGAACATGGCACCGCAAACATTCCGGTCCGCGATATCTTCAAGCTGACGGGATACAACTGCATTCCAGTCGAAGAGCAATGCACGCCGGATCCGGATTATTCCAATACACCGACGCCGAACCCGGAACAGCCGGGAGCTTATGAAATGGCACTGGATTATGCGAAACGTTATGATGCCGACATCATTTTGGTCTGCGACCCGGATGCCGACCGTATGGGTGTCGGGGTAAAACACAACGGCGAGTACGTTGTGCTGACCGGCAACCAGTCCGGTGCTGTTGAGATCGAATACATCTGCTCGCAGTTAAAAGAAAAAGGCCTGATGCCGGAGCATCCAGTTATGTTCAATACCGTCGTTACCAGCGACCTGGGTGAAAAAGTTGCGGCCGACTATGGTGTTGAAACAGAAAAGACATTGACAGGTTTCAAGTTCATCGGTGAAAAAGTTGCGAAATATGAAGTATCTCATGAAAAGAATTATGTCTTCGGTTATGAAGAATCTTATGGTTCTTTGATCAAACCGTTTGTTCGTGATAAAGATGCACCGCAGGCTCTGTTGATGCTGGCAGAGGCATGCTCCTACTATAAAGAACGCGGCAAAGATCTGGTGGATGTGCTGAATGATCTCTATGACCGTCACGGCACCTATGAAGAAAGCCAGGTAGCTATTGCGCTGACCGGTGAGGCCGGTGCGGCACGGATCAAAGAAATTCTGGCCAATCTGCGTGCCGATGCACCGAAGGAAATTGACGGTGTGAAAGTGGTCCGCAGTGAAGACTATCAAGAATGTACGATCACCGAGAACGGCAAAGTGACGCCGCTGACGGGATTCACAAAGTCCAATGTGCTGAAATATTATCTGGAAGACGGCAGCTGGATCGCAGTCCGTCCGAGCGGTACCGAACCGAAATGCAAATTCTATTATTGCGTCAAGGGTACCGATAAAGATGATGCTCACAAAAAGACATTGAATTTCCAGAAAGCCATGGATGCTTTGACCAGTAAATAGACATTTGGACCGTATCCGTTTGGATACGGTCTTTTTTCATGATAAAATGAAACCATCAGAGAGAGTGAGATTATGATTTTTGGAATGACATATTATGAAATCTGCATGGATTTCCTGGTTTATGCCTTTATCGGATGGTGCGTGGAAGTCGCATTTCATGCGATCACGCAGGGGCTGGTCATCAACCGCGGATTCTTGAGCGGTCCGATCTGTCCGATTTACGGTTTCGGCATGCTTTCGGTCATTGCCATGGCCAACATGCTGCCGAAAGATTCCGCGTCGACATCTGATGCACCGGTGTGGATGCTGTTTCTGGGGGGAATGGTCCTGACCACGCTGATCGAATTGATCGGCGGCTGGCTGCTGGACAAACAGTTCCACACCCGGTGGTGGGATTACTCAAATGAAAAGTTTAATTTCCATGGGTATATTTGCCTGAAATTTTCGATCTTCTGGGGCATCGGTGTCGTTTTATTGGTTCGTTATGCCTATCCGGTATTGGATCGACACACTACGCAGGGGATTTCTCCGGATGTCGGCTGGCCGGTCATGGCTGTTCTTTATGTTCTGCTGTTGATCGATTTCATCGTCAGCGTCGGTGTGGCCAATGGTCTGGATAAGAAACTGACGCAGCTGGGCCGCATGAAACAGTCGATGATGGCACCAAGCAATGTGATGAGCGAAGTCATCGCAGATACAACGCTCGAGACAGCAAAACATGTTCAGGAAGGAAAAGTACAAGCAGAGCTTGGTAAAATGGAACTGCAGGATGCTGCGAAGGCAAAACGGCTCGAAGCGGAAGCTGCGCGTCTGGAGCGCAAAGAGCGTTATGAAGAAAAAGTTAAAGAATTTCTTGAAAACCGCGGCCGACGTCGGATGCTGCGGGCTTTCCCAAATATGAAACGTTATGAAAATAACGAAATTTTGCAGGAACTGAAACGGCGGGTCAATCCGCGTTCTCATAAAGAATGAAACAATTTCATTCTATTCTTTGAAAGGACTTTCAGTTTATGCTAGAATAATCGCATAGGGAGAGAAACGTATGAAGAAAGTATCAAAAATATTAAAGACATTCATTGTCTGCTTTTGTATGGCATTGACGATGACTGCCTGCTCCTCTTCGGATGACAGCAGCAGTCAGGCGGATGCATCCGATAATGATGACAAGACATTGGTCGTGGGCTTTGATCAGAACTTTCCGCCGTTCGGTTATGTCGATGACGACGGCAATTATGTTGGTTTTGATATTGATCTGGCAAAAGAAGCAGCCAAGCGCATGGATATGAAGATCAAGCTGCAGCCGATCGACTGGGATTCGAAAGATATGGAACTGGATTCCGGTACGATCGATTGTATCTGGAACGGTTTTACGATCAACGGCCGGGAAAAGCAATATACTTGGACCGATCCGTATATGGATAATTCACAGGTCGTCGTTGTACGCACAGATTCGGGCATCAACACACTGTCTGATTTGAAAGGCAAAAACGTGGAGGCGCAGAAAGAATCAAGTGCGGATACGGCTTTGAGCGAAAACAAGAAATTGAAGAAATCGTTCGGCAACTATACGACAGTAGCCGACTACAATACGGGTATCATGGATCTGGAATCGGGCGCTGCCGATGCTGTTGCGATGGATATCTATGTTGCACAGGATCAAATTGCCGGCAAAGACAATATGAAGATCCTGGATGAAAAGATTTCATCGGAACAATATGCGGTTGGTTTCAAGAAGGGAAATACGGAACTTCGTGACAAAGTGCAGAAGGCTCTGCAGGAAATGGTGAAGGACGGTACATTCCAGGAAATCAGCGAAAAATGGTTTGACGGTCAGAATGTCTGCATCTTGGATGCCGGAGAATAAAACAACCGGGCTGCGGCCCGGTTTTTCCATGAAGGAGGATGTATTATGGGTGTACGTACGATCACACTGGGTGAATCATTTCAGCAGCTAGCCAGCGGCATGGGGACAACGTTGGAGATCTTTTTCCTGACGTTGTTGTTTGCACTGCCGCTGGGGCTGATCATCGCATTCGGAAGAATGTCAAAAAATGCACTGCTGCGCAATATTGTTAAGATCTATATTTCGATCATGCGCGGTACGCCGCTGATGCTGCAGCTGCTGGTGATCTATTTTGGGCCGTACTATTTATTTAATATGACCATTTCTATGGCTTACCGAGGAATTGCCGTGATCATCGCGTTCTCGTTGAATTATGCAGCGTATTTTGCGGAAATCTACCGCAGCGGCATTGAATCCATGCCGAAAGGACAGTATGAAGCCGCGAAAGTGCTGGGCTACAGTAAACCGCAGACGTTCTTTGTGATCATCCTGCCGCAGGTCATCAAACGCATCCTGCCGGCTTTGACCAACGAGATCATCACGCTGGTCAAGGATACATCATTGGCATTCTCTATTGCGTATATGGAAATGTTCACGATGGCAAAAGCCCTGGCCGCTTCGTTCAAAAGTATGATACCGTTTGTGGCCGCGGCGATCTTCTACTATGTATTCAACTTCATCGTGGCTTACGTGATGGAGTTCTTCGAAAAGAAAATGCGCTATTACGAATAGGAGGGAACCGTGATGAAAGTCTTGGAAATGAATCATATCAAAAAGAGCTTCGGATCTACGGAAGTTCTGAAAGATATCAGTTTTTCAGTGGAACGCGGTGAAGTCGTTTCGATCATCGGACCTTCCGGATCCGGGAAAAGTACCTTGCTGCGCTGTGCGACTTTTTTAGAAACGATGGACGACGGCAGCATGTCCTATTTGGGTCATTCATTGGTGACCAGTAAAAACGGCAAAGCCGTCTATGCAGATAAGAAGGAAATCAAAGAAGCGCTGACTTATTTCGGTCTGGTCTTTCAGAACTTTAATTTATTTCCGCATTTTACGGTCATGAAGAACATCACCGATGCGCCGATCCGCATCCAGAAGCGAAATAAAGATGAAGTGTATGCGCAGGCACGGGAATTGCTTGCCCAAATGGGTTTGTCTGATAAAGAGAATGCCTATCCGGGACAGCTTTCCGGCGGACAGCAGCAGCGGGTTTCCATCGCAAGAGCATTAGCAATCAAACCGAATATTCTCTTTTTTGACGAGCCGACCAGTGCGCTGGATCCGGAACTGACGCTGGAAATCTTAAAAGTCATCAAGAATCTGGCAGCGGAAAAAATGACCATGGTCATCGTAACGCATGAAATGAGCTTTGCGCATGATGTCAGCAATCGCATGATCTTCATGGATCAAGGTGTCATCGTAGAAGACACGACACCGGATGCGCTGTTTCATTCCGATAATGAACGGACCAAAGCGTTCTTGGGAAAATATTATGCAAAATAAAACTGAGGATCATTCGATCCCCAGTTTTTTTAAGAAAATTTCGATCCGGTCGCAGGCAGTCTTGATATGATCCATGCTGTAGGCATAAGAGATTCGGATGAAGCCTTCGCCGCTTTCTCCGAAAGCGGTACCCGGCACACAGGCAACTTTTTGATCGCTTAAAAGCTTTTCACAGAAATCGTCGCTGGATAAACCGGATTTTTTAATGTTCGCAAAGACGTAAAAGGTACCATGCGGCATATGCGTCGGCAGTCCCATACGGTTCAGGCGGTTGACCAGCAGATTGCGGCGGTTCCGATATTCTTCTTTCATCCGCAGCACATCGGTGTATCCGTTTCGCAGCGCTTCGATGGCAGCGTGCTGGGCGGCGGTCGGAGCGGACATGATCACATATTGATGGATCTTGGTCATGGCCTGACTGACTTCTTTATTGGACAATGTGTAACCAAGACGCCAGCCGGTCATCGCAAAGGCTTTGGAGAAACCGTTGACGACGATGATCTGATCCCGGACCTCTTTGAACTGTGCCAATGATGCAAACTTTTGATCAAAACTCAGTTCGGCATAGATTTCATCACTGATGACATAAATACCGCTTTCTTTTAAGATCGGCACCAGTTTTTCATAGTCTTCATACGTCATGACACCGCCGGTCGGGTTGCTTGGAAAATTGATCATGATCGCCTTGGTCTTTGGTGTGATGGCATTTTTTAAATCTTCCGGCAGCAGTTTAAATTCCTTTTCTTCCGTCAGCTGAATGTGGACAGGGATGCCGCCGGCCAATAAGATCGACGGTTCGTAAGCCACATAGTTCGGATCCAGGACAATGATCTCATCGCCTGGATTGATCAGGGCGCGCATCGCAATATCGATGGCTTCACTGCCGCCGACAGTCACGATGATCTCGTCTTCCGGATCGTAAAATTGATTGTAATGTTCGCGATGGAACTTTGCAATTTCCCGGCGCAGTTCCAGTAAACCGCGGTTCGCCGTATAATGGGTCTTACCGTCGTACATGGATTCAATGGCATTTTCACAGATATGCCATGGGGTCGCAAAATCCGGTTCGCCGACACCTAAAGAAATAACTCCTTCCATGGTATTGGCCAAATCAAAGAATTTACGGATGCCGCTAGGCTTCAGATCTTGTACAGTTTTTGATAATTCTTTCATTATGGCGTCACGACCAATCTTTCATTTTCTTCATTTTTCGGATTGGCGATCAGGATGCCGCTTTGTTTGTATTGTTTCAGCACAAACAGAGTCTTGGTCGAGATCACATTTTCAACACAAGCAATCTTGTCCGAGACAAAGCGGGCCACTTCAAACATGGTCTTGCCTTCGACCAGTACCAAAAAATCACAGTCACCGGATAAGAGATACATGGTGTTGACTTCCGGATAGTTGGCGATGCGCATGGCCGTCTTGTCGTATCCTTCATCGCGCTGCGGGGAGCAGTTGACTTCAATATAGGCCATAACTTTTTGATCCCGCTGGGCTTTATTATAGTTGATGACGGTATGGTAACCGCAGATGATCTTATTATCTTCCAACGATTTGACTTCTTTTTCGATCTCGGTTTTATCCTCGTCCAGAATGTCTGCCAGATCCTGACTGGTCAATCTTGCATCGTTTTCCAATAAATCCAATATTTTGTTCTGATGCATAGGATCCTCCTTTTTTTCTTATTATTTTATCATGAATCAGGGCTTTAAAAAAGACTACGAAAGATCTCTGTTTTATATGTTGTGAAAAATTGTTATTGCTGGAAAATTAAGCAGGTTTATTCTGGAAATGATTGTATAATAAATTCAGAGTGGAACAAGTGAAACAATCGTACAGGTCTATGTTTCTTTCTGGCTGCCTATAAGACGTAAAAGAAGAAAAAAGTCATAAAAAACTTTCTTTATCAAAAGCATGATAGAAAATATATCAAATTGTCGAACTTTTAAGCGCTTTGAAATCTTAATATATTCGTGATTTCGTTGACAAAATTTTTATGGTTTCATATAATATTCTTGATATAAAAGGAGGAATTACTGAAATGACAGTAAAAGTTGCAATTAACGGTTTTGGCCGTATCGGACGTTTGGCATTCCGTCAGATGTTTGGAGCAGAAGGTTATGAAGTAGTCGCAATCAACGACTTGACAAGTCCTGATATGCTGGCTTACCTGTTGAAGCATGATTCTACTCAGGGTACGTATGCTTTGGCAGACACTGTATCTGCAGGAGAAGGTTCCATTACCGTTGATGGTAAAAAAATTACAATCTACAAAGAAGCAGACGCTTCGAAACTGCCTTGGGGCGACCTGGATGTAGACGTTGTATTGGAGTGCACAGGTTTCTACACTTCGAAAGCAAAAGCACAGGCTCATATCGATGCAGGAGCTAAGAAAGTCGTTATTTCTGCTCCGGCTGGATCTGATCTGAAGACAATCGTTTACAACGTTAACCATGAAACTTTAACAGCTGATGATAAGATCATCTCTGCCGCAAGCTGCACCACGAACTGCTTAGCTCCGATGGCAAAAGCTTTGAACGAATTAGCTCCGGTAAAATCTGGTATCATGACTACAGTTCATGCTTATACTGGTGACCAGATGATCCTGGATGGTCCGCAGCGTAAAGGCAACAAACGCCGCAGCCGTGCAGCCGCTGTCAACATCGTTCCGACTTCTTCCGGTGCTGCAAAGGCTATCGGTTTGGTTGTTCCGGAATTGAACGGTAAACTGATCGGTTCCGCTCAGCGTGTACCGTGCCCGACAGGTTCAACAACGATCTTAGTTGCTGAAGTTGAAGGCGAAGTTACTGTTGATGACATCAACGCTAAGATGAAAGCTTCTGTTACAGAATCTTACGGATACAGCGAAGATGATATCGTATCCAGCGATGTTGTCGGAATGCGTTACGGATCTCTGTTTGATGCAACTCAGACAATGGCAGTCGCAACTGGTGACGGCAACACATTGGTACAGGTTGTATCTTGGTACGATAACGAAAACTCCTTCACGAGTCAGATGGTTCGTACGATCAAATACTTCTCTGAATTAGCATAATTTTTACAGAGGATACAGGATGCCTGCGGGCATCCTTTTTTGTTGCAGTTTTAGTCGTTTTAGAGTATCCTTGTAGTAGTTAAAGGAGTGATTTCATGGCTATCCGGGCGGTATTGTCCAACGAAGATCGAGATGAATTAACCAAAGATGTTAATGATCTGGATAAAGTCTATCTTGAAAATATGAAGAAAGACGGCATCGACCCGAGCTTGCTGGAGCAATTCCGGGATCTCTCTTTGGAACTGGATCAAAAAGAAGACAAGTAAGCATTCGTTTGAATGCTTTTTTTACAAGGAGGAACAATGAAACTTTATAACAGCTACACCCAAAAAATCGAACCGCTGGAACCCATTGAACCTGGCAAGGTTTCCATGTATGTCTGCGGTCCTACCGTATACAACTATCCGCATGTCGGGAATGCCCGGCCGATTGCCGTGTTTGATACATTAAAAAAGGCACTGGAAGCCCAAGGGCTGAATGTGACTTACGTCAGCAATTTTACTGACGTCGACGACAAAATCATCAATACCGCAATTGAACAACATGTGAGCGAAAAAGAAATTACAGACAAGTACATCAAAGCCTATAACCAAGTCCGGAGCGATCTGCATGCCGATCTGCCGGATGTAACACCGCGCGTCACCGAAACGATGGATCAGATCATTGCGTTTATCCAGGAACTGATCGATGCGGGAGCTGCGTATCGAGTGGACGGTGATGTCTATTTCCGTGTGGATGCCGATCCGAAATACGGAGAATTATCTCATCAGCGCATCGAAGATCTGATGGTCGGTGCCCGCATCGATGAAAACGACAAAAAGGAAAACCCGCTGGACTTTACCTTATGGAAAGCCACCGATCAAGGGATCCAGTGGGATACGCCGTGGTCTAAAGGAAGACCGGGATGGCACACGGAATGCGTGGTCATGATCCAGAATGTCTTTCAGAAAAATCTGATCGATATTCACGGCGGCGGTCTGGATCTGAAATTCCCGCATCATGAGAATGAGATCGCGCAGTGTGAAGCGCTGCATCATACCCGTTTGGCCAATTTATGGGTCCACAACGGCATGATCAATATCGACGGCACGAAAATGTCGAAATCTTTGGGCAATGTCTGGTGGGCCAACGATCTGATCAAAAAATTCGGCGGCAATGAGATCCGCTGGATCCTGATCAGCACGCATTACCGTGCACCGCTGAACTTATCCGAAGAAACCTTTACCGCAGCCGAAAAAGAACTGAAACGCATTCAGACGGTCCTTCGTCAGGCAGATGTCAAACTGCAGCTGGCCGATGCACCAGTCGATGATGCTATTGATGAAGAAGTCTTTGCGCCGTTCATGGAGGCCTTGAACGACGATTTGAATACACCGAATGCGATTGCTGTGGTGTTCGATACAGTTAAGAAACTGAACCAGGCACTGCGTGTGCGTGAAATTGATACAAACAAAGTCAACGCATTGAAAAATACGTTAAATAAGATGCTGTATATCCTGGGCATTGAATTTGAACCGGTCCAGCTGACCGAAGCGGACAAAAAGCTTTATCAGCAGTGGCGGGCTTGCGTCAAGGCGAAAGACTTTGAAAAAGCGGATCAATACCGTGCACAGCTGCAGGAAAAGGGCATTCTATAATGGAGATCGTCACCGAAAATGCCACCAGTCTGGCATGGATCGGCGATGCGGTCATGACGCTGCGTATTCGGGAAGAACTGCTGAAAGAAGGCTATCGAAAAGCAGATGTTCTGCAGAAGAAGAGTGCGCGGATCTGCAGCGCCAAAGGACAGGCCCATCTGCTCGATCAGCTGATGGCGGAGAATTTCTTCAATGAAGATGAACAAACGATCCTGGCCAGGGGCCGCAACGCGACAATTCATTCAAAAGCCAAAAATGCAGATGTCGGGACGTATTTAAAAGCGACTGCGCTGGAATCTGTACTTGGATACTTATATCTGTATCATCATGAAAAGCGCCTCCAGGAATGTCTGGATAAGCTGGCAGCAGCGGGGAAGGAACTATGAAAGTCTACGGAAAAAACGTCTGGAAACATCTGAAACAGGATCCGGATCGGATCAAACGAATTTATCTCCAAGATTCCCTGAAAGACAAACGCATTCTGAATGAAGTCAAAAAAGGACAATTCAGCTGCCGGATCGTCAGCCGCAGCGAACTGGACCGCATGACCAATCATGCCAACCATCAGGGGATCGTCTGTGAAGTCAAAGACATCCAGACGTACAGTCCGGATCAGCTGCTGCAGAAAGCCAAGGCCCCAGGTCTTTTGGTTGCGTTGGACGGCGTGCAGGATCCGCATAATGTCGGCGCTGTTCTGAGAACCTGTGACTGCACCGGCGCGGACGGTCTGATCTTGACCAAGCACAACAGTGCCGGCCTGACACCGACGGTCATTAAGACCAGTACCGGCGCAGCATATTCCGTTCCTGTGAGTATTGTCACGAATTTATCGCAGACACTCAAAGAACTCAAGAAAGCAGGATACTGGATCGTCGGCACGGACATGGAGCAGGCACGCGATTATCGTGAAGGCATTTATGATGTACCTTTGGTACTGGTGATCGGTTCAGAAGGCAAAGGAATTTCACCGTTGGTCAAAAAGCAGTGTGACTATATGGTCAAGTTACCGATGGCAGGTTCGATCCAGTCACTGAATGCGAGCGTTGCCTGCGGTGTGGTGTTGTACGAAATTTATTCAAAACGAAATCCTGTATAACTTTTTCGCTCCGGAAGGAGCAACATGAAAACCAATTATTACGAATGGATCTATCTCTTCTTTCAAAAAGATCCTGAAGCGCTGCCGAATTTAATGGCTTATTTCCGACCTTTGACAATGACCGTGATCCGCAATCGACTGAACGTCTATTATCAGGAATCAGAGTTGGCAGATTTTCTGGATCTTTCCGGACAGGTGATGGTCGACTGCCTGTATCGATGCCGCACGGATCGTATTACTCGATTTGATACGTATTATTCTCACTGTCTGAATAACCGTGTGATCGATGCTTCGAAACATAATGTGTCCCACAGTCTTGAAGCGCATTATCCAACGGTTCATTTGGATGCCTTTGTCCGTGAGGATATCGCGCATTATGTGTCAGAAACGATCCCAAACCGCAGAATGAACGTCCACGATGATGTCATGGTCGGGATCCGCAAGCTGGAAATCGAAAAATCGATGAAGTTATATTTCACTGATTATGAAATTTCGATCTTAAAGCTGAAACAAATCGGTTACACGAATGCGGAAATTGCCGAAGCGCGGAATATTTCGGTCCGCAAGGTGCGTTATATCTTGCTGAAGATCAAAAAATGGTTCCTGCACATTGACATATAAATGAAAAGATGATAATTTTTATGAGTTAAGGAGCGTGATGGTATGGCGGAAAAAATTACCTTGGTCTGTACAGAATGTCTGTCCAGAAACTATACGACCACGAAAAATAAAAAGACCCAGCCAAAGCGTCTGGAAATAAAAAAATACTGTCCGAAGTGCGGACGTCATACGTTACATAAAGAAACCAAATAGGAGAGGATCGAAATGGCAAGCAGAGAAGAGAAGAAACAACAAAAAAAGTTAGATAAAGAAGCAAAAGCCAGAGCCAAAGCCGAAGAAAAAGAAGCCAAGGCCAAAGAAAAGGCAGAAAATAAAGCCGCTTTAGCACAATTAAAAGCGGACAATAAAGCATTTAAAGCACATCTGAAGACGCTTCCGCGAAAAGAACGCAAGGCCGCAAAGCGGGAACATGAAGATGAATATTTAAAAGCAGAAGATAAACTGACCAAGCGGGTTTATCAGATCCGTCAGGTCCGCGGTGAACTGCGCCGTGTGCAGTGGCCGTCTTTTGGGCAGCTGATGAAATCCAGTTCTTTGGTCATCGTGTTTACCATTTTATTTGGTTTGTATTTCTTTCTGTGCGAACTGCTCGCCAATGGTATGCTGAAAGCGATCCTCGGATAAGGAGTGAAGAGAATGGCAGAAAATCCGGAATTAAAAAAAGAATGGTACGTTGTTAATACATATGCCGGCCAGGAACACCGTGTGAAAGAAAACCTGGAACGTCGTATTACGACGATGGGACTGGAAGACAATCTTTTCAAGATCATCGTGGCAGAAGAAAAGGAAGTTGAGATCAAGAACGGCAAACCGGTCGAAAAGACGCACAATCTGTTCTCCGGTTATTTACTGGTACAGATGGTCATGACCGATGAAGCATGGTATGCCGTACGAAATACACCAGGTGTTACGGGATTCATCGGATCCAGCGGTAAGGGAGCGAAGCCGTTCCCGGTGCCGCAGGAAGAAATCGACAGTGTCCTGCGCCGTCTGGGCAGCACCGATGTGGAGATCGCCGTAGATTTCAAAGTCGGCGATACGGTAAAAGTCCTGAAAGGTGCTTTCGAAGGAACGGAAGGCACCGTTGAAAGCATGGATGACGAGAAAAAAGTCGCAACCGTGCTGCTGATCTTATTCGGCCGGGAAACCCCGACAGAAATTCCGTACCTGGATCTGAAAAAGGTCGAAGAATAGAAAAGGGTGAATGATATGGAAAACACATTGAATATCATTTTAATGATCTTGGCAGGTGTGATCATCATACTGACATTGCTGCAGGGCGGAAAGTCCGATGGTCTTTCGGCTGCTTTCACCGGCAGCGGTGACTTGAACCTGTTTGCTGTGCAGAAAGAAAGAGGCCCGGAAAAAGTCATCAGCCGTCTGACGCTGATCTGCGGCATTGCTTTTTTTGCCATTATCATTTATTTATTGAAAATCTAGGCCATCCGGCCTTTTTTTCTGCGGAAGGAAGGGAAAGACATGGAAGATAAAATACTGGCGCTGTTTGACCGCCAGGACAGCTGGACACTGCGGTCGATGGAAAAAGCGCTGCATTTAAAAGAAGGCAGAGAATTCACCAAATTCATTCAAACATTAAATGATCTGGAAGAACGCCGCATTTTATACAATGATCACCATGCGTATTATTTGATCACGCAAGAGGAATATTTTGTCGGCCGGGTCAAAGATATTTCCCGCTGGGAATTCGCCGTGACTTCAGCCGACGGAAAAATATATGTAAAAAAGAAATTTGGCAAAAATGCGTTCGATCGGGATGTCGTCCTGGTGCATGTGACACCGGAGAAGAATGAGATCGTCAAGATCTATGAACACGAGATCCAAATGATCTCCGGGGTGTTCAAGCGGACAAAAAAAGGCATGATTTTTTTCAGCGACATCGATTTTCATCGGCCGATCAAAATTACGAATCTGAAAGATTTAAAACCGCGGCCGAAAGATAAAGCCGTACTGGCCATTGAAGCATATACCAATCCGCTTCAGGCTAAATTGGTCAAATTGATTCCCGATGACGGGAAAGCCGGAAACGATATCACGACCATGCTTTATACACAGAAAGTGCGGATGGAATTTAATGACAAAGTCAGAGCAGAAGTCGAAAAATTGCCAACAGAAGTTAAACCAGATGATCGGATCGGACGGACCGACTTCCGAGATTTGTACACGGTGACGATCGATGGGGATGATGCGAAAGATTTCGATGATGCGATATCGATCGAGAAAAATGAACAAGGGTATGTGCTCTATGTTCACATTGCCGATGTCAGTCATTATGTCAAAGAAGGCAGCGCCATCGATCAGGAAGCCTATCTGCGTTCCACCAGTATCTATGTATGCGACCGCGTGATCCCGATGCTGCCGTTTGAATTAAGCAACGGCATCTGCTCGCTGAATCCGCATGTTGATCGCTGTACACAGACTTGCAAGATGCAGATGGATCAAAACGGACGGTGCATTGCTTATGAAATTATGCCCTCCGTCATTCACTCGGATCATCGCTGTACGTATCGGAAAGTCAATGCCGTTATGGCTGGTGATCCCGATGCGCAGGAAGAGTATGCCGATGTGCTGCCGTTGATCGAAAATCTGAAAGAACTGACGTTAAAAATGAAGGAACGGGCCAAGGAGCGCGGTACGATCGATTTTGAAACCAAAGAAGCTGTCATTCAGCTGAACCAAAAAGGATTTCCAGTTGATATCTATGAAAAGAAACGTGGCTTTGCGGAAGAGATGATCGAACAATGTATGATCCAGGCCAATGTCTGTGTTGCTAACTTCCTGCATCAGAATCATCTGCCTTGTATGTATCGTGTGCACGAGACACCGGACCCGGAAAAGGCCGCGACCATCTGTACTGTCGCAAGGGTCATGAATCAATCCTGCGATCTGTATCCGGACGAAGTCAGTGCCAAGGATATTCAGCAGTTCCTTTTATCCATCGAAGATCCGCATGCGAAGGATGTTTTATCGCTTGTTGCTTTGCGGGCCATGCAGAAAGCAAGATATGATGCAAAGTGCCTGGGCCATTTTGGACTGGCATTGGAAGAATACTGTCACTTTACTTCACCGATCCGCCGGTATTCGGATCTGGTGGTGCACCGGATGCTGAGGAAATATCATTTTGAACATGCCGACCGCATTGGTGTGCACAAAGATGAAGCGAAGATCGTGAAACAAAGTTACTATGTTTCGCTCAAAGAAAAAGACGCCATTCATGCCGAACGAAGCGTCGATGATTATAAGAAAGCCGAATATATGTCGAAACGGATCGGGAAAAAATTCAAAGGCACCATCGTCGGTGTCATGAATTTTGGCTTCTTTGTCGAATTGGATAATACAGTCGAGGGCCTGGTGCCGCTGCACAGTCTGGTCGACCATTATGACTATGACGAAGCACGAATGTGCCTGATCGGACAGAACAGTCACCGATTGTTTGCGCTGGGGCAGGAAGTTGATGTATTGTGCTATGCGGTCAACTTGTCCAAAGGACAAGTTGAGTTCGCATTGTGCTAGATCAATTGAAATTTTTTCAAGGCGGTATAAACACCGTCTTTTTTTACATCATCGGTAATGTAGTCCGCGCAGGCTTTGGTGGAATCAAACGCGTTGCCCATCGCGATCCCGATGCCGGCATATTCAAGCATATCGACGTCGTTGCCGCCGTCGCCGAATGCCATGCATTCATCCTGACGGATCCCGTAATAATGCAGGATATGACGCATGCCGATGCTTTTGCCAGAATTTTTATTGATGATATCCGTTGCCCGGTCCCACCAGCGCGCCGCTTTCAGCGTAGGGCAGCCTTTCAGCAGCTGCGGATCGTGCTCAGCCGTGCCGGGGACCATCATCTGATAAATACCTTCATGGAATAGTGCTTCATAGTCGTCGACAACTTTCATTTTTTGACCGGCGATCCAAAAGTACTCATCCAGGTCTTTATCAAAGAAGTTGCAGCCCATCCGATTCATGGATGCCAGCTGGACCGGTTTGTTCAGGGCTTTGGCGTTGTCGATCACTCGACAGATGTCGCGCGGATCCAAAGGCTGAGAAAATACGGTTTCTTTGCGGTTGAAACAATATTGACCGTTGAAGCACATCGCTCCGTCAAATTCGATTTCCGGAAATTTCGGTACGACATAGGGCGGCCGGCCGGTTGCCAAAAACAGCAGGATCCCTTTTTCGTGCAGTTTCTGCAGGGCCCGCACCACCGGGGGATGAATTTTACGCTCTGCTAAAGGCAGGAGCGTGCCGTCAATATCGAAAAAAATAATCTTGATCATACAGTCCTCCCTCATTTGATTATAAAAAAACAGGAATCTTTTGTCTAGTTGGTTAAAACTGTAATAAATTTGTCCTAATTGGTACTTGATTTGATTGTTTTAGGGGATTCGTTATAATGGACTTAGTTAAATAAAGGAGTGGTTAAAATGACAAAAGTTCAAGTACGAATTGTATATAATTTTGAACATTTTACTTACTCTTTTCAAGAGATATACCGGTGAATGACTGCGGGCGTTTTCCGGTTTTTCTTTTACAACATCATACAACTTAATAAGATGGGAGGAATCTATGATGGACCAAGAATTTAACAAAGTTTTCTGGGATGCATGTGCAAATGGTGATTTCCCGATGGCAGCTGCTCAAATTAAAGCAGGGGCAGATGTCAATTATCAGAACGGAGACGGACGAAGCGCTTTGATGCGGGCAGCGAAACGTGACCGTAAGGAAGTCGTGCAGCTGTTGATCGACAACGGCGCAGATGTCAATATGACAGATAATAAAGGTAAAACTGCTTTGATGGGTGCGGCCAAGAAGGGCAACCGGACGATCTGCATCGCTTTGATCCAGGCCGGGGCGGATGTCAACGCCAAAGATGACCGCGGTCGGACAGCACTGATGCGTGCGGCATTGTTAGGCCGTGACCGCTGTGTCAACGTACTGTTGGATGCCGGAGCAGATATCAATGCGCAGGACGAAGTCGGACGTACGGCGCTGATGGAAGCAAGCATCGCCTTTAAACGTGATACAATTCGTATTTTATTGGAAAGAAATGCCGATGTGAACCTATTTGACAATAATGGATGTACAGCATTGATGCGTGCCGCGTACGGCGGTTATCCAAGCTTGGTTGAAAAGTTGTTGGCTTTCGGTGCCGATAAAGACATGGAAGATAAACAAGGCAACGTAGCATTGGATTATGTCAGAGAATACTGCCGTCCGCAGTTGGAACCATTATTGAAATAGGAGATCGGGATCATGAGAGATTATTTAAGTTCAGAAGTACGCAATGTTAGTGTGATCGGCCACAGCGGTGCCGGTAAAACCGCTGTCATGGAAGCCTTGCTTTACTATACGAAAGCAACGGATCGATTTGGAAAGACCAGCGACGGCAGCAGCATGATCGACTTCGACAGCGAAGAGATCCGCCGCGGCATCAGTATCTATACGACCGTCATTCCGATCGAATGGGAAAACTGCAAGATCAATTTCATCGACACGCCGGGTTATCTGGATTTTGTCGGTGAAAAACAGGCCGGCTTTGCGGTCGGCGACAGTGCCTTGATCGTAGCAGACGCGAAGAATATTACAGAACCGGGAACGATACTGGCTTATAAAGCCGCTGTCGAAAGCAAGAAACCGGCCATCATTTTCATCAATAAACTGGATGATCCGGAAACGGATTTCAATACCGCTTATGATCAGCTGCGTGAAGCATTCGGTAAGAACATCATTCCGTTTGAAATGCCGATCAAAGAAAATGGTGAGATCGTCGGTTCGATCAATATCCTGCATAATAAGGCTTGGTACTACAAAGGTGAAAAAGCCAATGAGAACGTACCGCAGCCGATCCCGGAAGAACTGAAAGATGAAGTTGATGTCTATAAAGATCAGATCGCGGAAGCTGTTGCCATGGGCGATGATGAACTGATGGAGAAATTCTTCTCCGGTGAGGAGTTCACCGATGCAGAATTGACGCGCGGCGTGCGGATCGGAATCCGCAATGGTGAGATCGTGCCGGTATATTCCGGCAGTGCCACGAATATGATCGGCATCCGCCGATTGATGGATCTGATCGTCGATTATTTCCCGACTTATTCAGAACGTGGTATGTATACGGCAACCACACCGAATGGTGAAAAAGTCGAACTGCTGACCAACGAAAACGAAGTCCTGACGGCACAAGTCTTTAAGACGATTGTCGATCCATTTGTCGGACGTATTTCGTATGTGAAGGTCTTAAGCGGCGTATTGTCCAGCGATTCGGTCGTCTACAACGCGAATAACGGCAATCCGGAAAAGATCAGCACGATTTATATCATCAAAGGAAAACACCAGACCGGTGTCGGAAAATTGTTTACGGGTGATATTGGTGCGTTAACGAAACTGCAGAATACTAAGACCAATGACACACTGTGTCAGAAAGATAAATTATTGATCGCGGATCCGATCCATTTTGATGAGCCAATGTTCGGTCAGGCAATCTATCCGAAATCCAAGAACGATGAAGATAAGATGTCCAACGGCTTGAACCGCCTGCTTGAAGAGGATCCAACCTTTAAGGTCGAAAACAATAAGGAAACCAAAGAAACAGTTGTATACGGCATCGGTGACCAGCACCTGGATGTCCTGCTTTCAAAATTAAAAAATAAATACAAAGTCGATGTTACGACGCAGGATCCAAAAGTAACCTATCGGGAGACCATCACCCAGAAGGATATTGGGGAAGGCCGTCATAAGAAACAATCCGGCGGTCATGGCCAGTTCGGACATGTCTTTGTCGAATTTGCGCCGAACCCAGACAGCGAAGAGATGGAATTTGATGAGAAAGTCTTCGGCGGTGCGGTGCCGAAACAATACTTCCCGGCGGTCGAGACCGGTCTGCGGGAATGCTGCATGAACGGGCCGCTGGCGGGCTATAAGATGGTCAACTTGAAAACGACCTTGCTGGATGGTAAATATCACGATGTCGATTCGAGTGAAATGGCATTTAAGATGGCTGCTCATTTGGCTTTCAAAGATGCAATGAAGAAAGTACATCCGATTCTTTTGGAACCGATCATGGATGTAACGGTTACCGTTCCGGATGAATATACAGGCACGATCATCGGCGATTTGAATAAGCGCCGCGGATCGATTCTGGGCATGACGCCGCAGGATGATATTCAGATCATCGAAGCCCAGGTACCATTGGCAGAAATGCTGCGGTATTCACTGGATCTGCGCAGTATGTCGCAGGGATTGGGCACGTATACGATGAAGATGAATCGTTATGATCCGGTACCGGAAAATATTTCGGCACGGATCATTGAAGCATCGAAAGAAGAATAACGGAAATCTCCGGGTCAAGTGACCCGGATTCTATACTATAGTTAACGGGTCATAAACGAACGTTTTACGCAACAAGAATCACAATAAGCAAAGCAGTCATCTTATGGTGACTGTTTTTTTTG
>NZ_JACHHK010000007.1 GCF_014202755.1 Catenisphaera adipataccumulans
AATTCCGCCTGATCAGCAAACCATTAAGATTCCCTTTAGGTAAAGACAAAATGAAGGGACAGAAAAATTTATGACCCCTTTACTAAAGTATAGAATGACCCGGATTTTTTCTTGCGCCGGCACCGCTGCAAGAGTATAATCAGAACAAGGCTGTTCATACAGATCCTAAGGACTGTAAGGAATCCAAGGCCCGATGTTTATTTATTTTTACATTGTATTCGTTTGAAACAAGAGTAAAGGAGACAAAATGAAACAAAATTCGAATGTACGCCGGATGACGGCGCTGGCATTATTGATTGCCATTGTTGTGGTGATGTCGCTGACACCGCTTGGCTATCTGCAAGTCGGACCGCTTTCGATGAGCCTGCTGACGATCCCGGTTGCGGTCGCAGCCATGGTATTGGGACCGACAGACGGAGCCATTATTGGACTGGCTTTCGGTTTGACAAGCTTCTACAGTGCGGCTGTCGGCCGAAGTGCCATGGGGACTGCCTTATTTGCGGTCAGCCCGGGCGGCATGTTTGTCGTCACGGTCGTAGCGCGTGTCCTGGAAGGCTGGCTGGCCGGTTTGATCTTCCAGGCGATGACCAAGAAAGGCACAAAAGACAGTAAACCGGCGTATTTTGTGACAGGCCTCATGACTGCCGTCTTGAATACGGTATTCTTTATGGGCTTTTTAGTGCTGTTCTTTTATAACTGCGACTATGTGCAGAGTTTGGCAGCAACATTAAATGTCGATAATGCACTGATGTTCATCATCACTTTGGTTGGCGTCCAGGGTTTGATCGAAGCCGTCGTATGCTGCTTGGTTTCTTCGGCCGTCAGCATCCCGTTACGTAAGATCTGGGTGAAATAAAATATATTTTTTATAAAAATAAATAAACAGGAAATGCCGTTTTCAGAAAAGAAAGCGGTATTTTTTATAGGATCCGATTTTATGACCGGAATTGTTTTATGCAATGAAATCATGTTCTGGTCCATCCAATTTCATCGTTGAACATTGAAGTGCATACTAAAAAGTGTTAAAATTTTATCGGATGAAAGCGATTTTTTCGCATAGAGTACATAGGAGGATTCATAATGTTAAAAGGAATTGCGGCAAGTGCCGGAATTGCGGTAGCGAAAGCATATAAGCTGGAAACACCGAAAGTTGTAATCGAGAAAAAGTCCGCAAATGCAGACGAAGAAATCAAAAAATTTGAAGATGCTTTGGCAAAAACGACCAAAGATATCGAAGGTGTCAAAGAGCGTGCTTCGAAACGTCTGGCAGAAGAAGAACTGGCAGTTTTTGATGCTCACTTGATGATGGCCAATGACCCGGAATTAGCCGGACAGATCAAGACCATGATCCAGAACGACAGCGTCAATGCCGAATATGCAACGGATCAGGTTGCTACGCAGATGGTGCAGATGTTCGAAAGCATGGATAATGACTATTTCCGCGAAAGAGCAGCCGATGTCAAGGATGTGACATTCCGTTTGAAATGCAACCTGTTAGGCTTGGAAATTCCGGATCTGACGAGCATTTCCGAAGATTCGATCATTGTTGCTCATGATCTGACACCAAGTGATACGGCACAGCTGAATGAATACGTAAAAGGTTTCGCAACCGAGATCGGCGGTAAAACTTCGCATTCTGCCATCATGGCCAATAGTTTGGAGATCCCGGCTGTCGTCGGATGCCCGGGCCTGCTGGATGCCATCAAGACTGGTGATACCATTGCCCTGGATGCATTGGACGGTGTGGTAGAAGTCAATCCGGACGATGCGACGGTCGCAAAATATGAAGAAAAAGCAAAAGCTTATCTGAAAGAAAAAGAAGAACTGAAAGTTCTTGTCAATCAGGAAACGATCACACCGGACGGACACAAAGTTGACGTAGCCGGAAACATCGGCGGTTTCAAGGATGTAGAAGGCGTTCTGAAGAACGGCGGCGAAGGTGTCGGCCTGTTCCGTACGGAGTTCCTGTATATGGATTCCGATCACTTCCCGACAGAAGATGAGCAGTTTGAAGCATATAAACAAGTTCTGGGAGGAATGAATGGCAAACGTGTCGTTGTCCGTACATTGGATATCGGCGGTGACAAGAAGTTGTCCTATTATGAATTCCCGCAGGAAATGAACCCGTTCCTGGGTTATCGTGCGATCCGTCTGTGCTTAAAAGAACAGGATGTTTTCCGTACGCAGCTGCGTGCATTGTGCCGTGCATCTGTTTACGGTAAATTAGCCATTATGTTCCCGATGATCGCAACAGTGAAGGAATTCCGTGAAGCAAAATCGATTTACGAAGAAGTCAAAGCGGACCTGATCAAAGAAGGCGTTCAGGTTGCAGATGATATCGAAGTCGGCATGATGGTTGAGATCCCGGCTGCGGCTGTATTAGCCGATCAGTTTGCGAAATATGCAGATTTCTTCTCCATCGGTACCAACGATCTGATCCAGTACTCGATGGCGGCAGACCGTATGTCTGAGTACGTATCGTACTTATATCAGCCAATGAACCCGAGCATCCTGCGTCTGGTTGCCAATACGATCAAGGGCGCACATAAACACGGCCGCTGGGTCGGCATGTGCGGTGCGATGGCCGGTGATCCGGTATCGGCGCCGATCCTGCTGGGATTAGGTCTGGATGAATTCTCTATGAGTGCAACGCAGATCCTGAAGGCACGTAAGATCATCAACTCGACTTCATTTGAAAAAGCGCAGAAATTAGCTGCTGAATGTCTTGAAAAAGATACGATGGATGAAGTTGAAGCAACAGTAAAATCGTATTTAGGATAAAAGCGTGTGAGCAAAAGCATATCTTCGGATATGCTTTTTACCATCCTGAATTTGCCGAAAAAGCCTTATAGGATGATATATAGGTAGGTGAGTTGATCATGGCAAAAAAAATACTACTCATTAGTGAATATGTAGGGGTCGGAAAAGTAGCATTATCAGTCTCAATGCCGGTACTTTCTCATTATGGGTATGATATCTATGCACTGCCGACTGCCATTATGTCAAATACGATGGATTATGGAAAATTCACCAAAATGGACACGACGGAGTATATGGTCAATACAATGCGTGTCTGGAGAGAGCTGAACTTCTCGTTTGACGCCGTCTGCATTGGATATGTTTCCAACGAAGATCAGCTGCGCCTGATCCTTCAGTTCTGCCGCAGCAGCAAGGCCCGGATCCTTTATGATCCGATCATGGCCAAATTGGGAAAACTGTACAACGGGATCTCCCGTGAAACAATTTCCATTATGACAAGACTGTCATCGGTTGCCGATATTGTCATTCCGAATTATACAGAAGCATGTTACATGACCTTCACACCATATTCGGAAAATGCAACCAAAGAAGATATGGCCGGCATTCTGAATCAGCTGCGTCAGTCAGGCTGCCGCACGGTCGTAGCGACCAGCGTTCCTTATGAGAACGGCTGGGCCAACGTTGTATACAACGGCAATGACAATGAAATTACAGCTGTCCCATATACCAAGATCCCGGTGAATATCCCAGGCGTAGGGGACATCTTTACTGCTGTATTCCTGGCACATGTGCTGGAAGACGGCAAGATCATTGATGGTGTCAGAGCAGCAACCGAAATTACATACGAATTGATTGCAGAAAACCGCGACAATCTGGATCTGAACAAAGGTATCCGGATTGAATCGTGCATGCATTTATTAAAGTAAAAGCTTGATATTTCGCGGCATTTTTTATAAACTGTTATTAAATGTGGTGAAAAGAAGGAGTAACTTTTCTGAATGCTTCAAAGAGAGTTCTTGGCTGGTGAAAAAGAACAGATTCAAAAAGCGAAGGTAGTCTGGGAACAGGTTTTCTGAAAAGATCAGTAAGAAAACTCGCGGACACGGCGTTATGTGAATGAGGCTTTTTAAGCAAAGTTAGGTGGTACCACGTCAGAGCACGTCCTATATCGGATGTGCTCTTTTTCTTTGAAAGGAAGGATGAATCGAATGGGAAAACAAATGGCAGCTAAATATGATCATTTAGCCGTAGAAAAAGACCGTTACCAAACGTGGATCGAGAAAGGATACTTTACGGCAGGGGACATGTCCAAAACACCGTACTGTGTGGTCATTCCGCCCCCGAACGTAACCGGAAAGCTGCATCTCGGCCATGCCTGGGATACAACGATCCAGGACATTTTATGCCGCTACAAACGCATGCGAGGCTATGACGTCCTCTGGCTGCCGGGCATGGATCATGCCGGTATTGCGACGCAGGCAAAAGTCGATGCGCGGTTAAAGGAAGAAGGCATTTCCCGCTATGATATCGGCCGTGAAAAATTCCTTGAACGGGCCTGGGACTGGAAGGAAGAATATGCTTCAACGATCCGCCAGCAGTGGGGCAAGCTTGGTTTATCGCTGGATTATACACGGGAACGTTTTACATTGGATGATGGATTATCAAAAGCGGTCCGTAAAGTCTTTGTGGACCTCTATAACAAAGGCCTGATCTATCAGGGCGAGCGCATCATCAACTGGGATCCGGAAGCCAAGACGGCGCTTTCGAATATCGAAGTCGAACATAAGGAAATCAAAGGCCACATGTTCTATTTCAAATATAAAATTGTCGAAAACGGCCGTGAGCTGGTCATTGCGACCACACGTCCGGAAACGATGTTTGCCGACCAGGCAATCTTTGTCCATCCGGATGATGACCGATACAAAGACATAGTCGGCATGCACGCCATCAACCCAGCCAACGGAGAAGCGCTGCCGATCATGGCCGATGATTATATTGATATGTCCTTTGGTACAGCCGTCATGAAATGTACACCGGCACATGATCCGAACGATTTCGCTTTAGCACAGAAATATCATTTGGATATGCCGATCTGCATGAACCCGGATGGTACGATGAACGAAATGTGCGGCAAGTATGCCGGTATGGATCGATTTGAATGCCGTGATGCCCTGGTCAAAGACTTTGAAGCAGCCGGTGTTGTCGATCATATTGAAGAACATATGCATCAGGTCGGTCACTCACAGCGGACCGGTGTCATCGTTGAGCCTTATTTGAGCAAACAATGGTTTGTCAAGATGAAACCGTTGGCAGAAGAAGTGCTGGCTAATCAAAAGATCGAAGATCAGAAGATCCATTTCGTTCCGGAACGATTTGAAAAAACGTTTACACAATGGCTGGAAAATATTGAAGATTGGTGCATTTCCCGTCAATTATGGTGGGGCCACCGCATTCCGGCCTGGACAAACAAAGAGACCGGTGAGATTTATGTCGGCATGGAAGATCCAAAAGATCCGGAAAACTGGCAGCAGGATGAAGATGTTTTGGATACTTGGTTCTCCAGCGGTCTGTGGGCTTTCTCAACATTGGGCTGGCCGGAAAAGACTGCCGATCTGGAACGATATTTCCCGACAGATACCTTAGTGACTGGTTACGATATTATTTTCTTCTGGGTTGCCCGTATGGCGTTCCAGACCCGTTTTGCGATGCATGACCGTCCGTTCAAAGACGTTTTGATCCATGGACTGGTTCGTGATAATCAAGGACGGAAGATGTCCAAATCATTGGGCAACGGCATTGACCCGATGGATGTCATTCAGGAGAAGGGTGCCGATGCGCTGCGCTTCTTCCTGACGACGAACTCCACACCAGGACAGGATCTGCGCTACGATGAGACCAAGATCGATTCTTCCTGGAACTTCATCAACAAGATCTGGAATGCGGCGCGCTATGTTCAGATGCAAGTCGGTGATGAGCGTCCGACATTGGATACCAAAACATTAAGCAGTGCGGATAAATGGATCTTATCCCGCCGGAATGAAGTCCTTGAAAATGTGACCAAAAACATGGATCGTTATGAACTGGCCATGGTCGGCAACGAATTATACAGCTTTGTCTGGGACGACTTCTGCTCTTGGTACATTGAATTAAGTAAAGCGACTTTGTTCAGTGAAGATCCGAAGGTCGTTGCTTCCACGAAAGCCGTTCTGTATACGGTATTGATCGATATTTTGAAATTCCTTTCACCGTTCATGCCGTTCGTGACCGAGGAAATTTACCTCGATCTGCCGCATGACAAAGAAAGCCTGAATGTCGAGACATGGCCGGAGCACATCGATTTTGAAGTGACACAGGATGAAATCGAAGAAATGCAGATGGTGATGAGTGCCATTGAAGCAGTCCGCGAGATCAAATCCACCTATAACATCAAACCAGGAAAGGATATTGCCGTTTCGCTGCGGACCGATCAGAACGACTTCATCGCTTTATCTGATGATGCGCAGGCGATCCTGACAAAGATGTGCCATGCGCAGAATGAAGCCGAACTGCATTCCGATGATCTGCTTTCGCGCAACATTGAACATGCGGTACTGACATGTGCGATGAACGATTTGGTCGACTACAAAGAAGAGCAGACCAAACTGTTGAAAGAAATCGACCGTTTGAATAAAGAAATTCAACGTGCTTCCGGCATGCTGAAGAATCCGGGCTTTGTCAATAAGGCACCAGCCCAAAAAGTACAGCAGGAAAAAGATAAACTGGCTAAGTACCAGGAACAGCTGGCATTGACTCAGAAACAGCTGAGTGATGTAGAGCAGAAACTTTAATTGCTGGATCCACCAATCCTGCGGGACTGATGAAACAAACGCAATGCGATGTTTTTGAGGGTTTCGCAGGTTTTTCCTTTTATGGCGGAGATCGGGCAAACTTATGCTGATCAAATGGCATGCAGCACAGACGAATCCAGAAATTCTGTCTTTGTGATTGCTGTCAAAGAGAGGGTCAGGGCTCTGTGCTTATGCATATAGTCAAGGAGGTACAGTATGAAAGAGTTACAAGATCAAGATGTCGTGTATGAAATTTCTAGAAAAAATTCACCTGTAGTTCATGCCGACGACGGTGAATTGGTATTATTTCATACACAAGATTGTTACAAGAACATGGTGACGAATGAGAATGCGGCTATGTCGGAACAGTTCCCGGATGAAACGCCGAACAATCCGGCAACGGGCCCCGTTTATATCAATGGAGCTCAGCCGGGTGATGTCGTGGCGGTTGAGATCCTGGATATTCGGGTCCAGGATCACGGCGTGGTTGAAAATGGACACAACCATTATCCGCTGGCTGCAGATCAAGAGCGAATCCGTATTTTGCCGATCCACAATAACACCGTTACTTTTCACGATGTGACGTGGCGGCTGGAACCAATGATCGGCGTGATCGGCATGCCGGCAGACAACGATGAACCCATGCCGACGATGTGTGTTTTTAACGGCGGCGGTAATATGGATAATCGCCGGATCACAAAAGGTGCAACGGTTTATTTACCGGTCCGTGTCGAGGGCGGCTTGCTGGCGCTGGGCGATCTGCATGCCACGATGGGCGACGGTGAAGTCTGCGGGACCGGACTTGAAGTTGCCGGCGAAGTCTTGGTTCGTCTGCATTTGATCAAAAACTTTGCCTTGAACTGGCCGGTCATCGAGACAAAAACACGTTGGTATGTCAACACCAATGGAAAAACAACGGATGAGGCCATTCGTGCAGGCTATAAAGAAATGCGTCGTCTTCTGGCAAATGCATATGGCTGGGATGACGCAGACGCTGCGATCTATATGACTTTACGTGGATATGTAGAAGCGTGTCAAGCTTGTCTGGTACCTGGCGCCGGCGGAAATTCGATGCGTATCGGTACCCCAAAACTGGCTGATCATAAGCCATTGATCACAAAGGAGAATTAAGCATATGGAAGAAAAAGAAAATCAAGTCAGTGAAAACGGCTTTCGTAAGGAAATCGGTTTATTTGGCGGGATCAGTGTCATTGGCGGCATTGTCATTGGATCAGGAATTTTTTATTTAGGTTCTTATGTACTTCAGTATGTTGGCATGAGTGAAGGACTCGCTCTGCTCTGCTGGATCATCGGTGGCTTTCTTTCTTTGCTGGGCGGACTTTGCTATGCGGAATTGGGTGCCGCATTTCCTAAAGCAGGCGGCAACATCTATTATTTGTCTGAGGCCTTTCATCCTCTGATTGGTTCACTGGACGGGTATAGTTTATTTCTGATTTCCGATCCGGCTTCTTCTGCGGCAATATCCATTGCGTTGATCACCGCTCTGTTTGGAAATACAATGTCGGATATGCAAATCAAGATCGCATCGATCATTTTGATCGTTGCCTTAAGCATTTACAACTGCTTTGGCGTGAAATTAAGCAATATCCTTCAAAATATTTCGATGGCTGCCAAATTGATCCCTTTGATCATCATCATCGTGCTGGGTCTGTTCATGGGCAATGTCCAGCCTGATTTGTCATTGGCGGTAAAAGAAGCTACCGGCGGAAATACCATTGGTATGATCGCCCTAGGCATCATGGCTTCTTTATGGGCTTATGAAGGATGGACCAATATCAACCTGGTATCGGAAGAAATGAAGAATCCGCAAAAGAATTTACCACGTGCGATCATCATTTCATTGACAGGTATTACCTTACTTTATACACTGTTCAACTTTGTCATTTACCGGATCTTGCCGCTTGATGTGATCACAAAAGAATTAGCCGACGGCAATTTATATTTAGGAACATTGGCGACGAAAAACCTGTTGGGCAATTTAGGAAGCATTTTGGTTACCTTGTGCATGGTATTTGCGATGTTTGGTTCGTTAAACGGCTGCCTCTGGACACCACCGCGTACGTATTACGCTTTGGCACAAGAAAAACACTGGCCGAAAGCATTTGGAAAATTGAATCCGAAAACAGGCGTACCAGTCTTTGGATTTGTGATCGAGACGATCATGGCGATCATCTTTGTCTGCTTTAATACGCTGCAGGATCTAACAATTTTGGTTGCCTTTACGTCTTTGATTTTTAATTCTTTAACCGTTTTGGCCGTTCCTGTCTTCCGTAAAAAATTCCCGGATGTACATCGGCCGTACCGTGTCTGGACACCAATTGTCTATATTTACTTAGCAGCTGAAATCATCTTGATTGCCTACACAATTGCGACGGATATGCGAAATTCATTTATTTCACTCGGCGCTTTGGTGATCGGTGTGATCATTTATTATTTCTTTGAATGGAAATTAAAGAAGGAAAAAACTAAAGATGTCTCATAATCGTACCTTTTGGATCACTGTCCTTTGGGTACTGGCCGCGCTTTGGCTCTGCAGCGGACTGCAGGACTGGAAAAAAGGGGCATCCCTTTGGTGGGTACACATATGTATTGCTTTGCTTTTTGCTGCTGCGGCGATTGTATGGACAAAAAAGAAATCCAAAGAAAAATAGACTGAAAGTATTTTGATGATGAGCATTAAACTCCATTTGAGATACGGTTCAGACATATTTTACTGCTGAAAAATGGGCAGTAAGTCACTGAAATCTTTTATATTTTCATCTTTTCATCAAATACAAAAATAATTATCATTTATCACGGATTCACTTTAGTTAAAAAGGATTTATAGACCATTGGCAAATTGAAACACTTGGAATAGAGTGTAGATTGTTAAGGTACTTAAATGAGAGGCGAAGTAAACTATGACTAGAGAAGACACATTAAAAGCAGTGGATGAATCTTTATTGGTTTTGATGGAATTTACCCGGGAGACGAGAAAACCCATCAAGAATATTCACATCCGTGATTTACAGATCCTTTTGTATATTGATCAAAAACATGACAATCATCGCGTGACCGTTTCCGAGCTGGCTTATCACTTAAATATCACACCGGCCGCTGCCAGTCAGATCCTGACAGGGTATGAAAAAAAAGGCTGGATCCGCCGCATTCGTTCCGAACAGGATCGCCGGACCGTATATATTGAAATGACCGATACGATGAAAAATCACTTTTACGATGAATTACAGATCCATCGTGAGCGGCTCAATAAATTGCTGGATAAAATCGGTGAAAAAGACTGTGAAGCATTGGTACGTATTTTAAGTATCCTGAATGATTATGTCCGTGAAACCTACATCTGACTGCCTGATCTTGATCATGGGCCCGGCAGCATCCGGGAAAACAACGATCGCAAAAATCTTGGCAGAAGTCTACCACATTCCGCGCCTGATCACTTATACGACAAGGGCGCAAAGAGCAGGAGAAAAAGACGGTGCAGATTATCATTTTGTATCGAAGGAAACCTTTCAAAAGATGATCGATGCACATGCGTTCGCCGAGTGGCAGTCGTTTGATTCAGCTTATTATGGATCCTGCATAGAACCAGGCACACATGTTTTAGTGATAACGCCGCAGGGATATCAGAAAATCAAAGATCAGGTATCCTGCCGCGGGTTCTATCTGGAAGTAGATCCGCAGCAGCAGTTCCAACGTCTGCACGACCGTGGTCTGACAGAGGTTCAGATTCATGAACGTATCGCTGAAGACCAGGCCGAGAAGAGATTTCTCGACGCATCCGTCCGGTATATCGATACTCATCAAAAAACACCGGCAGAAATTGCCGATGTCATCATGAAACAATAATGGAACCCATTCGGGGTCCATTTTTTATTGATTTTTCTGGGCCATTTTCTGGCGGTATAAATTCCGACGGTCCATAGCAGTCAGACCTTTTTTCCGCAAACGGATCGCATCGGGTGTTACTTCGACCAGTTCATCATCGTTGATCCATTCCAGAGCTTCTTCCAAAGAGAAGACGCGCGGCGGTGTCAGCAGCATGGCTTCATCGCGGCCGGAGGAACGGATCGCGGTCAGTTTTTTGTTCTTCAGCGGGTTGACGTCCAAATCAATGTTTTTCGAACTTTCTCCGATGATCATTCCTTCATAGACTTCGGTCTGCGGTGAAATGAACAACGTACCGCGCTCCTGCAGATTCCATAATGCGTATGTCATAGCGGTACCTGTTTCAGTTGAGATCATCGCACCCTGCATCCGCTGATGAATTTCGCCTTTATATGGTTCATAGCCCGAGATCCGGCGGACCAGCGTGCCTTCGCCGTGGGTGTCATTGATGAATTCGGTCCGGAAACCCAGCAGACCGCGGGTCGGTGCCAGATACGTGATCCGGACATATCCGTTTTCTTCCGACATATCCTGCATGACACCTTTCCGTAAATTCAGCTTATTGATGATCGTACCTTGGTATTCTTCCGGAGCAAGGCAGACGACCTCTTCGACCGGCTCAACTTTTTTGCCGTTTTCATCGACATGCAGGATGACTTCCGGTTTTGAAACCGCCAGTTCATATCCTTCACGGCGCATGTTTTCGATCAGGATCGAGATATGCAGCTCACCGCGGCCGCTGACTTTAAAGCAGTCCGCACTGTCAGTCGGCTCGACGCGCAGCCCAACATTGACTTCCAGTTCGCGTTCCAGACGTTCTTTGATATTTCGGCTGGTGACGTATTTGCCGCTTTGGCCGGCAAACGGGGACGTGTTGACATGGAAGTTCATCGATAAGGTCGGTTCCTCGATCGGGATGTGCTCCATCGGTTCGATGGCCTCCGGATCACAGATCGTATCACCAATACTGATATCCGGCATTCCCGCGATCACGACGATATCACCGCTGTGCGCTTCTTTGACATTGGTCCGGGATAAACCTTTGTAGACAAACAAATTAGAAATGGTTTCTTTTTCTTCCAGGCCCTGCTGATTGCAGCGGATATACGTCTGTCCTTGTTTCAGAACACCTTTGTATAATCGGCCGATGCCCAGACGTCCGATGTACTCATCGTAGGCCAGGGCGCTGACTTGCATCTGTACTGGTTCGTCATCTAAATCTGGATAAACATCACAGTGTTTCAGGATGGTATCAAACAGCGGATCGATGTTGTCACTTGGTGTGTCGAGATCGTACTGAACGATGCCGTCGCGGGCCACACCATATAAGATCGGGAAGTCCAGCTGCTCATCCGTGGCATTCAGATCCAGGAACAGCTGATAGACTTCGTCGACGACTTCTTCGGCGCGCTGATCTTTTTTATCGATCTTATTGATCAAAAGGATCGGGCGTAAGCCGATTTCCAATGCTTTGGACAGCACGAAACGGGTCTGTGGCATCGGGCCTTCACTGGCATCGACCAGCAGAATGACCGTATCGACGGTGCGGATGATGCGTTCGACTTCACTGGAGAAGTCCGCATGGCCTGGGGTGTCGACGATATTGATCTTTACACCGTTGTGAATAACGGAGCAATTTTTTGAATAAATCGTAATACCGCGTTCACGTTCCAGATCGTTGGAATCCATGACACAGTCAACGACTTCTTCGTTATCGCGGAAAACATCGCTTTGACGCAGGAATGCATCAACCAGAGTACTTTTTCCGGCATCAACATGGGCGATAACGGCAATGTTTAAGATCTTTTCTTTTTCTGACATATTGTCACTCTCTTTCTTTGCACAGAAAATCGTTATAATTATAAGGCAAATCAGTTTCTTATACAATAATTATAAAAAATATTTTATAATACGGTAAGAGGAAAGTAGAATGAGGTAAGAGCATGCAAATTCGCTATTTTAGAGAGTATTCAGAAAATCTGAATCGTTATATGGAATTTAAGATGTACGGACATGCCGGAAAAATATGTATGGTCGTTCCGACCCAGAATAATCGGTTTTATGAATGGGAAGACCACGGCATGTTTGATCCAGTGCGTGATGTGATCGAGGACGGCGAAATACAGTTTATCGCCTGCGACAGCATCGATCCGGAAACATGGTCCAATCAATATGAACCAACCAAGGATTGGATCCGCAAGCATGAAAACTGGATCAATTATATTATCTATGAATTGGTGCCGAGCGTTTTAGAAAAAGCAGGTAAACCAAAAGAGGAAAAACTGATGGTAACGGGCGCAAGCATGGGCGCAACGCATGCCGCCAATTTGATGCTTCGCTATCCGGATACGTTTGATACCTTGTTGGCGTTATCCGGCATTTATGAGATGGAACCGTACTATCGCGGCTATCATGACGATTACACGTATTTCAACAATCCGATGGCGTATTTATCCAATATGCCGGCCGAACATCCATATATTGAAAAATACAATCAGTCGCGTCTTATTTTCTGCGTCGGCCAAGGACAATGGGAAGAGCAAACCCAGGAAGAACTGCGGCATTTGGCGGATATTCTATATAAAAAAGGCATCCATGCCTGGACGGATTTCTGGGGACCGGATGTTTATCATGACTGGCCATGGTGGCAGGTCCAGCTGCCGTATTTCATTGATGTGATCCTGCATCGATAAAAAAAGCCCGAAACCGGAACTTCCGATTTCGGGTTATTTTTTACTGCACCAACATGACGTCTTTGACGCCCGGTACTTCATCCAGGATCAATGCTTTGATCCCGCCGGAGAAGTCGGCCGCTGCCATCATACAGCCGGCACAGGCACCGCGGAAGGCGACATATACGACCGCATTTTCGTCGATTCCCAACAAGGCGATATCACCGCCGTCCTGTTGTATATACGGACGTATTTTTTCAATGCATGCTTCTACATCATCTTTGTCTGGAAGCTGGAATTCTTTTTTTTCTTCTGCCATATAAATCCTCCTTTATCCCAAAAATAAGGGTGTTAAGATCAAGGGAATGATCAAGCCGAGCACAAAACCGCCGGCTACTTCACCAAATTTATGTCCGAGTATGGTTTTCAGCTGTTCTTTATAGATCGGCTGATCGAATTGAATGCCGGAAACTTCCTGCAGGCCTTTGACGAGCTGTTTGGTCAATTCGATGTTTTTGCCGGAATAGTAACGGACGTGACAGGCATCATACATAACGATGAATGCGAAGACGGCCGTGACCGCAAATAAGGCTGAATTGAATCCTTCCTGTATACCGATGGCCATGGCCAGACCGGTCACAGTGGATGAGTGCGAACTCGGAAAACCGCCGCTGGCAATCACCCAATGCAGATCCCAATGTCCGGACTTATAATAATAATGAATGGTTTTAGCACATTGTGCAACGATATTGCACAGCAGCGCCGTGACTAACGGATAAAGGGACGCTGAAAACATGAAATCTCCACCTCAATTCCATAGTATTATAACATACTATTCACATTTGTTGAGTGATTTGAATTTCTTGAAAACCGCCGAAAAGGCACAAAGTGAAAAAAATCACATGAAAGGCCTTTAAAAAGTTCGATATTCCTCGTATAATTATTACGGTATGAATGACCATATTTAAGGAGGAATTTAAAAAATGGCAAAAAAATTTATGTCCATGGATGGTAATACTGCCGCCGCCCATAACGCCTATGCGCTGACGGAAATGAGCTGTATTTACCCGATCACGCCGTCGTCTCCGATGGCGGAATCAATGGATGCTTGGGCCAGCCAGGGCCGTAAGAACGTTTTCGGCAACGTCGTAAAGATCGCCGAAATGGAATCTGAGGCCGGTGCTGCCGGTGCCGTTCACGGTGCTTCCCAAGGCGGAACATTAGCAACGACATTCACTGCCAGCCAAGGTTTGCTGTTGATGATCCCGAACATTTACAAGTGGGTCGGAGAAAACCTGCCGGCAGTTGTTCATGTTGCTGCACGTTCTTTGGCAAGCCGTTCGCTGAACATCTTCGGTGACCACGAAGACGTTTATGCTGTGCGTCAGACCGGCATCTGCATGCTGTCGAGCCACTCGGTTCAGGAAGCAATGGATCTGGCCGGTGTTGCTCACTTAGCAGCAATCAAATGTCAGGTACCGTTCCTGCATTTCTTCGATGGTTTCCGTACGAGCCACGAAGTGCACAAAGTCGAAGTCTTTGATACAGATCTGTACAAGGATATGATCGACTATGACGCTTTGGAATCTTTCCGTAAGCGTGCTATGGGACCGCATACGAACCCGGTTACTCGCGGTACCAACGAAAACGATGACATCTTCTTCCAGGGCGTGGAAGCAAGAAACCTGCATTATGCAGCTGTACCGGATGTTGTCGCTGACTACATGAAGAAAATCAGCGAGATCACAGGCCGTGAGTATGCACCGTTCACTTATGTTGGTGATCCGGATGCAGAGCGTGTGATCGTTGTGATGGGTTCTGCCAGCGAATGTGCCGGTGAAGTCATCAAAGATCTGACCGCAAAAGGCGAGAAGATCGGTATGATCAAAGTTCATTTGTATCGTCCGTTCTCCGTTAAATACTTGAAGGCTGTGCTGCCGAAGAGCGTAAAACGCATCGCAGTTCTGGACCGCACAAAAGAAACCGGATCCATCGGCGAGCCGCTGTACTTAGATGTATTGGCTGCTTTGAACGGAAGCGGTATCGAAATCGTCGGCGGACGCTATGGTTTAGGTTCTCACGATACACAGCCGAACCAGATCAAGGCCGTATTTGATTATCTGAAAGAAGACGAGATCAAGAGCGGATTCACGATCGGTATCAATGATGATGTTACACATACATCGCTGCCGGTCGATCCGAACTACGAGATCGAAAGCGATGCAACTTCCTGCCTGTTCTGGGGTCTGGGATCCGATGGTACCGTCGGTGCCAACAAGAACACCATCAAGATCATTGGTGATAACACGGATCAGTATGCACAGGGTTACTTTGCTTATGATTCCAAGAAGGCCGGCGGCGTTACCCGCAGCCACTTGCGTTTCGGTAAATCACCGATCCATGCAACCTACTATGTAAACAACGCGGACTTCATTTCCGTTTCGTTGGATACATATATGTTCAAATATGATGTTGCCCGCGGCTTGAAGGAAGGCGGCACGTTCTTACTGAACACGACATTCAGCAAAGACGAAATCGTTGATCATATGCCGAACCGTCTGAAAGCACGTCTGGCTCAGCAGCATGCAAAATTCTATATCATCAACGCGACGAAGATCGCTCAGGAAATCGGTATGGGCCGTCGTACCAACACGATCCTGCAGTCGGCATTCTTCGCATTGAACGAGCAGATCATGCCGTTGGATACATCGGTTGATTTGATGAAGAAATTCGCGAAGAAGTCTTATGGCTCCAAGGGCGATGCGATCGTAGAGTTAAACTACAAAGCGATTGATGCCGGAAAAGATGGAATTGTCGAAGTTCCGGTCGATCCGGCTTGGGCAGATCTGCCGTTTGGTCAGCTGCGTGAAATGACCGGCGATCCGTACTGGGATGAATATGCTGGCCGTATCAATGCACTGGAAGGCTACGATATGCCAGTATCCGCCTTTACGAAGTTTGATGTACTGGATGGTACGATGCATCCGAATGCTTCCTTTAAGGAACACCGTACGATTGCGACCATGGTTCCGCAGTGGAATCCGGATAACTGTATCCAATGCGGTTTCTGCTCGTTCGTATGTCCGCATGCAACGATCCGTACATTCGCTTTGACGGATGAAGAAGTTGCCAACGCACCGAAGGAATTCGAAACAGTTCCAGTTATGGGCGTAAAAGATAAGAAGCTGAACTTCCGTGTTCAGGTTTCGCCGTCGAACTGTGTCGGCTGCGGCCTGTGTGCAACCGAATGTCCGGGCAAGAAGGGGGAGAAGGCTTTGAAGATGGTCGATGTTCACTCGATGCTTGATCAGGATGATTTGGCAAACTACTTATTCAAAGAAACAGAATACAAGAAAGATCTGTTCCCGAAAACAACGATCAAGGGAAGCCAGATGCTGATGCCGTACTTTGAAGTTTCGGGTTCCTGCCCGGGCTGCGGCGAAGCTCCGTACTATCGTCTGGCATCTCAGCTGTTCGGTAAAGATATGATGATCGCCAACGCAACCGGATGCTCTTCCATTTACTGCGGTGCAACGCCAAGTACACCGTTCGTAACGGATAAAGACGGCGAAGGTGTTGCCTGGGATAACTCCTTGTTCGAGGATAACGCTGAATTCGGTTATGGTATGGCTTTGGCTCAGAACTACAAGATGGCTGAAATCTATAAGACCATCGAAGATAACATGGATACGGTTGCTCCGGAACTGAAAGCCGCATTTGAAAAATATCTGGCTGCTAAGGGCAATCGTGATGCAGAGCGTGAGATCGCTCCGACGATCCGTGAATTAGCCGCAAAAGAATCCAACGCGGATGTACAGGCTTTGGCAAAAGCCGACCTGGTAGAGCGTTCCGTATGGATCATCGGCGGTGACGGATGGGCATACGATATCGGTTACGGCGGACTGGATCACGTATTGGCAAACGATGTCAACGTCAATGTCCTGGTACTGGATACCGAAGTTTACTCCAACACCGGCGGACAGTCGAGTAAGTCCAGCCAGCGTGCTTCGATCGCGAAGTTTGCGGCCGGCGGTAAATCGACTGCGAAGAAAGACCTGGGTCAGATTGCCATGACATATGGTCATGTATATGTTGCCAGCGTCTGCATGGGTGCCAACAAGATGCAGACTCTGAAGGCATTCCAGGAAGCAGAAAGCTATGACGGACCTTCGTTGATCATCGCTTATGCACCATGTGCTGAGCACCACATCAAGGGCGGTCTGGGAATCCATCAGATCGTACAGAAGGAAGCCGTTGCCTGCGGTTATGTAGATCTGTATCGTTACGATCCGCGCAAGGAACAGCACCTGACGATCGATTCTGCAGAACCTGACTACAGCAAGATGGAAGCCTTCATGAAACGTGAAGCACGTTTCGCTCAGTTGGTTAAGTTAAAAGGAGCCGAAGGAGCAGAAGCTCTGTATGAAGAGGCAAAACAGGATGCGATGCGCCGTCATCACAGACTGCAGAGCCTGGCAAAAGAAGACGAATAATTCTCTTCGTTCCTTTTTGGGAATCGTGTTGCGATCGCAATGCGATTCCTTTTTTGTTACAATAAGAACGGGGGAACCAACATGAAATTCTGTTTTGATTGTGACGATACATTGTATGATCTGCAGGAACCCTTTCTGCGCACGGTCCGGCATGAACTGCCGAATATTGGTAAAATCGATCTATCCGCATTTTATCAATGTTATCGCGGCTACGGCGATGAGGTCTATCAATTGCTGCAGGACGGCATCATTACTGTGGATGACAGCGGCATTTACCGCGCCTATAAAGCAGCGGAAGAATTCGGCATTCCGATGACGTTGGAGAAAGCCTGTGATTTCCAGGAGCGTTATGGATATGAGCAGCATCATATCCAACTGAGCGACATCTATAAAAAATACTTTTCGGATACGAACTCTGAATTGGCCATTCTGACCAATGGAGAAGACAGTCATCAGCGCATGAAATTGAATGCCTTGGGCGTGTTTGATTACTTTGCACCGGACCATGTCTTTACCAGCGGCGAGATCGGTGCGGCCAAACCGGAAGCTGAAGCCTTCCAGATCGTCTGTCACCGGATGCAGACAGAGCCGGAAGAATGGTTCTATATTGGGGATAATTATGTCAATGATATGGAAGGGGCCAAGTCTGCCGGCATGCATACGATCCATTTCAATCGGCACCATGCCCATGAAGGACCGGCAAGCGATCATGTAGTTTATACGGAAGAAGAATTGATACGATACTTAAGAAAGTTGGAAGAGAATGAAAGCAGCCTTTGATTTTGACAACACCTTATATAATTTACAGACACCGTTGGATGTTTGTGTCGATGAACTGATCGAAGAACCGATCGATAAAGATCAGTTCTATTTACTGACACGAAAATACAATGAAGAACTGTTTCCGCTCCAGCAAGCCGGCAAGATCACGTATGATGAGATCATGCGCCGCCGTTTACGTTTGGCGATGGAAGATCTGCATGTCGATGTCAGCCGCATTGACCTTGATCAATTTATTCGCCGATATAAAGAAGCCCAGGATCACATCCAGATCAGTGATCTCTATCGGACCTATTTCATGACTACGACCGATGAGATCGCCATCCTGACCAATGGTGACAATACTCGCCAGCGTGAGAAACTGGCAGCGGCCGGATTAACCGAATTAATACCGGCAGATCATATCTTTACCAGTACACAGCTGGGATATGCAAAACCGGATCCGCGCGTATTCTTAAAAATGCTGGAACTACTAGGAGACAAGGCAGAAAACTGGTATTATATCGGTGACAATTATGATATTGATATGGTCGGTGCAAAGTCGGCCGGCCTGCATACGATCCATTTGAACCGACATCGGCAAAACGAAGGACCGTGCAGCGATCATACCGTTTATACAGAAGCAGAATGCATTGATTTGTTAAAGAAATTGGCATAAGAAAAGCGAGCTGAGCTCGCTTTTTCTGTTGATCAGCTGATCGAAGCATCATAGATCAGATCGGCTGCTTTTTTTACTTCAGCATCAAATTCTGCATCTGTCTGATTGTAACGCAGATTTTGGGCAAAGGCCCGTGAGAAGCTGGCGATCATACCATGGTTTTGTTTCAATAATTCGCAGGCTTCCTTCTGTGAATATCCGCCTGACAAGGCAACGACCCGGACAACATGCGGATCGGCGATCACATCGGTATATAAATCTGCCTGAGTTGGAATGGTCAGTTTAAACATGATCTTTTCATCGCCGAGCGTTCCAAGTTTTTTCATGATCAAATCATGCAGCAGTTTTTCACATTCTGCTTTATGCGGACTGTGAATGTCAACTTCTGGCTCCAGGATCGGAACCAAGCCGTGTGCGCATACTTTCATTCCCAGTTCAAACTGCTGATCGACGATGGCAGCAATGCCTTTTTCATCATAGTCGAGAATGACTGAACGTTCCTTGGTGCCAAAAATGTGGCGGTCCTTGACGGCATGTTCCAATGTCGCATCGAGACCAGGGATCGGTTTCATCAAACGAACATGATTTTCCTCATCTTTCAGGCCTTTATCGATCTTTAAGATCGGGATGATGCCTTTGGTGTTCCATAAATAATCCGCTGTGTACTGACCCTCAACTTTCCGATCCATGGTATTTTCGAATAAGATAGCTGCGAGGATCCGGTCGCTCGTGAATGAAGGAGATGTCATGATTCGGGTGCGCATCTGGTGGACCAAATCAAACATTTCATCATCATTGTGCCAAGCATCATCGCTTAAGCCATAGGCGCGCAGTGCTTTCGGGGTCGATCCGCCGCTTTGATCCAATGCGGCAATAAACCCTTTGCCGGTGTGCATTCTGTCAAATTGTTTTTGATTCATTGCTTTCTCCTCCTTCTCTTCTATCTTCATTATAGTGCATGAACATCATTTCGGCCAGAAATAAATTATATAAAAGTTAAAATTGACCGATTAAAAACACGCGTGTAGAAAATAATTAAAAATATTGACATTGATATCAATAATAATCAATTTATTGCTTGATGAATTGCTGAATTTCAATATGATGAAGAAATTAAGAACGACTCGAATCGAATCGCTATTCTGCGGCATCTATGATAGAATAATAAAGCTAATGAGGAATTATATGATATTGACAACAATTCATTCGATCGACCGGCTGAATGACTTGAAAAAAGCCGGTGCCGATGCGGTGATCATCGGTGTACAGGATCTTTCGATCCGCAGTCTGCAGTACGCTCCATTCGAGCAGATTCCAAAATGGAAACAGGCATGTGATTCGGCCGGTCTAAAATTGTATATCAACGCATTAAAATTATGTATGGATGAAGACCTGGAAAATGTCCGTAAGCTTCTGAAAATTTGTCAGGAGCAGGAAATTGACGGTGTCTATTTTGCCGACGAGGGCATTCTTTACGAGGCAAAACAACGGCAGCTGGAACACTTGCTGATTTATCAGCCGGAAACCCTGATCACCAATCATTTGGATGTGCAGTTTTACTTAAAACAAGGCATACAGGCCGTCAGCCTGGCTCATGAGCTTTCATTGGATGAGATCGGCAAAATGGCAGTCCCAGGAGCTGAGGTCCTGCTTTCCGGTTACTATTCGCTGCTGTATTCAAGAAGACCGCTGGTTTCCAATTACTTCGATTTCATGCACAAAGATGTGGATGTCAATGGCCGCCGCTTTGATTTGATCGAACAGACACGGACCGATCGGATGCCGATCGTGCAGGATGAAACCGGCACACATATCTTCAGTGAAGTGCCGATCGCCAGCTTTCAAGAATTTGAACAGTTGAAACAAATGGGCATTCAGCGTTTCCGAATCGATTCCATGTTTTTTGATGATGGCTGGACCGTTCAGACCTTGAAGGCATATACGCAGCACGGCCGTCCGACTGCCGGCAGTGATCAATGGTACTACCAGAAATCCGGCAAGACCAAGGAGGACGTGTCATGAAACCCATTGAATTATTAGCACCGGCTGGGAACTTAGAAAAAGCGAAGATCGCAGTTCTGTATGGCGCGGACGCGGTCTATGTCGGCGGCAAACAATTTTCTCTGCGCTCACGTGCCAGCAACTTTTCATTATCTGAAATCGATGAATTGGTGAAATTCGCAGCGGCTCATGATGCACATGTGCATGTAACTGTAAACATGCTGCCGCACGAAGAAGATCTAGAAGGTTTGGATACCTATCTGAAGGATCTGGATGATATCGGGATCCGGGCCATCATCGCGGCCAGTCCGTATGTGATGTCCCGCGCCAAGGCCCTAGGCTGCCGCTTTGAAGTGCACGTCTCCACCCAGCATTCCACCACAAATACATCGGCTATTCGATTCTGGAAAGAGCAGGGGATGGATCGTGCAGTGCTGGCCAGAGAATGCGGCATGGATCAGATCCGTTCCATGACCGCTGCTGATGTTCTGCCGGTCGAGGTCTTTATCCACGGCGGCATGTGCATCTCATATTCCGGCCGCTGCGTGTTAAGCAATCATATGACCTTGCGCGATGCCAATCGGGGCGGCTGTGCCCAAAGCTGCCGTTGGAAATATCATCTGATGGACGGGAACAAAGAATTAAGTGATCCTGAACGGCTGTTTTCTATGTCCTCCAAAGATCTGCAGGCCGTCGATGAGATCGAAGCGTTCATGAAGATGGGCGTGGCTTCGCTGAAGATCGAAGGACGGATGAAATCAGCATATTATTTAGCAACGATTGTTTCGGCCTATCGCCATTTGATCGATGAAATCATGAAAAATGGAACAGCCAGTGAAGCGCTGATCGCTAAAACGAAGACCGAGATCGCCAAAGCTGAAAATCGAATGACCGGTCCGGGTTTTTATCAGGGGATCCCTGGCTGTGATGTACAGCTGTACCAAGATCATGATGAGACAGTGACGCAGGAATATGTGGCATATGTCATTGACTGCGAACTGGAGCAGCATCGGGCAACGATACAGGTCAAGAATAAATTTTATAAAGAGGAAGCATTTGAGATTTTTGGTCCGTCATTGTATAGTACGGAAGGAAAGATGCTTAAGATCCTGGATGAAGACGGCAACGAACTGACGATGTGCAACCGACCGATGCAGGTGGTACATATACGTTGGGAAGGACCGTTGGAAAAGAATGCGATGATACGAAAAAAGGAGAACAGACAATGAGATTAAGTGAAAGTTTCTTTTATACACTGCGGGAAGACGCAAAAGATGAAGACAGCGTTTCCAGCAATCTGCTTGTACGTGCTGGTATGATCAAAAAAAGCAGTACCGGCATTTATATGATCATGCCGATGGGCAAGAAAGTTCTGTCCAAGATCGAAAATATCATTCGTGAAGAGATGGATGCCAAGGGAGCACAGGAACTGCTGATGCCGGCATTGATCAGTGAAGATGTCTATGTGAGATCCGGCCGGCGGGATGCATTTGGTTCCAATATGTTCAGCTTGAAAGACCGTTACAATCGTCCGTATGTGCTCGGTCCGACACATGAAGAATTATTTGCGGTCGCAGCCAGCATGCACGGCGGCAGTTATAAAGACTTTCCGTATAATCTCTACCAGATCCAGACCAAGTACCGTGATGAAACACGGCCGCGTTTTGGCCTGATCCGGGTGCGCGAGTTCATCATGAAAGATGCGTACACATTTGATATCGATGAAGCCGGGCTGGATGTCGCATATGATAAAATGTACGATGCCTATTGCCGGATCTTTGACCGCCTGGATTTAAACTATAAAATCGTCAAGGCCGATACCGGTGCCATGGGCGGCCTGCTCTCCGAAGAGTACCAAGCCATCAGCTCGATCGGTGAAGATACCGTCGTAGGCTGTGAGGCTTGTGATTTCTCCAGTAACTTAGAGATTACTGAAGTCGTTGATACATTGATTGACAGCACCGAGGAAAAGAAAACGATGCGCGTGGTAGAAACGCCGAATGCCAAGACCATCGAAGAAGTGGCAGCTTTCTTTGGCAAGTCGCCGAAGGATTTTGTGAAGACGCTGCTTTATAATGTCGACGGCCGGATCGTTGCTTTCTGTATCCCGGGTGATCGTGAACTGAATGAAACGAAAGCGCTGAAACTTCTGCAGGCCAATGAAATGGAACTGGCCTCGTTTGAAGACGTGGAACGTGTGACCCATGCGAAAGTCGGATTCGCCGGTCCGGTCGGTTTGGATTGTCCGGTCTATTTGGACCGTCAGATCCTGCATATGCGCAACTTCATCGTTGGAGCCAATCAAACCGATCACCATATTGAAAATGTAAATCTTGAAGATTTTGAACCGGAAGCTGTCGCTGATCTCTGCCAGGTCAAAGAAGGCGATTTATGTCCGAAGTGCGGTAAGAAACTGACTTTTGAACACGGCATTGAAGTCGGCAACTTATTTAAGCTGGGAACCAAATACGCCCGCAGCATGAACTTGTTCTATACCGATGCAAACAACCAGCTGCAGCCAGTCTGGATGGGCAGCTACGGCATCGGTCTGGAACGCTGTATGGCAGCGGTCGCTGATCAGCATCGGGATGAGCATGGTTTGATCTGGCCGCTGGAGATCGCACCGTTCCGTCTGGCCATTGTGCTGATCAATAAGAAAGATGAAGAACAGGTAAAATTGGCGGATCAGCTGTATGAATTCTGCCAGTCAAAACACTTCGATGTCTTGCTGGATGATCGGAAAGAACGCCCGGGCGTGAAGTTCAAGGATATGGAATTGATCGGTATTCCGTATCGGATCACAGTCGGGCGCGGGGTCAAAGACGGCCAGGTCGAGTGGACAGAGCGGGCCACCGGTGCTAAAGAAAATGTAGCCATCGAGGACATCGAAGAAAAAATCATGGACATTTATCAACATTAATTGTAAGATATGCAAAACCGAAATAAGGAAGGTGAATAAAGAATGAGTCAAATTACGAATTACTTTTCGCAGGATGATACACACCAAGCGCTGCTGAGCATGTATTCCTGGCTGGGAATCGGTCTATTGGTCACGGCAGTGACATCGGCTGTGATGTATAGCTCCGGCGCATTTATTACGATGTTGGCAATGGCCCCAAGCATGGCCTGGATCCTGGCATTGGTGCAGATCGGCGTGGTCGTCGCATTTTCTGCACTGATCAACCGGGCTTCTGCTTCCACGTTAAAAGTGCTGTATATTGTTTATGCGCTGACACTGGGCGTTTCATTAACATCGTTGTGCTATGTCTATGATTTAGGATCGATCGCGATCGCTTTTCTGGTCAGCGCAGTCTACTACGGCAGTCTGGTCGTGATCGGACATACGACAAAGCGCAATTTAGCCGGCATTGGTACATTGTGTCTGGGTGCCTTGGTCGCCTTGATCATTTGTGAGATCGTGATGATGATCTTCGGTGTATCTGCTTCGACCCAGCTGCTGAGCATCATTGGACTGTTGATCTTTACTGGTTTGACGGCTTACGATGTGCAGCGTGCAGAACGTCTGCTGAGCCTGCCGGACGGCACCATGATCTCGCGTGAGAAGATGACAATTTATATGGCTTTGGAGCTGTATTTAGACTTCATCAACATTTTCTTGTATATTCTGCGGATCATTGGCCGCAATCGCGATTAAGAGTTCGAAAGAACTCTTTTTTCTTGCTTAATGGATAAAAAACATTCTGAGGAAATCAGGACGTTTTTTCAGATCTGCGGTTCATCTTTCTCTTGCAACCGTGTTTGAATTTATGTATAATAAATAAGCACATGAAAAATGGTTCCGTAGCCAAGTGGTAAGGCAATAGACTGCAACTCTGTGATCACCGGTTCAAATCCGGTCGGAACCTCCATTTTGGGGTCGTGGCGAAATCGGCAGACGCAACGGACTTAAAATCCGTTGGGAGTTAATCCCGTGTGGGTTCAAGTCCCACCGTCCCCACCACTTGAAAGAGACATCGCAAAACGATGTTTTTTTTTCATATTCTTTACAATGAATGTAACCTTTTCTTGCGTTACAATACGTTTAGTCACGGAAGGGGAATTATTATGATCGAAGTTTGGAAAGATATGCAGAAAGACAAAAAAATACGGCTGGTGATTTCTGTTGTGGTCGTGATCATCAGCGCTTTTCTGCAAGTTGTCATCATGGAAGTGTTCATGGATCCATGCAACTTGATTTCCGGCGGTTTTACGGGCATCTCTTTGATGCTGAATAAAATCATGAAACTCTTTGGGATCAACTTCTCAACATCGGCCGGCATCCTGCTGTTGAATATTCCGGCAGCTGTATTATGCTACCGCTATGTTTCACCGCGATTTACTTTTTTAAGCTGTCTGCAGTTTACATTGGTATCCTTGTTCCTGGAAGTGTTTCATTTCGAACCATTCATTTCTGATCAGACATTGAACGTTTTGTTCGGTGGTCTGTGCTGGGGATTTACGATCTCTATCGCGCTGCGGGCCGGCGGCAGTACCGGCGGCACCGATTTCATCGCACAGTATGTTTCCAGTAAGATCCACAAAGGAATCTGGGAATATGTCTTTGCCGGCAATTGTGTCATGTACGTGATCTTCGGCTCGATCTTCGGCTGGACCCATGCAGGCTATTCCATCGTCTTCCAGTTTTTATCGACCAAGACGATTTCCAGCATGTATCATCAGTATTCGCAGACGACATTGGAAATCACGACTTCTCATCCGCAGGCAGTCATCGATGCGTTCATGACGACCACCAAGCACGGCATGAGCGTACTGCCGGGCTTCGGCGGCTACAGCCATCGCCGCATCTATATCTGCAAGGCGGTGGTCAGCAGCTATGAATGCTCGGATATCATTGACAATATCCGCCGGGTCGATCCGAAAGTGATCATCAACACATATCCAACTTCAAACTTCTATGGCAGTTTCTATCAAAAACCGATCGAATAACAACAAGCCCTGACATTATGCCAGGGCTTGAATAATAATACCGGAAAGTATAGCAGTGATCAGCAGGATCGTGATGATCCGCAGAATATTTCGACGGCGTTCACCGTAGCGGATCAAGACCAACATGCCCAGTCCCGAATTGGTGATCAGCCCGGAGAGCAGGGAACCTGATGAGATGCTGCCGGTCGCATACAACTGGGCCAAGATCACGGTTGCGGCACAATTTGGGATCAAACCGATCACGGCGGCCAGCACGGGCTGAAATACGGTATTGGAAAGCAGGATCGTCCGTAAGGCTTGTTCACCGAACGTTTGGATGATTGCAGTGAGGATCAGCGTGGTCACAAACAAGAAGATCCAGATCTTGGCCGAACGCAGCAGAACACTGACGGCCATAGGCTTATCTGTATAACAGCACGGACACTGCATGGCCGATCCTTCATAGTCGTCGAATTCATCGTATTCTTCACCGTTTTCTTCCGGCATATCTTCAAAACGAATAATGTGCTGGCGTTTGCGCAGCAGGAAATCGATCAAATATCCGACGCTGATGCCGAGAATGAACTTCATGATCAGCACCCAGCCCAGCGTGGTATACATCGAAGGATTGCTCAGCAAGATGGGGATGGCTTCATCGCTGGTCGAAATCATGACGGCCAGCAGCGTTCCCATTGTGATGCTGCGCTGTACAAACAACATCGCAGCCAGGACGCTGAACCCGCACTGCGGCAGCAGACCGACCAAGGCACCGATCAAGGGGCCGAATTTCTGCAGACCGACAAAGATCTTATCATCGGTCTTTGCATTTTGACGGCGTTCGAAATGCTCAATGATCACATAGGTCACAATGAGCAGCGGGAACATCGTCCATGTATCGTGAAAGCTATCAAGCAGAATGTTCATTTCTTACTCCTCTCAAACCGATACTATACACAAAAACAGAAAAAAAGTCACGTCATTCAATACGTGACATCTTCATCTAAATCGATCTTTTTATCCTTGATCCGTTTGGTAAATAACTGATCCAGTTCGCGATAGCAGAAGGCAAAGATCGGTACGCCCAGGAACATGCCCAGGATGCCGCCTAGGTTGCCGCCGACGGTGACCGAGAACAAGATCCAGAAACCGGAGAGACCCAGCTGATCGCCCAATACGATCGGTTTGAGGATATTGCCGTCAAATTGCTGGAGGGCCAGGATGAAGATCAAAAAGAACAACGCATACCAAGGATTGATCAATACCAGAATGATCGCCACCGGAATGGCTCCCAGGAACGGGCCGAACATCGGGATGACGTTGGTCAGTCCGACAATGAATGCGATCATCGGTGCATACGGCAGTTTCATCAGGGTGACGCCGATAAAACATAAGACACCAATGATGATCGAATCCAGAATGGTCCCGACAATGTATTTATCAAAGATATCCAGTGCATCGCGGAACAGGCCGGCCACCACATCCGCCGTACGGACCGGGAACGTGCCGTAATTCATTTTCACCAGCACTTTTTTCAGCTTTTCCTTATCCAGGATCATATAGAAGGCTGCTACAGAAGCAATGATGAAATTGATCAGACCGCGGATGAACGAAATTGAGAACGATGCGATCTTATCTGCATATTTGGCGATGAACTTCGCAAATGTATGATCCATGCGGCCGGATTCCAGCAGCGGCACCGAAATGCCGAATTGTTTGTTCAAATGTTTCATATAAGCTGAAAGCTTGTCGGCGTATTTGGCATTGTCGCTGATAAATGTATTCAGCGAATCAGCGATGCTCGGGATGATCGCAATGCCCAGCAGGATCAAAAGCAGAAAGAAGACAACGAATACAATAACCAAAGACCACATTCGTTTATGCTTTGAATTTTTGAAAGCGTGCGCTTCCAGCCACCGTGCCGGCACACGCAGAACGATTGCCATCAGCAGGCCGAAGAAGAAGGCTTTCGCTGCCGAAACGATCGTCTTGATCGTCATCCAGAGAATATCCAAATGCCCCAGCAGCAAGCCGACCGCAATGACGATAATAAACGAGACGGAAAGCACGAAGATCCACTTGCGCATTTCCGAATCCACTTTAATGTGCATATCAATCACTCCATAACTCCCATATATCTGGCACATAAAATGCAAATTCGCTATAATAATAACATGAAAAAGATATTTATTGGTACAATTTCGTGCAAATCCGTATTAGAGGCTGAAAAACGCCCGGCGATCTGTCTTTATGTCGATTCTAAAAAACGCACTCGTGATATCCGCTATATCTGCCGGCTGGCTGAGAAAAAAGCCGTACCGGTCGAAAAAACGAACCGTGAAGCACTGGATCGATTGACGGGATCCAAACGGCATGGCGGCATCGCGCTAAGTGCCGGACGGCGTATGATTCCATCTGTTTCTGCGGGAATGTCTGGTTTTTTATGCCTGATCGACGGGGTGGAAGATCCATACAATCTCGGCAGTATCTGCCGGACTTTGTATGCCGCCGGATGCAGTACATTGATCCTGCCGCGGCGCAGCTGGGAGAATGCGGAAAGCACGATCCAGAAAGCGAGCGCCGGCGCCTATGAGCGCCTGGATATCCGTATGTATGAGGATGCATCGTTGTTGGTGAAACAACTGCAGGCGGATGCGGTCCCGCTGTATTGTGCCTATCGCAAAGACGCTGTTGAACTGCCTTCGTTCCAATTCCCAGAAACATTTTGTCTGGCGATCGGCGGGGCCCTGCGCGGTCTGCAGGCCGATCTGATCGCCGCTTCCGCGAAGAATCTTGTCATTCCGTATGAACGGGATTTCCGGAATGCGTTGGATACACCGAGCGCAGCGGCTGTCTTTGCGTATGAATATATTCGACAGAAAAAGGAGCAATCATGATGAATATCAATAAGGAACAATTAATAAAAATGGCCGTGAACGGTCAGGTCGATCATCCCCGTATGGGGCATTTCTATGTCGGCTGCGACGGTAAGGGAAGACTGCCGGTCGGCACCGGCGGCATCGTTTACAACCGTGAGATCGGAGATCCATGCATGAACCTTGCCGGCGATCATGTCGAACCTGGTGTCACCATTGCCAATCCTTCAGACCGTGAGAATCATGCCTTGGAGACGCTGGCCTGCATCGGCAACGAAGCGATCGTATTGAACGGACCGGCGGAAGGGGCGGTCGGCTATGTGACGGGGACCCATGGCGGTGTCGATCATACAATGCTTTATTTTCCGCATGAAGAGATCGAAAAAATGACGGGACATGAACAGTTTCTGGTCAAAGCATATGGTCAGGGCCTGAAACTGCTCGATTATCCGGAGATTTATATGATGAATATCGATCCGGATCTTCTGCTCAGCATGCCGATCAAGGAGCATGAACTATATCTTGAATTTCCGGTGGTGACGATCCTGCCGCCTTATTTGATGGGTGCCGGATTGGGACAATCTACCATGATGGAAGGCGATTATGACATCATGACCCAGGATGAAGAGAGTGTTTATAAGTATGGGATCCATGAGCTTCGTTTCGGCGATTTTGTCGCTGTACAGGATCACGAAACAACTTATGGACCGCATTATCAGAAAGGCTCCTGCACCATCGGTGTCGTCGTACACAGCGACTCCTTTACCAGCGGACATGGTCCGGGCTTGACCGTCGTGGCAACATGTGAAAGCCGGATCTTGATGCCGTATATTGACAAAAATGCAAACATAAAAACATACATGGAAGGAATGCAGCGTAAACTATGATCTATATCGATGTGCTGGTCGAATACGATGTGCTGAAACTGAACCGGCCGTTTACGTATGCCTGCCGTCAGCCGGTCGAACCGGGCTGCCGCGTACGTGTCCTGTTCCGCAATCGGGAAGTCATCGGTTATGTGACCGCAGTACATGAACAGACACATCTGCAAAAAGTCAGCGAAGTGCTCGAAGTAGTCGATCCCAAACCGCTGCTCAATGAAGAGCTCTCAGAACTCTCGGAATGGATGAGTCATACGTATGTCTGTCCGCGGATCTCCTGTCTGAAGACCATGCTGCCGCCGGCTTTGAAACCCGAGAAAACACATTCAAAAGTCATCATGGAAGACTGGGCTGAGCTTGGCGATCCTGTTGAATTGACGGAAAAACAACGGGCGTACCGCGATGCTTTTGAATATCCTTTACCAGCGCGTGAATTCCGCCGTCAGTCTGCCGGTCTGGCGCGCACATTGATCAAAAAAGGTGCAGTTCGTCTCTTTAAAAAAGAAAAAGAATCAAAGCCAGTTATGCCGGTCGGAACGGATACCAATTTTACGCTGACCGAGGAACAAAAAGCGGCTGTTCAGACCATTGCCGAAGGCAGTGATTCACTTTATCTTCTGCACGGCGTGACGGGATCCGGCAAAACGGAAGTCTTTTTGCAGCTGGCACAGAAAACACTTGATGCCGGACGTCAAGTGCTTTTTCTCGTACCGGAGATTGGTCTGACCCCGTTGATGATCGAACGTGTTACAGCCCGTTTCGGTGCCAATATCGCGATTTATCATTCACGGCTGACCGCACAAGAAAAATATCGTCAATACCGTGCCGTGCAGGAAGGAAAGACCGCGATCGTTGTCGGTACGCGGTCGGCCGTGTTCATGCCGTTTTCTAAACTGGGTTTGATCTTGATGGACGAAGAACACGACGGCAGTTATAAGCAGGACAATCTGCCGCGTTATCAAACCCGCGACATCGTCCGCTGGCGGGCAGCGTATCATACATGCAAAGCCGTATTTGCTTCGGCAACGCCCGCTTTGGAATCGTACAGCCGTGCCTTGAATCAAACCTATCACCTGGTCGAACTTAAGCATCGCATTTATCAGAACCTGCCGGAAATCCGCCTGCTGGATATGCGCAGGGAACCGCGTCAGGATGCTTTGGCAAAAACGTTGATCGATGCGATCCGCCAGCGCCTGGCGGATCATGAACAGACAATATTATTGCTCAACCGCCGCGGATATTTACCCATTGTCCGCTGTGCAGAATGCGGCACGGTGCTGACATGTCCGGACTGTGGCATCGCACTGACCTATCATAAACGCGAGGATGTTTTAAAATGTCATAGCTGCGGACGAATTTTTGCGTTTGATCATATTTGTCCCACATGCGGCAGCACACATTTTTTTCAAGCTTCGCTGGGCACAGAAAAACTGGAAGAACAGGTCCGCCAGTTGTTTCCGACCGCCTCGATCCTGCGCATGGATGCCGACAGCACTCGAAAAAAACACGCCCATGAAAAGATCCTCAGCGAATTCCAGGCACATGGAGATATCCTGCTGGGGACCCAGATGGTTGCCAAAGGTCTGGATTTTGAACGCGTCACGCTGGTTGGTATTTTACAGGCGGATGCATCATTGGCACGAATGGACTATCGTTCGGCAGAAACAGCGTATGAAATGTTGGAACAGGCGGCCGGCCGCAGCGGACGCGGGACACGTGCCGGCATCGTGATGATCCAGACATTTGATCCGGATCATTATGTGATGCAGGCTGTGGTGAAGCACGATTATCAACAATTTTTCCGCAAAGAAATGAAGTACCGCCGTTTAGGCGTCTATCCGCCGTTTGTCTTTTTGTGTTCTGTCTTGTTCAGCGCCGGCAATGCGCAGAAAGCGCTGCAGGCAGCCAGTGATGCGAAAGCATTTTGTGCAGGATTTGACGTCATTGGTCCGACGGAGATCTCCATGCGGCAGCGCCGTCCGCGTTTTCGCATCGTGATCAAATCATCATCAAAACAAAAACTGGTGAAAATGGTACAGGAACTGGCAGACCGCCACCAGAGATTATTTTCAACGGTATCCATCAGCATCAATATGGATCCGTATATGTTGGAGGAGTAATATGCGGCAATGGATCTATCAAGCTTTATGCGCCATCGTATTGGATGGACAATATTCCAATCTCTATATTCGAAAGCATCTGAACGAGCTGGATCAGAAAGATCAGGCGCTGGCCACCCGGATCGTCTATGGGACCCTTCAGAACCTGCTTTTCTGCGAGGCGCTTTGGCAGCCGTATGTTAAACGTGTACAGCCTAAGCTCGGCGTCTTATTGTCCATGAGCGCCTATCAGCTCTATTTTCTCGATGCGGTGCCGGCGTATGCGGTCATTGATGAGGCAGTGAACATCGCCCGCAAAACTGCCCCCAAAAGTGCCGGTTTCATCAATGCCGTTCTGCGGAAAGTGGACCGAAGGGAATTTCGTATGCCGGATGATCCAATAGAAGCCCTGTCGCTGAAGAGTTCCGTGCCGCTGTGGCTGATTCGTTTATGGACTGCGCAGTATGGTGCAAAAAAAGCCGAACAATGTACCATGGCAACAACGGCCATCCTGCCGGTCTATGTACGGCGGAATCCGCTGCGTATTTCCAAAGCAGCTTTTGAAAATGCCCCACACATCCAAAGAATTGGAGATGACTGGATCTACATAGGACATGATCTGGCTTCTGACTTGTTGTATCAAGAAGGAAAGCTTACTGTTCAGGAAACTGGATCGTATCAAATCAGTCAGTTTGTCGGACCGAAGGCCGGGGACCGCATTCTCGATGCCTGCGCGGCACCGGGCACCAAAACCACGGCCATGGCAGAATGCATGAATGATCAAGGATGGATCGATGCGCTGGATCTGCATGCGCATCGGGTCAAACTGATCCAAAAGGACTGCCGACGGCTGCATCTGGCCTGTATTCATCCCCGTGTCATGGACGCCTGTGCCATCGATGATCTGGGTCTGTATGACCGCATTTTGTGCGATGTGCCATGCACCGGTTTCGGCGTGATGGCCCGCAAACCGGATATCAAGTGCCGTTTAAAACCGGAAAACATTGATGAGATCCTGCCGGTACAGAAAGCAATACTGTCATCGTGCAGCCAGCATCTGAAAGCCGGCGGCACATTGGTCTATTCAACTTGTACGATCAATAAAAAGGAAAACGAGCGACAGATCGAAAGTTTTCTTGATGCTCATCCGGATTTCAGGCTGGAAGCAATGCAGACCCTGTTTCCGGATCAACAGCACGACGGCTTCTTTATGGCCCGCTTAAAACGTGTGGCATCCAAATAAGAATCTGTTATAATAGGAACATACAGAATGGGGGTACTTTGTGCAAAGTTTGTTTGACTTCAATTTTGAGCAAATGAAAGAAATGGCGGAAGATCATGGCTGGAAAGGTTACCGCGGACAGCAGATCTTTGAATGGCTGTACCGCCATCGGGCCTGTTCCATCGACGAGATGACCACGCTGAGCAAAGAAACACGCGAAGTGCTCAAGGACCAATATGCACTGAATCCGCTGGAATTGGTCAAACAGCAAGTATCCCGTGACGGCACGACCAAATTTCTGTTCCGTACGCATGACGGTGCGTTATTGGAAAGTGTTTTGATGGTCTTTGATTACGGCAACAGCATCTGTGTTTCCAGTCAGGTCGGCTGCAATATGGGCTGTGCGTTCTGTGCCAGCGGTCTGACCAAGAAGATCCGCAATCTGACATCTGGTGAAATGGTCGGTCAGGTGATGTACGTGCAGAATGAATTGGATAAGCGGCAGGAACGGCTTTCTCATGTGGTCGTGATGGGCACCGGGGAGCCGTTTGATAATTATGAAAATGTGATGAACTTTACGTCGACGGTCAACCATGACCGCGGTCTGGCCATCAGCAGCCGGCACATCACGATTTCCACCTGCGGCATCGTTCCGCGCATTTACGATTTTGCGGATGCACATACACAGTACAATCTGGCGGTCAGTCTGCATGCGCCCAACGATAAGCTGCGCAGTCAGCTGATGCCGGTCAACCGTGCTTATCCGCTGGCGGAACTGATGAAGGCCATTGACTACTACACGAAGACCAACAATCGTCGTCTGACGTTTGAATATATTTTACTGGATGGGGTGAACAACCGTCCGGAACATGCGCGTCAGCTGGCGCGTTTATTAAAGGGGCTGAATGCGTACGTGAATTTAATTCCGTACAATGCGGTGGAAGAAAATCAATTCCGCAGCGTCAGCCGTCAAAAAGCGATGGTGTTTTACGACTTGCTCATGAAACAAAACATTCGCTGTACGATTCGTAAGGAACACGGCAATGACATTGATGCGGCATGCGGTCAGTTACGGATCAAAGAGATGAAGAAAGGGAACGGACAATGATCAAAGCTTTCGGACAAACAGACATCGGCTGTGTGAGAAAAGAAAACGAAGATGACTTCTGCGTCTTTTCGAATGCGCACGAAGACTGGATCGCAGCAGTCTGTGACGGCATCGGCGGCAGTGCCGGCGGAGAGGTTGCCAGCAAGATCGCCGTGCGGACCTTGAAGGAAGCGTTTGAAAAAGCGCCGGAATTCATGAAAGATTCGCAGGTCAACGACTGGATCCAGTCGACATTGAACAAAGCTAACGATGCCATCTACTATAAGGGTCTGCATTCAGACGATGAAAAGGGAATGGGCACAACTTGTGTCGGTGCCATCATCACCGGGGATTCGACCTATATTTTTAATGTCGGCGATTCCCGCATCTATGCGGACTACACCGAAGGTCTGGTGCAGATGAGCGAAGACCATAGTGTGGTCGCACGTCTTTTGCGCAGCGGACAGATCACTCCTGAGGAAGCCAAAACACATGTGCAGCGCAATACGCTGACCAACGCCTTGGGAATCTGGCGTGTTTTTCAAATTGATATTCATAAAATCGATCCGGGATACCAGTATTTATTGATCTCCAGTGATGGGCTGCATGGCTATGTTGCACATGATGATATACAAGCCATTGTTGAAAATCAAGACCTCGATGTCAAGACTAAGACCGAGGCGCTGATTGCCCGCGCCAACAATGCCGGCGGCTATGACAACTGTACCGTGATCGTCTTGGAAAATGTTAAGGAGTAACGAATGGATTCGGAAATCAAAATCGTCGCCAACCGTTATGAGATCCTTTCATTGATCGGACAAGGCGGTATGGCGGATGTTTATCAAGCGCGCGATACGATTTTGAATCGTGTCGTTGCGATAAAAATTCTGCGCGACAGCATGAGCGAAGACCCGATGACCTTGGTGCGGTTCCAGCGGGAAGCCAGTGCTGCCAGCCGTTTATCACATCCCAACGTCGTCGATATCTATGATGTCGGCGAATACAAAGGCATGCATTACATCGTGATGGAATATATCCGCGGCCGGACATTGAAACAGATGATCAAACGGCGCGGCTCCATCGATCTGCACGAATCGCTGAATATTATGATCCAGCTGACCAGTGCGATCAAAGATGCGCATTCCCACAATATTATTCACCGTGATATCAAACCGCAGAATGTGCTGGTAAAGGATGACGGTACGGTCAAGATCACGGATTTTGGCATCGCGATCGCCAATGACAATGTCCAGCTGACCATGAACAATGCGGTCATGGGTTCTGCGCATTATTTGGCGCCGGAAACGGCCCAGGGCAAAGAAGCGACGCCGCAGGTGGATATCTATTCATTGGGCATCGTTTTTTATGAATTGCTCACCGGCAGCGTGCCTTTTCAAGGACATACGCCGACAGAAATCGCTGTCAAACATCTGCGGGAACCGATGCCTTTTGTGCGCGATTATAACCCGGAGATCCCGCAGTCCGTGGAAAACATCATTCTGAAAGCGACTGCCAAAAACCCGGCGGACCGGTATGAAAACGCCGGCTTGATGCTTTATGATCTGGAACATTGTCTGGATCCGGAATATATGAATATGCAGCGGCTGACGTTCGATGATCGGCCGATCGCCAATGTCGATGTTTCGCACGGGCATGTGGAAGTGGAGTACGATGATCGGCCCGTAAGCAAACCGAAAAAGCAGCGGAACTGGGCGACGATCCTTACGATATCGATCTGCGCTATCATCATTGCGGTCATCTTATTCTTGATGGCCTGGGTGACCGGTCTGGTGCGGTTCAGCGGCATGCTCGGGTATGAAACCATGCCGGATGTGACCGAGATGAAAGTGGCAGATGCCGAAGAAAAACTTGAAGCATCCGACTTCACGCACTATAAGATCAAACGCAAAGTCAGCGACAGTGTCAAAAAAGGTTATGTGATCGAAACCAATTACGATGCCGGTGACGTGGTCTCTACCGAAGACACGGTCGTATTGACGGTCAGTAAAGGACCAAGTTATTTGATCAAAGATTATACCGGACTATATTTAGCTGACGTCAAACAGGAATTTGAAGATGACGACGTCAATGTAAAGATCAAAGTAAAGTATAAGAATGCCTCGGATACCAATCCTGGCGTGATCCTGAAACAGTCAAAACTGGAAGCAGGCGATCGGATCGATCCGGATGCCGGTGAAACCATTCAGTTTACGGTTTCGCGTTATCCGACCATCACGATCCCGGAGAAGATCATCGGAATGGATGTCACAAAAGCGAAGAAACTGCTGAATGACAAAGGCGTTGCAGTCGTGACGGAACAGGTCGGCAGCGGATCCGGCGAAGTCCTTTACAGCAGCCCGTCGGTCGGCAGTACGTATACACAGGAAGGATCGGACAGCGTTGTCACGCTGTATTATGACTGATATGAAACAAGGAACGATCATAAAAATTATTTCTAACCAGTATACGATCCATTCGGCGGAAGAAGAAATCATCGCCACGCCGCGCGGTAAAATGCGCCGGGACGGTGCGCCGGTCGTCGGCGATCACGTTGAGTATGAATATATCGAAGGCTCGTACCGCATCCATCGTGTGCTGCCGCGGCAAAATCGGCTGCTGCGGCCGGCGATGGCAAATGTCGATCAGGCGCTGATCGTTACCAGTATGAAAGATCCGGATTTTTCGGAGCACCTGCTCAACCGCCTGATCTTTCTGATTTCTCTGGCCCATGTAGAGCCGATCATCTGCGTGACAAAAGTCGATCTCTATGACAAAGATGCCGAAAAGCAGTTTACCTGGTATGAAAAAGCAGGATATACAGTTGTCTATTCCTATCCGGGCAGTGATGATGAAGATCTGAAAACGATCTTATCCGGAAAGATCAGCGTTTTATGCGGTCAGTCAGGAGCCGGGAAAAGCTCGCTGCTCAATCGGCTGGATCCGGATTTCCAGCTGCAGACGCAGGAAATCTCCAAAGCGTTAGGCCGCGGAAAACACACGACCCGCTATTGTCAGCTGCATCCGATCCTGGATGGCTGGGTCGGGGATACACCAGGCTTTTCCAGCTTGGATTTTTCCAGGCTGGATCTTTCAGAGATGGATAAGGTCATCAAAGATTTTCAGCCCTATCTGGGCAAGTGCCGGTTTTCCGACTGCCGGCATTTGAAGGAACCGGACTGTGCTGTCAAACAAGCGGTAGAAAACGGTGAAATCAATCCGGTCTTATATGAAGATTATCGTCAAATTAGGGAGGAATTTTCATGAATGAACATATCGTAGCACCATCGGTCCTTTCCTTGGATTATACACATTTGAAGGAACAAGTCCGCGGATTGAATGAATCCAATGCCAAGTGGCTGCATTTTGATGTGATGGACGGTCACTTTGTTCCCAATATCACGTTTGGTCCGATCATCCTGCATACTTTTGATCAGATGTCGGATTTATTTATGGACGTCCACCTGATGATCTCGGATCCGGAAAAATATATTCCGGATTTCATCAAGGCCGGTGCCGACGGGATCACGTTCCATACAGAAGCCGTCGGAAATGACATTGAACACATCCGGAAGATCATCGATGATCTGCATGCACAGTCGATCAAGGCGGGTTTTGTGGTCAAACCGAAAACGGATATCAAGCAGTTTGAACCGTTGCTGCCGATCGTGGATTACATTTTGATCATGAGCGTGGAACCGGGATTCGGCGGTCAGAAATTTATGCCGGATCAGCTGGAAAAAGTGCGCTGGCTGGATGCCAAACGGCAGGAAAAAGGATTGTCCTTCCGCATTGAGATCGACGGCGGCATCAATGAAACAACCGCAAAAGAAGCGTATGCAGCCGGCTGTGATACATTGGTCGCCGGCAGTTACGTTTTCAAGGCAGATATTGCCAAACAAGTTGATTCGATCTTATGAAACGTGCTGTTTTGATCACGCCGATGGTCTCTGAGATCGTACCGTTTGATGAGGCAGATTATATCGGAGTTGATGCCGGTGCCCTGCTGCTGCTTCATAAGAGAATGCCGATGAAATGTGCTGTCGGGGATTTTGATTCAATGGATGAAACACAGTTTAAAATGCTCGAAGCGGCAGTCAAGATCTACCAGCATCCGGTCATGAAAAATGAAACTGACAGTGAACTGGCGATCCGTCTGTGCATCGAAAACGGTTATGACGATGTGATCCTGGAAGGCGGTCTGAACGGCCGCATCGATCATACGATCGCCAACCTGCGTTTATTGATGTATCGCTATCCGCAGGTGACCATTTTGGATGGGGACCAAATGGTACGTATACTGCGACCAGGTACGTATAGGGTCGATACGCCCGTCAAGCACGTTTCCTTTTTTGCGGTCGAACCATCCGTGCTTACGCTGCGGGGCTTTCTCTATCCGCTTGAACATCGATCGATCGTCCCTTCGGATATTTTTACGGTTTCCAACTCATTGGATGGCAAAGAAGGGCAGATCATCGTAGAAGCGGGCAAGGTATTGTATATTTGTTCGAATGAAAGGTAGCTCGGTATGACATTCTTTTTATCCGGTCTTTTATTTCTCTTATTGGGGATGTTTATGATTTTTATTCCGACGATGGTGTTTCGCTGGTTCAGTGAAGCACTCTTTTTCGGCCTGATCGTACATGCCTGTCTGCAGGGACAGCGTTTTTTCCGCGGGCAGGGAAGCGGCCATTTTGTCGGTGCCGCTGTTTCTGCCGCATTCGCCGTGTTTATTTTGTTTCATCAGCAGTTTCCTGCCTGCTTGCTGCACTTTTTATTCGGGTGCTATTGTTTATTCAGCGGTCTGCTTTCAGCCGTCCAGTTTTTGATCAACCGGAAGAATCATGCAGACGGCGGGCTGTTCTTTTTCTTCCATACGGCAGCGGCCTTCAGCATCGGTGTGTTCGCACTGACGCATCCCAATACAGCGGATGAAGTGCTGCAGATCTACGGTCTATATTTTATCTTGCTGGGGATCCGTTATCTGCACGATGCCCGTCAAAGTAAGATCTTTGAATCGGCCTATCATTGGCATCGGAAACTGCGGATCGCCATGCCGGCTTTGGCGGCTGCCTGGCTGCCGAGCTGGTTTATTCATCATTTTATCCGGACCCGATCGGATGCCGACCGCCGCAAGAGTGACGAACAACCAGATCTAAAGATCATGGTCCATGTCGGCGAAAAAGGCATTCAAAAAATCGGGCACATTACATTCTGTCTGGACAATATAGTCTACAGTTTTGGAAATTATGATCGATCGGCTTCAAAACTGGGATCGATTCTTGGTGACGGCATCTTTTTTACGGCCCCGTATCGAGCGTATATGAAAAATATAATCGTTGGAGAGAAGAATACCATCGTAGAGTTCGGCATCCGGATCACGGCCGCTCAGAAAAAGGCCATCCAGACAGAAATCGAAAAGCTCAAAACGGCTGCCGTCCGGTGGCACTGTCCGCTTGAAACAGATGCCTCCGGCCGGGAACAAAAACTGAAAGAAGACTATGCCTGCCGCGTCTATGCGCGGACCGGGGCGCAGTTTTATAAATTTACGCAGGGAATTTTTAAAAAATACTGGGCCTTCGGCGGCAATTGTGCCTTGTTTGTCGATCAGGCATTAAAAAAGCTGCAGGCTTCGATCCTGGATTTCCGTCTGATCATGTCGCCGGGAATTTATTTTGACTGGCTGGAGAGTGAATTCGCAAAGAAAAACAGCCCGGTCATTTCACGGACTGTCTATTTGGCAGAAGATTTCCAGAGCTCGATTTGATCGATATTGGATAAACTGGAAATAAAGTTATCATGCGCTTCAGGATTCTCGGCATAGAATGCATTCAATTTTTCTTTGATGTACTGCCGGCGCGTAAAGCCGTCATTGGGACAGACGCGGCGTACACCGGTGATGTGATTTTTGCGGCAGGCTTCGATAATGTCCTGCTCTTTTAAATAGATCATCGGCCGGATCAGATCCATCTGCTGCCGGGACATATATTGCTTCGGCTGAAAGGTGGCGATCCTCGAGCCATACATCATATTCATGAACAGGGTCTCTACGGCATCATCGCCGTGATGGCCGAAGGCAACCTTATTGCACCCATTCGCTTTAGCGGCCCGGAACAGGTCGCCTTTTTTTAAATTGGAGCACAGGCTGCATTGGATCTGTCCGCGGGGGTTGGGATGTTTTTTTAAAATTTCATAGATACGGGTTTGATCAATGATCAAATCTAAATTGTATTGTTCCGCAAAATCGATCATCGGCTGGTGATCAAAGTTTTCAAAGCCAACATCGACATGGATCCCGCAGAGAGAAAAGTGTTTCGTTTTGTATTTTTGATAGATACTTAAAGCCAGAAACAGAAGCATGGAATCTTTGCCGCCGGAAAAAGCGACCGCGATCTTATCACCATCTTCGATCATGCCGAAATCCGTATCTGCTTTTTGGATAGCGCCTAAAATATGTCTAAGTTTCATGGTTCGATTATAACACATTGGTTGCCTAATCGTAGAAAGACCGATAAAATAGAAACTATGGATGGAATTTTGATCATTGACAAACCCCAGGGCATGACCAGTCATGATGTGATCAATGCCCTGCGGCGGAAATACGGACAAAAAAAATTCGGTCATACCGGCACACTGGATCCGGAAGCAACTGGCGTATTGGTCGTGTTATGCGGCAAAGCGACCAAAGCGCTGCAGTTTCTGACCGATACCGATAAAACCTATATCGCTCAATTTGAGTTAGGAAAACGCACTGATACGGATGACATTTGGGGCAATGTGATCGAAACCAAGCCTGTTCGTACCGATTTTGACTTAAATGAAGTCCTGCAGTCTTTTGTCGGGCCGCTGCATCAGAAGGTTCCGATGACATCCAATAAGCGGTATAAAGGCCGCAAACTGCTTGAATATCAACGGAAAGGTATTACCGTGCCGGATGTTTATCAGGATGTGACAGTTTACAGTGTGCAGGCGCTGAACGATGATACTTTCCGTATCCATTGTTCTTCCGGAACGTATGTCCGCAGCATCTGCCGCGATTTGGGCGAAAAAACCGGTAATGCGGCATGCATGAAAAGTCTGCGGCGGGTGCAGGTAGGACGTTTTACGATTGATCAGGCGCAGACCATTGAAGAGGAACCAAAGCTGTATTCTATGGCTCAGGTACTTGACCATTTGCCGAAGATCGAACCAGAAGATTGTCAGCCCGTCTATCAGGGTAAGCGCCTGTATTTGGATCGGGAAGAGCCGTTGGTCTGCATCTATGAGAACGGCGAACCGATCGCTGTGTATGAAAAAGAGGCACCCGGACAATATCACAGTAAGAGGGGGTTGTGGTAATGGAAGTTGTTCATATCAATTATAAGCATGTGCCCGCGCTGCCGGGCAGCGTAGGATGCATCGGTTATTTTGACGGTATCCATAAAGGTCATCAGACACTGATGAAAAAAGCAGCGGCACTGGCTGAGGAAAAGAATATCGCTTCTTCCATCGTGACATTTGATCCCGATCCATGGAAGGTATTTTATCCGGATCGGAAGATCACTCATTTGACCACATTGAGCGACCGGATCAAGATCGCCGAGCACATGAATATTGACTTGTTTTATATTCTGACATTCAGTCGAGAATTTGCGGCGCTGCCGGTCGATGCTTTTCATGAAGTCCTGCACACCATGAAGATCCGTTCTCTGGTCTGCGGATTTGATTTCCATTACGCTGTGCACAATTCTGGGAACACGGATACCCTAATCCAACAGCCTTATTTCGATGTGCATGTGATCGACAGTATCAATGAAGGCAATCGGAAGATCGCCTCCAGCCGGATCGAACCGCTGGTAATGGCCGGAGATGTCGAGCAGGCAGCCCGTTTATTGGGCTATGTCTATTCGATACGCGGTCATGTGGCGCACGGCTATAAACGGGGGACGAATCTGCTGAAGATCCCGACCGCAAATTTAAATATGCATCCGGAATACGCATTGCCCGCTGTTGGTGTTTATGCCGGTATGGTCAAAGTGGGAACGAGGCTGTTCGGTGCAATGATCAACATCGGCAGCAATCCTACGTTCGAAAATGAAACCGTCACGATCGAAGCCCACTTGCATGATTTTAATGAGGATATCTATGGTGAGGAAGTACGCTTCTACTTTTTGAAAAAGATGCGAGATGAAATTAAATTTGACAGTTTTTCTGCGCTGCAGAAGCAATTGTTCTATGATATTGATCACTCACGTATCGTGCTGAAACAAAATGATGATCTGGTTCGGACCACAGCACGGTTATGGGATGTCAAACAAAATTTTGTGAATGTGCAAAGATAAAAAACTTTCCCAAATAACAAGGGTTTGTTATAATAGAAGCAAGAATTGTAGGTGAAAAAAATGGCTGAGGAATATGTAGTAATGGAACCGCAGAACAAGTACGGTACGGTTCGATTGAATAAATCGGTATTTTCGAGCATAGCGCTCAATGCCATGCAGGAGGAAGAAAATATCCAGCTGGTGGAAGGGACCAAGCCGTTCCGGGGCGGTATTGCCACGGAGATCAAGGACAACCAGCTGACGATCCGCATTCCGGTGAAAGTACACTATAAAGCGAATGTAGCGGATACCTGCACGAAACTGCAGAACAAGATCTTTGAAAGTATTTCTTATATGACCGGTTTCAAGCCCCAGGCAATTGAAGTCGAAGTCGTCAGTTTCATTTTCTAGGAAATCTTTTAAGATTTCCTTTTTTTAAGGAGGAAACGATGAGCGTATCATTTGATCAAATGTTGGTGGTGGGTATTTCATCACGGGCGCTTTTTAATTTAGAGAAAGAAAATCAGATTTTCGAAAAGGAAGGACTGGAAGCCTACCGCAATTATCAGTTTGAACACGAAGAGGATATCCTCGAGCCGGGGGCTGGTTTTCCGCTGGTGAAAAAGCTGCTTGCCGTCAATGAAAAAATGCAGAAAAAAATGGTTGAAGTGATCGTCATGTCGCGCAATTCCGCGGAGACATCCTTGCGGATGATCAATTCGATCGATCATTACGGATTGGATATCAATCGCATGGCCATGAGCGGAGGGGAAGCAATCGACCGATATCTGGAGCCGTTTGGCGTCGACCTGTTTCTTTCCCGCAAGGAAGAAGATGTCAACCGGGCTTTGAAAAGCGGCTTTCCGGCCGGTTTGATCTATCCGCACGACAGCTATCAGGCCAACGCAGACGATCCGATCCGGATCGCGTTTGATGCCGATGCCGTCTTGTTTTCCGGTGATTCGGAGAATATCTACCAGCAGCACGGACTGGATGCTTTCCGTGAAAACGAAGTCAAAAACGAAAACAATGCCATGAAAAAAGGTCCGATGGCCAAGTTCCTCTTTCAGCTTTCGCATCTGCAGAAAGAGTGTGCCGGCCACAACGTTCTTCGTACGGCCATCGTCACTGCCCGTGACAAAGACTCCGGCAAACGGGTCATCAAAACACTGCGTCAGTGGAACGTGATCGTGGATGAGGTCTTCTTTTTACAAGGGGCAAAAAAAGCCGATGTCCTGAAAAGTTTTCAGGCGGACATCTTCTTCGATGATCAGGATGTGCACGCAAAACCGGCCAGTGAGGTCGTGCCGAGCGCGCGGGTGCTGAACACCGATTAGAAAGGAACGTATGAACAGACATGAAATGAGAAAAACGGCCATGGAGTGCATGTACCAACATTTATTGCTGAATAGGGATATTCGCAAATGTGTCTTTGAAGCGGTCGGTTCCAATAAGATCGATTCCTTCCTCTATGCATTGACCATGGGTACGGTCGAGAACGAATACGCGTTTATTCGGGCCATCAACCAATATTTACGCGAAGATTGGGAATTCAGCCGGCTGAGCGTGCTGGAACAGGCCATCCTGCTGATTTCTTTTGAAGAGATACTAGCTGTGGAAACGCCGAAAGCCGTCGTCATCAATGAAGCTGTGACTTTGGCAAAGCAATATTGTGATGATGATTCGTATAAATTGATCAACGGCGTTTTGGATCGTCTATGAGCGAGAATCTGCCGGTCGTTTCGGTCAGCTCGGTTTTACGGCGGCTGGATAAGGTGCTGGAAAAAACCATGCCGCTGGATACCGTCTGGATCGAAGGTGAAATTTCCGGCTTAAAAAAATACAAACATTATTATTTTTCATTAAAAGATGAACAAGGCATGATGGCGTGCATCATGTATGAATGGAATGCACGGCGTCTTGATTTTGATCTGAAAGACGGCATGAAAGTGCTGGTCCGAGCCGATATCAGTGTGTATCATCCCAACGGCAAACTGCAGCTGGTCATTAAATCGGTCCGGCAGAGCGGTTTGGGCCAATTGTATCTGGAGTTTGAAAGGCGCAAAAAGAAATTGACGGAAGCCGGTTATTTCGATGATGCCCATAAAAAGCCGAAGCCGGACTACATGGAAAACATTGCGGTGATCACATCTGCCAACGGGGAAGTGATCCATGATGTACGCAAAACCATTGCCAAACGCTGGCCGATGATGAAGATCACTTTATATCCTGCGGCTGTGCAAGGCGATAAAGCGGCACCGGAAATCATCCGCCAGCTGAAAAAAGCTGATCCAGTGGGGTATGATGCGATCTTGATCGTGCGCGGCGGCGGCAGTTTTGAAGACTTGTTCTGTTTTAATGATGAACAATTGGTCAAAGCTATCTATGATACAAAAACCTATACGGTCAGCGGCGTCGGACATGAACCAGATTTTACACTATGTGACATGGTCTGTGATGTCCGGTGTGCAACACCGACAGCGGCGGCGGAATTCGTGTCGTGGAATCAATATGAAGTGCTTGCCGGACTGGAAAAAAGCCGGCAGTCGATGGTCCATGCGATGCGCAGCCGGCTTGGACAAGGAAGACGTCAGCTGGAACAATATAAAAATAACCCTTATATACGTGATCCGATGAAATGGGCGGCCGATAAACAGCTGCATCTGGCTGCCCTGCAGACACAGATGGAGCAGGAATACGAACATATTCTCGATAAACGCATCGATATCGTCCGCAAACAGGAACTGATGAGCGAACAAATCCGCCGGTTCCTGCAGGGAAGAAAGATGGATCTGGCGCAAGGTCAACAGCGGATCCCTGAAGCGATGAAAAATTACCGCCGACAGCAGCGCGATACTCTGAAACATTATGCCGCTCTGTTGGATGCGTATTCACCGCTGAAAACGATCAGCCGCGGTTATACGATCACGGCCAAAAACGGGCAGTACATCCGATCTATTCAGGATGTCGATCCCGGTGATTCGATGGAAACCAAAGTAAAGGATGGTACGATTCTTTCGACTGTCATCAAGAAAGGATAAACATGGAAGAAAAAGAATATACATTTCAGGAAGCAATGAAACGATTGGATGAAATCGTGACGCAGCTGAATGCCGGCGATCTGGAACTGGAAAAAGCAATGGATTTATTTACCGAAGGCATGAAGCTGTCCGCCCGCTGTGAAAAACAGCTGACAGAATTTGAAAAGAAAATGAATGATTTGATGAAAGAGAACGGTGAGGCCGATGATCCTGAAAAATGAATTTGAGGCGTATCTAAAAGCTAAAATGGATGAAAATATTCAGGGACGAGTCAACGCAGCCATGAGCTATTCTTTATTTGCCGGCGGCAAACGCGTGCGTCCGCAGCTGTTGTTTGCGGCCCTGCAGGACTATGGTGCCGATCCTGCTGTCGGTCTGCCGGCCGCAGCGGCCCTTGAAATGATCCAGACCTATTCATTGATCCATGATGACCTGCCGGCCATGGATGATGATGATCTGCGGCGCGGGAAACCAAGCTGTCATGTGGCCTTTGATGAAGCAACTGCGATCCTGGCCGGTGACGGCCTGCTGACATTGGCCTTCCGGGTCCTCTGCGAATCACCGAAAGAGAAAGTGCCGGAGTTGGTCGCTGCCTTCAGTGATCATGCCGGCGCCAACGGCATGGTATACGGACAAGAACTGGATCTGAAAGCGGAAGCGGATCCTCAGCCGACCATTGAAAAACTATATACAATTGATCAGTATAAGACCGCAAAGCTGCTGACGCTGCCGCTGTTATCTGCAGCCATTCTGACAGATCATAGGGAAGATCAGGAAACCATGAAAACGATCGGTTATGATATCGGCATTCAGTTCCAAGTGCTTGATGATATTTTAGATGTGACACAAAGCAGTGAAGCATTAGGAAAAAGCACCAGTGATGCCGAAAACAATAAAATGACAGCCGTGTCCCTGTTAGGGCTGGAAAAAGCCAAGCAGACCGTAGCCGATCTGGAACAGGAAATCAATACAGCTATTGATTCCTTGCACAGCGACGGCCGGGCCTTGAAAGAATGGATCGCTTTTTTGACTAACCGGACATATTGAAAGGAAGGTGCCTATGCGCGTAACGGATATTCAATCTCCGAAAGACATCAAATCGATGAATGTCCGCCAGCTGGAAAATCTGGCAGATCAGATCCGCACGTTTTTGATCGAATCGATCGCGCGGACCGGCGGACATCTTTCCAGCAATCTCGGTGTCGTAGAACTGACGCTGGCGATGCATTATGTTTTCAATGCGCCGAAAGATAAACTGATCTTTGACGTCGGCCATCAGTGCTATACGCACAAGATCCTAACTGGAAGGGCCCAGATGTTTCCGCTGCTGCGGCAGCGCAACGGCTTATCCGGTTATCAGCGGATGCATGAAAGTCCGTATGACTGCTGGGAAGCCGGTCATTCATCGACTTCCTTGAGCGCTGCACTGGGTTTTGCGACCGCACGGGACTTGCTGAAACAGAACTATGAAGTTGTGGCTTTGATCGGCGATGGTTCACTGACTGGCGGTATGGCGATGGAAGCATTGAATGATATTGGCTCGAAGCAAAAGAAGCTGATCATTATTTTCAACGACAACAATATGTCGATTTCCCGCAATCATGCCGGCTTTGAAGAACGGATCACTGCGCTGCGTGCCAGCAAGGTTTACCGCAGTACGAAACAAGGCATGAAATCCAATTTAAAGAATAATAAAATGGGTCAGAATGTCTTAAAACAAGTGACCAAGGTCAAGGATCATATCAAAGATGGGGTGATTGATGCGCCGTTGTTCCGGGAATTTAATCTGGATTATATTGGTCCGGTCGACGGTCATAATTTAAATGAATTGATCAATGTTTTGGAAACGGCCAAAGAGCATGACGGACCGATCGTCGTGCATGTTCTGACCCGAAAAGGGAAAGGCTATCCGTATGCTGAACAGGATCAAACCGGCAAATGGCACGGCGTTTCACCGTTTGACGTAAAAACCGGCGAACCGCTCATGAAACTGCCGTATGATCATTTGACCTGGTCCGAAGTCATCAGCCGGACTTTGATGCGCTTTGCCAAAAAAGACAAGAAGCTGGTTGTTTTAACACCAGCCATGGCACAAGGTTCGAAACTGCTGGAATTCAGTAAAGCATATCCAGACCGGTTCTTTGACTGCGGCATTGCCGAGCAGCACACCGTCACGATGGCCGGGGCGATGGCGCTGGGCGGTCTGCATCCGTTCGTGAGCGTCTATTCAACGTTTCTGCAACGGGCATACGATCAGATGAATCATGATATCGGCCGGATGAAACTGCCGGTCGTCATCGGCATTGACCGGGCAGGCCTGGTCGGGCAGGACGGTGATACACATCAAGGTGTCTTTGATATCGCCATGCTGCGCAGCATTCCGAATCTGATCCTCTCACAGCCGCAGGATGCCGCAGAGGCACAGAATCTGCTCTATACGGCGTTTCGATCAGGTAAACCATTCTGTATCCGTTATCCGCGGGGCAACGTAAAATACGAGGAAGTGACTGATCTGCAGGATATCGAAATTGGCAGCTGGACCAAAACGACGGTCGGTACGCATCCGAAATCGATCGTCATCACATATGGGCCGGATGTTGACCATGTGATTGCCAAAGCGAAAACGAACAATATGGATCTGATCGTCGTCAATGCCCGGTTCTTTAAACCGGTCGATGGTACGATGATCGATGAATTGTATGAAACCGGTCTGCCGATCCATGTGTTTGAGACCGACTGCCGTATCGGGTCACTGAGCACAGCCATTCTTGAATACCGAAACCGTGTTGCACCGCAGTTTCAGACATTCGGTATTGATGATCATTTTGTCGAACAAGGTTCGGTGCGCTCTTTGCGGATCCAGGAACACATCGGCCTGGAAGATTTGTTTGAGGAACTGGAGCAGGATGTATAAAGAGCGGCTGGATATTGTCTGCAGCAGACAGCTTGCTTCCCGTGCCAAAGCGCAGGATGCGATCCAGGAAGGTCGCGTGAAAGTCAACGGGTGCACGATCAAGAAAAACAGCTTTGCGGTCAGTGAAGAGGATACCATCGAGATTCAGCCGAGAGAAAAGGAATTCGTTTCGCGCGGCGGTTATAAACTGAAAATTATTTTCGACCGGTTTTCGGTTTCGGTGGACGATCAAATCGTACTAGATATCGGAGCCAGTACCGGCGGATTTACGGATGTCTGCCTGCGGCACGGTGCCAGAAAGGTGTACGCACTGGATGTCGGGCATTTGCAGCTGGATGCTCGGTTGGATCAAGATCCGGCCGTGGTCAAAATGGAAGGGCGCAACGCCCGGGATATTCAGCCGGACTGGTTTGAGGAGCCAATCGATTTCATCTGCATGGATGTGAGCTTTATTTCCTGCCGGACGATCTTGTCGCATTTGTTTCAAGTACTGCCGGTGCCGCATCTGGCGGTGCTGATCAAACCGCAGGTTGAATGTGGACCGGCAGCTTTGAATAAACACGGCGTCCTGAAAGATAAAAAACTGCAGATGAAAATTGTCAATGAAATAAAAAGAGAAGTCTTAACGAAGTATCGCATTGTCGAGGTGATTCCTTCGCCAATCGAAGGACGCGGCGGCAATCAGGAATTTGTATTGTATGCCGAAGATTTGAGGTGATCTGATGATTGAACAATTGATGGTCCGAGATTATATCTTGTTTAAATATGCCGTTGTTGATTTTACCGACGGAATGACGGCGATCACCGGTGAAACCGGAGCCGGCAAGAGCTTGTTGATCGATGCGATCGGATATGTCAGCGGCCGCCGGATCACTTCCAATGTGGTGCGAAAAGGTGCGAAAAAAGCTGTGATCCAAATGGTCATCAGTTGTGAGGATCCGTCTCTACGGGAATATCTGGAAGAGAATGGATTCGAAGCTGATGAGCATTTGATCATTCAGCGGACGATCACCGATAATCAGAAATCGACGATCCGCGTCAATCAGCAGATCACAACTTTAGCTTTTGTCCGTTCGTTGACCGCGCGCTGCATTGATGTTCATTCTCAGATGGATACCTATCAGCTGATGCGGCCGGATGTTCAGCTGAATTTACTGGATCAGTATTGTCAGACGCAGGAACTGCGCCGGCAGGTGCAGGCGGCTTATCAACGTCTTCGTTCTGTGCAGGACCATCTCCGTCAGTTGGAAAACGAGACCTTGTCCGATGATGAATTGGATTATATCAATACACGGTACAATGAAATCGTGGATGCTGAGATCGGGGAACAGGAAGCGGAAGAGCTGGATGAAAAGATCCGTACGATCACGGAAGCGGAAAAGAATTCTGAGCAGATCAGGGATGCGCTGTATCGTCTGGAAGGAGAAGGAAATGTTTCCGATCAGTTATTTGATGCCGCAAAAGAACTGGAAAAGAGTGAAATCACTGAATCAGAAGCAGAGAAACTGAACGATTTGTATTACGATGTACAAGAAATGATCGAGCAGCTGAAAGAAAAAATGGAAAGTTTCCAGAATGAAGCGCAGGATCTGAATGCACTCCAGGAACGGCGCTATTTGATTCGTTCGCTGATCCGAAAAAACGGGGGCAGCTACGAGGCGATGATGGCGCAGAAGGAAGCCTATCTACAGAAAATCGATGCGATCATTCATCGGGATGATGTTCTTCGGAAAGTGAAAAAGGAATTGGCACAGGCGGAAGCGGAATACAAAAAGCTCGCCGGCGAACTTTCCCAGAAGCGGCAGGCCCGCTTTGCGGAACTGCAGACGGCAGTGGAACATCATTGTCATGATATTATGTTGGAGCATGCCCGTTTTGCGATCCGGCGAACGGAAAAACCGGCTTCTGCCGATGGCATCGATGATCTGGAATTTGTTGTTTCTATGAATCCAGGGCAGGATTTTTCGCCGCTGAAGGAAAGTGCATCAGGCGGTGAATTATCGCGGCTGATGTTGGCGCTGAAAGTGGTGTTCCAGTCCGAGAGCGGTGTGCAGACGATCATTTTTGATGAAATTGATACAGGGGTCAGCGGCAAGGTCGCATTTGCGATGGGGCAGAAAATGAAACAGCTGTCTCGATCGTACCAGGTTTTATGCATCACGCATTTGGCCAGTATCGCAGCATGGGCGGATACGCATTTCAAAGTGGAAAAATCGAGCAGCGATCGTTCAACCGTTACGGAAGTCCATCGGCTGGATGAATCGGAAAGTCTGGAAGAATTAGCGATCATGTCTTCCGGCAAGGCCAGTGCCATCGGTATCAAAGCGGCCCGGGAACTGAAAGCGAGGGTGAAAAATGGCTAGAGTCATCTTTCATGTCGACATCAATGCTTTCTTTGCTTCAGCTGAAGAAATGCGCAAGCCGGCTTTGCATGGCAAGCCGGTCGCGGTCGGATCAAACAGCCGGCGCGGTGTCGTTTCGACCGCCAACTACAAGGCGCGTGAATATGGTGTGCACAGCGCACAGCCAATGTACGAAGCCAAAAAGCTCTGCCCTGACCTTGTGATCGTCCCGGCCGATTTTGCTTATTATCGGGCGCTGAGTGCCCGCTTTTTCGCCTATTTAAAGAAATTTACGCCCTATATTGAGCCAGCCAGCATCGATGAGGGATACATGGATGTGACTGAGACGATCCGTCATTATCATCGGCCGCTGGACCTGGCATATCAGATCCAGAACGGCTTGTTGGAAACATTGGGGCTTCATGTTTCTATTGGCGTGGCACCGACAAAATTTCTGGCGAAAATGGCCAGTGATATGCGCAAACCTATGGGGATCACGGTACTGCGGCGCAGTGAGCTGAAACAGAAATTATGGCCGCTGCCGATCGAATCGATCCATGGTTTAGGTAAAAAGAGCGCGGCGCTGCTGCGCAAAGAAGGGATCGAAACCATCGGGGATTTTGCCGATCCGGACAATGAACAGCTGATCATCGGTAAACTGAAGAAAAATGGCTATCAGTTGATCCGCAAAGTCCGCGGCCGAAGCACCGACCGACTGGATGTTTCAACGACTCGTAAAAGCATCTCGGCGAGCCGTACTTATGATTACGATTTAACGACTCTGGAAGAGACCGGCCGGAAAGTACAGGAATTGTGCCGGGAAGTTGTAAACAAGATGCATCAGGAGCATCAGATGGGTAAAATGGTATCGCTCTCGCTGCGGGATACGGAATTTCATACTATCGTTCGTTCAACGACATTTTCGAACTATATCGATGCCTATCCGGTACTGTACCAGGCGCTGATGAATTTACTGGAAGAAAATTTTGAGCCGATCGGCTATCGTTACGTCGGTGTCCATATCGGATCTTTGAAGTATGCCGAAAAAGTGATCGTACAGCCTTCATTATTTGAAAAGCCGGTAGAAGATACCGGTGACATCGTGACACAGCTGAATAAACGCATCGACGGGATTCATTTGATGAAAGCCAGTGACTTGCTGAAGGGAGAAGGGCATGAGTAACCTAGAATTGGATTATTTCATCGATCGGGATCTGCCGATTTATCAAAATCGGGAGCATTTTCGTTTTAACACCGATTCAAAGCTGCTTGCGCAGTTTGCTCATGTCCGACGGGATGATGTCGTGCTCGATATCGGCACGAACAACGGTGCGATTTTACGTTATTTGGATACCTTTCCGATCGAAAAGAGTTACGGCGTAGAGATCATTCCGGAAGCATGTGAACTGGCGCAGCTGAATGCCGACACGTTTTTCCGGCATCCCTGCACGATCCTCAATGCCCGTATTCAGGATGTGCAGATCGATCCGGTGGATGTGATCGTCAGCAATCCGCCGTATTTTACGCTGAGTGAGACGCATCCGGAAACGAAGATGGATCTGCGGCAAATGGGACGAATCGAAAAGAACCTGACCTTGCAGGAATTGATCTTTCATGCATCCCGGCTGCTGAAAAGCAATGGACGTTTTTATTTTATTCATCGGCCGGAGCGTCTGAACGATATTCTGAAATTATTATATGCGCATCGTTTTCAGCTGAAGACCATGCAGATCGCTTATCATCATCAAATGGCTAAATCGGTTTTGTTTGAGGCAGTTAAAGAAGGAACCTGCAACTGTACCGTTGGCAAACCAATTGATTTAGATCGATTGGGATAGTAGAATAATGTTATGAATATATCGGAAGCGGTCGATGATTATATAATGAACATCACCGTGATCGAAAACAAAAGCAAGCAGACATCCCAAGCTTATCGGCGTGATCTGAATGCCTATACCCAATATTTATCAGCGCATCACATTGACAAAATGGAATCAGTAACGACTGCTGATGTGGATGCGTTTTTAAATGCGTATGCGGAAAATCATGCAGCGGCAAGCGTCAATCGCATACTTTCAGCGCTGCATTCTTTTCATCGGTTCACTTCACTGAATCATCCGGAAATTGATGATCCGTCCAAAGTGATCCGCGGCATCGCAAAATCACGTCATCTGCCGGTCTATTTTTCCTACGAGGATGTGACAAAAATGTTAAGCTCTTTTGGCAGCAGCGACAAAGAAGTCTATCAGAAAACCATTCTGGAAACGTTGTATGCCTGCGGGCTGCGTGTCAGTGAATTGTGCGGCCTGCAGCTGAATCAAGTACATCTGTCGCAGGGAATGATGAAAGTCAAAGGCAAGGGCGGCAAGGAACGGATGATCCCGATTGCTGAACCTTGTGTTCAGCAGATGCAGCTGTATCTGGATGTGATCCGGCCGCAGTGGGATAAAAACAAGCTGCCCAATTTTTTCATCAATCAACTGGGTCATGTCTGTACGCGCCAGTATATTCATGTGCTGATCAAGAAAAAAATCAACGCTTTACATCTCAATCCGGCGATTTCTGCACATAGTTTCCGGCATAGTTTTGCGACTCAGCTGCTGGCCGGACAGGCAGATATCCGTGTGGTCCAGGAACTGCTCGGTCACCGGGATATACAGACGACCCAGATTTATACGCATGTCCAGGATGAGCGGCTGCGTCAGGCGTATGATGATTTTTTTCAAAGTTTTAATAAAAAGGAGGACGCATAATGTCGTGTGAAGGATGCCCGAATGAGGGAAACTGCAATAAAGATGCTGCATCTTGTCAGATCGTCACCAATCCCAAAAATCACATTGCCAAGATCGTAGCCGTGATGAGCGGCAAAGGCGGTGTCGGTAAATCAACGATGACGGTGATGCTGGCGAAATCTTTGGCAAAACAGGGAAAGAAAGTCGGAATTATGGACGCGGACATCACTGGTCCGAGCATTCCGCGTTTGATGGATGCACAGAATGAGCATGCCATGGGAACGGCAGAAAACGAAATTCTGCCGATCGTGGTTGACGGCATCAAATTGATTTCTTTGAACTTTATGATGGAGACGGAAAGCACGCCGGTCATCTGGCGCGGTCCGATCATCGGTAATGTTGTGAAACAGTTTTATACCGATGTTTTGTGGGGCAATCTGGATGTACTGCTGGTGGATATGCCGCCGGGAACCGGTGATGTTGCTTTGACCGTGATGCAGTCGCTGCCGGTCAGCGGTGTGATCATGGTTTCTACGCCGCAGCCGATGGTTTCGATGATCGTTGCCAAAGCCGTACATATGTGCGAGAAAATGAATATTCCGGTCCTGGGCGTGATCGAAAATATGGCGTATCTGGAATGTCCGCACTGTCATGAGAAGATCAACTTCTACAATGACGAAGAGCTGGATGCATTCTTTGATGATACCAAGATCAAATGCTACGGCACACTGCCAATGGTCGATCTGATCCGCGATATTCATGCGTATGATACGTATAATCTGGAACAGCAGGAAAAGACATTGCAGTTTATCGATGATATTGCAGACCAGGTGGTCCAGGATCTGAATCAATGAACGTAACGGTCATTCGCAAACGCCGAAATAAACGAATGTATTTACGAGTAAAAGACGGGGAAGTTGTCGTAACGGCCCCGGCTTTTGTTTCAGATCAGGAAATTGAAGCTTTTGTACATTCACGGTCGGATTGGATCGCTTTACAGCTGGAGAAAAACCGCCCGCTGCAGACCGGAGATGAGCTGAATATTTTACAGGAAACGTACACGGTCATTCGGGATGACAAAACGTATGTGGATGGTCATCGGCTCCATCTCTCGGATCAAAAAGCCCTGCAGGCTTTGATCCTCGAAAAGTCAGAAGCCTATCTCCGTAAGCGGTTTGCCGATTGGCAGGATCGCATGGGCTATGCGGATCTGACGCTGAAATTTGGATTTTATACGTCCAAGTGGGGCAGCTGTCAACCGGCGAAACGACTGATCCGCCTCAATGGTTATTTAGCATTGTGTGATCCGGAAGGCATTGATGCTGTCATCGTACATGAGCTGTGCCATTTAAAAGTACTTGGACATTCACAGCGATTCTATCAGGAAATCAGTAAATGGCTGCCGGATTACAAACAGGCGATGGCATCCGTTAAACGGATCCGGATTCCAAGGGTATAAAAAAAGGGCATAAGCCCTTTTTTATACATTAATTTCTGCTTTTACGCCCAGATCTTTCTTGTGTGCTTCCAGGATCGGATCGATATAGTCAGCGAAGAACTCTTCGGTCTGCTGCACGGAGCGGCCGACAAAGTTGATCGGTTTCATGATCGCTTCGATCTGTTCCTTGGTCATTCCAAACCTTGGATCTGCGGCAATGCGGTCGATCAAATCATTTGGTCTGCCTTCTTTTTTCACGACATTTCCCGCGGCCATCGAGTGCTGACGGATCGCTTCATGCAGTTCCTGGCGGTCTCCGCCGGCTTTGACGGCATCCATCAATATGTTTTCGGTTGCCATGAACGGCAGTTCTTTCTGCAGATCGGCTTCCACGACTTTCGGATAGACCACCAATCCGGATGAGATATTCAAATACAAATCAAGAATACCATCGATGGCCAGGAAGGCTTCAGCAATGCTGATGCGTTTATTTGCACTGTCGTCCAGCGTACGTTCAAACCATTGCGTACTAGCAGTAATTGCCGGATTCAGGCTGTCGCAGATCACATAGCGGGCCAGGGAATCCATACGTTCCGAGCGCATTGGATTGCGTTTGTACGCCATGGCGCTTGAACCGATCTGTGTCTTTTCAAACGGCTCTTCGACTTCTTTCATATGCTGCAGCATGCGGATATCGTTGCTGAATTTCGATGCGCTCTGCGCGATACCGACCAGTGCTGATAACACTTGCGTATCATACTTTCTTGTATATGTCTGACCGCTGACCGGAAAATAATGTTCATAGCCCATTTTTTCGCAGATCTTCTGATCTAAGGCTTTGACCTTGTCGGTATCTCCGTTGAACAGTTCCATGAAACTGGCTTGTGTGCCGGTAGTGCCTTTGCAGCCTAACAGCCGTTTGTTTTTCAGCAGATGTTCAATTTCCAGATAATCAAGATACAGATCCTGTGCCCACAAACTGGCCCGTTTGCCGATGGTGGTCGGCTGTGCCGGCTGGAAATGAGTAAACGCCAGACATGGCATGTCTTTATATTCCAGCGCAAAATCTTTTAATTGTGCCAGGACGTTGATCACTTTTTTCTGTACCAGTTCCAAGGCTTCGTGCATGATGATCAGATCAGTGTTGTCACCGACGTAGCAGGATGTTGCGCCCAAGTGAATGATGCCTTTGGCTTTCGGACATTGGACGCCGTATGCATAGACATGGCTCATGACATCATGACGGACGACTTTTTCACGCGCCTGCGCAACATCGTAATTGATGTCGTCTTTGTGCGCGATCATTTCGTCAATTTGTTCATCGGTGATATCCAAGCCGAGTTCTTGTTCAGCTTGTGCCAGCGCGATCCAGAGACGGCGCCAGGTACGGAATTTTTTATCGTTGGAAAACAACGCCTGCATCTCCTTGGATGCGTATCGTTGAGATAACGGGGATTGATAATATTCGTTCATTTTATGCCTCCTGCTGATATTATATAAGAAACGCGGCAGGATTGACAATTAGGATGGAATATTTCTTCAGGCGTGGTAAAATAAAACATATTGAAAACTAAGAGGAGTGTTCGGGATGAAGGGAATTTCTATCTTCGCAACAAAAGTAAGTGCATCTTTGCTTCACCGGATCGGACGGGGCGGTTCCTTGCCGGGTTCGATCGGGCTGAAGCTGGATTCCGATATATTCAGTAAATTACGGATCAACGGTCCGGTGATCCTCGTGACGGGGACCAACGGGAAAACCAGTACAGCCAATATGATCACTGACCTAATGGAACAGGACGGCTATCATGTGATTTCCAACCGGCGCGGGGACAATCTGCGGGAAGGGATCGCGACCACGTTGCTGTCCCACAGTACGCTGTCAGGCCGGATCAAAGCCGATGCGGTGGTGCTGGAAGTCGATGAATTGAATGTACGGCATGTGCTGCCGAAACTGCCGGTACAGTTGTTGGTCGTGAATAACTTTTTCCGCGATCAGCTGGATCGGGCCCGGGAGATGGAACAACTGATTGATTCAATCGAGGGCGTACTGCCAAATTTCAACGGAACGTTGGTATTGAATGCCAACGATCCCAATGTCGTGCGTCTGTCGCTGAAAGCCCCGCAGGCGGACTGCCTGTATTTTGGCTTGGCAAAAAATAAATATTCTGTTGCTTCGACCAATGAAGCCAGTGAAGGAAAATTCTGTCCGAAATGCGGCGCCCGCTTGGTTTACGATTATTATCAGTACAGCCACATCGGCAAATTTCATTGTTCAAAGTGTGATTTTCAGACGCCTCCCATGGATGTGGAACTGACCGACATCGATTTGGAAACCGAAACATTCCGCTATAAGGACAAGCTTTATCGCTCGCCGTATGAAGGAATGTATTCGATGTATAACTGTGCAGCCGTGCTTGCGGTCTCAGCTTTTTATCGAATGAAAGAATCGGCTGCCCGCGCTGTCTTTGCGCATGCTCCGCAGCCAAAAGGCCGGAATGAGCGATTTGAAAAAGACGGCAGGACCGTAATTTTGAATCTGGTCAAGAATCCAACCGGTGCCAACGAAGTCATGAAGGTCATTGAGCGGGATGAACGGCCAAAATCTGTCTGTATCGTTTTGAATGACCGTGAACAGGACGGCACCGATGTCAGCTGGATCTATGATACGTTCTTTGAGAAGCTGATGAAAGATACCACAAAAGCGGTGGTCTGTACGGGTCTTCGGGCGTATGATATGGCGCTGCGCATGTATTACGGCGGTTATCAAGGAAAAATCGCCGTGAAAAACAATGTGACGGAAGCTGTGGATCTGGCGATGAAAGAATGTGATCGGGTATATGTAGTGGCTACGTATACAGCACTGCTGCCGACAAGAAATATCATCGTGAAGGAGATGGGGTTATGACAATGAAAATGAAAGTGTGTTGGATGTATCATGACATCATGGATCTTTACGGCGATAAAGGCAATATCCTGACGCTGCAGAAACGGTGCGAAGACCGTGGTATAGAGTTTGAACTGGAGACCTGCGGGATCGGAGAAAATAAAGAACTATCGGATTTTGATTTGATGTTTTTGGGCGGCGGTGCCGACAAGGAACAAATCAGTTTGATCCCGGATCTGCGCAGCCGGCGTGAAAATATAAAAAAAGCATTGGATGAAAAGACTTTTGTGCTGCTGATCTGCGGCGGCTATCAGTTGTTTGGACAATATTATACTGCGGCAGACGGCTCCAGGATCGACGGTCTATGTTTCAACGATTATTATACGGAAACCGGCAAAGCGGGAAGCCGCTGTATCGGCAACATCATCTTGGATGCTCAATTAGAGGATCTTCACACCAAGATCGTCGGATTCGAGAATCATGGCGGTCAGACATTGAACGTTGCACATCCACTAGGAAAAGTACTGGTCGGTGAGGGCAATGCGTTTGGTGCCGGTTATGAAGGGTATTACGACGGCAGGATGCTGGGGACTTATCTGCATGGTCCGCTGCTGCCGAAGAATCCGGATGTAGCGGATTTTGTGATCATGAAAGCACTGCAGAAACGACATCCAGACTTTACCTATAAAGATTTAAAACCCCTGACCAATCCATTTGATCAGGGGGCAAGAAAAGCTTTATTTGAGCGTTTTCACATTGAGGCAGACTGAACGGCTGCCTTTTCTTTTGCTTTTTTCTCTTTGTAGGCGAGAATGTCCAGTTCGGAATACATTTTATAAACCACAGTTTTGATCACATTGACCATAAGGTGATGTTCTTTTGTATCATTTTCCGGCTGGATCATTTCCGATGCGTTCTGATCGGACATGATCGCATGCAGATAGGTATCAAAACAAGTGCTGAAAGAATCGTAGAGTTCCGGGATATGCATGGATCTTTCGGTCTCACGGACAATTTTGATCAGCTGTGTGATCTCGTCCAGCGAGTAGCATCGTTTCAGGATGCACACCGCAATTAAAAAGGCCATGTGGTATTGTTTGTAGTGTTTTTTGATCGGCGGATCGACGATGCTGTTTTTTACATAGTTATTGACCATGTTGGATGTGATGATTTTATCGCTTTCGTTAAAATATAAAGGGGCCAATCGATCGTTGATAAAATAAATGACTTGATCCATGTATACGTCAAAATCCGGCAATGCTTCCCATTTTGGACAGGAATAGGCACACAATTGTTTTTTGATTTCTTCTTTGCTCATGCTTTAAAATTAACATAATTTTCATCTCTTTTCAATATGGTTTTTAAAACTAGTTTATATTGACATTGAAAAATATTTTGGTAAACTAAAATAAAATATGAGGTGCTTCTATGGTTAAAATTGTTACAGATTCAGCAAGCCACTATTCTCGCCAGCAGGCAGCGGACAGCGGCATGTATGCCGTCCCTTTGATGGTTACCATTGATCATCAGAGCTACCGAGATTACGAAGAAATTACAGATGTCCAGTTATTAAAGAAAATCAATGAAGGTAAAGTACCGAGCACATCACAGCCGTCAATTGGCGAAAAAGTCGATATATACAATGAAATCACTGAACAGGGAAACGAAGTGATCGATATTACGATGGCCGACGGTCTGAGCGGCACGTATCAGTCTGCTTTGATTGCCAGAGAAAGCTGCGATCATCCGGAGATGGTGACGGTATTCAATTCGAAGACATTGTGTGTGCCGGAACATATTCTGGTTGCCCATGCGAATCAAATGGCACAGGCAGGAAGATCGAAAGAAGAAATCATGACCATGTTGGAGAAATCGATCGCAACCGATGATTCATTCATGATCCCAATTGATTTCCAGTTCTTGCTCAGAGGCGGCCGAACAAATAATGCCTCGGCGTTCTTAGGCGGTTTGTTAAAGTTGATTCCGATCATCCGCCGGACCGATGATGCAAAACGTCTGGAAAAATATGCGATTGCACGAACCTATAAGCGTGCATTCGGAATGATGATGGATCATTTTGAAAAGCGGGGCGTCGATTCGACATATACGTTTTGTCTGGCGCATGCCCAGAATGAAGAGCTGGCGGCCAAGGCGGCACAAAGTATCTGCCGTCGGTTTGGCGCATCCGTAAAGATCGTTGTCATGCCGCTGTGTCCTTCTTTTATTGTTCAAGGCGGTCCGGGCTGCCTGGCTTTTCAGACAATTAAAATTATCGAAAAATAAAAATGCAGGATCGATCGATCTTGCATTCTTTTTTTATTCATAATCTTCTGGTTGTACGATGCGTGCTGCACCGATTCCTAATACGCCTGGACCTGTATGGCAGGAGATAAATAAAGGCAGCGGATCATGCATGACCGTGTGTCCTGGGAAGGCTTGTTCTACTTCATGGATCCAACTATCGATGATGGATTGATCCTGGTGGGTATAAGAAACCATCAGCTGCATCTGACCTTTGGCCTCGTACTCTTTGAAACGAGTATCCAGGTCCTTGCGCAGTGCTTCCAGCATGGTCTTTTTCGCAGATTTTACACTGCGTGCTTTCGCAAACGCATCGAGCTTTTCACCTTGGATCTGCAGGACTGGCTTAATGCGCAGAAAGCCCCCGAGCAATGCAGCTGCCGGCGTGACTCGGCCGCCGCGTTTTAAGAATTCCAGCGTATCAACCATTAAGTAGATCGTGTTGTCGTGTTTTTGTTCCAATAGGATCTCTTTGGTTTCCTTTGCTGTTTTGCCGGCATTTTTCAAGTGGATCGCATCCAGGATCGCCTGACGCAGAGGAACAGAGATCCGTTGGTTATCAACTACTTGAACTTTGCCTTCAAAATCCTGTGCCAAGGATTCCGCAGTCTGTGTAGAATTTGACAAACCGCTGGAGATCGGCATGTATAATATAGCATCATAGGTTTTCAACAGACGTTTCCATTCATTTAAGATATCGCCTGGTGTCGGCATGGAGGTGGAAAAATGCATATCCGGATGATCTTCCATGCGTTCAAAGAATTCTTTTGCGGTGATATCGATTCCTTCATGGTATAATTTTCCATCTATATAAAAAGGAATAGAAATAATTTCAATTCCGAGTTTTTTTGCTTCTTCCAATGGAATACCGCAACTGTCATCGGTCATGATCACAAAGTTTTCAGTTTTGTTGCCCATAGTACACTTCCTTTACATCCTTCAATCATTTTATAAAGTTTAAGGACATTATGCAAGTTGATTTATTATGTAATAAGATAAGATGAGTCTTGTTTTTATACATGAATCGGTTTTTGCATAACAGATTTAAGAAGAAAATTCAGCTCTGTTTCAGGAATAAAACGTATAGTAAATGAGACAGGAGATGAATGAAAATGAATCAAAAAAAATGGGTCCAAATGATGACGGCAGCGATGCTGTCTTTGAGCATGGCTTCCGCACCGATTTATGCGCAAGATACGCAGGCGGAACCATCTTCCCAGGGGCAGGATCAGGCACCCAGTCAGGCGGGCGGCGGTGCAGATACAATGTCTTATGACTATACAGGCAGTTACAGTGCCTCTTTAACAGCGGACGGAGAAAAAACCAAAAGCAGCAATGATACGATTTCTTCCGATCAAGCGGATGTCAATGCGGCTTTAGCTGAAAACGGCGGTACATTGGCGATAAAAAAAGGAACATTGACCAAGTCCGGGGATGATACAGACGGCGATAATTGTAATTTCTATGGCGTCAATTCAATCTTACTGAGTGTCGGTGATGGTTCCAAAGCATATATTTCCGGCAGCAAGCTGACGGCAGACAGTGCCGGATCGAACGCGTTGTTTGCGACAGATGAAGCATTGATCTATGCCAATTCCGATACCATTCAGACCGCAGCGGATAATTCACGCGGTTTGGATGCTACATACGGCGGTACGATCATTGGCAATAAATTAAATATCTCTACAAAGGGCGATCACAGTGCTGCCTTGGCAACTGACCGCGGCGGCGGGAATATTTCGGTGACAAATAGTAAGCTGAAAACATCCGGATCCGGATCTCCGCTGCTTTACTCGACTGGAGATATTGAAGTTGAAAATGTGACCGGTACGGCTTCTGGTTCACAGATTGCGGGCATGGAAGGATTGAATACCATCTATATAAAGAATTCCAATTTAAAATCAACGAATACATCAACAACCGGCAGCGATCCTGTGGCCAATGGTGTGATTCTCTATCAGTCGACATCGGGCGATGCAGAATCTACGACCGGTGATACAGCGTCATTCTATGCATCGAATTCCACATTATCCAGTGACATCGAATCTGGCTCAATGTTTTATGTCACAAATACAACAGCAAATATCGTTCTATCAAAAACAAAGCTGAAATTCGATTCTTCAAAAGCCAATTTGCTGCAGATCGAAGGAAATGATTCCAATAATTGGGGTACAGCAGGTTCCAACGGCGGTACGGTCACATTTACCGCAACAAATGATACGCTGAAAGGAAATATTTCCGTGGATTCCATCAGTTCCTTGGATTTCTATGTGATCAATGATTCGAAATATATTGGTGCCGCAAGCATTACAGAAAATGCCACAAATACGGATGCCAAGGATTCGAATATCACGATGAATGTCGATGAGGACTCTACCTGGGTCGTAACGAAAGATAGTACCGTTTCAAATCTGAATGTGGAAAACGGTGCGAAAATCGTTGATTCCGAAGGTAAAGATGTAACGATCGTTGTTAATGGTAAGACAAAGATCAAAGGGGATAGTGATATCACAGTGACAGTAACGGGTTCTTACTCAACAAAGGTCAATACAAGTAAAACCAATGAAATCTCTTCAGATACGATCGATCGTTCGGATTTCGATTCCTATTACGATACGGATACAAAATTTTAAAGAATGGCCTCGATGAAAATCGAGGCTTTTCTATGATTTATATTTAAGATACTTAAATATATAGGAACAGGACAGGGAAAATTGTTTTTTAAATATGAGAAAAATCTGTCGTGTGAATAAATAGTCTACGTAGTTACTCATGAAATCAAAATTAAACGGATGATCATCCGTTCGTCTGCAGCAATAATATCTAAACTAAATATACGTTAACAAGACTGATTTCAATAAAGAATGAATTGTTTGCGTATCTTTAAAGATCAGTAAAATCATGAAAAAAAGCAGATTCAAATTTGCATCGAGCTGTATAGTCGATCGTAAAAAAGAGTTTCGATGCAAATGAGAGGATCGATCAATCGATCATTTAATTTATTTTGAAGTTTTATAGGTACTTATTAATAGAAAAGAATGATCAGATGAAATTTAATGAAATAAACAAATCATCATTAAAGAAAAGTGTCATTCAATAGATTTTATTAAAGAGAGGATACCTAAATATTCAGAAAATAAAGAAAACATGCGTAGAATCGTTATCGATTCGTATAAAATGCAATGTTCTAAAAAATAACATAATATATATTATGCGAAGTAATGCTAATACACGAAAGTGTCAATATAGGCGAATACCCCCGAATTTAAAGGATATTCCCTGTTTGTTGCTCTATAATTGGAAATCGCTCTCGATCTGCCATCGGATCAAAGCTACCATGCTTGAGGCGGAATTATTCTCTAAATACTGTCGCTCCAAAAAAAGAACCATGCTTACGACATTGCTTTTAAGCGTCTGTATTTATTATTGATGATTATCTGAGCGTATTATACATTGAAATTGTGATGAAAAAAGTTTATGACAAAAATAAATAGCCTCGTTCTGCTCTTTCACTTGCTTTATATGCTGCTGAAGCCGTCTGTGTTTTGTGTCCCCTTTCCTCTTGGGTAGCTTACTTCAGTTATCAGTTGTATATGATTTTACTAGGAATATTAATATAAGCATCAATCATTATCCCGTTTTTATTTGATGCTGTTCATTCAGTCAAAGTATCAACGACTATATACGATGGCTTCCTGTTGATTATTCATGCTTATACTTTCCTTTTGGATAGTATCTAACAAAATAGTGCGTTCTTCCCATTTTTATCTTTTCATTTTATGATAATGAAAACGAATCAAATAAAAGGAGGATACCTTATGAAAGTACTACTCGTTAATGGCAGCAGCCATCCGGCTGGCACTACAATGAGAGCTTTAAATGAAATGATCAAAGTATTTGAGGAAGCTGGTGTGGAAACAGAAGTGATCCAACTTGGCGGAAAGCCGATTGCCGATTGTTTACAATGCAATGTCTGTCAGAAGACCGGCAAATGTGTTTTTAAAGATGACGGAGTGAATGATTTTGTCGAAAAAGCCTATAATGCCGATGGTTTTGTATTTGCATCTCCGACCTATTTTGCACACCCAAGCGGCAGGCTGCTTTCCTTCCTTGACCGTGTTTTTTACAGCAATGGAAAAGACGAAGTCTATGATGCCTTTCAATTTAAACCAGGCGCTGCAGTGGTAACGGCCCGCCGCGGCGGAACATCTACTTCCTACGATGTCATCAATAAGTATTTTGGTATTGCACAAATGCCGATCGTTACTTCTACTTATTGGAACAATGTGCACGGCCTTACTGCAGATGATGCAGTTCAAGATGAAGAAGGACTGCAAGTTGTAAGAAATCTCGCAAGAAATATGATCTGGATGATGCAGGCATCTGCTGCCGCAAAAGAATCCGGCATTGCACTTCCAAAAGCGGAGAGCGAAGCGGTAACGAATTTCATCAAACGAAACGATAACTTACGTTGATCAAAAAACGACAGGTATTTTATTGCCTGTCGTTTTGATTTTTTTCACTTAATATTAAATAATCCATTATCCGTTCATTCTTAAACTAGGATCTATCTATTTCACGATAAATCTATAAATTGCATAGACAACCCAGATAATCCAAGAAAAAGCCCACAAATCAAAGAGAATGCTTACTGTTAAATAAACGATAACAACAATTGCTATTATCCAATTTTTCTTTTCAGAATTTGATAATAGGAATTCAGCGCCACAAAGGTTTTTACCTTTCTTTTTTCATACATACGATACCGCCGAAGGCTGCCAGTGCGATGATCATCCAAAAAGCCGTAAATCCATTTACGGAAGTCTGCACACCGCTTTTCTGCTGAGAAACGGCTGCTGCCGTCTGCACAGCTTTTTCAGCCGGCTGTGATTCTGATTCATCGTTCGATGGTGTTGTTTCTTCTTCCTGCGGTACTTCTTTTTCGTAGTGTACGTATGGCACTTCAAAATATTCACGGAATGATTCGTTCCATTCTGTCGTATATTTCAATGAAGCTAATTTATTGGTCGGATAGTCTCCGGTCTCGTCTGCCGTCAGCAGCAGCCGATAGGACAGGCGCAGCGGATCCGACACTTTTACCGGGACATTGATCTGCAGCACGAACATTTCTTCTGAACGGCCATAGGTCAGCACGTATTGATACATCTGTTCGCCGTCTTTTTCGATCAGACTGCCGAATGCCCAGACATCGCTGCCAAGTGATATTGGTGTCAGCGTCTGACTGCCGATCTTCAGCGTGAACGGGCAGGTACCAGCTGTTTCGACCAAATCAAAGTCGTCTCCGATATAGTCGGTCAGTTCTGCTTCTTCGAATAAATATTCGATATTGTAGTTGATGTCGTCGAAACTTTCACCTATGGTCGTTCCCCAGTTGTCGATATCCGAATCGGTCGAAGTACGGCCGTAAATATGTGCGTTAAAATCGTTCTGGATCTGTTCAAGGAAATCCATCGGCTTATTCTTAAGATATTGATTCCAGTTGTAATCCTCGCCGTCTGTTCCGTCATGACTTGTCGAGAACACCATAATTTTATATCCGCGTTCATAGCTTTCTTTCAATGCCTCATAGGTCATGAGCAGTGAAATATCGTTGCCGTTCACATAGTTGTCTCCGGCGGTCTGTATAATGGCCCATTCAGTATCCATCAAGTCCTGAAAATCACTTTCGGTAATACCTGCCAGCTCTGCCGGCATACCGCCCGGATAAATATTGTTCCAAAAATGTCTCCACGAGTATCCGAAAGTTCCCCAACGAACAAAACAATTGGTATTGAAATCATCACGGCTCTGGATCGCTCCGGACTGCCAGTCACTAAGCAGATCGGCCCAGCTATCATAACTTGAATCAAGCGCCAGAACGGCCTGAGTAGTTTGGCCATCGGTCTTGCTGACAGGGACCATCTCATAAGTTTCGCCGTTGATCGTGATCGGTCCGGAATAAATATACGATTCTAAATCAGATAGTAGGGTCAGATTTTTATTTTGGTCCGGCGTCTGTGTATCGGCCGCCAGCATACGGTTGGCCAGACGGATGGCTGTCTCGGTATTGCTTCCGCCGACAAAATACGAGTTAAACACATTAAAATTGTACAGGATCGCTTCCAGTAAGCTGTCGTATGTATCCGCATTCACATCAACCAAGCCGGTAACAACATCGCCCAAGCCTTGTGACAGGGAATACGCATCGTGTGCTAATCCGTCAAATACCACAACGCCTAATTTGATCGAATAATTGCCCGTTTCGACTTTTGCCATAAAACTATCTAGCAAAGCTTTGGATTGGGCTTCGATATTATCGATATCAGAACCCGCACTTTTATCCATGACCAGTACGACATCGGCTCGATACATTTCGCCAGAAGGTATTTCCAAGGTCACTTCGGTTTCTTTGTTTTCATCAAGATCCGTTGCTGTCTTGGATTTATCCGTATTATTTTCATCGATGACCAGTGTGCCGTCTTCTTCCACGGTCCCTGCTTCTTCCTGGACCGGATCGGTTTCTTCTGTTTGCGAGGAAGTCTCTGTAGTACTCGTTTCTTCCTGAACAGTATCCGTTTCTGTTGATTGTACAGATGTTTCCACAGTGCTCGTCACTTCCTGAACGCTATCTGTTTCTTCTGCCTGTATGGATGTCTGCGCAAGCCACAGACAAAAAAATACGCCCAGGAAAACAGCTATAATGAAAAGCGTTTTCTTGCGTGATTGTTGCATTTGTTCACCTCCCTTCATCTCTCACAAGTATCATAATATATTATTAATAATATTAGTAGTTATATGTCCTATATTTTATTTTTATAGCAAATTTCTTATTATTATTGTATTTTTAGTAAATCAATAAAAAACTTCCATTTCTACAACGCTTGTGCCATGAGGAAATCCATCGCATAGACGATCTGGATGCCGCCCTTGGTCATCTGAGGTTTACTTTCCAGGCAATGATGACATTACTCAATGTAAAGATCTTATACTTCTTCCAACGTATAGACACGGTCGTTGATCGATGAACGCTCCATATTCTGGATCATACGTATGGGACACTCGAACATCAGTATCACGCTGAACCTGTACGCCTATGCGTCAATGAAGAATGTCAGGACAGAATTAAGTGGTGGTTTAGAAGTATCAGCCGAAAAAAAATGTCCGTAAAGCTGATCAAATAAGGCTTTACGGACATTTAAGAAGATATGAAGAGATAATCAAAAATTCTATTTTGAGTTTATTCTAATCATCTACGCTTTCATTGACCCATTCGATAAAGTTTGTGGTTGAATCACCGGTTCGTTCGGCCATGGTATGACCAAGGCCCCAGACGGTCGCAAAATCGACGTCGCTGACGTTTGTATTCGCTTCCAGCGCCAGCATTAAATTCACTTCGGTACACAGTGATGTATCTCCCTGCTCGATGCCGGTGCGGATCCGCCAATGGGAAGCAACTTTCGATGTGCCGTAACCATCTTCCGAAGCCATCAAGTAGTAAAGCGGCGAATACATGGATAGTCTTGTTTGTACATCAGTATCCAAACTGTCGGTCTTTTTAAGATCTTTCTTATAATCAGAAGCATAATCGCTGTCAAGGTCAGAAAGAATGGAAGCAAGAGTCGCATCGAAGTGTGCGCCTTCCCCGTCGCCGTAACCGAACAGGATGTTTTCCCCCTGACCGGCATCCAGCTGGTCAAAGGCACCCAGGCTTTTGGAAGCACTCTTCATGGCGCTCACAAAATCTGCAACAGAAGTAATAGTGGCGGTATTTGTGTCCGCATCGTAGTTTACCCACGTACCATTGGCATTCAATGCATCGATGTAATCCTGTGCGGTCTCATAGGTTCCGGAAATCGAAACACTGTTGGACTGCTCCGTTTTGGTAATGTTGTCGTTTTGACCGGTTTGATTTGCCGCATCAGCGGTCGGCGTCGTCCCATTTGTATCATTTGGTAAATTTCCATCCGGAGTTCCGCCGCCGGTCGGCATGCCGGCCGTCTCGCTTGTTGCTGAATCCGAATCGTATGGGAAGGTCGTATCGGCGAGGAAGTTGTTCAGCGAAGTTTCGATGGTCTTCTTGATGTATTGATAATAACTGCCGGCCTGATAGATGCCGTCATCTGATTTCTTCAGTGTCAGCGTATTGCCGTCGTCATCGACAAAACCTGCGCTGTTGACATATTTCGCATAAGCTTTCGCCAGTTCATCGGAGATCGATTGTTCTTCATCCGAAAGACCGCTGCGGGTACTGCCCATGTTCCATTCATATGCTTCATCGGCTTCATCCAGACTGGTAATCGGACACCAGCACATGGAACCATTCACCGCATCGGAAGTTTCCATTACCGCGCCGATGGATTTTAGATATTTATTATAAAGATCAGAATCGCCCGTTGCTCCAAGCACGGCGGACTGTGCCCCGCCGCCGGACATGCCGAATGTAAAAATGCGGTCGCAGTCTCCGGCAATGACGCCTTCGTTATATCGGATATATCGGATCCCGGCTTTGAAGTCTGTCACGCCGGCTGGTGCACCGGCATCTCTGCCGCGCGCGCCGATATGGACATAAACAAATCCCGCATCGGTGTAGTCGGAGACATCCGTATAATCCGATAGTTCTTCCTGTGCTGCGTAACCTGGGGTATTGACCGGCACGACGATCGGTGCGGTTTTTGCGGTATAGCCGGATACTTTCTTGCTTGTCAGTTTGCAGGTGTATGTACCGTCACCATTATCGGTTGCTTTCAAATAGTCGCCGGGCATGAAAACGGCAAGGCTGTCATAGGCCTCATCCGGTGCGTCTTCGGCATATTGGATGCCGACTTGATAATAGACGTTATCCTCTTCATTGTATTGCCATTTGCTCATATCAATTGTATCAAGCGATGTCTTGGCGGTTGTTTCAGTCGTTTCATTTGATGAGCAGCCTGCTAATAAAAGCGAGACTGCGGTAAACACACTTGTCAGTACTTTGAATTTCTTATGCATCGGGTTTCCTCCTCTATCTCCGTTCAAAATATTATAGTTTTATGCTGCAGAATGTGTCTGCCGAACACAGTAATTTCTGTAGCGTAATTATTAATTAACTTAATTTTATCATGTGGAAACCGTTTACATATTATATAAAATTTCAATATTTCTCGATCATTTATAAGAACAGCTGGTCTGCCCAACTGATCCGATCAAGGATTTCTTTACTTAGTTGTCGTTTCCTTCCGCATCCGTGTTAAATAGAAAATACACAAAATTGTTTGGACAGCGGATGCGCATGGTGTGGAAAGACCGATCTGGAAAAAAGATACCGGACGCATCCTGGAAAAGATCCAAGCCGCCGGCAGACGTACACCGATCCCACCGATCAAATTCTCTGCCATCACAAAATTGGTGTGGCCGCAGCCATTTAAAAAGCCTGCAATATTAAAGAAAATCGGCGTGATACAACAATCGATCGCATAAGAACGCAGGTAAGCAAAGCCAATTTGAACGACTTCCGGATCTTTCGTGAAAATCTGGCACAGCAGATTACCGTGAAAATACGTCAGCAGGCTCATACAGAAACCGATGCCAAGCGCAGTCAGGATCCCATAGCGCAGTCCTTTATAGGAACGGTCCGGCTTTCCGGCGGCTTGATTTTGTGCGACAAAGGCCGACATTGACTGAGAGAAAGAGGTCGGCACGATCATAATGAACGCACAAACTTTTTCGGCGACTCCGATGCCGGCACTCGCCGTGACACCAAACTGATTGACGATCGCCAGGATCACCAAAAAGGACAAGCCAACCAAAAAGTCTGAGATAGACAATGGGAAACCCAGTTGAAAGATCTTTTTGATATCCTTTGAATTCCAACGAATCATTGTCCGATGAAAGGTGACCGGCAGTTCCAGATGACGGATCCATATCAATGAAATAAGTACCGACATGGCTTGCGAAAAGACGGTCGCATAGGCTGCACCGGCAGCGCCCATATGGAAAACTCGGACGAGAATCAGATCGCCGGAAATGTTCATGATGGCAGCCAGGATGACGGTGACCATCGGAATCATTGAATTGCCAAGGCCGCGGAAGATCGAACTGAACAAATTATACCCGGTGATGCAGATCATGCCGGCCCCGCAGATACGAATATAATCACATGTTGCCGAATAGGCTTCAGCCGGCGCCTGCAATATGGATGCCAAAGCACCTGTACTTAAAACAATGAAAAATGAAAAAATGACTGCAAGAACACAAAAAAATACGACGGAAGTCCCAATGATCTCCCCTGCTCTTTTCGGTTCTTGTTTTCCGATTGCCCGGCCGACCAAAATCGTCGTACCCATGGATAAACTAGCCATTACATACGTCATGATCTGCATCAGCTGGGAACCGGTCGAAACGGCCGAAACATCAACGCTTGAAGCAAATTGTCCGACGATCAATAAATCGACCGCACCATAGAGCGATTGTAAAAAAAGCGCGATCATGACAGGCAGCGTAAACTTCAGCAGCGGCTGCAGAACTTTTCCTTCGGTCAAAGTTTGATTGGTCATAAACACTCTCTCCTAAAAAAAGCCGGATAAGAACGAGCATCTCAACTCGTGCCTTATCCGGCTGTTGTTTCTGATGAACAACGCACCTCCGTGCATGACTTATCATAGCATGGATGACTGTATTGTCAATCATTCATTTGCGAAAAATTGATAAATATTTTTGTTTTTGGACATCATATATACCATGTGTCGTGATCCGTAATGTCGGGATCACGGTCAGGGCCATGAAACTTAAGGTCATGAACGGGTCGATGCCTGGATTGACCCCAAGCTGCCGGGCCGATCGTTTGCATGCGGAAAGTCTGCGGCTGACGGTTTTTAATGGTTCATCGCTCATGATGCCTGCGATGGCCAGCGGGACTTCGCCGCAGATCTTTTCCTGATCCATGACGACGATGCCGCCGTTGATCGCGATCACACGGTTGACAGCGTCGGTCATTGCTTTTGGATCGGCACCGATGACGATAATGTTGTGCGCATCATGCGCGATGGAAGTGGCAACGGCACCGGATTTCAAGCCGTATCCTTTCATGTATCCCAATCCAATGTGGTTGGTATTGTGGTGGCGTTCAATGACCGCAATTTCCAAACGGTCCTGTTCTGGATCGGCAGAAGCAGCAGTTCCTTCGTCAGTCGTCGTTATTTCCCCATTCTGCATGCCGATGACGGCCAGCGGCCGGTCCGGAATGAAATCTTCTGGTTCCATTTTGCGGACATGAAAGGTGTGATGTGCTTTTTCAGAGAGCGTATCCTGAATGACTGGTTCCGGAAAATCAATGGCTCTGCCATAGTCAGCGACGATCTTACCGTTCTTATAAACGCGCTGAATAGTAAAATCTTTAAAGTTATCAATGATTGTCAGATCAGCAGCATACCCCGGTGCAATAGCACCGTGCTGACGGTAACCGAAATAACGAGCTGTATTATAAGTAGCTGCTTTGACAGCCAGGCAAGGATCGGTACCGGCAGCGATGGCTTGTTTCAAAATATAGTCGATATGCCCTTTCTCTTCTAAATCATTTGGATGCCGGTCATCTGTACAAATCAAGATCCGGTCGATGTATTTCTCGATCAGCAGCGGGCGCAAAGCTTCCAGATTGCGGGCTGCGGTCCCTTTGCGGATCATGATAAACTGACCGCTGCGCAGTTTTTCCAGTGCTTCTTCAAAGGTGCTGCATTCATGGTCCGAGGCGATCCCGGCAGCAGCATAAGCCTGCAGCACTTTTCCGCTTATGCCTGGTGCGTGGCCGTCGGTCCGGGCATGATAAGCTTTGCAGTCTGAAAGTTTTTGAAGGATCTCAGGATCACAGGAAACGACGCCATGCGCGTTCATCATTTCGGCCAGTCCTTTGACACGCGGATGCGCATAAAACGGGGCCAGAGCAGCGGCCTGCAGTCTGGCACCGGATTCATCCTCCGGTGCGGCCGGTACACAGGACGGAAGCATGAAATACACATCAAGCGGCAGCCCTTCAGTTGCCTCCAACATATATTCAATGCCGTCTGTTCCCAATACATTGGCGATTTCATGCGGATCTGTAAAGACGGCTGTCGTGCCGTGCGGCAGAACGGCTCTGGCAAATTCAGAAGGCATGGTCAGTGCTGATTCTAAGTGAATATGCGCATCCATCAAGCCCGGCAGGACGATGCTTCCGGACAAGTCAATTTCTTTGCGGCCATGATAACTCCCAATGCCGGCGATCAGACCGTCCGTGATCGCCAGATCACCGGAAAGAATTTCGTTGGAAAATACATTTACATAGCGGGCATTTTTCAAGACTAGATCTGCTGGTTCCTGGCCGGCTGCTGTCCGAATAAGCCGGGCTTTATTTTTCATTTGTATATTATCCTGTTTTTTATTGGTCATATTGATTACGAAAATCCTCCGAACATTTTTTAATGTGGAACCATCGATCCGATAAACGGTCCAGTCTGACATCGGTTCTGCACCCATTGATAAGTAAAAATCAATACTCGGTTGGTTCCGATCCAGGCACCACCATTCTAAACGGCCGCATCCCCGTTGAACAGCGATATCGGCCAGCTTTTCCAGCAAGGCTTTTCCATATCCTTTGCCGCGGTATTCTGGTTTTACAAAAAGGTCTTCTAAATAAATTCCGGCGCGGCCAAGAAATGTTGAAAAGTTGTGAAAAAACAACGCAAATCCGGCTTCCTTCCCTGCTTCTTCAATAAAAATAGCTTCGGCTTTCTGCCGGTCAAAGAGCCATTCTTCCAATGTCGCTTCATCGGCAACCACTTCCTCGAGCATTTTTTCATAAGCGGCCAGTTCTTTGATGAATGCCAGGAGCAATGCGGTATCTTTGCGCTCGGCAAATCGAAAATGAACATTTTGATTCGTAGATCTTCCCTCATTTCTTTTTAAAAAACCACTTGTAACAGGAACATGTAAACGGCAGTGCCGAAGGCCATCGCCAGCATCATCTGCCGCTTTGAACAATAAACAGCACCCGTTACAAGCAAGGCGATCAGTTCCGGAATGCCGTGGGTCCCGCCTTGGGAAAACGGGGTCAGAACATCGACATTACGGAAGCAATAAATCACCAGCAAGCCGAAGACGGCTGCACCCAGTACTTTTCCTAAATAAAGAATATATGACGGAATGGGTCTTCCTTCCGGAAAGGCGATATAAGAAATGAAACGGGTAAAAACTGTACCGGCAATGACGATCAGTATTGTTATGGCGGTTTGTGCTGCGGTCATGGTCATTGTACGATCCCTCCCTGTTCATTTGGATCCTTTTCTGGCTCGAGCTGTTTCCGGCACAAGGTCAGTACTAATAAAATCAAAAACATCGACGGCACGATGAATCGTTCTGGGCCAAAAAGCAGCAGACATAACAGTGAAGAGCCGGCACCGATGATTTCCGGTGCGTGAATCCGGATCCGATCTTGATAGGTTGATCGTTTTCCGTTTGCCTTCAAAATATCGTTGTCTTTTAGCCACTGATTTAAAAAGATACAGACAAACATAGCAGTCATCACGAAATCAAGTCCTTCGGTATTGAAGGAGATAAGCTGACCGCACAAAGCACCGATGGCCGTGCCGGCGACCCAGTAAGACTGGTCCAGCACAGAAACCGCGACATAATATTTCGTTTTATCCAGTTCCGGCGGAATGTCCGCATCGCAGTTCAATGCGAACGTTTCATCACTCGTAGAAAAAATCAAATAATATTTCGCTTTCCCTGTGCCGCGGTAACGATTTAACATGGCTAAGCCATAGAAGATATGGCGCGCCCCGACCATTAAAGTTGTCGCTAAGGTAGCCCAAGGATTGAACGGAGAAAGCAGAATGCCGACCAATAAAAATTCCATGCTTCCGGTATAGACCACGCAGGCCGTTAAAATAGGCAGCCAAAGTGGAAAGCCGTTGGTTTCCATCAAGATTCCGTAAGTGATTCCAAGAAAAACATAGCCGGCCAGCACAGGGATCGTCCTGGGAAAAGCCGCTTTCAGTTCCTTCATATGAATCCCCCTTCGTACTTCGATGGTATTATTGTATCATCTGAAACGATAAAAAACGACTGTTTCGCTGGCTGATCCTATCATGGACATTGCGCGGATCCAGATCCAGTTCAGATCCGTTCATGGATCGGTGCGTTGTCGATGATTTTAGATAAAATGATTGATTTCGATCATTTTTGGGGGTCAGAGTCCCTTTTTTATTGTATTTAAATTCCTAGGACATCCAGAATTTACTTTTTGCTTCTTATTAAAATGAACGTTTTCAATCATAAAATGATTGACATCACTCATTATTGTGCTATGATAAGAATGAACAGGAGGAACAAACATGAAACCAAATAAACCAGCAGCAGAAATGACAACCAAGGAACTGGCTTCCTACATCGATTATTCCGTTTTGAAACCGGAGTTCACGGAGCAGGAGATCATCGATCTGACCAAAGACGGTGTAAAGCTGGGCTGTGCGACGATCTGCATCAACCCGGGCTATATGGAATTGTGCCGTCCGTATGTCCAGGGATCGGATACAAAGCTTTGTCCGGTCACGGATTTCCCATTTGGCGACAGTTCCACGGCCAGCCGTGTGAAACAAATTGAAGATGTCGCGAAATACGACGAGGTAAAAGAAGTCGATATCGTGGCTAATTTCGGTAAGATCCGTTCCGGCAAACTGGACGAAGTGACCGCAGACTTGAAGGCTTGTGCAGAGGCTGCCCATAAATATGGACGCGAGCTGAAAGTCATTTTGGAGACCGACGCTTTGACAAAAGAAGAAATCAAGGCCGGCTGTCATTGTGTCATGGACTCCGGCGCCGACTTTATCAAGACCAGCACCGGTTTCTTGACCGGACATGACAATGTCGGTGCAACACCGGAAGTCATTCAGCTGATCATGGATGAGAATCAGGGCAAATGCAAGATCAAAGGATCCGGATGCATCCGTACCCGTGAACGTTTCCTGAAGCTGATCGATATGGGAATTGACCGGATGGGTATTGGATTCCGTTCGATCCCGGTCGTACTGGATTTAAAACAATAATTCAGCAGACTTCCATAAACTTCCTTCATCCCTCAATTTAAAAATGCAGACTTGAAAACAGGTCTGCATTTTTATCTATCTGATTCTTTTTTGACGGTCCACTGGGATCGAAAGGCCTGCTGTTCCGCAGACGGAATTTCCAGAGCTTCGGTCAAATAGTTCGTTACTGTACCGTAGTTCTGTTCGATGGCTTCAAAAGCCGCATCCATGTACCGGATCTTCGCGCTGAAGATTTCTTTCACGGCATGGGCTTTTTCATGATCGCCGGTTCGTAACAGCACTGCGCGGACCGTGCGGTCCATGCTTCGGCTGGGGGCTTTGTTGGTCCAAAGATAGTCGCGGTAAATGGTTTGTCGGTCCACATCCATCATAGAAAGGAACAATGCAGAAACAATTCCTGCGCGGTCCTTCCCTTCTGAACAATGCCATAAAACTGCACCGTCTTCATGTTTCAGGATGATCCGAAAGATTTTTTTCAGCTGTTGGATGCATTCTGGCTGCAGGACCATAACTTTGTACAGTTGTTCCATATCCGGCATCCTGCCATGATCAAGCAGATCATTGAATTCATGGGAAATGCCTTTGGTCGAGGTGCTGAAAACCGGGATGTGCTCATAATGCACGTTCGGGATGATGCGGTCGGGTCTTTCTGCGGTTTCTAAATGGGTCCGCAGATCAATGACGGTGTTGACGTCGTAGGTTTTTGTCAACGTGACCATATCTCCCAGTGTCAGGTGGTTTAAGGCCCCGCTGCGCAGGAACACGTGTTTCCGTATGGTTTTACCTTCTAAAGTCTGAATGCCGCCTAGATCGCGGGCATTTTGTTGTCCGATCAATTTTATATTTTCCATATCCCCACTATAGCATGTTTTTGTTTTTTCGGATTATATTAGTGACCGAAATTGATTTTTGTACTTAAAAAAATATTTTTTGTTATACTGATACGCAGGAGGAAGTCCATGAAAAAATTTGTTTGTATCGATCTGGACGGTACGCTGCTGCCGATGGATAACGATTATTTTATTAAAATGTATTTAAAAGAACTGGCGGCCAAAATGGCGCCGTACGGATACGATCCTCAGGAATTGATCAAAACCGTTTGGGCCGGCGTTTATGCCATGTTTGAAAATGATGGATCTCAGACCAATGAAGAATTGTTCTGGAAATTGATGAATGAACATTATGGAGAAGCCCGGGTGAAAAAAGATTACCGGCTGTTTGATGAATTCTATTCCGAAGATTTTGATGCGATGAAGAAATATACCGACGGCTGTGATCCGGATGCGAAAGTTCTGATCGATGGATTAAAAAAATCCGGCTGTCAGATCGTGCTGGCTACTTCGCCGGTTTTTCCGCAGGTCGCCACATACACAAGAATTCGCTGGGCCGGACTGAAACCGAGTGATTTTGACTGGATCACGACTTATGAAAATGTCATTCATACCAAGCCCAACCCATTATACTACCAGGACATATTGGAGAAATTTCAGACCGACGGCGAAGATGCGATCATGGTCGGAAATGATGTAGATGAGGATATGTCGGCCGCTTCATTAGGAATGGATGTATTTCTGCTGACGGATCATCTCATCAACCGGCATGATAAAAATATAGACGCTTATCCGCATGGCGGTTTCAAAGACTTGATGGCTTATTTAGAAAAATAAAGATCCCTTGCGGGATCTTTATTTCTTTAACTATCGATTTCAGTTTTTTCCGTCTTCGAAATTTTCCATTCCCCATCGACTTTTTCAAACGTAAATGTCACCTTATAATCTTTATAATCCAGGTTATTCACTTCATCCTGAACCTGGCTGTACACATAGTCGACCGCATCCGGTGCATATTGCTCGATGGCTGCCTGCGTGCCGGAACTCATGACGGTCGATGCGATGCTGCTCATGTTATTTTTGATATACGTTTTAACAGCCGATTTCACATCGCTTTTGATCTGTGAAATATCTATAGCAGAAATCGTTGCCTGTACAGAATCAGTGTTATCAGACATTGAATATTCTTTGAATACTTTCTGACAGATATAAGCAATGGCCTGATCGGCCTGGCTTCCATACGTATCTTCCAAGTTGTATTTGCTCAGCAGATCTTCAAACTCATCGTATGTGCTTTTGATTTCAAATGCATCGCTGAAATCATCGGTGCAGTAGGAATTCGCTGTATCGATATCACCATTCTGGATGGCTTCGATATAGGCCTGAGCGACTTCTTTTTGTGCTTCGATATCAGCGGATGAAGTGCTGGTCGATGACGTACTTGTCGTCTGGGATGTATTCGTTTCGGTTGACTGGCAGGCGCTGATTGAGAAGACCAGCAGGCCTGATAATAAAATCGTCAATAATTTTTTCATATGACACCTCCATGTCGGGTATCAGTATACAATGAATTTCTTAAAATTGTCTAAAATAACAATTTTTCACATAATTAAAACGAGACCTATTTGGTCTCGTTACATTTGTTTTTCAACGTCTGGCTGGGTTTGAATTTCGGCAGCTTGGAAGAATGGATCATCATTTTTTCCTTGGTCGCCGGGTTGATTCCCATGCGCTCTTTCCGATAAAAGATATGGAATTTTCCGAAGGATGTGATCTCTACATTTCCTTCGTTGACCAGCGCATCGGACATTTCATCAAAGATCACGTTGACGGCTTTCATGGCGTCTTTTTTGCTCATGTTGCATTTTTCGGCAACGCTTTGTGCCAGTGTTTCTTTATTAACTAATTTTCCCATCGTGTCACCTCATTCGAATTCGTCTTTTAAATCACGGAGCATCAAGTCATAAGCACATTCCCGCGGTTCTTTGTTATGGTAAAGGATCTGATAGACTTCCTCACAGATCGGCATGGAAATGTTCTTTTCTTTTGCGACTTTGTGTACGATCTTGGCCGTGCGCACGCCTTCCACGGTTTTTGTGTTATTGGCCCAGAACCCTTCCACGGAATTTTCGGTTCCGATCTGGAAACCGCACTGGAAGTTTCTCGAATGCACACTGGTACATGTAACGATCAAGTCGCCGATACCGGTCAGACCATTAAACGTCTTGGCATGAGCGCCGAACGCGACACCGTAACGGATCATTTCCTGCAGCCCGCGTGTGATCAAGGCGGCTCTGGTGTTATCCTGATAACCTAGACCGGATAAGACTCCGGAGGCAATGGCCATGACGTTTTTGATCGCGGCACCCAATTCACTGCCGATTTCATCTTCCCCTGTATAAATCCGCAGATAATCATTGGAAAACATCTGCTGGATGATGACCGCATCTTCATGTTTCAGACTGATGGCGTCGATCGAGGTCAGCTGTCGGATGATGACTTCTTCCGCATGGCTTGGCCCGATCAAGGAAACGACACTGCTGATATTTTCCGGAGAGATCGTCCGGCGGATGACTTCTGACATCCGCTCATTGGTCGTTGGGTGGAATCCCTTAGAGACATTGACGATGATGACGTTCTTCTTCAGCATCGGGTCGATCTGCCGGCAAATGCCTTCGATGGCAATGGTCGGCACGGCCAGTACCACAATATCGGCTTCTTCGACAACCGATAGGTCGGTTGTCGCTTTGAGATCCGGCGAAATAATGATCTGCTGGAAAAATTTTTGGTTCTTATGGTGTTCGTTGATGTCATTGACTTCTTTTTCAGATTTTCCATACAAAATGACATCTTCGTGATTATCACATAAGACCTGTGCGAGTGCTGTGCCCCAGCTTCCGCTTCCGACAATGACTGTTCGCATATTTATTCCTTTCTATGTTCGCTGACGGGCGAATATTTTGATCGGCGTTCCGGTAAAGCCGAACGCTTCTCTGATTTTATTTTCGATATATCGTTGATAACTGAAATGGAACAAGTCCGGATCGTTCACAAAGAGAACAAAGGTCGGCGGTTCCACGGCGACCTGGCTGCAGTAATAGATGCGCAGCTGACGGCCGTTATGCGGTTTTGGCGGGTTGATCATCTGGGCATCCAGCACGACGTCGTTCAGCACGTTGGTCGGAATGCGCAGACAGCAGGCATCGTGCACTTCATTGATCAGCGGGATCAATTGATTGATGCGGCTGTGATTCTTGGCCGAAACAAATACGATCGGTGCATAATCCAGATACACAAACTGGCTTCGGATCTTCTTGGTGATCGTCTGCATCGTGTTCTGGTCTTTTTCCACTGTATCCCACTTGTTATAGACGATGATGACCCCTTTACCGGCATCATGGGCCAATCCGGCCACATGCTTGTCCTGGTCGATGATTCCTGTTTCGCCATCAATTAAAAACAAGGCAACATCACTGCGGTCAATGGCGCTCAAAGCACGCAGGATCGAGTATTTTTCAATGTTTTCGTATATTTTTCCCCGTTTGCGGATACCGGCCGTATCGATGATCATGTATTCCTGGCCTTCATACGTAAACGGTGTGTCGATCGCATCCCGTGTCGTTCCCTGCACATCGGAGACGATGGAACGTTCTTCATGAAGGATGGCATTGACCAAGGAGCTTTTACCGACATTCGGACGGCCGATGACACAAAAAGAGGTAATGCCTTCATAGGTTTTGATTTTCTTTTCCGGCATTACTTGAATAATTCGGTCCAATAAATCACCGAATCCAATGCCATGGGCAGCGGAAACGATCATTGGATCGCCCAGTCCGAGCTGGTAAAAATCATACTGCATCAGCTGCAGTTGTTCGTTATCGGATTTATTGACCGCAACAATGACCGGTTTCTTGGTTTTTTGCAATTTACGGGCAATCGCAATGTCGTCAGACGTGGCGCCTTCCTGGGCGCTGGTCACAAAAATGATGACATCGGCTTCTTCGATGGCAATATCCACCTGCATATTGATCTCTTCCGCAAAGGGCTGGTCTTCGATCTGTATACCGCCGGTGTCGATCAATCGAAATTCTTGGGTCAGCCATTCGACGGTGCCGTAGATCCGGTCTCTGGTCACGCCGGGGGTGTCATCCACGATACTTTTTCGTTCTCCGATCAAGCGATTGAAAATCGTTGATTTTCCGACATTTGGCCGGCCGACGATGGCAGCGGTTCCTCGTATCATGGTATTCCTCCTGTTCGTTAGATTTCTTTATCGATGATATCCAATACGGTTTCGACGACTTCGTCGATCGTTAAGTCGGATGTATCGACCAGAATGGCGTCATCTGCCTTTTTTAGCGGCGATATGGCGCGGTGGGTATCCTGGTAGTCCCTGGCTACGATATCCTGAAAAATCGTCTCATAGTCCGCTTCGATGCCTTTTTTAATATATTCTTTATAACGACGTCCGGCACGCGCTTCCGGCGTGGCGTCCATATATAATTTTACTTCGGCATCCGGCAGGACCACGGAACAAATATCCCTGCCGTCGACGATGAATCCTTTGTCCTTTACTGCTTCCTGCTGGAGACTGACGAGCTTTTGACGTACTTCCGGCAAAGCTGAAGTGATCGAAGCCATCATGGACACTTCATTCATCCGGATCGCTTGGGATACATCTTCCCCGTTTAATAAGACCCGGTCGCCGTCGAAACGGATATGGATCTGATCCAGTGCTTCTTGAAGCGCTTGTTTATTTTCATAATCGACATGATTCTTTTTGACATAATAAGCTACGCAGCGGTACATTGCACCGGTATCCAAATGGCGCATATTCAGCTTTTCGGCTATGCGGTCGGAAATGGTGCTCTTTCCGACCCCGCTGGGGCCGTCGATCGCAATATTGATTTTTTTCATTTCGTTATGCACCCAAATTTTTCAGAATGACGACGGTGAAGCCGATCGCGATGATCAAAAGAACAACCAGAACGATCAAAATGATATTCAGAACTTTGCCTGTGCGTTCTTCTTTGGAAGTTGTCTTCTTTTGTGCCTCTTTCAGCGTATCGCTCGGCATTTTGTCCTTAGACTTTGCGGCTTTCTTCTTTGCTTTGCGGGCACGTTTTTCTTGTTTTTTGCGTTCTTTTTCTTTCCGCCGTTCTTCCCTTGCCTGTTCGGCTTCATCAATTTCAGGAAGTTCTTCCTCTTCGTATTCATCATCATAGACAAATTCAGTCGGAATATCGTCATTGGAAAGAACGATCTTTTCTTTTGAATCTTCTTTTGGTTCTTCTTTTTCCGCTGGCTCCTCTGTTTCATTGACTTCTTCATCATCAACGACCGGATGAACTGGCAGCGGTTCATCGCTTACCGGCAGGATCGTCGGACCTTCATCCTCTTCTTCCTCTTCCTCGTCTTCGACTTCCGGTGTCTTAATAGCACTGATATTCATCGACTGATTCGGAATGAATGGTTCAGCCTTTGGCTGTCCTTCGGATAAATCGACCGTTGAGCCTAATTCATCATCGTCCTCTTCCATCGGAACGAAATGCTGGTTGCGGTGCATAGTATCGGTTCCGCCCAGCTGTTTCAGAATATTGATCTGTGTATCATCCGATACACTGTTTCCATTATCTAAATTATATTGACGTGCTTCTTCAAACACATTGGCCATGACGTCATTGTCATTTTCGGCAGCCTGTGTTTTGGTTTCCTGATGCGGATGGACCGGCTGATTGGCATGGTTTAAAGAAGTATTTTCTTCTATTTTTGTTTCTTTTGTCTGTGCTTGTTTGGCAGTCGTTTCTTCTTCCAGCTGCTCGCGCAGTGCTTTATATCGTTGAACCCGTGAATATTTTTTAGGCATACTGAACCTCCCGTAAAATCATAAATAATTATATATAAAAAAGGGCAAAAAGTCTATATACTTAAAGCCCGATTCATTTCTCGACATAAAAATTTTAAATGTGAAAAATTATTCAATCGTCGTGCCTTCTACACGCGGCGCATACTGAATCGCAAACGATTTCATACCTGTATGACAATTAATGACCGGCGACAATACGTCCTTATTGTAGTGCACGTCCGGGAAAAATTTTGCCATTAGTTCTTCGCCGTAAGCCATTGCTTCCGGATTGCGGGAATCCATCAAATAGAAGACATAATCATGATAGTCATCCCCGTTTCGCTCCGCAATACCCTTCTGACAAAGTTCAAAGGTCCGGCGGATCGCTTTCTTCATGGTGCGGACTTTTTCGGACATACCAACCTTTCCTTTCGTATCAATTGATACGACACAGATTGGTTTGATCTGAAGCATATTGGCAAATTTTGCGGCAAAAGGAGTCAGTCGGCCGCCTTTTGCCAGGTGATTCAGATCATACGGCAGAAGATAGCCGCAGGAACGGGTCGTGGAAGCTGCTAGACGACGGATGATTTCCTCTGGCTCTACGCCCTGTTCAACGAGCTGTCGGGCCGCTTTGGTCCAATATCCCTCAATGGCCAGCGTTGTGAATGTATCCGTTGTGTAGACCGGGATATCAAATTGTTTTCCGGTCGACAGCATCAGCGCGTTGGTGCCGGACAGTCCCGGACTCATATTGACCGCAATGACGTCGGTAACGCCTTCTTTTTTATATTTAGCAAATAATTCTTCGGCAAGTGCTGCTTTTGGCTGACTGGTCATGGCATAGGAACCGTCCTCCATCAAGTCATACAAACCTTGGGCATCCAAGTCAACGCCGTCATCATAGCTCTTGTCATCAATAAAAATCTGCATCGGCAGAATATCAATATCTAAATCGGCTGCTTGTTTTCGGGTCAGGCAACCGCCGCTTTCTGTTACTACGCGAACTTTTCGAGTCATCATGTTCAACCTTTCTCTTTTATCTTAAATCATAGCAGATTCTTTGCATTTTGCATTTGTGTAAAATTCAGAATCTGCCTAATTTTCGTTGTTTTCCGAAGCCGTTTCGGTCTGTTCGGACGCTTTCCGTATACGGCGCTTGCCGCAGAGCATATAAAGCATGCCGCCGATCATGCCGCCGAGGGTATTGAAAAATAAATCCGACAGCTGAAATGTACCCACCTTCAGCAGCAGCTGCAGCAGTTCGATCGACAAAGAAAATATAAAAGAATACGAGAACGACTGAATCACAATTTCAGAATACTTCAGATCTTGATCTTTTCCTTTTTCCTTTGCCCAAAATACCAAATACGTAAACGGTACAAAAAGCAGCAGGTTCTCAATGATCTGTGTGGATAAATTGCCTGCATCATCATACAATCCCCATGTACCCATGACATCGCTCAGCGGATTGTTCCACAAAGACCGGCAGAGCAGCGTCCGATAAAGAATCATGGCCGTATAAAAAGCCAGATAGAAAACATATCGAAATTCCTTGTTGGACTTAAAAAATCGGCCGAACACATGGAAGGCATTGCGGAATCCGCCGTTCTTTTTAGCGATCATATATAAGTACATGAAAAGAAAAGCAGAAATGACAGAAGCGAAAAATTCCTGATAGAAACTAGCTAATACGTTGGTTAGAACTAAAATAAATAAATCCAAAGCAAATCCCCTCTTTTGCCATATCATGGTAACATGAGGTCGCCTTGGATTCAAATAAATATAATTCCATTAAAGTGTTCAAAATTTCATTTTAGAAACTTTTTGTATACTTCTTATGGAAGAGTTTTGCCGCTAAGAATGATGTGATCTTGCGTTTCCAGTCGATCTGGCCGAAGTACATATACGGCACTTCATGGATCTCATTCGGGTCCAGTACATCCGAGCGGACTTGATAGTCCAGCCAGACATTGAATAAACGTTCACTGATCCGGCCTGGATACCGCATCTCAAATCCGGACAGACCGTCTGCTGAATATTCTTTTACCAGCGTAAAAAGAATATCGAACAGCCATTCACAATACTGATCGGCCAATTTTTTGTTCATGATAAACATGTTGAACATATAACCGCTGCGCTGATTCATCACCCGGTCAAAGGATTCTACATATTCCGGATATTTTTTCTGCAGGATCTCTTTTGTCAGATTCAGCTGTTTTCCGTCAAATGTATGCGCATAATGGGAATAAATCGTTTCGATATAGTAATGACGTTTTTTCGGTACCAGGACTTGATACTGCTTCAGCATTGGTTCCAGTTCTTCCTTTGTCAGTACAGATTCCAACTCTTCACGATTTTTCTGATACGACTTGCTTTTCATCGTAAAATACCGGCGGTAATGGACCAAACCAAAGTAATCACACGGCAAATTTTTCCAGGCCCAGTAGACAACCGTCAATTCCGAAAACATCGGATTCTGATCACTGATATTGTCCCCGCTGTTATCCGGTGTAAATCCTGGGATCGGATCATGCAAGGCGCTGCCGGCCTGAACTGGCAGATAGATATCACTTTTTGGCACATCACAAGGTTTATGACATGCGATACATAATTTTATATCTGACATTATTTTGCTCCTTCTTCTTTTGCGACCGAGCGGAACGTATGGAAAATGATCTTAATATCGAATCCTAAACTATGATGATCAACATAGTATAATTCCATTTTCTGCCGTTCGCCGGATTCATAGGTTGCGTTGTTGCGCGCATAGGCTTGCCAATAACCGGTCAGACCTGGTTTGACACTTAAAAGCTTGCCGATCTGATCACCGTAGATCTTTGTCTCTTTTTCCACGATCGGCCGCGGCCCGACGATGGACAGGCTGCCGCCCAGGATGTTGAATAACTGCGGCAGTTCATCCAGGCTTGTCCGGCGCAGGAAACCGCCGATCTTGGTAATACGCGGATCATCGGTGATCTTAAATTCGGTTTGATATTCATGCAGCTGCTCTTCGGTCAATACTTCACGTAGATCTTCAAAATCATTGCGCATGGACCGGAACTTGTAAACCTTGATCCGTTTGCCGTTCTTGCCGATTCGTTCATGGCCGTAGAACGGGCTGCCGCCGTCGTTCAATACGACTAAGATCATCAAGACCAGCAGCAGCGGTGAAAGGATCACGATCGCAATGGCAGAAAGAACAATATCGAAGGTTCTCTTGATAAACAAGTAGAAGCTTTCTTTGAAAGAATGCCGTGCATGATACAGCGAATGATCATACGGCAGCGGCTGTTTAAATTCAACATACCGCTGGATGCGGTGCAGCTCTTCATTTTGATTCTCTTTGGTATATTTTCTTGTGGAACGGAACGTGATATAACGACCGATCATCTTTAAAATGATAAGCAGATCTTTGCCCAGGTTCCAGGATTCAATATAGTCCCGTTCAATATGGATCAGTTCCTTGTCGGAATACTTGCAGCTCCAATAGCCGACCACACCAGCCTGTACATTTAAATTTGTACGCTCTTTGGCACTTAAGTGGATGTATTCCACCGGCTTCAATGCCTTCGGTCCGACAAAACTCATTTCCCCAGCCAATACATTCAGGATCATCGGCATGCCGTCCAGATGGGTCCATAATAAAAACAGTCCGAACTTTGTATACGGTGATTTATGAGCTTTGATACGCTCTTGGGCATCGATCCGCATGGTACGGAAACGATATTGCCGGAAGTTCATCCCGTTGCGGCTGATCCGAATGAGATGGACAAGGATCCGTCCATGGGTTTCAAAAATCGAATCAATTAGTGAAAGAACGCAAAGGATCAACAACGCCGGCAGCAGGCAGAGTCCCAAAACGATATCGAATAAACGTTTCAAAGCAGCTGAACGTTTCGGGATCGGAATGATCGGCAAATACGTCAGTACCGTGCACTCCCCGATCCGGTTGACGATATCGTGGTAATTCTGCATTAAATTGAAATCGTCGACTTGGACGTGAACGGTTTTTCCTTCTTCACAAATTTCAGAAGCAACTCGAAAGACCGATCGGTCAATTACATCCGCAGCTAAGAAAACATCATCGACCGCTTCCGATTTGATGATTTCCATATAATCTTCATATGAACCAATGACTTTGACATTATCGATAAAAGAATCTTTTAAGTTCTGATCCGTTACGATCAAGCCGGAGACTGTATAACGCCAATCATCGGTATTTTTTAATTTTTCCAGTGCACTTTTTACCAGACGCAGAGATCCGACAATAATAAGCTTCCGGCCATGCGAAAGCTGGTAACGAAAAAAGAACCGGCTTTTTAAAAAGTTTCGGAAAACAAATAGAAAAATAACGGAGAATCCAACGAACAGAATGAAAAAACTGCGTGAATAAGCGATACTTGTCTTCGTGAAGAACGCGAATCCAAGCATGACTAAAAGCAATAAAAAAACAATCTTGATGCATTCCCCAAGTTCCTGTATTTTCGATCGCGAAAATAAGGTATCGTTATGGAGCATGATGATGATCAACGCAAAATAACCAACAATCATCACAAAGTAAAGTGTGATATATGCTTGTTGGTTATAGTTCACTCCATCCAGAATAGGAGAAAATTTAATCGCTTTAGCCAGCCAAAACGAGATGGTGATTGCCAGCAGATCCACGATATATTGATAATACAGATTGTATTTGCTTAAGTTATTCATACAAATTCCTCATAAACGTTAATATTCTAACATATTTTATTATGAAATGAAATGAAATGAACATACGCACCGTTGAAATAAAAAAGAAGCCTTTTATAAAGGCTTCTTTTATTTAACAAGTAATTGCACCAATAATTTCTTTTCTGTAATTTGCGGCAATATCAAAGAATTCATTTAATTCGGAATATTTCGATACTTCACATTCTGCAACAAGAATGACTGCATCTACCTCATCCAAATTCTTTCTTTCCAGTACACTGTCGTTGACATTTGGCAAAGCGACAATTTCAATGTCTTTTGTTCTGGATTGAATCTTTTCTGAAAGATCGATGATCTTACTTGCTTTGGTATCACCAACTAAAGCAATCTTCTTTGCATCGGTTATTCTTGTCACTGTATCGATACACAAATCGAGACGATCTTCAATCGATAAATTGGTTCGATCTTCTGCATTTAAACGCATGATTTTCTTATTCAATCCTTTTAGAGATTTTCCTCTATATTTTTTCTCTAAAACAGCTAGAGAAGGAATTTCATAGAAATCTGTTAATTCTTTTGCAGAAAGAACTTTACCAGCAAGCAACAAGTAGAATCCAATCAAGATCACTGCAATCAAAACACCGGCCAGTCCGCCAAGAATAAATTGCTTCAACACTTTTTTCTTGCTAATTGACGTTATTTTAGAAGATGCAGTAACCGCATTTGCCTGATCCGAATAAGTTCCGTTGTTCTCTAACAAAGTAACATAGTTATTAATTTCTGTAATTCGGCTATTGAGCCAAGTGAAATTATCACTATCAACAACTTTAGTGGAACTCCTATCTAAGGTGACAAGCGAATAACCAGATACTCCCATTTTTTCTACGGTTGAATTAAATTTATCTTCGACTTGAGACTGAATGTCATCGAGAACGTAATTCGCAGATTTTTCACTTTTAAAGAATACGGTGACTGTGAATGTGTTTCCTGATGCCTGTGTGACAACAAGTTCATTTAAATACTCATCTTTGTTGATGTCGTATTTATTTTTTACGGAATCCCAATCCAATCCGTACTTTGTGAAGTTGGATAATGTCGTTAATAGTGTGTTAACATTGGAATCACTGGAAACGACTTCAAGATTATTCGATTCAGAAGTTTCGTCTGAACTTGAGCTTGAATCACTTTCGTTTTCAACTGCAGCTGCCGCTGAATCCGTATTCTGTGTATTCGAAGAAGAATTTATATATAATGTGACGGAAGCTGCACTTGTAGAATAAGGATCTAAATTTGTCTTTACGGAATTTTTCAAATATTTATAACGGTTGTTTAACGCTTTGATCAGTTGATCTTGCTGGTCTTCATAATATGTTTCATAATCATTGTCAAAGGACTCCTCAGAAGCAGAATTTGATGTAGCTAATTGTGATTTTTGCGTTAAGTAACTTTTTCCGCCAAAACAGAGTCCGAAGATAATTCCAATTAATATAATTGATTTCCAACGCAACAAAAGCCGAATTAATAAGGCTCTCATGCTAACGGTTCGATCCTTTTCAAGCACCTTTGTTTCTACATTTGTTTTAAGCATCTAATCATTCCTTTCTTGAAATATTTTTTCTATTTTTTTATTTGATGAGGTATGGTAATAAATCAAATAGCATAAAATCCAAATAATAATCATTTTTACCATGGCAAATGTGAAATTTTCTTCGTAAAATTTATTGGAGAAAAATGACATAATAAGGCTCGCAGCTACGTGACCATAGATTAAAAAACATATAAAGAACGAAAATGAATTCTTTGAATTTTTTACATTTTCAAAAAATATCTGTGATATTGCGGCCATTAATGCTACGAGAATAATGCATCCTACATAACCAAAATCATAAATAAATGGATAAAAAACTGTATAAACATTACCTAAATTGAATCCATTCACTTTCCTATATGGAAGATCTAATTTATACTTCGAGTGTAGCCAACCAATTCTTTTGCCTATAGAAATGACCAAAGACCTAAATGTTTGACTACCCCATATTCGAGAAATACGTCGCGGTTCTTGAAGAAATAAATCTAAATTCTTAATTTCTGCTCCCATGTAAATTGCCAAATAGTCAAATGCTGTTAATCGATTATCAATTGATCTTTGCATTAACTGTCCGCTTGCTTTAAATAATATCATGCAGACAATTGCAATTAAAAATATCGCAACAAACATTTTTCTTGTGATGATTTGTTCTTTATTTTTATTTTTTTGTAAAATGATAAGATAATATACAAATATACATATGGCTAATGAAATCAAACCACCACGACTTCCCAACATTAAATTTGATGGAATACTGCATAGTAATATGAATAAATAGCTTAACTTTATTTTTCTATTTTCTGCAAAATAATTCGCTAAAAGTAGTCCGTAGAAATAAGTAGATGCAGTCAAAAACGCTCTGAGTTGTTCAGTCATATTTGAAAATTGTAATCCATCTCCATTTGAGAATTTTGTTTGATCTACTTTTCTGGATGCTTCTACAATTGAAGTAATGGGTAACCCAGCCCAGTCTAGTTCTTCTTTTAAGGATATTAATAATGTGAATATACAAATCAATAACACTGCATAAGTAATGATATTTGGTATTGAATTCTGGATAAAGAATTTATTTTGATGGACACCTACAGTTTCATGAGTTAGATTAAATGCATATTGAACTATTTTACATACAATTATAAATTCTAGAATTCCACCGGTAATAACTAAAAATGTATTTATATGCAGATTTAAAGTCCAGGTAGATTTATAAAGACATGCTATTAATGTGGCGGGAATAAATGATAATGTAAAAATAAAAGAAGGAGCAATAACATTCCGATTATTCCATCTATAACTTATATATAAAAGAATGCAAATAATAATAAACATTAAATAAATCAATATCATCACTCCTTATTAACTAGAACCTTTAAAGCATTTTTATAGTAAAGTTCAATGCAGATGCTATAACTGCATCCATATCATAATATTTGTATTCTCCTAAACGTCCACCGAAATACACGTCGTTTTCTTTGTCAGCTAATTCTTTATATTTTGCAAACAAAGCGCTGTTTTTTTCATCGTTAACCGGATAATACGGTTCATCTCCCGGTTTCCATTCCGAGCTAAATTCACGGGAAATTACTGTTTTAGGTAGATCATTACCCTCTACATCTTTACCAAACTCAAACCATTTATGTTCAATGATTCGTGTCCATGGAGTTTCACGATCTGTGTAATTAACGGCAGCGTTTCCTTGGAAATTCGGAATATCCAATACTTCGTTTTCAAAGCGGACCGATCGATATTCCAAATTACCTAATTTAAAATTGAAATAGGCATCAATAGGTCCGGTATAAACCACTTTTTCAGCTAACGCATCTAACTCTTCTTTATGTTCGAGATAATCGGTATTCAAACGCACCTCGATATCTCCAATCATATTCTGAACCATTTTTGTGTAACCGCCGACTGGAATTCCCTGGAATAACGCATTGAAATAATTATTATCAAATGTCAATCGTACAGGAAGCCTCTTAATAATAAAGCTCGGTAGTTCTGTGCAGTCCCTTCCCCATTGCTTTTCTGTATATCCTTTGATTAATTTTTCATAAATATCTCGGCCAACCAAAGAAATTGCTTGTTCTTCCAGATTTTGTGGTTCATGATCAATTTCTTTGCGTTGTTCAGCAATTTTTGCCTCCGCTTCTTGTGGTGTTACAACGCCCCACATTTTATTGAATGTGTACATGTTGAATGGCAGTGAATAAAGCTCTCCCTTATAGTTTGCTACTGGGCTGTTCGTGAATCGATTAAATGTTGCAAATTGATTAACATATTCCCAAACTTCCTTATTGTTGGTATGGAAAATGTGTGCACCATATTTATGGACATTGATCCCTTCAATTTTTTCTGTATAAACATTTCCAGCAATATTTGGGCGTTTATCTACCATTAGTATCTTTTTTCCTTTTTTATTAGCTTCATGTGCAAATACAGATCCAAATAAACCTGTTCCAACAACTAAATAATCATACTTTTTCATGTTTCTCTCCTTTGAATCGTCTTAATAAATCATTTTTCATGTCTATTACAAATGGTTCTTTCATTAAAAGTAGAAGTAATCCGTATATACCGAAAAAAATTATTCCAGTAATAACAATTACTAAAAAACTATTCCATCTCAGACTGTTTAATATCTGTAAGTCTTTGAAAAATGAAGAAATAAATACACTAGCAGCCAGACTAATTAAAATTCTAAAATAATTAAATGACTTAAAAATATCTGCAACAAAATCTTTTGTATAGTGCAATTGTACAATTAAAACGACAAATTCTGCAACTAAAGTTCCAATAGCAGCGCCAGATGATGCCATACTTGGAATCAATATCAAATTAATAATAAAATCAACAATTCCCCCAGCAACTTCAGAATAAAGTACACAAATTTCATTGCCGGTCGGTACAAGAATTTGCATTCCTAAAATGTTTGTCAGACCAATAAATATTAATGTTGGCATAATAATCTGCATTGGCCGAATCGCACCTGTATAATCTTGACTTGATAAAAAATATATTCCTTCACTAGCAAATAAAGTAAAGTAAACTGCTAGAGGGATTGAAATCAATATAACGAAATTCAGTGCTTTTTTTGTAATATTCTCAAATTGTTCTTTTTCATTATGTTCTATATAATAAGATGCTCTTGGCAACAGGACAGTTCCCAATGATGTGACAATACTAACCAAAACAGTCTTTATTTTAACAGCTGCTTGATAGTATCCGACATCTGTATTTGTCTTCATGAATCCTAACATCACCGTATCAAGGTTCGTATATACTGTTGTAGCACAAGACATTGCAAAAAAGATACCAATAGGTCGTAAATGTCTTTTGAAATTGTAATGCCCTACTGGTCTTACAATGATAAACTTCCTTGCGTAAATAAAGTTTAGTAAACTTGAAGCAGATGATGCAAAAATTGAAATTGCACCATAGATGATATAATCGCTTTTTGCATGGATCAAAGCAAACATTGCCAATAAAGCAATAAATTTAAAAAGAACAGAACGGATCGTAATATAAGTATATTGCTCAAGTCCTTTATATAACCACTCCATGCCAATACAGTTAAACATAATCAATAAACTTATTATTAAAAACAAAGGCTTTTCTTGTGCAAGACGTGGTACAGTAAACAAGCAAATAAAGAAGACTATATATGCTAATATTGACATTACTAGGTTAATAATAAATAATTCCTGCGTTGTTCTTGATAATTTTTCCTTGTCATCACGCACCTGTGCACATGCTCGTATACCATATGTTGGTATTCCAAGCTGTGCAAACATTGAAAAATAAGTGATCACCGATGTGGCAAAAGTAACACTTCCATATCCAGAAGGCGATAAAATAGTCGAAACATAAGGAAATGTAATCAAAGGGAATATAAATGAAGACATTGTCAGCAACGCATTCATGATGAAATTCTTTTTTACAGAAGTTTGTTGCATATGTCTCCTCCTCATTAATACGAATCGATAATTAATTATCTTTCCTCAAATAAATTTTCATTTAATAAATAAATTTTTAAGCTTTAGTGCTAAAAAAATAGTTTTATTTTTATATAAAAATATTTTTATTTTTTGTTTTTTATCAGTAGCTTGTTTTGGATTTACTGTTTGCAAAAAGTACCATGGATATTCATGTAATATATGATATTTGACTTTTTTTATTTTTTCTTTTTCCTTAAATCCCTGATCATTTAGTATGTAGCTTTTACAAATTTGATTAATAAATTCCAAAAGTAAATTTGAATAAGAAATAAATTGTTCATTATCATTTAAATCAATATTTTGCTTAATTTCCAATAAGGTTTTTTCCAATTCTTCTACAATATTTGGATTAAATTGATTAGTTGCTGATGTCGGTCTATATTTATAAAGATAAAGTGATTTTTTTATCAAACATAATGATGTTAAATCATTGAATATTCTTAGATTCCATTCAATATCTTCCCCAATTGTAAGATATGGATTAAACTGTGTTTTTTTTAGTAATTCAGTTTTTATCATTCTCGAAATTGGCCCTCTAGAAAAGTATCCTCCATCTTTTAAATAATTTGAATTGGTAATAAAAATCATATTTGATTTAAATTTATTTATTTCAAATTTATTCAAAATGTAAACGTCATCAGGCATTTTATTCTCATGAGTAGCTAATGTGTTTTGAAGACTTGCTTCTTTACTTTTTATATAAATAACGCCGCTTAAAATCATATCAAAATCTGATTCAATTAAAATGTCAGACACATTGTTGAAATAGTTAGGAGCTAATTCATCATCAGCATCTAAGAAAGTAATGTACTTACCACGGGCAAAATTTATTCCGAAATTTCTTGCTGATGACACTCCGCCATTTGTTTTATGGAGAACCTTAATTCTATCATCTTTGTTTTCAATCATATTTAAACTTAAAGAAAATTTTTTCAGACTACCATCATCTACAATAAGAATTTCATAATCAGAAAAATCTTGATTTAAGACGCTATCAACTGCAGCACTAACTAAGGAAAATTCAACATTATAATATGGTATTATTACGCTAATTATAACTGAATAATTTTCATTATTAGGCTTCATCGGAATACTCCTTAAAAGAAATACTTTTGATTATATTAATATTTCGAACTATACCTTCCTGGATGGAATATTTTGGTTTCCAGCCAAGTTGCTTTAATTTATTACCGTTCAGCCTCGCTTTTGTAGCTTTACTATAACCAGATTTTTCAATATCATCGGGTAGCTGAAAAATAACTTTTGTATTTACATCTTTGGCAATCAAAGACGCTAAGTCTTTTAATTTAATATCCGATTCTTCATCCGCAATATTATATGCTTCGCCATTTTTACCATAAAACAGAATAGTAAATAACCCTGATATAGCATCTGAAACATAGGTATAGGAGTAATATTGGTTTCCTTCACTCTTCAGAACAATATTTTCACCTTTTATTCCATTTTTTATAAATTGTGATATTGCTTTTGTATCATTCATTCTCATTGTTGGACCGTAAGAACGTGTAAAACGAGGGATTACAATATCCATATTGTATTGTTTGATGTACGCTTGGCAAAGAGCCTCACCACAACGTTTACTTTCTGGATAACCGGCTCTTAATGTATTCGAATTTATGTAACCACAATAGTTCTCGTCAAATAATTCAACATCACCACGATTTTCACCATAAATCTCGTTTGATGAAGCAAATACAAATCGTTCAATATTGTGATCCACGGCTAAATCAAGCATATTCTTCAGTCCAATAATATTTGTAGTTATTGTACTGATGGGTTCGTTGGCATACTGCAGCGGATGTGTATTGCTCGCCAAATGCATCACAAAATTAATCTTCTGTTCATTGATTTCTAATGGCAAATTGATATCATGCGTATAAAAGATTAGAAAACCAGAATTCCAATATTTTTCAAAGCGCTGTTTTGCTTTATCAATGTTTCTGCCAATTAATAATAATTTACATCCTAAATCAAAATAAATGTTCCTATACATCACAACATCTACAAAAAAAGTACCCAGTAAACCTGTTGCACCAGTTAAAAGAATCGTTTTATTTTTCAGTTGATTCCAAGGAAGATCAAGTTCTGCAACGAACTTAACATCTTCAATATATAACGTATTTTCAATCATCAAATCACCTAATCCAACCATCTATTTCTTTCAGATAAAATATAAGCTTTAAATAATTGCAAATCTTCTTGCGTAGTTAATTTAATATTACGTTCTGAACCTTCAGCAAAATATAGTCTTTCACCCAGTTCAACCATCATAGTATTTGTATAAGAAGATCCATAAATACCTATTTCTTCTTTAAATGCTTTATGATATGCCCAGTCAAGTTTAGAAAATTTATAAGCTTGAGGAGTAGAAACACGTCGCAGAGTTTCTCTTGGTATATATTTTACTGTCGAAATTTCATCATCGATTAAAAATATTTGTTCATTATATGGTAATGAAGTTACAGCATTTCCATATTGTTTACATTTTACAATAACATCAGACAATACTGCAGAATCGACTAAAGGACGAATACCATCATGTATTATAACTGTGTCATCGTCTGAACATATATTTTCAAGATTATATACACCGTTGCGAATGGATTCTTGACCTGTATTTCCGCCTTTAACGATCCATTTTAGTTTTGTAATACCATATTGTTTAGCATATGCTCTAGCAACGTCTTCCCAGCCTTGAATACAAACAAGTTCAATTGCATCAATTTGAGGATGCTTTTGAAAATTCTCTAAAGTATAAACTAAAACCGGTTTATCAAAAACATTGATAAACTGTTTTGGAATATCTTTACCCATTCTTTTACCTGATCCACCGGCTATTATTATTGCAATGTTCATAATATTTTCCTCCTAATCATGAAGTATTTATTCAGCATCTATATAATAAGCAATCATATTATGTACTTTTCTTTTTTCAACTGGTGGTAATTTCATATAATCCCCATATAAATTTTCGAGGTACGATTTCCAGCATGACATTACTGAAAATTTGTGTCCTTCAAAAACAACAACATCTGTTTTTTCAAAATCTTCTTTTTTCATTAATTCATTAGAGTTATATAAACCCCACGTAACAATCCCAACATTCTTAGATAGTTCGTATTTATTCAAAGAAGCTTCATAATTTATTTTTTTAAGTAACCGTTTCTTTCCAATTAATTTTGCAAATGGAACTAACAGGAATTTCGAAACTGCTTTAAATTTTGTACTACCTTTTCCTGCTTTTGCAAAACAAAGAGACAGCAATCTTCTGTATAAATTAACTTTTTTATATATTTGGTCAACTTCCTGCATTTTTTCAGGTAAACCATCTACAGGTAAAACATCAATCCACAAATGATCATAATTTGTTTTTATGGAATAATCCATATCACAAAATGTATTTAAATCGAGAACTTTCATAAATGGAAAATCAAAATTACCTAGCTCATCACATACTATTTGAAAACGATCATCAATACCATTCAAGTCTTTATTGATCTTGATTAGTTTTTCATAATCAGGACGTGGCATACATACATCTATATCATCATCCCACGGTATAAATCCTTTATGCCTTGCAGCACCTAACATAGTTCCTCCACAAAGGTAGAACTTAAGATTATATTTGTTACACCACTTTTGAAATTCTAAAAGTATGTTTAATTCTGCTAATTGTATTGATCTTTTTGATAATCTTTCCATATATTCTTCCTCACTCAATAAAATTATCAACAATAGAAAGTATATAGATATTTCTATTACAATGCTTTTAATTTATATAGATTTACATTTATAAAATCATAAAATCAAATTAATTTATATATTAATTTTCTTATTGAAAAGAAAATATAAAGATTTTGATTTTCGATTTTTCAATTTCCGTTGAATCGATACGCATTGCAATAAATGACTAATAGAAAAATATTGATACTCTTATTTACAAGAAAAATTATTTTTTAAATCAAAATGTGATTTTAAATATTTATTCTTTATCGCTACACTAAAAAATAGATGGTTTATTCAACCATCCTATTTTGCACGTCCAGAATATTTTCCATCGTTTGTATTAACTACAATTGTCTCATCCTGATTAATGAATAAAGGAACTTTCACTTCCAAACCAGTTTCCAAAACAGCATTTTTACTAGCGCTTGTAGCTGTATCGCCTTTTACTGCCGGTTCGCATTCTACTACTTTTAATGAAACCTTATCTGGCAGAACAACTCCTAAAATTTCTCCTTCGTAACTAGAAATATTAACATTGTCTTCTGGCTTTATAAATTGTTTTTCCCAAGTTAAGCGATCCATTGGTATTTCAATCTGATCATAAGTTTCATTATCCATAAATACCATGGCATCATCTGTATCATACAGATATTGCATTTCTTTTTTTTCAATCATAGCAGGTTCTACTTTTTCGCCGCCGCCCCATGATAATTCAACGTTACTTCCTGTACGTAAATTACGAACTTTAGCTTTAACCACCATAGCACTACGAGCTGTCTTATTTTGAGAAATATCTAATACAACATAAATATCTCCATTTACGTTAATTGTTTGACCTGGTTTTAAGTCGTTTGATTGAATCATTCTTCTCGTCTCCTTTTTACATATAACCTATTTTATTCTAATGGATAATCTTCATTTGTCAAGATTTCGGCCATAGTAAAAGGTGCCTAAAAGGCACCTTTTACTTGTATCGAAAGGAATCGATATGAATAAATAGGCTCACATACTTATTTTAAGGAAGGATGTATGTGTGCAGCTTTTGAGATTGAGCCTGATCTCAAACTTTATCCGAATACATATTATCATCATTTTTATTTTATGTAAACCCTTACACTATGCATTATTGATTTTATTCTTTTTCTTTAAATCTATGAATGGATATTGATCTTTACAAATTCGTTGCACTACTATAAGAAAAAATCAATTTTAGGACAATGAATTTTATTTATAAAATCACTTAATATGTAAATTAAATAAGATGATTTAATGCGAAAATCTTTTAAATTGATATTGCCTGATTTTGCCAACAAATAATGCCAAATAATTCATTTTATGCTTCAAAAGAAATAAAGGAACTTTTCGAGTAAAGGATAAGTCTTCATATGATGAATATTTAATTGATTTTTCTACAACATCATTTTGTAAAACGAATTTAAGTGATTTCATTTTATTCTTATTTTTTGGATTTGCACAATAATTGACGAGTATAAGTAAAACATGATAAATAACAAAGTTATAATAATACTTAATTATTGCTGGATTTGACTTAAATTCTGTATTTAAATCAGAATATATTATATTCATTGATAACAAATATTTATTGGCATATTCATTATCAAAACTTCGCACAATAGAATTTGGATTAAAAATATAATGAAATAAAAATTTTTTTATACCCACAATATTTTTTAAATTTTGAGAAAGTCGTATACAATATTCTGCATCTTCAGCCAACTCTAAGTTTTCATTTAAAAAAATATCAGATACTGCAGTTCTTTTTATTAGTTTTCCCCAACAGAATCCAACACCTTTTTGAACAGTTAAAATGTCTTTTATATAATCTATTCTGCTTAAATATATTTTATCATCTTGGAAACAATATACTTTTTCTGAATGATCATGATATTCTCTAATATAATTACAAATAACACAATCTGAATTATAAAATATTGCTTTTTCAATCATTGTTTCACATGTTTCATTTGATAAATAATCATCCGCATCTAAAAATAATAACCAGTCTCCTATTGCATTCCGTATACCTATATTCCGTCCAGAAGCAGCTGTATGATTTTTATTTTTAAATACCCTTATTTTATCATTCTGATTAAATTGACTAATTATTTCTTCTATATCAGAATTTTTTCCATTATCAATTATTAATATTTCTATATCTTTATAAGTCTGGTTCAAACAGCTTTTTACGGTATTTGTGAAAAGTACTTTGTCACCATTATACACTGGAATAATAATTGAAATCTTACTCATACATGTAACTCCATTAAACCATTGTTTATTGAAAACAACTGTGTAGAACACAGTTGTTTATAAATTTATTTCTTATTTAAATAATTATCAATTGCAAACGCTGCTTTTTTACCAGCTCCCATGGCACTGATGACCGTGGCTGCCCCAGTGACCGCATCCCCGCCGGCATAGATGCCTTCTCTTGTCGTCTGTTCGTTTTCATCCACGACCAGGCAGCCGCGCCGGTTGGTCTCCAGTCCTTCCGTCGTGGAACGGATCAGCGGGTTCGGGCTCGTACCGATGGCCATGATCATGCAGTCGGCATCGATCACGAATTCACTGCCTTCGATCGGCATCGGACGCCGACGGCCGGATTCATCCGGTTCGCCCAGTTCCATCCGGATGCACTTGACCTGTTTGACCCAGCCGTTCTCGTCCCCGATCACTTCCACCGGGTTATTCAGCAGGTCAAAGACGATGCCTTCCTCCTTGGCATGTTCGACCTCTTCTTTCCGGGCCGGCAGTTCTTCCATGCTCCGGCGGTACACGATATGTACCTCTGCACCCAGTCTTCGTGCACAGCGGGCCGCATCCATGGCAACATTGCCGCCGCCCACTACGACGCATTTCTTCGGATGGTAGATCGGCGTATCCGATCCTTCTTTGTAGGCTTTCATCAGATTGATCCGGGTCAGGAACTCATTCGCGGAGAACACACCTTTCAGGTTCTCGCCCGGCAGGTTCATGAAGCGCGGCAGACCGGCACCCGAGCCGATGAACACGGCTTCATATCCTTCATCCATGATCGCATCGATCGAATCGGTGCGTCCGACCACGAAGTTCGTGATGATCTTGACGCCCATCTCTTTCAGATGATCGATCTCATTCTGTACGATCTCTTTCGGCAGACGGAACTGCGGAATACCGTACATCAGCACACCGCCTGCTTCGTGCAGCGCTTCAAAGATCGTGACCTCATAGCCTTTCTTGGCCAGATCGCCGGCCGCGGTCAGTCCGGACGGACCGGCGCCGACAACGGC
>NZ_JACHHK010000008.1 GCF_014202755.1 Catenisphaera adipataccumulans
TGTATATCTATTCGGTTTTCAAAGATCGTTCCGCGCCCTCTTGCGAGCGCTCATTTATATTATCAAACTCTTCCCCTTCAGTCAACTACTTTTTTTGAAAAAATGAAAACTTTTATTCAATGTCCTTCCAAGATAAAAAAGCGAATATTTATTCGCTTTCTGCATTTCTATTTATTTGAAAAAATACAATCCTTTTCGTAGTTTTTGCGCATCACATTCTTTGAAACAAAACATTCGGTCGGAATTGCTTAACTGAAAGTGCACAAAACTACGGAAACGAATTTGTTTGCCCCACTTTATCTTTGCCCGCTGCACAACAATCGTACCTATACTTTTTTGAAAGGCATCCTGATCCACTGCCAACGAACGCTCTGGATGAGTTCCAAGGTAAATAAACTTCGCTCCTGGCGGCAGCACAGTCGGAAAATTTTGTACTGGCATTGCTTCAGGCAATGTGCCTGAGTAACCGAAACTATACACGGGATGACGCGTACGTTTGACTCCGGATAAAAAAAGCATACAGGATTCTGCACAGCCTGTTATTGTTTGTTTTTTATCAAATCCAGTGATTTGACGCCGGCTGGCTTCCCACCGATCGGCATCGATGCCCCGGCAGGCTGGATCCAACGTTTGAAGCGTAAACAACGGTACCATCATGCAGCCATTGTTTTCAACGATTTCTTGTATGCAGCGTAAAACCATTTGAAAATCAAAGCCAGGTTTGTCATTTTCACACTGTACACATACAATATCTTCTGGTGATAAGATCTCATGGAAGATCTTCATCCAGTCCTCTTTGATCAACAATTCCATGGTCTTATTCTATCATAAAATGAATCACTTCTTATATAATAGGTGTGAAAGGAAGATCAATATGAATCGAATTCAAAAAATGGCTCGGCGATATCCAGTTATATCTGTGAGTTTGGCGGCCACGCTTCTGATGATTCTATTTCATTTTCTGCCGGTGCTTTCGATTGACGGCATCTCAGTCGGCACTGAAGGACTGATGGCATTGATTTCATGCGGTGTGATCCTTCTTCTAGGCGGCCGTCAGGAAATGAAGTTTTCTGTATCCGGCAGGAGGCAGGCCATGCATGCAGCACGTTACTATTTAGGGATCACGTTTTTCATCTGTATCTGCAGTCTGATGCCGACCGGTCATGGAACGCTGCGTTCAGACTGGCTGGTGCGTATTCCAGTGCTGATGTTGTTTGTGCTGTTTGTCGGCATCTTTGAAGAAAGTGTTTTCCGCAGTCTTCTTCTGAATGGTTTCTTAGCGAAACATGGAAAAACATGGAAAGGCCTGCTGCTTAGTTTGATCCTTTCTTCTGTTTGTTTCGGGATCATACATGTTCTGTCTTCCTTTTTATCCGGTGCGGTCACTTCTGCCGATCAGGCAATACTAGGTCTCTTGAAAGTCGTTGCAATGACGGAAGTCGGTTTTTTCATCGGCGCTGTTTATATCCGCACACAAAATATATGGAATGCCATTTTGATCCATATGTTAAATGACTTTATGGCCTTGCTTAGTTTCACGATCTATCATACCAATGTCGAATACTCCTATATCGGCACCTCTGATCATCAATATAATATGATGTCGATCATCGTATATTTGATCATGGTTGCCATGTATATACCGCTGCTGCGTTCCGGATACAAGCTGCTGAAAGATACGCCGCTGCCTTGGTACGGATATCTATCCGATCGACCATAAGTCCAATCCTTTACGAGAGAAAAACACAGTCACCAACTGCCAGATGGCAGTGCTGAATATGCGGATCCTGATCCAAATATTGTTCGGCTTTTGTTCCCGTACAGTGACTGAATCCGAAGATCTGTATACCGGCGGCTTTCAGAAATGCGGCAGTCTGCTTGATTTGTGCATCAGCAGCAGCTTTTAAATGAATGCCGCCGAATATCGCATAAACCGGTTCTTGAAAACGGTCTTTGATCGTTCCTATCATGTTGACAATGCCTGGATGCGCACAGCCGACCAGCACGATCATGCCTTTCGGACTGTGCAGCACAGCACAGATCTCATCAGAAAAGTCATCAGGAACAAGCCCTTGTGCGGTTTGCCGAACATAACAGTCCGGGATCTTTTCAAACGGTACCGAACGCGAAAATCCGCTTACCAGTTCAACTCCCTCTGCTATTTTTTCTGTACTTTGTACCTCGTGATATTCAATTCCATGCTTTGAAATGAAAGAAGGTCCAAATCCACCGGATAGATCTGTGTATTTTATCCCTTCCTGCCGATACTTCTTGTAAAAGAAACCAGAGCCGGTATAAAGGACCGGAACGCAATGTTTCTTTTCAATCAGAGAACGATAACCGCCGGCATGATCAAAATGATCATGACTGAGTACGACCGCATCGATATGGTCTAAATTACTTCCCAATTGTGCGGCATTCTGCCAGGTTTTCGAATCTGGACCGCAGTCAAATATGAAACGGAAGTTTGCCAGTTCAACCAAGTATGATAACCCATGCGCTGCCTGCAGTGCGGTTTGGTGCGAGGATACATCATCCATCAGTGTTGTGATCTTGATCATTTCAAATCCTTTCTAGGCAAACCGTATCGATAAAATTGTAACGGCCATTGCCGCAGCTTCTGAAATCAAAGGAACCATCGCCAAATAGTATGCCGGCCATGGCTTCATGCGATAATACAAGATGTATAAGACCAGACTAAGAATACTTGCGGCAGCGATCACAACGATCAGACGTCCGAATGAATATTCCGACAGCACACCATATGCATTTAATGCGTTGATCGTCTGCAGCTGCAGAACGGTCCATCCGGTAATCAGTACAAGTTCGGTCGTCACGGGTCGCTTGAAGCCGGCATACGTGATCAGCAGCAGGATAAAATAACTGGCAAGTCCGGCAATATTGATGACCGTACCGTTCCAATGTTCTGCAGCTGCCGGCGCCAGACGGATCCCATTCATATTTACCAGTGCCCCGATCACACCCGAAGCCGCAGTGATCAAAAGCAAGATCCCGCGTGCTCCGCCGATGCGGCTGACTGTTTCCCCCGGACGATAAGATACGCTCCACCAGATCAAATAAAAAATGCAGCACACGATCAATAATATTTGTCCAAATACAATTTGATGTGCACCTGACCAAGATGAATGCATAGAACTCCCTTCTTTCTATGGCTGCCTACATTGTATCATACAGCCGAATCGAGAACGGCTGCATTTGTTTCTTTAAATATGATAAACTGATAAAAATCGAAAGGAGAATATCATGCTTGAGTTGATTTGTTTTTTGATTGCCCTATGGCTGTTCATTCGACTGATTGGTTTGATCCTGCGCTTAAGCTGGGGCTTGATCAAGATCCTGCTCATCATTCTGGCCGTGGCACTTTGGCCGGTTTCATTGACGATTTTATTGTCAGCCGGCCTTATCGCTGCTTTTTTGCCTTTCATCCTCGTATGCGGCACAGCTTATTTGATTGGTCATTTGTTTGCCGCATAAGAAAAAGCCCTTGCGGGCTTTAATAAATGTGTAAAGCGTTGTTTATTCTTTTTTCTATTTCGGATCATATTCACCAAACGGCTCAATAGCAGCCTTCAATTCAGCGAAGTGCTTCTGTCCCAGTTCACGAGGCGAGATGCCGTACTTCACACAGAGTGATGCAGCGATACCGGTCACCACACCATGATGACCGCCGTTGCCGATCAGTTTCACTGTTGAACTGGCAATATGTGTCGCACTGATATGCTTTCCGGCACAAAGGAGATTCTCTATATCCGCTGCATATAAACAACGGAAAGGCACCATGTAAGGCTTAAAGTCCCGTTCAACCCACTTCCAATTACCAAGACGGAAATCGTACTTTTTATTTCCCGGATAATGCAGGCAGAAGGCGCCGGCATTTTCTACGACTGCATCCGGAAACTCTGTATGTTCGCGAATGTCATTTTCCGTAAGGATATAATCCCCCAGATAATTGCGGAAAGCACCGGTTGCCAGAACATTTCCAAGGTGCACCAGCTTCAGACAACTGTATTTCTCCGGATTTTTCTTCCGAACATTGACATAAGTTCCGATGATCGCACAAAACAGATGATCACGGATTTCTTCTTTGCACATATACGGATCCAGCCACTGTCCATATTCCCAGAAATGCGACTTTGGCAAATTCATCGCATGATCCCAGCCGCCGTCCGGCCTTCTTAACGGACGAAGTTTCACTGGGCCGACATAGGGACCCGGCAAATTCTCATAGGGGCCTCTGCCGCAAAGACAAGTGACACGGCCGATCTGACCGCTCAGATCCGAATAATCTTTCGCAACTTTAACTGCCCAAGGGACATCCGGAAATTCGACTGGTTCCTTCTGCATTTCCGTACGGAAAAGGACGGTATCCCCATGATGCATATCATCAGCCTTCTGCGGCGCCAGGCTCTCATTAAAATCCGAATTACTTTCCTGACCCTCCAGTGTCGCTGCACCGCTCAGTACACCAAGAATGGCCCGGCCGCTGCAGTCGATGAATGTCTTACCGCAAAATCGATGTTTTCGGTTGGTCTTTACGTTTACACTGTCGACAGAAACAATTTTTCCATTATTCAGATGCGTGTTATACACATGCTCCAGCAGGAAAACGTCGCAGTTTTCGGTTTCATTCAGAATACGGGCAGCCGCAATATCCCCGTCTTCCAAACGTTCAGAAAGACGATCGACCAATCCGCCTGTTCGCCCTTCCGGCGTCAGCCCGACCTCCGCACTCGCATTTCCGCCAAGATAGGCCATCTCATGAAGCAAAGCAACACGGCATCCGGAAGCTGCAGCGGTGTATGCGGCGCAACATCCAGGAATTCCGCCGCCGACCACGATCACATCATATTCATCCATTTTCTCCGGCTCTTCCGGAATCTGCAGCAGTCTTTCCCGCCATCTTCTGCCGGCCGGATCCGGCTGATCGATCGGTACGATTGTCGTATTTGTGATATAAATGGCATCGCAGCGTCCTTCAAAACCAGTCAGATCATGCAGTGAAATTTTGACTTTTCCTGCCGGCAATATCACATGTTCCGCAAGCTCCCAGCTCCAGCCTTTGCCGCTGGCGCCAAAGATCTTATCCACCGGTTTGCCGTCCGCCAGGATCTGAAACGTTCCAGGATGTGCGTCCGGAACCCAGTCTTTTGTGCGGGCCCAAAGCCGGTATTCCCCTGTTGCCGGTATGTCCACTACCGTGACTGCATCTTCGACCGGTTCACCAATTCCATGAGCCAATAGATAAGCCGAGCCCATTTCATCGACAAACTGTGATTCCAAAATCCATCCGCCATACTGTTTGAAGCTCTCTGCTTCAATCAATATTTCAGTCCTCTTTTTCATTGCTCCTCCTAACTAAAAATTCCAATTTTATCTTTAAATTGTTTCCGTTTTATTCCGCACACAATATTTATCAAATCGGTATTTACATTTTTCATGAAAAATCCGGCAAACATCAAACTTATGAAGTAATCTTTGATCCTGTAACTAATTAAAATCTTTTATTACTATCGGTCCTCTGCACGCGTCAGCAGACAAATGGTCTCCACATGCGGTGTCTGCGAAAATAAATCAAAAGGCCGCACCCGCTCGATCTGGTACTGCTGACTTAATTTTGAAATATTTTTCGCTAACGTGCTCGGGTTGCAGGAAATATATAAAATCGTGGCTGGTGCTTGTTCACGAATCGCAGTGAGCATCGTATCGGACAAGCCGCTGCGCGGCGGGTCCACGATCAGCGTATCGATGGTTTGATGGATTTCTTTCAGTTTCTCCGCTGCGTCGCCGCAAAGAAAATGAATATGATCACATCCGTTTCGTTTGGCATTCGCATTGGCATTTTCCACCGCATCCGGAATGGATTCGATCCCAATGATTTCCTTCCCTTTGCCGCGGACGAACAAACTGATCGCTCCGATACCGCTGTATGCTTCGACAATGCATCGGCTCTGCGGCGTCCATTCGGCTGCTGTCTGATATAAACGTAAGGCCTGTTCCGTATTGAGCTGAAAGAACGAACGCGGCAGCAGGCTGCACGTGATGTCATTCAGATGTACCGTCATCTCTTTCTGTCCATAGAGATGGATCATCTCGCTTCCAAAAGGATCAATGGAAGAATCGGTTTTTATACTTTGCCAAATGGAAACGACCGGCTCGAGATGCGAGACGGCATCGATCCACGCTTTGGCGATCTTGGTTTTCCCCGTCACGACGATCACCTGAACGTGGTGATCAAACGATTTTAAAACCAAGGTCTTGATTTCAGGAATTGGATATCGATCGAAGATTTCCGTGATCTGCTGGCGGACCAATTCAAGATCTTTATCGTGCACATAACAGCGGTCAACGGCGCAGAAACGATTGGTATCAGGCGCATACATCCCCGACTGCCATCGTCCGTTCACTTTGCGGACCGGCAGTTTGCACGCATTACGATAATTCAGCGGCTCTGAATTTTTTACGATCGGATCGATGCGTCCTTTGTAGCCGGCATATTTATGCAGTGCTTCTTTCAAGATTTGTTCCTTCATCCGACATTGATTTTTATAACGAACATGCATCAATGCACAGCCGCCGCACTCTTTCTGATGCGGGCACAGGGGATACCGTCTGGCCGGCACGGATTCAAGGATGCGGATCAGCTCTGCTTTTTGATAGCGAGGCTTGGTTTCGATGATTTGTATTTCTGCAGTTTCTCCGGGAATGGCACCCGGTACAAAGACTGGTTTTCGTTTCATGAACGCAATTCCCTCACCGTTGATTCCCCATTTTTTGATATGTACAATTATATTTTTTTCCATATACTCACCATAAATTCAAATGTTACATCGCTTTCTTTCTGCTGCCGCACGCGTTCGATCCCGGCTTTCGGGCTCTTATAACGATATGGGGTCATATCCAGCAGATTCATTAAATCTTCCACATGTTCCCGCTGACGAATGCATTCCTGCCGGATCAACAGATAACCGTCCCGCTGATTGGCTGGAGATGGATTTTCAATGACTGTTTCATACAATAGTTGTTTTAGTTCCAGACAATGGCGCGGTCCCGGTTCGGTCATGATCCAATATCCGCCTGGCTTCAATACGCGATGGATTTCCTCCGGTGCCGGCGGCACAAACGTCGACAAGACGCCGTCAAAGGTCCCGTCATAAAAGGGCAGCGCAAAGATGCTTGCCACCGCATAAGATGTATGCGGATCATGGCGGGAAGCATAAGCGACGGCATACTTACTGAGATCCACCGCTGCCATGGTTTTGACGCAGGAACCAATCGCACCAGTATAGTATCCTTGTCCGCAGCCGGCATCCAGAACTGTGTTCAACGATAAATCGGAAACGGCGCTCATTAAGTACTGACGTAAAAAGTCATAGTATCCTTTTTCTAAAAAAGCCGTTCGGGCACGGACCATTTGCTTATTATCACCTTGATCTTTTTTCTGCTTACGCGACAAATTGACATATCCTTCTTTTGCCTGATCAAAGGTATGATGATTAGCACATACAAAAGTACGATTTTGATGAAGCAGCTTCCCGCCGCATATTGGACATCGAAACATATCAACAGTATAGCACAAACAAAAACAGGAGAACGTGTCTCTCCTGTTAAAATAAGTTTGTCTCTTCTTCCTGTACCTGTACACGGATATCTTCGCATTCATCAATGCATGTCTGCACCATCGACTGCCAGTCCCAGCGCGCTTCATATTTTTCACAGCGTTCGATCTTCGGCTTGGTCGCCGGATTTTTGGGATCAAAAATGGTACAGCAGTCTTCATATGGTAAGATCGATGTATCATAGGTACCAATGGCACGGGCCAGATCAATGATCTCTACTTTATCCATGCACACCAGCGGCCGGATGATCGGCATCGTCGTCACCGCATTGATCGTCTGCATGCTTTGTAACGTCTGGCTGGCGACCTGACCGATGGATTCGCCGGTCGCAATGACCTGGCAGTTTCGCTTCTCCGCCAATCCTTGTGCGATCCGCATCATCATACGGCGCATCAATGTGATCGCATAACTTTCATCCGCGTGCTGATAGATGGCCAGCTGCAAATCGGTAAACGGCACGACATGCACCAAAATATCACCTTGATAACCGCTGATCATCCGCGCCAGCGTTAATACTTTTTCTTTGGCATTTTCCGAAGTATACGGCGGTGCAGCAAAATGTACACACTCGATCCGTACGCCGCGTTTCATCATCAGATAGGCAGCCACCGGCGAATCAATGCCGCCGCTCAGGCAGACCATTGCCTTGCCGCCGACCCCGACCGGATAGCCGCCGGCTCCCTGCCGACGTTCCGTCATGATATAGGCAGCCTCTTGATGCACCTCCACGACGATCTTTACATCCGGATGATGCACATCGACTTTCCAGTCCGTATTCTTTAGAATTTTTCCAGCGACCATCCGGTTGATCTGATCGCTGATATACGGAAATTGTTTATCACTGCGCCGTGCTGCCACTTTGAACGTTCCCGGCTTCTGTGTTTTCATCATTTGAAAACATGTCTGTACGATGGTCTCGATTTCCGGTTCAACTTTGACCGCCGGTGAAAATGAAGAAATGCCAAAAACGCCGGCAAGCACATCACTGACCGCATCACAATCTTCATCGTGCAGATAAATATACATACGGTCGTGCTGCTTTTCAAATTCCAGCGTCGGAAAACCGTGCAGCGCATGCCGGACATTGTCATACAATTGTTTAATAAAGTTACTGCGGTTTTTTCCTTTCAGACTCAACTCGCCGTAACGAATCAAAATATGATCATAACGATAATCCATAAGCGTTTAAGATCTCCTTTACCGTTTTTATGAATTGAACTGCTTCATCCATCGTATTGTCCTTGCCAAATGACAAACGGATCATATGTGTGCTTGCTTTTTTTGATTTTCCCATTGCTTTGAGGACTTCACTTTCATTCGCAGAATGAGAAGAGCATGTGCTTTTCGCCGAGACACAGATTCCTTTGGCATCCAGCGCGTTTAATAGCACTTCGCTGGTCATTTGATCGAAACCAATATTCAGAATATACGGCAGTGCGTCAGCCGGCGAATTGATCATCGCACCGGGAATTTTCGCAAGTTCTCTCCGCAGATACTGATTGATCTGTTCAATCTTGCGATAGGTTTCTTTTTGTTCTTCCAATGCCAAACGAATCGTCTTGGCCAACGCGATGTTTGCCGGTGCGTTGGATGTGCCGCCCCGCAGACCGTTTTCCTGCTGACCGCCCTGTATGATCGGCACCATTTTCAGCTTTTGTTTTTTCATCAACAGGCCGCTGCCCTTCAGACCATGGATCTTATGGGCTGAAATGGTTGCCATATCCAGACGATCAAACGGAACGTCGATCTTGGAAAAGCTTTGGACACAGTCGGCATGGAAAACACAGGTCGGATGGGTATGGACCACATCCGCAATTTCTCCGATTGGATTGATTGCCCCCATTTCATTGTTTACATGCATGCAGGAAACCAAGATGGTATCCGTTTTCATGTGCTGCCGGACACACTCCGGGGTCACAATTCCCTGATCATTGATGGGCAGAAATTCGACGTCGAAATCAAGTTCTGCCAAGGCTTCGGCGGCATGCCGTACGGAGGGATGCTCCGCATTGCTTACAAGGATATGACGGCCGCGGTTTATATTCGCCAATGCATAACCGATGATCGCCATCGTGTTTGATTCGCTGGCACAGCCGGTAAAAATGATTTCCGAAGGCTTGACGCCCAGCAGACGGGCAATATTCTTCCGGCTTTCTTCCATCAATGTCCTGGCTTTGCGTCCGGCCTGGTGCAGACTGTCCGGATTGCCGCAGACAGTTTCCAGCACCTGTTCATAAACATGAAGGACCTCTGGGCGTACAGAGGTCGTAGATGAGTTATCAAAATAAATCATGATCAGTCCTGATTCATGACTGCCGGGTCTTTACGGGCAATCAATTTTTCGTAAACTCCCGGATGGACATTTTCAATCGCCTGAATGGCAATCTTCAGCGCACGGGTATACTCCCCATTCTGGAAGCAAAGCTCCGCGCGGGTCAGATCCGAATCCATGGACGGATACGAGCTGCGGAACCGATTGCCGAAGACAATCGCATTTTCCACCATGACCGCCACACCAATCAGGTTCTTCGCGTTGTTATAGAGTTTATACACAAAGTCGATCGCATCCTGCAGATCTGCATTCAGCGACTTCACATCCAGCGGCGAATGGGACAGTACGACCTGTACCCGCTGGATCAGACGTTCACCTTGTTTGATATCTTTTTCAAACTGGCTGGATACATTCGGCAGCTGATGGGTCGCGGCATTCAAACGAACTTCGTTTAAGATCAATTCTAGTTTTACCAACTGTTTCTTTGCGCGTTCCTCGTCGCTGCTGGCACCGACCAGCCGCTGCTTCATTTCCTGGATCTGCTGACGGAAACCTTGGGTATCTTCATGAAATTCATGATAATAATTGATGATATCGACACGCGGCAGGTCTTTCTTTTTCAGCTGATTATTGATCAAATCAGCCGCTTCCTTTAAATCGACAATTTGTTCATCCGATAAAGTAAAGCGCTGTGACCAATCTTCCAGACCAAACCGATCTTTGACCCCTGCATACAATGTCTTGATTTCCTGCAGTTCGGTTTCTGTTTCTTTGATCGTTTCAATATCGCTGCTGAATCCTTCGTTGATTTCTTTTACCGCATTCTGTTCTTTGGCAATTTCATCCTGCAGCTTCAGAACTTCATCCGCAATTTCATTCAGATCATCGTTTGCGGCAGCAATGCTTCCGGCATCCAGTTTCTTGATGGCCAGATCCAGTGCTTCTTTGTTTTCGTTCAGACGATTTTCCACGTTTATATAATCAAAGTTGATTCCATCGGCTTCGGACTCTTCGACATGCTCCATGACCTCAGTCATCGCCTGCGGAATGATGGCTTTCGCTTTTCCATACAATCCCGGACATGCCGCAATCTGCGAACTAAGAATATCGACTTCATGGGCGATCTTTTCGCCTTCTTCACGTGCTTTATCAAATTCGCTGGCATTCATCCATTCTTCAAATCCGCTGAAATCATTCTCGATTTCCTGCAGACGGGAATCAAAATAGATCTTTGATGTATAGAACGACATACGATTATCCGTATAGACTGTTTTTACATTGCGGAAACGTTCTTTCAGCGCATTCGCAAATTCACGGGTCTTGGTTTCCTTCTCAAGGATCCGATCCAGTGTCTTGCCGACCAAACGGATCCGTTCATCCGTTTCCTGCACACTGACTTCCAGATGATCCATCGCTTCCATATTCTTTTTATATTTTCCGTGCTTCAATTGCGCTTCCGTATCCGCCTGTTCTTTTTTGCAGGCTTCGATGCCTTCAAAGCACTTTTTATATTGAGGTGTGATTTCGTTTACTTTATCCATAATGTCCGTATTGGACTTAGAAAAGGCAGACGCTTTATTATACTTGTACTCCAGTGAGTTGCTGCTTAATTCATCAATATCCTTTTTTAATTCTTCCATTCGTTCGGCCGCTTTCTTTTGATGGATGCGACCGGTCAGAATCAAAACCAGGATCAGCACCAATACGGCAATACAAATATATATATAAATTACATCTTGTCCGAAACCCATGAACGTGCCTCCTTAAATCATTGTCATTATATCAAAACTTGTCTCCGCTTGCACTTGTTATTCATAATATTTAGCGCGGCGGGCCCGACGCGAGAGTTTCGGACGCTGCTCGACCATTTCCTGCGTCACTTCCGGCTCAAACATCGGCTTTTGTGCCTTTTTCTTTTCATATTTCTGTTCTGTTGAATCCAGTGAGCTGTTCACAATACGGATGCGCTTTGCGGTTTGATCAATTTTCTCTTCCAGTGCATCCATCTCCGGCATGGCTTTTTTGTATTCCATTTCACCGGCTAGCTTTTCAATATGACTGCGCATTTCCCTGCAGGCATGAATATCTTCGACACAAGTCTTATAACGCGGCGTGACATCTTCTTTCAGCCAGCTGCGTACATCGTCATCATCAATTTCCTTCAATTTCTTGTAATGTTTGCGCATTGGATTCTGGCTTAATTCTTTGACCCGCATTTTCAGATCATGGAACCGTGTGTTCATCCGTTTTACATTAATATATGTGTTGCTTAACCAAACCACGATCAAAATTAAAACGGCAATACAAATCAAAATCACGACAGCTGCATTTTCCTGTACAAACGTATGCATTCCCGGATCCCCCCTAAAACTTTTTATCAGTAGTTCTATTATAATCGATATCGCACGAAACTCAAGCATACGAATATTCGATCGTCGATTCTTTTCTTGATTTTGATAAAGGGATTTGGTATGATTGTAAAGCGTGAATCATAGCAGCAAACAAAGCTTGCTGAAAGGCGTTGCAGGCTTCAGGCGATACGAGTAACTAGAAGCTGGTAGCAGAAAGTATCTTCTGCAACACCGCAGCGGGTGATTTGTTTTGCTATTGTTTTGCAAAAGACAATAGGAGGAAAAGAAATGTCAAGAAACACAGGCAGTGTCTGGAAGAAGTCACGTCGTTTGGGTTTCTCCGTTCTGGAAACAGGACAGGAATTATCCCGTCGTAACTATGCCCCAGGCCAACACGGCAACAACCGCCGTCAGAAATTAACAAACTACGGTTTACAGTTGCAGGAAAAGCAGCGGATCCGCCACACGTATCAGCTGAGCGAGAAACAATTCGTCAACACATATAAGAAAGCCAGCAAGAAAGCCGGCGCTTCCGGTGAGAACTTCCTGATCATGTTGGAGTCCCGTCTGGACAACCTGGTATACCGTATGGGATTTGCCCGTACCCGCCGCGCTGCACGTCAGCTGGTCAACCACGGACACATCATGGTCGACGGCAAGAAAGTCGACATCCCGAGCTTCCAAGTAAAACCGGGACAAGTTTTGGAAGTCCGCGAACGTTCCAAAAACTTAGCAGTCATCAATGAAGCATTGGAAGCCGCTACTTCACAGGTTGCATTTGTCGAAGTCGACAAAGACAACAAAAAAGGAACTTACGTTCGTTATCCGGAGCGCAGTGAATTGTTCACTGTTCAGGAAATCAACGAACTGTTGGTTGTTGAGTACTACAATCGTTAAGAAAAAAGCGAACCTACAAAGGTTCGCTTTTTTTCATGCAGCTTTTGGAATGTGCACGAAATCGATTTTTTCCGCAACCATCACGTAGTTGTAAAACGTACGATCTTCTTTTTGGTAGATGCGTGAAGCCAATCGGCCTTTGACAGCCAATACGGTATCTACGGTGCAGGTATCGCATAACGTCTCGGCGAGTCCGCGCCACACTTCAATATTGAAAAAATCGCTTTCATAGATTCCTTCACTGTTCGGATACGCGCGCTGTACTTTTAATAATACGCTCGTGGTTTTTAATCCTGACGGTGTTTCTTTTAATTCGGGCAAGGCTTGGATCTTGCCGACTACACAAAATACATTCATTGCTACCTCCGGTATAAGCTTTTGCTCATCTTCATCACCTGCCTTCGGTGCTATTGTAAAAAAAGCGCAGGTCTTTCTCAAATGAGCTATTCTATGTAAATGGCTTATTTTTTTATCAATCAGAGAATGTAATTCGGTAGTTTTCTATTCATTCAGATGATTTAGGTTAAATCGTTACTTTTTCGGACGCATCACCGTCACGCATTTTTGATCATAATTCAATCCATGAACGATTTCTTCCGCTTCCGTCTTTGTCATCGTCTTCAAGACATTCAGATTTTCCCAGAACGACACATGGTCGGTTTTCACCCGGATCCAGTCCAGGGCCAAACTTTCATAATGATCAGTACTGCGGATATTGGAAGCAATTCCCATCGAACGCAGCGATCGAAAAGCCGCTTCATCCAATGGTTTTGTCTTCATATCCTCAATGATTCCTTCGACAATTTTTATAAATGCATCGACTTCCTGTGTCTGTGCAAAGAAGAACAAGAAAGCATGATCTTTTGAAAATTCACACTCTGCGCCGGCGGCTGAGGTCAGGATGCGGCGGTCCAGCCATGTTTGGTACTCTGGATTCAGCGGACTCATCCATGTATCCAAATACATCTGCACCGCAGCATCCATGCGGACATTCTTCTTCTCATCCGGTTCAACAGGCAATTTATAGCCCACCGCAACAAACGGAATACGAATATCCATCTGATCTTCATAGTACGGCCGGACGACCTCTGCAGGTTCCGGATCGATCAGACGTTCGATCCGACCCGGTAAGTGCGATGGCACGGCAGACTGATTTTCGCGGACATACGTCAGCAATGGTGCTGTTTCTTTACCGGTGATGCCAATAAAAATCAAGCGGCTCGGATCATAGTTATTTCGATAAAAACGGGAAAGTTGTTCAACGGTCATATTCTGAATATCTTCCCGGCTGCCTAAAATATCGGTACGCAGCGGATGATTTTTATACATTGAGCGCCAAGTCTCTTTCATCAAACGTTGTTCGACATTTTCCTTGTACATGTCGTACTCACTGAGGATAATGCCTTTTTCTTTGGCAACGGTCTGCGGTGTGATTTCGAGGTGTTCGACAAAGTCAAACAATAAATCGATCGGTTTTTTCACGTCGGATGTTGTCTGAAAATAATAAGCTGTCTCGTTGAACGAGGTAAAAGCGTTGGTCTGCGCCTGCAGTGCCGCAAAGCGGTCCGTCACGTCGCCGCCTTTATAATGGAACATCTGATGTTCCAGAAAATGCGCACACCCGCTTGGATATGTGATCGGCTGCCCATTGAGGGTCTGCTTGATATCAAAACCGCCGGCCTGTGTCGCCAGCATGCCGAGTGATTTATGAAAGCCCGGTTTTCTGACTAAAATGACCTGACAGCCATTGGGCAATGTTTCCTGCTTTACATTCAGTTCATTCTTCATCCGTTTCTTCCTCCAAATAAAATGCAGATAATAATTTCATGTGCTTGGCACAGGTACTGACATCCGCCTTGGTCACGTTTCGGATCTTTTCGATGCGGTCAGACAACGTCTGCTGACGATGCAGCAGTTCATCTAAAAACATCTGTTCCGTGATGCTGAATGGATGATCTTGTGCCGTGATGATACCGTCAATATAATCGCTTTTGGAAACTTCCAGCAGGCGGTCTTCATAGTCCTGCTCTGAGATCCTGCGGATTTGCTCCTCAACCAGAGACAAGACATCTTGTATGTATTTTTTTCGTGTACCTAAATGAATCACGACCGCGCCGTCGAAACGGATCATGGTCGAATGCACGCTGTAGCAATAGCTGCGCTTTTCACGGATCTCTTCAAACAACAAACTGTTAGGTCCGGCCCCCAGGACCGCATTGGTGATGATCATCGGAAAATACAACGGTGTATCGGCCGTAATCTGATCCTGATAGACCAAGGTCATATTTGTCTGGGCAATATCGCGCTGCTGCGTTTTCGTAAAAAAACGATCACTGCAGACAGCTTCATAGTCCGCCTGCAGTTCGGCATCTGAATCGATCGATCCTAAATACTGCAGCACCGGCGGTTCCGGCTGCCCGACAACATACACATGATGCGGCAGGCTTTTTACCAAGGCATCCAATTGTTCCATATCCTGCAAAGTGATCCGATCCAGATCCTCCGGATAGCCCTGTACTCGTAAACGGATATTATGCGGCAGATCAATGATCTCCATTGCCTGGGTCACGGAATAGGCTGCCGGATCATCCATTTGTTGGATGATCCGTGTCCGATAAAGATATTTTGCTTCCTGCAGGCTTTCTTCATTAAAGACGGAATGATTCATGATCTGATCCATGATCGTGATCACTTCCTTGAGATAGTCTCTCGATTGGATCCACTGTGAACGAATATACTGAAACCGGCATTCAAAAACGATTTGCCGGCCGTATGCGCTGACCCGAAAAGAACTGCGCAGTCCATACGCATTGTTTAAAGCCAAGGCCAGCGCCTGCTTATCGGGAAATGCCTCGGTCTGCGCTTTCATCATGTAGACCAACAAATTCACACTGGTGATCGTTTTTCGTTCAAATGGGATCACTGTACGAACGGAAATACTATTATCGACAAATTGCGTCGTTTGTTTGATTTTCATTTTCTCACCCACCTTATTATAACGAATCGGCATAAAAAAAGAAGGCCGAAGCCTTCTTGTGATTACGAAATATGAACGTAAGCAATGAGTGTATTTGAACAGTTAACTGAATAAATAACAGTTGTCGTTCCGTTCCAGCCGCCGTGTACAGCTTGCCCATTTCCAATGTATACAGCTACGTGTCCGGAATAAACAATAATATCACCTGGAACTGGATTCGAAGTTACAGTACCCAAAGACAGGTAATCTTCCGGCCAGCCATGGAAGTAAATTCCGGCAGCTTTCAATGAATTGGTTACCAGCATCGTGCAGTCCTGATTGACACCGACTTGTGCCAATGCAGCAGCGGCAATCAATGAAGACTTCGACGTATCCGTTGAAGTGGTTGTGGATGTCGTCGTTGTCGACGTATCTGCAGCCGTTGTCGTATCGGTTGTCGTCGTCGTATTTGCGGCTGTCGTGTCTGCCGTCGTCGTTGTTGTATCGGTTGTTGTGGTATCCGTTGCTGCGGCGGTCGTATCTGTCGTCGTTGCAGCCGTCGTATCTGTTGCAGCAGTTGTATCCGTTGTCGTTGCTGCCGCCGTTGTATCGATTGCAGCCGTTGTATCGGTTGTTGCTGCAGCGGTCGTATCTACAGTGGCTGTCGTATCAACAGCAGTTGTCTCTGTTGCTGCAGTCGCTGTTGTATCGGCAGTCGTCGTGTCCGCAGTTGTTGTTTCAACAACCGGGATCAATGTAGCGACACCATTGGCATCAATGGAATAACCATTGTAGTTTTCCTGATTCGTGATCAGAGCGCCGGTTTCATCAAAGAAGTATGTTGCACCATCGATCGTCTGCTGACCGGTTACCACATTACCGTACTGATCATAATAATAAGTTCCGGTCTCTGCAGCGATCCAGCCGGTACGCAGTACGCCGTCACTGCCTAAATTATAGGTCTGACCGTCGATTTCCTGTACGCCCGTCAGTAATTGACCGTCCGCATTGAAGTAATAGACAGCACCGTCGATCGTCTGCCATCCGCTCATCATTTTGCCGTCGGCATCAAAATAATACGTAACGCCGTCGACATCCTGCCAGCCGGTCGTCTTCTTGCCGTCTGTGCCTAAATAATAAGTAGCGCCTTCGATCGTCTGCTTTCCGGTCATCATTTTACCGTCAGCATCAAAATAATACGTAGCACCGTCAATGGTCTGCCAGCCGATCTGCTTGTTGCCGTCGGCATCAAAATGATAGGTCACACCATCGATGGTCATCCATGTATTGGTTTTCTTAAAGCCCTGCTCATCATAATAGGAAGAACCGTCTTTCGACCATCCTGTTAATAACTTGCCGGCCTTCCGGAAGTTGTATTTCTTTCCGTTTACCTTTGTCGTGCCAGTTGCAGCCGTTCCGTCATCAGTGAAGTAATACTTCGTACCGCCGACTGTCTGCCATCCAAACTGCATATCTCCGTCATTATCAAAATAATATAACTTATCATTGATTTCAGTTAATCCTGTTGCTTCTTGTCGGTTGGATTTAAGGATGTAATAGCGGTTGTCTCCGTCTTCATGCCATCCTGGTTTCAATTCGTAAGCCTGAATAGTAGAAGCGACCGGAGCTGCTGCTGCAGCACATAACGCCATAGCTAATAATTTGTTATGTTTTTCTACAAATTTCATCTTTTCACCTCTCGAACTGCTAAAAAAATACCATGATTCAGAAATGAACGCAAATTTTGGCGGGTTTTAAAGGTGACAGAAGATGTCTAAATGAATTTTTTCTTAAAAATGGTTCCCTTTATTTAAAGGAAATTAAAATAAATTATGGAATAATATGTGATATTTTCGAAAATTATAAAAATTTAAGAATTCTTTAAAAAATCAGCAGTAGTGTTATAGGCAAACTGCAAATTGACAGATTATTCCTTTTTTATAACTATTTCTTCCAGAACGCTTTCCCAATATAGAATGTTTCTATATACTGCTGTACAAAATTTTGATCGTATTATTCGTCTGGATAATTTTCCAAAAAATCCGGACCTTTTAATTGCTCTGTCCTGGATAAATTCGGATAATCCAGCTGACGCAGCACTTCGTAAACAACGATCGCTGCACAGTTGGATAAATTCAGACTGCGGGCATCCGCTTTCATCGGCAGCCGCATGCACGTATCCATATGCTGCTTGAGAATGTGCTTATCGATGCCGGTGCTCTCTTTGCCTAAGATCAAGTAAATATCCCCTTGCTCTTTGGTAAAGTCAAATTCACTGGGAGCTTTCTTACCATAACGCGTCATGCAGTAATAGTGATCAGCTGGATTTTTATTGACAAAATCTTCCCAGTTTGGATGAATCTCAATATCGGTTTCTTTAATATAATCCATGCCGGCCCGACGTAAATGTTTCTCGTCCAGTAAAAATCCCAGCGGCTCGATTAGATGCAGCTTCGAACACGTAGCCATGCAGGTCCGGATGATATTCCCGGTATTGCCCGGGATTTCCGGTTCATACAATACGACATGGATCATAAGAGCTCAGCTCCTTTATCCGCCATGAACATCTGCAGCGCTTTGGCCCGATGACTGATAGTGTTTTTCTTTGCTTCGCTGACATTGGCCAAGGTTGTTTGAAACGGCGGATAATAGAAGATCGGATCATAGCCGAATCCATTGGTACCGACGGCTTGATCGTTGATCTGGCCTTCACAGGTCGCACGATAGGTCGATTCATGGCCGTTTTCATCAATATAAGCGATCACGCATACATACCGTGCACTGCGGGTCTTCCCTTTGACTGCATCCATGATGGCCTGATTCTTGATCGTATAACTGGTATCCTCGCCCATAAAACGCGCTGAGTAGACGCCTGGACCGCCGTCCATGGCATCGACCTCCAGTCCCGAATCATCGCTGATGACGGGTTCATGCAGCACGTTGTACAAGGCTCTGGCTTTGATCAGCGCATTGGCTTCAAATGTCGTCCCATTTTCAATAATTTCGATGGGTTCTTTTAAATCTTTCATGCTTTTTACCTGGACCTGATCACCGAACATGTTCTGGAATTCTTCGGCTTTATTCGGGTTTCCGGTTGCGATCCATATTGTTTTCATTTATATCACCGTGTTTCATTATAGTGAATTGTTTTCTGATACGCAAAAAAAATCACCGCAGTTGCGGTGATTCATTCATCTATTAATACATGCCCTGGCCGGCCATTGCAGCAGGGTTTGCTGCCGGTTCATCTTCCGGGATCTTTGCCACGCCTGCTTCTGTCGTCAGGAACAGTGCAGAAATACTCGAGGCATTCAGCAAAGCGTTACGCGTAACTTTTGCCGGGTCGATAATACCATTCTTGTACATATCTACCCATTCGCCCTTCTTCGCATCGAAACCAATATTTTCTTTCTGCTCCTTCTGCGTTTCAACGATATCTTCACCGTTGAATCCGGCATTCTCAGCGATCTGTTCGATCGGAGTCAGCAAGGAATCAAAGACGATCTTGATACCTTTCTGCACATCGACAACATCCGATTTTACCGTGTCTTTCAATGCCATAAAAGCATTTACCAGGCAGGCGCCGCCGCCCACGACGATACCTTCGCTGACGGCTGCACGCGTCGAGTTCAAGGCATCCTCGATGCGCAGTTTCTTTTCCTTCAATTCTGTTTCCGTTGCTGCACCGACTTTGATGATGGCAACACCATTGGACAATTTGCCCAGACGCTCGTTCATACGTTTCTTATCGTATTCGCTCTTCGTATTTTCCATCTGCGCTTCGATTTCTTTGATACGGTCAGCGATTTCTGCCTTGCTTCCGGCACCGCCGATCATCGTCGTGTTATCCTTCGTTACAACGATTTTCTTAACCTGTCCTAAGTCATCCAGCGTCATATCTTTCAGCTGCATGCCCAGATCCTTTGAATAGAATTTAGCACCTGTCATAACCGCAATATCTTCCAGCTGTGCCTTCTGGTTGTCACCGAAGCCCGGCGCTTTGGTTGCGACCACGTTGAATGTACCGCGCAGTTTGTTCAATGCCAATGTCGAAGTGACTTCGTTTTCCAAATCATCCGCAATGATCAACAATGCACGGTTCGACTGTACGATCTGCTCCAGCAGCGGCAGGATCTCCTGAATGTTGTTGATCTTCTGATCTGTGACCATGACATAAGCGTTTTCCAGAACGGCTTCCATCTTTTCGCGGTCACTTACCATATAAGGAGAAATATAGCCTTTGTCATACTGCATACCTTCACTGATTTCCAAGAAGGTTTCAAAACCGTTGGAATCATCGGTTGAAATGACACCGTCACGGCCGACCTTTTCCATGGCTTCCGCAATGATCTTACCGATTTCCTCATCACCGGAAGAAATCGTTGCAACATCCGCAATATCCTTGCTGCTGTCTACTTTGTGAGAGTGTTCCAAAATATAATCGGAAACTGCTTTAGAGGCCTTTTCGATACCTTCACGCATCAAAACCGGATTCGCACCGCGGTCAACCTGACGCAGACCGTTTTCGATCATGCTTTGGGCCAAGATCGTAGCGGTCGTCGTACCGTCACCAGCGGTATCGTTGGTCTTGTTGGCAACTTCATATACCAATTTAGCGCCCATGTTTTCGAACTTATCTTCCAGTTCGATTTCTTTTGCGATGCTGACACCATCATTGGTGATCAGCGGTGAGCCATATTCTCTTTCCAATACGACGTTGCGTCCTTTCGGACCTAATGTAACACGAACGGCGTCAGCCAATGTGTCGACACCCTTCATCATCGATTCACGTGCATCTTTTGAAAAGCGTACTTCCTTAGCCATATTCAGTTCCTCCTTCGATTACTCAGCTACCGCAATGACATCTTCATCTTTGATCACGATAAATTCGTCATCGCCGATTTTTACATTTGTCCCGGCATATTCTTTAAACAAAACACGATCGCCGGCTTTGTATCCGGCATCTTTCACACCGGATCCGACAGCTTCCACAACAGCCAGTTTGCTAGGCTCCTTACTGGTCGTCAGGATAATGCCGCTGGCGGTCGTCTTTTCTTCTTCTTTTTCTTTTTTCAGTAATACATAGTCATGTAAAGGTTTCAACATAACATCATTCCTCCTTGTTTAGCACTTCTTACTTTCAACTGCTAAATACATTATACACATTTTTAGCACTTATGCAACAGGTTTGCTAAAAAAAGTAAAAAAAATAAAAACTGCCCTTTCAGGCAGTTCAAATTTACTCGTTGATCTCAAACAAAGCCTTGGTGTCGACTTCATTGACAAAACGACGTGCAGCATCATCCAGTTTCAGCGTTTCGCTCTGACGGGAACCGCTGCGGCGGATCGTGACCGTACCGTTCTCCTCTTCGCCGTCACCGACAACGATTTGATACGGCACCTTCTGCATCTGTGCTTCACGGACACGATAACCCAGTTTCTCATTGCGGTCATCCAGATCGACACGCAGACCGGAAGCTTCCAGCGTCTCCTTGACTTTCTGGGCATAAGCCAGATGTTTTCCCTGATGGACCGGGATCACCACGATCTGATGCGGTGCCAGCCACAGCGGGAAGTGACCGCCGAAGTGCTCGATCAGAATACCGATGAAACGTTCAATAGAACCGTACACAACACGGTGCAGCATCAGCGGCATTTTCTTTTGACCGTCTTTATCGACATACGTGCAGCCAAAGCGTGCCGGTAAGTTGATATCCAGCTGGATCGTACCGCACTGCCATACTCGTCCTAAACTATCCTGAATGTGGAAGTCCAGCTTCGGTCCGTAGAATGCGCCGTCGCCCGGGTTGATATCAAAATCTTTTCCGGCTGCCTTGCAGGCATCGGCCAAGGCTTTTTCGCTCTGGTCCCACATTTCGATCTCCCCCATATATCCTTTTTCCGGACGCGTAGAGAGCTCGATCTTGTAGCTTAAACCAAAAACGGAATACATCCGGTCGATCAGCGAAATGATGCGTTTGACTTCATCCGCCAGCTGATCTTCGGTAATAAAGATGTGGGCATCATCCTGCGTGAAGGTACGGACACGGAACAAACCATTCAGTGCCCCGCTGGCTTCATGACGGTGAACCTGTCCCATTTCAGCCAAACGATACGGCAGATCTTTATACGAATGCAGCGAGGAGTTGTACACCAACAGAGCGCCCGGGCAGTTCATCGGCTTGATCGCATAATCCCGGCCGTCTACTTTGGTCGTATACATATTTTCCTTATAATGTTCCCAGTGACCGCTGGTCTCCCATAGTTCACGGGACATGATGATCGGAGTCTTGATCATGTTATAGCCGGCTTTCGTATGCTCCTGCAGCCAGTACTGTTCCAGGATATTGCGCAGGATCATGCCGTTCGGTAAAAAGATCGGCATGCCGGCGGCATATTCCGTGATCGTAAACAAACCCATTTCCCTGCCGAGTTTCTTGTGGTCACGTTTCTTCGCTTCCTCCAGCGCTTCTAAGTATTCTGCCAGATCTTCTTTCGTATCAAAGCAGACACCGTAGATCCGCTGCAGCATTTTATTGTTTTTATCGCCCTTCCAGTAAGCACCAGAATGTTTCATCAATTTAAAGTTGCGGCATTGTTTGACGGTTTCCACATGCGGGCCGCGGCACAGATCAGTATAATCGCCCTGCGTATACATGGAAATCTGCGTACCATCCGGGAAGCGGTTGATCAAGTCCAATTTATATGGATCGTCTTTGAACTGTTCCAAAGCTTCTTCTTTGGAAATTTCATGGCGGACGATGCGTTTGCCGTCTTTGCAGATTTTCTTCATTTCTTTTTCGATCTTCGGCAGGTCATCATCCTTCAGGGAATAATCCCCTAAATCGATATCATAGTAGAATCCTTCCTGCACGACCGGTCCGACCCAGAACTTCGCCTGCGGGTACAGATGCTTGACGGCCTGCGCCATGACATGCGCGCATGAATGATTCAGCGTCTTCAAATGTTCGTCTTCCGTAAAGTCCACTAGTTTCATAATTTTTCCTCCTATATATACAAAAAGCGACAGACATCAAAGGACGTCTGTCGCACGCGGTACCACCTTTGTTTATACAAAACAATTTTGTATACACTCAATTTTCTTTTAACGCAAGAATACGGCACACTCTTTCGAGGGCGATTCAAAGGGAGTAATTTCTCAGCACTTCAAAAAGCTTTCACCAGCCGCTCTTCTCTCTGCATGATGCTTTCGAAATCATATCCTTATCAACATCGATACACCGATTATAGACCGTTCCGCCTGCCTTGTCAAAGAAAATGAATCTATGCTTTCAAACACCACATTGCGTTCAAAACACACAGGCAGGCAACACCGGAATCGGCAAACACTGCGGCCCACATACCGGCAATTCCCAGTGCGCCTAAAATCAGCACGAGCACTTTCACGCCGATCGCAAATACAATGTTCTGCCGGGCGATCTTTAAAGTTTTCTTGCTGATGTGGATCGCCTTGGGAATATCCTTCAGCGAATCATTCATCAAAACAACATCCGCCGCTTCAATGGCCGCATCGCTTCCCAGCGCGCCCATCGCAATTCCAACATCGGCCCGCGTCAGCACCGGCGCATCATTGATGCCGTCGCCGACAAAAGCCAGCGTTCCCTCTGTTTCATTGGTCATCATCGATTCCAGACAATCCACTTTATCCCCCGGCAGAAGCTGCGCATGGACTTCATCAATACCGACATTGGCAGCGACAGCTTCGGCAACGCTTTGTGAATCGCCCGTTAACATCACGGTTTTGGCTATGCCGGCTGCCTTCATTTCCTGGATCGCATCTTTGGAGTCCGGTTTGATCGTATCAGCAATTTCCGCATATCCAATGTACCTGCCGTCTTGGGCAGCATAAACCATCGTTCCCATACCGGTACCAGCCGGAACGTTCAGGCCAAGCTGCTGCATCAGTTTTTGATTGCCGACAGCATACGTATGACCGGCAATCACTGCTTTGACACCATGACCGGCAATTTCTTCCACTGAATCGACATCGGATTCATGGATGGGTTCTTTGTTTGCCTCTAAGATGGACTTGGCAATTGGATGGCTGGAATGGGATTCCGCCAATGCCAGAAGATGTAAGAAGGTCTTACGATCATATTGATCCGACTGTACATCTGTCACGGTGAAGGTTCCTTTGGTCAGGGTCCCTGTTTTATCAAATACGATACGGGTCACATCGCTCAACGTTTCCATATAGTTGGATCCCTTGATCAAAATGCCATGCTTGCTTGCGGCACCGATCCCGCCGAAGAAACTTAACGGGACGGAGATCACCAACGCACACGGACAAGAGATAACCAAAAACGTCAGGGCCCGGTAGACCCACGTATGCCACTGGCCGGTGATCAAAGACGGGATCAAGCCCAGTGCCAAAGCACTGAACACGACAATTGGTGTATAATAACGAGCAAATTTTGTGATGAAGTCTTCGCTCTTGCTTTTACGGTCGCTGGCATTTTCCACGAGTTCCAAGATCTTCGCCACCGTGGAGTCATCAAATCCCTTGGTTACCTGCACTTTCAGCAGACCGCTCTGATTGATGCAGCCGCTGTAGATCTGGTCACCTTCCCGGATCGTCCGCGGCACGGATTCACCCGTCAGCGCCGAAGTATCCAGGGAAGATGTACCATCGGTCACAATGCCGTCCAACGGTACTTTTTCCCCTGGCTGGACCACAATACGGTCTCCGACCGAAATTTCATAAGGATCGACCTGGACAAGCGTGCCGTCTCGTTCAATGTTGGCATGATCCGGACGCAGATCCATCATCGCAGAGATGGAACGACGGGAACGTTCCACGGCGTAGGACTGAAACCATTCGCCGATTTGATAAAACAACATGACGGCAACCGCCTCAGAGAATGCGCTTAAACACATTGCCCCAATGCTGGCAACCGCCATTAAGAAGTTTTCATCAAACACCTGTCCATGTCCGATATTTTTGACTGCCCGAAGGATGACATCATAAGCAATGATGATATAAGTGGCCAGAAACAGAATGGCTTCGCTCCACGTTCCGTTCGGTGCAAAAAAAGCACAGACATAAAGGATGACGGAAAGGATGATCCGCTTCAGCATTTTCTGCTGTTTTTTGGTCATTGTATTACGCATTGAGCTCAAAATCCGAATCAACTTTCTTTCCCGTTTTTTTAACTTCTTCTAAAATATCGTTCCAACGATCCGTGTCAGCATCCAGGATCAATTTCTGGGTCATAAAATTGACACGTGCTGAATGAACGCCGTCGATCTTCGAAACAGCATCTTCGATCTTTGCTGCGCAGTTGGCACAGTCGACTTCTATTTTCATGGCTCGTTTCATGGTGTTCCTCCTCTATTGAATAATTGTTCAACTATTACACTGATAATATACAACAGATCTCTTCGCCCGTCAATAAAAAACAGGAAGATTTCTCCTCCTGTTATAAACGAATACCAACCTGATAGACGATTGCCGTCAATGCCCAGGCCAGAACCAGTTGGAACGCCATATTTTTTACTAAATAGGCTGTCGATCCAGATTCTCGGCGAATGGTTGCCATCGATGCAATACACGGCACATATAATAAGCAGAACAACATCAGGCAATAAGCATTTAAAGGGCCGAAACCCAGGGCGGCCAACGCCGAACGCAAGGTCTCCATGCCGAAAGCCGAATTGATGTTGGAAATATTGAACAAGACCGCCGTTGAACTGACGACCACTTCCTTTGCGGAAATACCGGCTAATAAGGCCACTGCGATCTGCCAGATGCCTAAGCCGCAAGGAGCCAGGATCGGAACCAGGGCGTTGCCGATGATCGCCGCAAAGCTTTCTGTCACTTCGACCGTATATCCGTTCGTGCCAAAATGCATCAGGATCCAAATAATGATCGAAGCCGCAAAAATTGTTGTTCCGGCTTTGCTTAAGAAATCTTTGACCTTATCCCAAACATAAACATATACCGTATAAGCGCTCGGCATTTTATACAGCGGCAGTTCGATCAGCAGCGGATTCTCATCCGGTTCATCACCGAAGCGATGCAGCAGATAGGCCGTAAGCAAAGCGACCGCGATGCCGATCACATACATAGAATAAGCGGCCAGCCAGGCATTCTTCCCAAAGAAGATTCCCGAAAACAAGATGTATACCGGCAGTTTTGCGTTGCACGACATAAACGGTGTGATCAACATGACCCGCCGCCGGTCTTTTTCTGATTCCAGCGTCCGGCTGGACATGATGGCCGGCACGGTACAGCCAAATCCTAATACCATTGGGATAAACGCACGGCCGGACAAGCCTAGATGCGACATGATCTCATTCATCACATATGCCACGCGGGCCATATAACCGCTGTCTTCCAAAAAAGCCAGCGCAATAAACAAGATCGCGATATTTGGTAAAAAAGTTAAAATACTGCCGACACCGCCGATGACGCCCTGCGTGATCAAATTTCGCAGCCAGGCAGCCACATTCATACCGGCCAGCCAGCTGTTGACGCCGTTGATCAGCGCGTCGACCAACATTTCCACATATCCCTGGATCCAGTCGCCGACGATAAAGGTCAGCGCAAAAATACAGACCATGATCAGCAGGAAGATCAATACGCCCCAAAATGGTTTCGTTACGACATTATCGATCCGGTCCGTCAGTTCATCGCTCTTTTGGATCCCCATCAGGATCTCCGGGATCAATTCCTGGATAAAGCCGTATTTTTCATTGATGATTTCTGTTTCATCATCCGGATCCCGGACATCATCAAGATCCAGCGGATATTTTTCACAATACTCACTATCATTCTGCAGCAGCAGGATCGAGGCCAGACGGATATTTTTCTCCTGCGGATAGTGCTGATACATCCGCTTTTCTACGACAGCGATCTTATGCTCCACCGCATCTGAATATTCCATCACATGTTCACGAATCGTATCTTCGTGAATATTCAGACGGACATGGTGGTATGCCGTCATTGGATCTTCCGTATCAATGTGCTGATGGACCGCCGCATGCATCAATGTCTGAATGCCTTCTTTTTTGCGGGCCACCACCGGTACGACCGGAATTCCTAAGATCTCGGACATACGATGCAAGTCAATTTCGATGCCGCGCTTGCGCACGATATCCATCATATTCAACGCGATGACCATTGGTTTATTTAATTCCAGCAGCTGCAGCGTCAAATACAGACTGCGCTCCAGACTGGATGCATCGACCACATCGATGATGACATCGACCTGATCGCTCATGATAAACTGGCGCGAAACCTGTTCCTCCATCGTGTACGAAGACAGACTGTAAGTTCCCGGCAGATCGACCACATGGATCAAATGGTTGTGTTCCTGGACAGCGCCTTCCATGCGCTCGACGGTCACCCCAGGCCAGTTGGCTACTTTCAAATTCGCACCGGTGTACGCATTAAATAAAGTCGTTTTGCCGCAGTTCGGATTACCGATAAAAGCGACCGTCATCTCCTCTTTCATGCTTCCACCTCAATTCGTTCCGTCAGTTTGCTTCCTAACGCAAAACGAGTGCCCCGCAAATCAATGATCATGGTCCCGGTGCGTTTGCGGTGCAGAATGGCAACCGGTGTACCAATCATCATACCCAGCGCTTCCAGCCGGTGCTCGGTTTGTTCGTTCACCGAGATCGACACGACGCGGTATGTTGTTCCTTCTTTTCCTTCACTCAATTTCATTTTGTTCTCCCTTTTTTATTGTATCGGAATTACTTGTGGTTTCAAGGACAAAAGTAGTTGTATGATTGTTCTGTCCTCGGCAGTCCTATGTCCTTTATACCGGTGTACTGATTCGACATTCAAAACGGATTTGTTTATAATAATCGTATGGAAAAGAAAGATTTTTTGTATGAACCGCAAAATGAAGCACAAGTCCTGCAGGCCGTTCAGACGACACCGTCGATCGATCATATCGAACGCCTGGCCGACTTTTATAAAGTCATGGGCGATGCGACCCGTTTAAAATTATTGATTGCGATGGAAAACGGCGAATTCTGTGTCAGTGATCTGGCCAATGTCGTCCACATGACCCGTTCTGCCGTCAGTCATCAGCTGAAAGCTCTGAAAAATGCCAAACTCGTGAAATCCCGCCGCGACGGCAAGATCGTCTATTATTCACTGGATGACGAGCATATTCATTCCGTTCTGAAAGTCAGCATGGAACATATTTTGGAGGAATAAGATGCAGATCATCATTGCGCCCGCCAAACAGATCAAAACCAGCGAAGACGTCCTGCCGATGTCTTCGCCGATTTTTCTTCAAGAAGCAAAATATCTCGCTGAACAGATCCGCCGCCTGGATGACGGCCAGCTGAAAAAACTGCTGAAATGTTCAGATGCGCTGGTACAGAAGACCAAACGCCAGTATCAAAACATAGATGCGGAACATTCACCGGCGATCATGGCCTACAGCGGTATTCAGTATCAGTATATGGCCCCGGATGTGATGACCGATGAACAGCTGCAGTATCTGCAGGATCATCTGCGGATCCTCTCCGGTTTATACGGGATCCTGCGGCCGTTCGATGCGATCGTCCCCTACCGTCTGGAAATGCAGGCAAAATTCGAACACAAAAACTTATATGCATTCTGGGGCCGGAAACTAGCCGATACACTGGAAGGACCCATCCTGAATCTGGCCAGCGAGGAATATGCTAAATGCATCCGACCGTATAAAGAACTCATTGATGTGCGGTTTCTTGAAAGTACGCACAAAGAAAAAGGGGTCTATGTTAAGATGGCGCGCGGACGTATGGTCCGATTCCTGGCTGAGGAACAAATCGAAACCCCAGAAGACATCAAAAAATTCCGTGAATTGGATTATCGTTACGATCCATCCGAAAGTTCACGGAATCAATTCGTGTTTATTCGAAACTCATAGTTTACGCGAGCGGCGACGCTCGTTTTTCTTTTTCGGTTTCGGTTTTGGTTTTCGATAAATCTCGAAGCATACTCCATCGTCGGTGTTAAAGCCCCGAACCAGATATTTATTGGCTTTGCAGACTTTCGCAACGATCGACAGTCCCAAACCAAAACGGCCGCCTTCGCCTTTTTCATACGGGCGGAACAGCACCTCGATGCGGTCTTCCTGCATTTTCGGACCATCATTGCTGATTTTCAAATTGTCCTCATGCAGTTCAATTTTAATGTATGACTTCGCATAGCGGAACGCATTTTCCATAATGTTTTCGATGACCACCCGCCATGCCTCCAGCAGTCCGTCGAAGAACACCTCTTCGATTTCCATCTCGATGCGGATCTCCGGCCGGATGACCTTCGTATTCAGGACCACCTGTTCGATGACTTCCTTCATATTCGTGACGACACCTTCCGCATCACTGGTCAGCAGATATTCGACCCGGTTCAGATAAAGCAGATTGTGTACTTTATCTTCCAGCCGCTGCGCATTTTCAATGATCACATCCACGCTCTTATCCAATGTCCCATAAGGATAGATCCCGTCCTTGATGGATTCCGCATAAGACTTGATGGTTGCGATCGGCGTCTTCAAATCGTGCGAAATGTTATGGATCATTTCCTCTTTGGCGGTTTCCTGCTTCTTCAGTTCATCTTTCATCGTGACCAGGGCGTCGGCCACCTCACCGATCTCATCTTCCCGATTGATATGCAGTTCGACTTCCTTGCCCATTTTGATTTCTTCGATATATGCTTTGATCTGATGCAGCGGATGGATGATCGAATACACCCAAAGCATCAGTGCTACGAACATCACAAAATAAGCCAGGATGACCACATCGATCGTCGAGTCGACCAGCGATTTACGCACCTGCTGCGGATAGTCGCTGTTCATAAAGCTCACAATGATCACATCATCGGAGTTGATCTTGACATACTGCAGGCGATAATAATAGTAAACCGTATCGCTCTTTTGATACATGGCCTCATAGACCGGGTTGTCCTTGTTTAAGCCGCCGGCATCCACAAGCATTTTTTGATACAGACCTTTGGTGCCGCTGTTCTGATCCGATTTGTCAAAGAAATAAAGCGTACCATCCTGAATATAGCCATTGGTCTGCAGCGTATCGCCGACCAGTTCCCGGGCTGCCTGGCTTTCCAGCACATCTTCGTCATCTTTTAAAGCTTCCGCGATCGATTCCTGCCGGCTGGCCATCGTATCGTACATCTGGTTTGCGATCGTACGGTCGATGTTATTGGTGACAAACAGGAAAAAGAATCCGAAGAAGAATGCCACAAAGAGAAAGACCACCAGCAGGACCTGCTGTGTCAGGGAAAGTTTCTTAAATCCTTCTACGATCTTATGCATATCAACCTAAACGATAGCCATAGCCATAAATCGTATGAATGTTCAAATTCGGCAGTTTCTTACGCAGACGGCGCAGCGTATCATCGACGACGCGGTCGGAACCAAAATAGTTCTCATCCCAGACATTTTCCAGGATCTTATCCCGGCTGAACGCAATGCCCTTGTTTTTAATGAACATCATCAACAGATCAAATTCTTTGGTCGTCAGTTCAATTTCCTGATCTTCATAGAAGATCTTGCGCTGTTCTTCATCCAATTCATATCCATCGATGGAAATCCGATTGTTCTCATCACGATAGGCCCGCTTGATGATATTGTTGACGCGCAGGACCAGTTCTTTCGGTGAGAACGGTTTTGTGATGTAGTCATCGCAGCCTTTCTCCAGTCCGATGATCCGGTCAAATTCTTTATCGCGCGCCGACATAAAGATGACCGGGATCTCTGGTCCCTGCAGACGGATCTCTTCCAGCAGATCGAAGCCGGATTTGTCATCAAGCATGATATCCAGGATCCATAAATGAACATCATCATCGGTCACATGTGCACTCGCTTCCTCATATGTATAATACGAGCGGACTTCATATCCTTCCTTACGAAGATATTGTGCAACTAGATTGTTCTGATCTTTTTCATCCTCAACGACACAAATAACTCGTTTCATACACGTTCCTTCTTTCTTCTAAAAATCGTGTTCGTTCATATAATTGACCACACGGCCGACATACTGCCGGCATAATTCATCCGTGCGGGCTTCGACCATCACACGAATCAGCGGTTCCGTACCGCTCGGGCGGACCAAGATCCGACCTTCATTTCCCAATTCATCCGCAACACCTTGGATCACTTCTTTCAGTGCTTCATCATCCAGGGCGTGCTGTTTGTCTTTCACGGTCACATTTTCAAGCAGCTGCGGATAAATAAACAAGCCTTCGCTCAGCTCCTGGATCGTTTTCCCCGTTGCCTTCATGATCTGCAGAAGCATCAACGCGGTAAACAAACCATCGCCGGTTTTCTCGTATTCATAGAAAATAATATGTCCGCTTTGTTCCCCGCCGATATAATAATCGTTTTTCTGCATTTCTTCAAATACATACTTATCACCGACCGGCGTCTGGATATAGTCGATCTTATTTGCATCCAATGCTTTATATAAACCTAAATTGGCCATGGCCGTGGTCACGCACATATTTTTATTCAGTTTATTGACCGACTTTAAATAACGTGATCCAATATACAAGATATAATCACCATTGATCAAGTTGCCGTCGCTGTCGGCCGCGATCAGACGGTCCGCATCGCCGTCAAACGCAAAACCAATATCGTAATCGTTTTCCCGCATCATCCGCTGCAAACTTTCCGGATGTGTGGAGCCGCATTTATTGTTGATGTTCAGACCGTTCGGTGAATTGTTGATGGCTTCCACCGTGGCCCCGAGCGAATCCAATGTTTCCAAAGCGGTGCTGGTCGCACTGCCGTTGGCCAGATCACAGGCGATCTTCATGCCGGTCAGATCAACCGGTACATTTTCCTTCAGCCAGGACATATAGATTTCCAGACCGTCTTCCCAGGAAACAAATTCACCAAGATCCGATCCGGTCGCCAGATCCAGGGAAATCTCTCCGTCCATGTATTTTTCAATTTCCAGCAGCACGTTTTCTTCCATCTTTTCACCGCGATGGTTAAAAACTTTGATGCCATTATCATAATACGGATTGTGACTGGCACTGACCATGATCCCGCAGTCGAAGCGCTCCTTCTGCACCAGGTAACTGATCGAGGGCGTCGGGCAGACACCTAATAAATACACCTGGGCTCCCATGCTCGTGGCACCGGATGCCAAACCCAGTTCAAACATATCACCGGACAGGCGGGTGTCTTTGCCAATTAAAATCTTGGCATGCTTGCCCTTGCTGTAATACCAGCCCAGATATTGTCCGATCTTGATGGACATATCCAGGGTCAGGCCCTCATTGGCACGTCCCCGGACACCGTCGGTTCCAAAATATTTCCCCATTTTATTGCTCCTCTATTCATCTGATTTGGCCGAAACGGTCACATGGATCGTTTTCGGCGAAAAATCCACATTGACTGTGTTGCCGTCTGAATCATAGGCAACCAGTTTTGCATCTGTTTCAAAGCTTCCTGTCTGGCCGGTCGCATCCACCAATGCCTTGACCGTCCGGATAGAATTGATCTGATCCGTGCTGCCGGTCACCTTGACCGTACTGCGTTTTAATTTCGGTGATTCAAAATCCGAAGACTTCTGTCCCGAACTTAACAACAGTTCAGCAGTGACCGTAAATTGCTTGGTGACTTTTTTCTGTATATCTGCCGTCACCGAAGACGGACTGATCGACGCATCAATATCGTTCGGCAGATTTTCAACGCTCAGCTCGACTTCCGTCTGACCGACACCGTAGCTTCGCAGATCGGCCGTCACTTTTACATCATTTTGTTTACGGAATACATCAATATCCGTCGCATTGCCGGTCAGTGTAACAGTTACGACATCCGGCACACCGCTGACCTCGTATTCATCCGAGTCGTACAGCGTTTCCACCGGTACATTGCTGAGTTCTACCGACGTCTGCGAACTTTTTGTCAGGCGCATATTGATGTCCTGATAGTTCACCGCAGCACAAATGCCGATGGCTGCTACCAACGATACAATAATGGAACCGGATTTTGAAAAAATGATCCGGTCAAACAATTTGCTTAATTTATCAAACAAAAAGCGCAGGAATTCCTGAAGTTTCTGCAGGGATCCGGCTGAAGAATGATCATCGGGTCTTGCCATTTTTCTTCCCTCCCTGCTTGTCATTATAGAGATCCACCACACTGATCGGCAGGATACGATCATCCGGTTTGGATTTTTTATCCGTCTTTTTCGATCGGCTGATGGAAAAATTTCTTGCTGTTTTAAAGAACGTATTATCGACGACCGGCACGGTATCATCAATGAGCATATTCTTTAAATAACGGCGCAGACCTTCGGCCGGATATTGAATCAACTGTCCCTTGACAGCGACCGAGATTGCGCCGGTTTCTTCACTGACGACGATCGTGATAGAATCGGTAATTTCACTAATGCCGACGGCTGCCCGATGGCGGGCACCGTATTTGCTCGGCAGATCTTTGGTGGTCGGCGGAAAATAGGCCGCCGCACAGGCAATTTTATTTCCCTGAATAATGACAGCACCATCATGCATCGGTGTGCCGTATTGAAAAATCGTCTGCAGCAGTTCTGCCGAGACCACTGAATCCATACGGATCCCCGTGTTGACATAATCCGTCAGCTGCTGGGTCTGCTGGATCGTAATTAAAGCGCCGGTTTTCGTGCGCGACATTTCATCGCACGCTTCCACCAGCTCATTGATCATATGTTCATATTCTCCGTTGGTCAGCTCTGCCCAATGCAGCGGGGATGAGGTCCGTCCGAGCTTTTCCAAGACGCCGCGGATCTCCGGCTGAAAGACGATGATGATGGCCACCACGCCCCACTGGAGAAATAGATTCATAATGTAACTCAAGGCGTTCAATCCAAGCAGGACCGAGAGTCCTTTCACGATCAATAAGATAATGACCCCTTTAAAAATTTGGATCGTCCGCGTGTTGTTCCGGACCAGGCGCAGTCCGGCATAAATCAAACCCCATAATACAAGAATATCAACGATCCATCGAATAATATAGGGCACGTCGGAAATCGAAAGTTCCATAGCTCAGCCCCCTTTGTATTATTCGATATGACTCAAAAATTCACTGACAGAAATAAATGTCTGCTTTGCATGTGAAATGACTTCTTCCGGCGCTGTAGAAAGCACCGCACTGTTTTCGACCATATCCAGCATCGGAATATCATTGTACGAATCACCCATCGCATACATGTCTTCATCATCAACATCTGTATACAGCTGCAAAAACTGCAGACTGGTCGCCTTTGATACATAAGACGGAACCACATCGACGAATACTTCGTTCGGATATGCGTTGACCAGACCGGCAAAATGGTGATTCATTTCTTTCGCAAAACGCAGCGCGGCATCTTCGCTTTCCAGCGTAATGCTGATCTGCGTATATTCGCCCAGATCCATCACTTCTTCTTCCGTCATATCCGGTGCCAGATGCATATTGTCATAATCATAAATTTCCGGATTCACGACCACTTTATGGCGGTGAATTCCGTCATCGGCCACAAAGGCAGCGATGCCGTCGGTGACTTTGGCAATATACATGATGTCCAGACTGGTCACATAATCCAGGTAGTTGGACTGCAGGATATGTCCGGTCTCATCAAAGATCATACCGCCGTTATTGGTGATCAAATAATCAACAGGGATATTAAATTTTTCTATTTCTTTATCGATGGAATCTTTGGACCGTCCCGTATCGATCACATAAAGATTGCCTTCGCTTCGCCATTTTTCAATAGCTTTTAAATCTTCTTCCATGACGTTGCCTCCGTATTGCAGGATTCCGTCATAGCCGGTAACTAATAATTTCATATGGTGTCTCCTATTCTATTTTATTTTAGCACATCATCTAAGTGATTCCAATAAGACCGGTCTATATGAAAAGCGGGCATTCCGCCCGCTTTCCCTAAAATATTCAATTGTAAGAATAACTTTTCCACCTTATTCTCTTTCCAAAACATCTTTATTGATTCCTATGAGCTGTAGCTTTCCGATTGCTTCACTTCATTATATCCGACGGAGCGTCACTTATAGGATAGATGGTCCTTGATATTCTGCCCGGATGATTTAATCGTGAAATCCATCACCTGTCCTGTCACAGAACATCTTCTCATCCTTCGAACATCAAGTCTCAAGGAATGTTTCTTCCGGATCAATCAGAACGAAATGGTTCTTTTTTGTTCCAGCCTCACATTTGGAGCCTTCTCTCCATAGCTTCAGAATCACCGGAGTCCCCGGCATTATGATATTGTCATGCTCCCACCGCTTTCTTACGTATAGAACGTATGATTTCTTTGAAAAGGAATGACCTTCTTTTTCGCCTTCTTTATGAAGCCTCATCCTTTTCTTCATCTTCATTATAACGGATATACAGAACATTTCAATGAAGCTGGAAAAAACTGTTTGGATTTCGGCATCTTACGCTTCCCGACGCATCCTTGCCGCTAATTTTCGCTTCTGCGCCCGCGACATGGGGATCCTCTCCCCGGTATCCAGCTCGACTTCATCTTTAAACCAGGCGGTGACATGCTTCTCGTTGACCAGATAAGAGACATGCACGCGCAGAAAACCGTAATCCGCCATTTCTTTTTCCGTCTCGCTCATATTCATGCGTTTGTGAAAAACTCCTTTTTTTGTATGGAAATAAACCATCTTTTCCATCTTCTCAACATAAAAAATTTCTTCATACGGCAAGTTCACATGCACACCGTCATAAATCAGTGTGTATACATCCGTCTGTGCGCATTGTTCGGCGATAATATCCTTCAGGTCACGGATATCCTCGACCAGACGGTCTTTGGCCACATAACGCACCCGGCCGCGCTGGTCATCCCCTTTGACCGCTGCCGGGTCCTGGCAGACATAGATAAAAATCGCATTTGGATTATCATGCACAAAGGCGCTTTCCAGACGCGGGGTCTTAAACATTTCATCAAAGACAAACAATTGATAATTTTCTTCCTTCATTGAACGGGCCAGTTCGCTCGCTTTATAAAAATGGCGGAACGTCCAGTCGGTGTTCCGGAAGATCTTAGCCAGTTCAAAAACGACGTCTTTGGTTTCTTTTTCATATTCTAAAAAAGCAACTCGTATCATATATGTCCATTATAAAAGTTTCTGAATTTTCCGTCAAAAAATAAAGACCGGAAATCCGGTCTATACTTCTTCCCGCCATAACTTGGCCCCCAAACGGTTCAGTTTGCGGTCCAAATGGTCATAGCCGCGGTCAATATGATAAATATCGTGGATCTCGGTCACACCATCTGCCATCAAGCCGGCGACAACTAATGCAGCCCCGCAGCGCAGGTCTGTTGCCTTGACACGGGCACCGTATAATTTTGTTTTGCCGTGAATGAATGCGCTCGGGATACGGACATCGATATCGGCCCCCATCCGTTTCAGTTCATCACAATGCTTGAAACGCTCGGCATAAATCGTTTCCGTCACCGTCGACTGACCGACTGCCTGCGTCAGCAGCACCGAGAATGGCTGCTGAACATCGGTCGCAAAGCCGGGATACGGCTTGGTCAGGATCTCGGTCGGTTTCAGATCATTTTCTGTTCGGAATACATGGACAGAATCTGTACCAATTTGTAAATTGATGCCGATTTCTTTTAATTTCATCAAAATGGCATCCAGGTGCTGCGGGATGACATTTTCAATCAGCATATCATCCGCCATGGCTGCGGCCATGATGATATAGGTAGCTGCTTCGATCCGGTCCGGGATAATTTCATGGGAGCATCCGCCTAAATGCTCGACACCATCGATGACCAGCGAACTGGTTCCCATGCCATGAATGCGGGCGCCCATTTTATTTAATAAAGTCGCAATATCGATAATTTCCGGTTCCCGTGCCGCATTTTCGATCACCGTGCGGCCTTTGGCAAAGACAGCTGCCATCATGATATTGATGGTCGCACCGACACTGGAAATATCCAGGAAAATATTGGTGCCTGTCAGCTGGTCAGCATCCAGAATATAACAGCCATTATCATACTGCACATCGGCACCGAGTGCTTCGAAGCCTTTGATATGCAGATCGATCGGCCGCGGGCCTAAATAACAGCCGCCCGGCATACGGATCTCCGCATGACCAAATTTGCCTAACAGCGCCCCCATAAAATAGTAACTGGCACGCAGTTTTGTGGCTGCTTCTGAAACCAGCGGCACATTTTCCATATGAGTCGGATCAATGTATAAAGTATCTTCATCACGTTCTTCAACGTTTACCCCTAATTCGTTCAACAACGTGATCAATGAACGGACATCCGAAATATCCGGTACTCCATAAATCGTAACTGGTTCACTTGCTAAAACACATGCAGGTATCAAAGCCACCGTTGAATTTTTCGATCCGCTGATCCGGACCGAACCGTTCAGCCGATGACCGCCTTCGATTTTAATGACAGTTTCCATTTTTCTCCCCCCAAAGCTTGCGCTATCATCTTACACTAATTTGCTGAATATTTCATTAAAAATAATCATAACATAGAAAAAGGAGCAAGGTACTCCTTGCTCCCGAAAATTCCAATTATTCAGCTTTTCCTGCCGAACCGAAGAAGTTTTCAACCATTTCTTCAACCAGTGCCTGGATTGCATCCGTACCTGGTTTCAGCAATTTACGCGGGTCGTAACCTTTGCCTTCCTGGTCTTTTCCAGCTTCGATATATTTACGTGTTGCGTCTGCGAATACCAACTGGCACTCTGTGTTGACGTTGACTTTGGAAACACCTAACGTGATGGCTTTCTGAACCTGCTCACGCGGAATTCCGGATCCGCCGTGCAGTACTAACGGTTTACCGTTCGTAGCTTCCTGGATCTCTTTCAGCAGATCAAAGTTCAAACCTGCCCAGTCAGCCGGATATTTTCCGTGGATGTTACCAATACCGCAAGCTAAGAAATCTACTCCTAAGCCGGCGATCGTTGCGCATTCCTGCGGATCTGCCTGCTCACCTGCAGAAGTGACACCATCTTCGGTACCGCCGATACCGCCGACTTCGCACTCAACGGACAAACCTTTTGAATGTGCCAATGCGATGATTTCCTGCGATTTTGCTTTATTTTCTTCGAAATCGTAGTGGCTTCCGTCAAACATAACGGATGTAAATCCGGCAGCGATCGCTGCTTTTGCACCTTCGTAAGAACCATGATCCAAGTGGATAGCTACTGGAACGGTGATTCCTAAATTATCGTGAATGTGCTTTACCATTCCGACTACGTTGTCAAAGCCGCACATGTATTTGCCGGCACCTTCGCTGACACCTAACATGACCGGAGACTTCTTTGCTTCACATCCCAGCAGGATGGCTTTGATCCATTCCATGTTGTTGATGTTGAAAGCACCGATCGCATAATGTCCGTCATGGGCTTTGTTGATCATTTCTGTAGCAGATACTAACATAACATTATTCCTCCTATTTTTGTTAACCTACGATCATATTTTACAACGTTTCTATCATTTTGGAAAGAACTATCGAAGCGACTTTCCTTTCAGCTCAGCCACATCGCATAAAGTACGGATCCTTTCCATCAGCCGGTCCGTCGCAATTTTGGGATTCTGACCGGCGCCTGCCATGTATTCATTCTGCAGGCTGTTCAGATCATAGTTGCTGGTCATGTACGTTTTCCGGCGGTTGTTCATCCGTTCTTCCAAAAGCGGAAACAGCACTTCATCACGTGTCCAGGAGGTAATGTGTTCCCCGCCGATGTCATCCAGAAAAAGGATATCGGCCCGGTTCATCTGCCGGATGGTTTCATGGATCCGTCCAAATTCATAGGCCCGGCTGGCCGGGATCAGTTTTGGCAAGTTGACGAATGCCACTGTCTTTCCGCTTTTGGTATAGTAATTGGCCGCGCCTTTCATCAAATAACTTTTACCGACACCCGGCTGACCATAAAGGTAGATCCCTTTCGGGTCTTCAAAAGAATCAATGATCCGGGAATATGCCCGGACATAGGCTTCATTACGGCCGACAAAATTAAAATCAATCTTCTGCAGATCAATCGCGTAATCTTCCTCAGAAAAATCCGCATAAAGGAACTGACGGCGCGGTTTCATCAGACGGTCATGTTCTGTCTGGTAGCGGCATGGTTCATACTGCTCATCCAAAAAGCCATCCGCATCCACACGGATATTCAAGATACGGCCTTTAAACGGCTGCGTACAGAAGTCCAGCCCGGCACAGCGGTCACAGTTAAACAGTTGTGTGAGCCATTTATGCAGATCGGCATAATTTCTGCGGACAAATTGTTCATCCAGATGGTTCTTGGCAAGAAAGCGCTGCACGCGTGCATCTTCGCAAAGAAGTCTGACATTTCGTTCAGCCGTTAAATGGTCTTCTGTCGTTTTTGATACTTTAATCTTCATTCGTTCCATTGCCGTCTCCTTTCAGTTTCTGCTGCTGGCGGCGGACTTTCGCCATCAAGTCCTCTCCGGCTTGTTCCGTTTCAACATCATTGTACCAATCCGGGACCGAGGCTGTATTCTGCTTCTGCGGCCGCGGATCGCTGCGCACCGCAGCCAGCGCATCCTCCCGGTTCTGCACATGCAGTCGTTTCCATGTGCCGGCCACTTTCTCGACATATGCGGTCGGAAACTTCTGATTGGTCATTTTCAGCACATATTCGATCAGCGTGTTGATCACATCATTACCGAAACCATATTCATCAGCAAGACGCTGGATCAGTAATTTGTCCGCATAAGAGACCGGTGCATCTCCTTGCTTTTCCTGCAGGAAAGCAACCGGTGCCATCGCATAGCGATCTGTTACAGGCTGAACCTTCGGCCGGCTGGCATAAATTTGATGTTTCAGTTTTTCCGCATCAAATGTCTGCTTGTTAGGGTTGATGGCGCGATTGACAAATTTGCGCATGTCGGTTTCAGAAATGCCGTTCAGCGATGCGAGTTCTGCGATCAACGTCAGATTCTCCGGGGTCCGCAGTTTCTGCGGAAAGATGCCGTCCATATTTTGAAAGAACACATCAAACCGGAACGATTCGATCCGCTGCCGGCGGGCCGGTCGCATGGTTTCATAGGCATCTTCTTTTTTCTGATTCCAACGATTGAGCATCGTCGTATCAATGTGTTCGCTGATTTCCTTCATTCCTTTAGCTGGATCAGGCTGCTGCAGGCGGGCTTTCATGGTTTCGAATCGTTTGGATCCGACTGCTTCCATATACATGCGTCCGAACGTATCGTGACGCAGAAAATCTGCCGGGGACAACGGTGCCTGGATCATCAGAACCATATCATCCTGCTTGACAAAGGTCCGCAGCAGGCGGTATTGTTCCAATTTTTTGCGTGCCTGTACAAAACGGGAACCTCGTAAATCGCAAAGTGTTTCCAGATCAGATGAACGGATTTCTTCCGGGCAGCACTGCAGGATCTCATATAAAATACACGCATCTTTGCCGATGAGCGGATAATAATATAGATACAGAGATTCCCGCTGAATCGCTGCCTGCGCCCGTACGATGCGGCACTTCATGCCTGCTCCTTTCGCAGTGCTTCTTCCACTGCTTTGCGCAGTTCCGCCTTGGTCCCGTTGTTCCAGAGGATCACATCGCTCTGCCGGCGTTTGCTTGCGGGATCGCTCTGCGTCCGGATCCGTGCTCTGGCATCCTCTTCGGATATATGCCGGTACGTTTTCAGACGGTACAGAGCCAAATCATCATCCACACAAACACACCAGATTTCATCAAAAAGATCCTGGGAGCCGGTTTCAAATAAAAGCGGCATTTCGATGAAGACCAAGCGGCCGTTCTGCTGATCGATCCATGCCAGGATCCGTTGTCGGATCAGCGGGTGAAGGATCGCTTCGATTTCCGCTTTGCACTGCGGATCATTAAACATGGCAGCAGCCATTCTGCGCTTATCTATGCGGCCGTCGGCACCTGTAAAACCATATGGTGCCAGCGCTTTGTATCCTGCTTCGCCCGGTTCCAACAGGCGGGCATTGACCCGGTCGCAGTCCAGCACTGGATAGTGTTCCCGTACGATGCGGGCTGCCTCGCTTTTCCCGGCGCCCATGGTACCGGTGATCCCGATTATTTTCTTTTCTGACAATTCCGACATAAATAGGTCCCCCTGTTTTGAACCATGATCTTTTCGATCGTATGTCCGCAGCGCGGGCAAGGTTTGCCGTCCTGCATATGGACTTGAAGATGCTGCTGAAAACGGCCCGTCACACCGAAACCGGATGCAAAGGAATGTACGGTCGTCCCGCCTAACGCATCTGCTTCATTCAAAATTCGGCGCGTGACATCTACGATCAAGGCACAGTCTTTTTTGGACAGCCGCGTGCAGCGGGAACGCGGATCAAGTCCGCAGGCAAAACAAATTTCATTGGCATAAATGTTGCCGATGCCGGCGATGATCCGTTGATCCAACAATGCCATTTTCAAGCACCGCCGGCTGTGATGAATTTCTTGATACAAGTAATCACCCGTGACATGCGGGTCGGTGTAATCGTAGCCGACATTCTTTAACATCGGCAGGCTGTGCAGATCTTCGGTCTTCGGATAAACGCTCATCCGCCCGAATTTCCGGGTATCGTGATAACACAAGTAACGGCCGTCGTCCAAATGAAAGATCGCATGGATGTGACGCCTGTCCTCCGGTGCAGAGAAAAACACGTAGAATTTTCCTTCCATCCGCATATGCGCGATCCAGTCATAATCATCCGTCTCAAAGATCATGTACTTACCCAGACGGCTGAACTTTCGAATTCTTTGTCCGATCAGATCCGTCAGATGGCCGTCTTCTTCCAGTTTCGGATAAAAAACTTCAACATCTGTGATCAATGCATCCTGCAGTTTTTCCTGCAGCGTGCGGATGACCACTTGTACTTCCGGTCCTTCCGGCATTATTTTGCCTCATACCAGCTCTGTCCGTAGGCAATTTCTGCCTTCAGCGGCACTTTCAGCTTCATCGCATGCTCCATCGTGTCCTTGACCAGCTTTTTCATCGTTTCCAGTTCTTCCTGCGGAATCAGAAAGATCAGTTCATCATGGATCTGCAGCAGCATCTTTGACTGCAGATCGGCTTCTTTCATGGCTCGGTCGACCTGGATCATCGCGATCTTGATCAGATCGGCTGCCGATCCCTGGATCGGTGCATTCATGGCTGCCCGTTTGCCGAATTCACGGGTCATATAATTTTTATCGTTGATTTCCGGGATGTAACGGCGGCGTTTAAACAACGTCTGCACATAACCATGTTCTTTGCAGAAATCAACCAAACTGTTCATATATTGATGAATCTGAGTATATTTCGAAAAATACGAATTCATAAATTCCCGTGCTTCCAGCCGGCTGATGCCCAGCTGTTCGGCCAGTCCAAATTCTGTCTGTCCGTAAACGATGCCGAAGTTCACAGTCTTGGCGGTCCGCCGCATATTCGGCGTCACATCTTCCTTATCACAGTCAAAGATCAACGTAGCGGTTCGATTGTGAATATCTTCATCGTTGTTGAATGCTTCGATCATATGGGTCTCATCGGCCATATGCGCCAGCATCCGCAGTTCGATCTGCGAGTAATCAGCTGAAAGTAAAACATAACCTTCCGGCGCAGTGAACGCCTTGCGGATTTCTTTGCCCTGTTCATCGCGGATGCTGATGTTCTGCAGGTTCGGTTCGCTGCTGGAAAGACGTCCGGTCTGGGTCATGGTCTGATGAAAAGTGGTGTGGATCTTGGCATCCGGCTGGATGTGTTTTTTCAGACCGTCGATGTAGGTGGACTGGATCTTGGCGTATTTCCGATACTCCAGCAGTGCTGGGATGATCGGATCCTGATCCTGCATTTTCTTCAGTACATCCGCGCTGGTCGACCGTTTGCGGCCCGGATGTTTCAGTTTCATGTCATCATACAAAACACCAGCCAGCTGTTTCGGGGAATTGATATTGAATTCTTTGCCGGCACGTTCATAAATCATAGCGGCAGATTCTTCCATGTGTTTATGGATCTCATCCCCAATTTCATCCAGGATCTGTTCGTCAATATGAATGCCCTGGGTTTCCATCTCATACAGCACAGAGGAAAGCGGCTTTTCGATCTTCGTATACAGGTCCCATAATTCTTCCTTGCGGCATTCTTCAAAGATCTTGTCCGCCTTGCGGGCAATCTGTTCGATCAAGGCCCGGTAAAAATTGATCAGGCGCTGTTCCGGATCGGTTTTTGATTTTTTCGCCAGATCATGAAACGTTTCAGGCGTCTGAATATGCATCGCTTCCAACAGTGCATCGACAGATGTTGCCTGGGAATGCAGAAGGAAGGCCGCTAAATGCAGATCATGATGATACGTGCCTTCCGGCAGACCGTACCGATTCAGCAGATGCATGCACTCTTTCTGGTTCCAGGTTGAAAATCCTTCGGTCAGCGCATGCCGGAATGCCGGATCGTTCTGTGCATCTTCGGTTTTAATATAATAAACGGTATGATCTTCCAGCCCTATAAAGCCGAAGCATTGCTGCTTCAGATATGGTTCCGGCGTGCAGACCGGCAATATCCACTCCGAGTGCACATCCCAAACATGGACGGTTTTGAATTTATACGTTACGGCTGGTTCCTGTTTCTGTGCTTTCATCAGCGAACGCATTTCGTATTTTGAAAAGAAGGCATTCAGTTCATCGTCGTTTGCTTCATACCCGCAGTCTTCGACCGTAAACGGCAGATCGACATCCCGGTAGATCGTAGCCAGATGTTTCGATAAAAATGCATTGTCTTTGTCTTTTTCCAGTTTTTCTTTCAGTTTTCCTTTGATGCCGTCAAGATGGGCATAGACTTCTTCAACGCTCGGATATTGTTTAAGCAGACGGATCGCTGTCTTTTCCCCGACACCGGCTACACCAGGAATATTATCGCTGGCATCGCCCATCAATCCTTTCATATCAATAATTTGAACAGGCTCCAATCCATAGGTTTCCCGAAAAGCCGCTTCATCCATCAGCTGCATTTCCGATAAGCCTTTTTTCATCAACAGTACGTTGGTACTGGCATCGATCAGCTGAAGCAAGTCGCGGTCACTGGTCAGAATAGTGGTTTGGATATCAGCCGTCTGTTTGGCCATCGTGCCGATGATGTCATCTGCTTCATAGCCATGGATCTCATAGCGCTTCATGCCTGCAGCATCCAGATATTCCCGGACGATCGGAAACTGTACTTTCAGTTCATCATCCAGCGGTTTCCGCGTTCCTTTATAGGGTTCGTACTCCTGTTTGCGGAATGTCTGGCTGTCCGCATCCCAGGCGACAAGAATGGCATCGGGATGAAGCAAGTCGATGGCTTTATTGAGCATCATCACAAATCCGTATACCGCATTGGTCGGGATGCCGTTGGATGTCGACATTCGATGGCTGTATAAAGTAGCATAGTAGGCCCGGAACAGCATGCTGTTGCCGTCCAACAATAATAAATGGTTCATGGTTTCACCTCTCATATATAAGAAAAAAGAAGGAAGGCTCCTTCTTATTCTGCGTCTCGATAGCTATTGCGGCGCTGCTGATCGCGCTTTTCCTCACGGCGGGCAGCCCAGGCATCGACAGCGTCCAGCACATACATCAGACCATAGATCACAGCGATATGGATGGCCACCGTCAGCAGTTCCATATGAAGCAGCCACGTGCCGACATTCACATGCATCGTGCCGATGATCTTACAGAACAGAAACGGCAATGTATCCAGAAGGAAAACTTCTGCACTTAAAACGACAAACAGGAGCCGCATATCCTTGTCGTAATTTTCTTTAAATAAACCGGTCGTATAGCCGAACGCCGCAAACAGCAGAAACGATACGGGAAATGTTGATCCGAAAAAGAAGTCATAAAGGATCCCGCATAAAGCACCGATCAATACACGATCGATGGGTTTACGGTCATAAATTGCCATCATGCAGACCAGAAAACAAATATGCGGAATGAATGACAGTTTCTGATAGGTATAGTCCGGCGGGAAAACAAAAGTCAGCCAGACATCCAGACACGCCGCCACAAACATACAGACGGCATAAGCACGCCAGCGCATTATTCACTGACCTTTCCGTTGCCTAACACGATCACATAGTTGAAACTGGAAATATTCGAAACCGGTGTCACATAGATCGTCGAAACGATGGAATTATCATTTTGTTCCACACTGCGGACCGTACCAATATAAATGCCGCTCGGATAATTTCCGCCCTTGCCGCTGGTGGCAACTTCCATGCCGGCGGACACGTCGACACTGCTGTCAAACAGCGACATGCGGTAAGCCTTCTTGTCCGGATCATAAGAATCGATCAAACCTTCAGCGGTACTGCCGTCTTCCATGGAAATCTTCACGGAAATATCGTTTTCGAGATCTTCATCCGTCAGCAGCTGGACCTTGCTGGTGTTGGTCTGCGTATCCTGAACCAAACCGACGGCTCCTTCACTGGTGACAACGATCATATTTTCTTTGACGCCTTGAGCGCTGCCGGCAGAAATCGTCACATATTGATCCCATGAGCTGCTGCTGCGTTTGATGACGCGGGCGCTGATCTGTGTGGAATTGCCGAGTTCATTTTTCATATTCAGCAGGTCCTGCAGTTCTTTATTTTCGTTGCGCTCATTGTCATAAAGCGTTTTGTAGCTTTTTTGTTCTGCCAGTTCCTGTGTTAAATACTGATTGTCATCGTATTGATGCCATAGGTTGGCAACATCATTGACAAAATTACCGATCGAAGTCAGCGGATACTCAAAGAGGCCGTACTGGATATAGGTCCAGGCGCTGTATCCCATATCTGATAAGGCATTCTGCCGCAGACCGATCATGACGCAGCCGAAAATTGCGATTCCGATGATCCATCCGATCAATACTTTTTGAAGGTGGTTGAATTTTCGCATAAAATCCCTCATATCTGTCAGTATTATAACGAGATTTTCGAAGGGTTTCAATCCAGATATCCAGCTTGTCGAAAAGAAAACCACGCATTATGCCCGACAATAATATGATCCAGCAGCTGCACACCCATCATCTTTGCGACTTCTTTTAACTGCGCCGTGCACTGAAGATCAGCCTTTGACGGACTCGGATCGCCGCTGGGATGATTATGCGTCACCAATACAGCATTAGCATTTTTTTCAAACGCTTCTTTAAAAATGTTGCGCGGATGCATGCAGCTTTCATTCAACGTACCGACAAACAAGACGCGGTGACTGATGATCTTGCCTTTGGTATCAAGATAGACCGCCACAAAATGTTCCTGTTCCAGATGTCCGTATTCCGCTTCAAACCATTCTGCCAGATCATCCGGATGCTCAATTTTCTTTTGATAGACATCCACGCGCAGTGCCCGTTTGCACAATTCGATCGCAGCGACCATCTGCAGTGCTTTCACTTCACGGATTCCTTGAATCTGCATCAAATCGTACACATTCATTTCAAATAATTTGGCTAAATGATCCGATGTGTCCACGATATCCGAGGCGATCTTCATCACATCACGGTTCTTACTGCCGCTGGAGATCAATAAAGCAACCAATTCTTGGTCGGTCAGGCTGCCCAGCCCGAAGCGCAGCGCTTTTTCCCGAGGGCGCTGATCCTCTTTCATTTCTTTTACTTTCATATACTCTAATACGAGCCAATCAAAAAAACTGACGGAATCTTATTCCGTCAGCACTCTCTTATAGATTTTCTTGAGCTTCTTTTTTTGTTTGGCTGTCAGTTTTTCTTTTTCTGCATTGTGCCCTTTCAGCGTGCCTTCGTGGCCGTCAACTGCTTTCCCATCTTTGACATTGATCACCAGCGGCACATAAAGCCAGAGTTTATTGTCCTGATCTTTATTGACCGACATGTAATCGCCGATATACTGCGACAGCTCTTCCCGTTGTTCATCGGAGTATGTTAAGTTTCCGTCTTCGTCACGTACCTTGATATAGTAAACAGGTACACCGGTTTCGGCAGATACTTTTTTCAATATTGGACGGGCTTGTTTACACCACGGACAGCTGGTAAAGCCGAAAAATAAGACACCGGATTTCCCCTGCCGGAAATAATCCAGCGCGTCTTCCATCGAGATCTCGGTAAACTCTGCTGTTTCGGTTTCATTGTCATCTGTACATTCACTGGAAGCATCACAGGCAGCCGGAGCATCGGTTTCCTGGTTGGCCGTTTCTGTCGCTGAGCAGGCACAAAGAGAAAACAACAGACATAAGATCATAAATTTTTTCATAAACGTATTATAACACAAAAAATCACTTTCACCGGGGACGGAGAATATGCGTGTTTCAAAGATCTGTCCGGATTAATTCTTTTCAGAAATTTGTTAATCTGCGATCAATATCTGCACTCCCATATCTTTCAGCGGTTTTAAATCGAAGTCTCGTATTTGTTTATCAATAATAAAATATTCACAATCTTTCGCTTTTGCAAATGAACTAAATGTTTTTTCGTTCACTTTCGTATGGTCACACATGAATATCCGGCATTTTGATATATTAATCAGACTCTTTTTAATTTCTGCCGTTTCAAAATTCGGTGTTGAAAAGCCAAAATCAATATCAAATGCGGTCGTTGCAAGAAAAGCTTTATCGACACTAAAATTCCGAATTTCTCCCACAATTGAGCCGCTGGAAACATAAGGATATCCATTCCGGATCAATCCGCCAAGTACTTGTACACGGTAATCCGTCTGTGAACTAATCCTCATGGCAATCTTCAAATCATAGGTCAGTATCGTTAATCCTTTTTTTTCTGAACGAATCAGCTCATGCGCAAACGCATCACAGGTTGTCCCGGTATCAATTGCGATCGCATCAAAATCATCCACAAGGGTCACGGCTTTCTGTGCAATTGCCAATTTTTCTTCAGAATTCATACGATTTTTAGGGATATCTTCTGACATGACTTTCGAGTCCAAACGAATGGCTCCCCCATACGTTCTCATTAACAGACCTTCTTCTTCCAAGTACTTTAAATCAGAACGAATCGTAGAGCCAGTGACGTGAAAGTATTCTGATAATTCAAGGACGCTTACTTTATCCTGTTTTTTGATCAACTCAGCAATTTTATTCCGACGTTCCTGCACAAATAAATGATCTTTCATATTATCCATCCTTTATACATGTTTATTATATCAACAATTCCAAAAATCTAGCATCAAACTTAAAAAAGAGGGAGCATATCGTCCCTCTAAAATTGTTTAGATTTTTAAGATATCATAAATTTCATCTACGCTGCCATGGACTATTTTCTCCACGATTTCCATATCATACAGCGTTTCTGCAATATGACTCAGGATCGGCATATGTTCATCACCTTTTGCAGCGATACCTATTACGACGCGGGCTTTATTTCCGTGCCAATCAAGACCTTCCGGATAGATCATAACGCCAATTCCTGTATATAGAATACTATCAAAATACTCAATTTCTCCATGCGGAATCGCGATATCATTTCCAATATAAACACTTAAGTTATGATCTCTCTCCAGCATGCCTTGAATATATCCATCCGTGATATAGCCGGAATTCTTCAAGAGGTTTCCCATCTGCAGGATCGCGTCGTCACTTGTCGTAACCGGACAATCCGTAATGATATTATCTTTCGTTAAAATTCTTTTTTTCTTATGAAATAGCATATCCTCCCCTATTATGATGACTTTTTGGCCTGTTTGAACTTGTTTACAATTTCATCGTATGTTGGACTGCTCATGAAATTATCAACTGTTTCATGCACACAGTCCGGCGTTTTGGACATGGCTCTGTCCAACAAGGATTCTTGTGTAACGATCAATTTTTTCGGATCATTGGTAAGATTATTTATAGCAGAGTGCGTGACCGGCACATCGATTCCAGCTTCTTTTAGTTTTTTCTTTAAAATTGAAGATCCCATTGCACTGGAACCCATACCGGCATCGCAAGCAAAGATAATTCCGTCAAAATTTGCATAACTTGCTGCATCAGCTGCAGCTGTCGTATTAACACTGTTGATACCATTTCCAACGCCTTCCAGCTGTAATACACTGCCGGCTTCTTTCATAGTATTTTTCTGGTTCATTGCTTCTTCAAACGATTCATCTTCATCTGTATCTTTGGATAATTTTAAAATAATTGAAGCAACAACAAACGATACACCAGCCGAAGCAAAAATGCCAATTAAAATTGGAATCCAGTCAGACCGCGGCGCAACCGCAAGGATCGAGAAGAAGGATCCAGGAGAAGCCGTAGAGACCAGACCGCAGTTGAATAAGGAGAACAGAGATGTACCAGTTACACCACCTGCAATCAGTGCAAGCAGCATCGACGGTTTCATCAATACAAATGGGAAGTACGGTTCATGAATACCGCCAATGCTTGTAATGATGGCAACGCTCGGGGCAGATGCTTTGGCAGTACCTTTTCCGAAAATCGCAAAAGCAATCAGCATTCCTAAACTTGGACCTGGATTTGGTTCCAGTAAGAATAGGATCGATTTACCTGTCTTCGATGCCTCAACCATTCCAATTGGCGACAGAATGCCATGGTTAATTGCATTGTTAAGAAATAACACTTTGCCAGGTTCTATAAATACATTCGCCAGCGGAATTAAATTGTGATCGATGATCCATTCAACACCAACTGTTAATATATTCGTTATCGCTTCAAAAAATGGGCCGGCAATCACATATGCAATAAGTGCTAAGATCAATCCCAATATACCGGCTGAAAAATTATTTACGAGCATTTCCAAACCAGCAGGCGTTTTATCCTCCAATACTTTATCTAATTTTTTCAAAAGGATGGCTGATGTAGGGCCAATAACCATTGCACCCATAAACATCGCAATATCCGTACCAATGATCGCTCCCATCGTACCTACTGCACCTATCACGCCTCCGCGAATTCCATATTGATTATATCCGCCCATGAAGGCAATCAGCATTGGAAGCATGTAAATCTTCATCGGATCAATTAATTTAGCAAATTCCTCATTTGGGATCCATCCGGTGCTGAGGAACAGTGCAGTAATTAACCCCCACGCAATAAAAGCACCAATAATGGGCATGACCATATTGCTTAAGACTCCGCCCATTTTTTGGATACGTACTCTTAACGTTTCAGCATTTCCTGATTGATTATTCATATTATCCACCTATTATTATCTATTTCTCTTTTACTACTCGACTTTAACTACTCTGTTTTCTAACAATGACTTTAATCCACATCGAACCGCTTTTATAGCCATTAACCCATCATGACCGGTCACTAAAGGTGTTTCATCATTCGTAATAGAATCTATAAAAGCTTGGTCCTCACGAATGTATGCATCATGAAACAAATAGCGCCACGAAGGCATGGCAGGCTTTGAGATTTGTTGGTCAGAATTTGCGACTGTGACAGAACATTTTCCTTGATCTCCAACAAGAATACTGCCTTTTGTTCCTAAAATTTCCATTCTTGCATCATAACCATATTGCACATATTGAGCACCGTCGATCATTCCTAGTTTTCCATCCTCAAATTCTATGACCATCGCAACCGTATCATAGTAGTCCGGATACTCTTCTTTTACTTCTGGTGATCGGAAATTATTACCGATCGCATAAATTGATTTTATTTCGCTTCCTGCCATCCAGCGCAACGAATCAAAATCATGACTGTTCACCTCACCGATCGGGCCACTGCTGTTTCGAATATCAAACATCCATTTTTTTGGTTCGCTCGGTCCATGGGTCAATGATTTTATTAAAGTTACTTCCCCAATGGCTCCAGAATCAACAATTGATTTTGCTTCTTGAAAACTTGCATCAAATCGGCGCATAAATCCAACTTGTAATTTAACATTATTCTTAGCGCATGCATCAATAATTTCCTGAGCCTCTTCTTCATTTTTGGCTAATGGTTTTTCACAAAATACATGTTTATGCGCATTTGCTGCTGCAATCGCTATTTCTTTATGAAACTTTGTCGGCGCAACAATGATCACAGCATCAATTTGTTCATTTTTTATTGCATCTTTATAATCTGAATATAGATATTCAGCATTCACTTCTTCGCTGGCTGCCGTCAATGCTTCAGGGTTTGCATCGCACATCGCCAGCAATTTTGCCCCTCTTATCCTTCCATTATAGTTTCGGGCATGGATCATACCCGCTCGGCCTGTTCCGATTAAGCAACAATTAATTGTTTTCATAGTTTCTTTCCTGTAATTCTTTAATGATTTTAATGCCTGAACTTGTGCCGATCCGAGTCGCGCCCGCTTCGATCATGGCTTTCATCTTATCCAAACTGCGAATACCGCCTGCGGCTTTTACCTCCACAGAATCACCAACGACTTGTTTCATTAATTTTACATTTTCTGCCGTTGCACCTTCGGCGCCGAAGCCAGTCGAAGTTTTAACGAAATTTGGTTTAATTTCTTTTGCTATTTCACAAACTGAAATAATTTCCTCTTTTGTTAAATAACATGTTTCTAAAATGACTTTTAAGATGATTCCTTTCGGTTCACATAAATTTTTTATTGAACGCATTTCTTTACGAATATAGTCCAGATCACCATCCTTTAACTTGCTGATGTTAATGACATAATCGATTTCATCCGCCCCATGATTAATTGCTTCATTCGTTTCAAAGCATTTACATTCAATTGTGGTTTGTCCCAGCGGAAATCCGATAGCGGCCCCGACATGTACATCAGAACCTTTCAAAAATTCTTTACACATCTTCACTGGATATGAGTTGATCGCTACCATTTTAAAATGGTATTCACGCGCTTCGCTGCATAATTGCTTCAAATCCGAAGAGCTTGCATAAGGCTTCAGCAGCGTGTGATCGATCATTTGGCAAATCTTTTCTTTTTCATTTTCAATCATTTGCTTGTACTCCCTTCTTTTTCATAAACTAATTATACAAATATATTTTTATTTTGCAAATATAATTTTGTTTTATTTTTGTTTTTCTTTTAGCTTAAAAATATAATTGCCCTTTTGTTTTTTCTATTTAAAAAATATGGTTCTTTTTAATAAGTTAAATTTCCAAATAAAAAATCTCTTTGTACAAATATGTAACAAAGAGATTCATCGGGAATTCACACAATATATTTTAGAACACTTACTAAATGGCCTTATCCATCTCGTTTTATACAGAAAACACTAGCTGCAGCATCTACAATATAGATTCGTTCATCACATTTTCATTGCCCAAAATCCGGCTCTGATATCAAAACGATGACGGCATCAGTGCCTTCCAGCACATGATGTTGGCTGTTCTTCACCGATCGAGCCGCGTAAATGCTTTTAAGCATTAATTGTATTTATTATTCATTTTCCCTATAATAAAATGAACTCGGATTTACCGAGCTTTTTTCTGTATTTGTATGGAAATAAAAAACACCGACTAAATCAATTAATCGGTATCTGAACTGGAAATTCCAGCAAAATATTCATGGGGCGGCTGACCCGATTCGAACGGGCGCATGACGGAGCCACAATCCGTTGTGTTAACCAGCTTCACCACAACCGCCGGATAAAAAAAATGGAGCAGATGAGGGGAATTGAACCCCCGTATCAGCCTTGGCAAGGCTGTGTTCTACCATTGAACTACATCTGCATGGCGGTCCAGAAGGGACTTGAACCCTCGATCTCCTCCGTGACAGGGAGGCATGTTAAACCACTACACCACTGGACCATGTGCTTAAAAAAATGGCGGAGAAGGAGAGATTTGAACTCTCGCGCCAGTTTACCCGACCTATGCCCTTAGCAGGGGCACCTCTTCAACCACTTGAGTACTTCTCCAAGATCTATAGGTCAGAACGCAACTCATCAGTGCCTACTCATAATAGCATGACTGAATTTGAATTGCAAGCAAATTTTTATTAATTTTCATAGAATCAAAGTCCGATCCTCATAGCAGAGAATCGGACTGATTAGGACAAGAAAATTTTAATAATAATGCAAAATTAAAGCTACTGAATTCCTCTTTCCTGATGAACTTGTATCATTTCTTTATTTACAATTCCTTTAAAATTCTTATCGTCGATTTCTAAATTTTCTTTTTCTGGCGCAGATTCATCCGACGATGCATTAAAGCTTTTCTGTTTTTCAAGCAATTTCTCCTTTTTGATCCGTTTAATCTCTTCCTCAATAATATCTTTGAAATTCTTATCGTCGATTTCAAGGTTCGCTTTTGCCGCCACCGACTCATCCGCAAACGCATTAAATTCTTTTTGCTTTGTAAGTAATTTTTCTCTGATTTTTTCGTCAACCGTATGTTCACATAGCAATCTGTATACTAATACATTTCTTGTCTGTCCCATTCTGTATGCCCTGGAAATTGCTTGATTCTCTACAGAAGGCTTAAACTGTGGTTCTGTGATCACAACAACACTTGCAGCTTGTATATTTAATCCTGTTCCTGCAGCCGTTATTTGTCCCAATAGAACAGTTCCATCCGGAGCTTGGTTAAATTCATCAACAATATCCTGCCTTATCTGAGGGTTTACTGCTCCAGTAATTGGCTGTAAACATATTGAACCTAAATAATTTTGTATTTTTTTAATTGTATCTAAGAAAAAGGAAAATACAATTACTTTTCGATTCTGCTCTTTTGCCTGTTTAATAATTTCTAGAAGTCGATCTGCTTTTGATGATTGTTTTAAATCATCTACCTGCCAGGATACTCTGCGAATATATTGATAGTTATTCCTGGTTTTCTTTTCTTCTTTTTCAGTTTCATCAGAGGATAAAATCGATTCCTCATATAATTCTTTTTCATAAGGCTTTAAACTGCACCATGCATCTTTTTCAATCAAGTCGGGTAATTCTGTTAAAACATCTTCTCGTTTTCTACGATAATAGACGGGCGCCACTTTTTGCCGAAAAACTTCCGCTTGCGACAGATAAGTGTAATTGCTTATTTCTAATGCAACTTGATGATTTAGCTGATCAACTAATTGAACCATCTCGTCAACTTTATTTTCTAGCGGAGTACCAGTTAAATACAATTTTCTTTCCGTTCTCTTTCCTAGTGCAATGACATTTTTTGTTCTTTTCGCATTGGGATTTTTTACATAATGCGCCTCATCGACAACTAACAAATCAATCTTGAAATTCTCGTTTGAATTAATGAATTTTGTTGTTTCATAAGTGGTCACACCTACTCCTCCGGTTTTGATCCAGTGTTCCAGTTCAGCTTTTTTCCCAGGACCATGAATCTTGATCGCTTTCAGTTTGCTGTGTTGTTCAATTTCCCGGCACCAATTGACAATGACCGCAGCTGGACATATCACAAGAAACCAATTACATCCAACATTCTTCAAAGACACCATTGTAGCTATGGACTGTATGGTTTTTCCAAGCCCCATTTCATCGCCCAATAATACAGATTTTTGGTGAAGGATATATTTCACTCCCCATTCTTGATATCGACGTAAAGTAACAAGTAATCCGTCTGGGAAAATGCATTCATTTTGGATTTCCTGAGCTAATTCTTCCGGTAATCCATAGAATAAATCATCATTACCGAACAGTCCAGGACACAGTTCATCTAAAATTGCATAAAGATGAGCGGAGTTTTGATTAAAGTATTTCCATAAATCATCATTGCTCAGCGGATCTCCTTCTACCTGTTTTACCAATTCTGGATCCGAAATTTCATTTAGATAAGCTTGTGTCTCGTCATTTAAAAGAGTATTGCCGGCATCTACTATGCGCCGTTTGGTCTGAACATCGCTCTGTATCCAATCTAAGGATGTTTGCCGCGTTTTTAAATATTCATAACTTTTCTTTATTTTATGTTTATAGGTTTGATTCCAACGGTTTACATTTTGAATGAATTTCAGGTTCGTATCATAACTATATAATGCGCTTAAAAGATTCATCATTTCCGGCGATTGTTTATCTTGGTTTATTTTGATCTTCGTTACTTGTTGCGTTTCTTCTTCAATTTTTTTAGCCGCTTTTTTGATTGCTCGTGCTCCGTTTTCACTTATTCCCCGAATACTGCTTAATTCCCAAATTGAATCCTTTAATACATCAAACACTGAATTGATCCCTTCTGTTTTCAAAGCGCTGAAACTGATTCGTTTGACGTACTTTTTTATCTCCTCTACATCAATATCTTTTAAGCATTCATTCACTTCGTTGATAAAAAGAATATCCGCTTTCTTTTTAACATTCTTTTTATACTGATCAGCCAGCGACACTTCCTTTTCAACAAACTCATTCGCTTTCGATATTTTATCAAAGATCTTTTGTATGGAAGAGAAATCTGGCTTTTCAGGGTCATTATCAATATATAATTCTGCCCTTTTTAACTTGTTTAATGTTTCTAGATAACTATTTTTATTTAAAGAAAAATCATGAACTACATTTTCTTTGTCAATTTTTTTTAGCTTTTCTTCTATCTCAGAAATAACCGTATCGTGAGATTTTGATAAATAATCTTCTATCGCGTTTGCACTGTTGATTGCTTCATTTTTCTTTTTCTTTCTTGTTAGAAACCAAAACGCCGAAAAAATTGGTTGAACAGACTTTAAATTTTCTTCAAGATTCTTCTGCTCATCGTATAAGGAGTTGATCGTTGGATATAAGGAATCATACAATTTCAACCGATACACCGCTTTTAAAGTATTCATGTCATAATTTGATTCATTAAAAGACAGTTTTGGTTTTATTGAAACATCTCTTTCAATGTTTTGATGAGGAAGATAATTGTGAATTTGTTTTTTTATGTAGGTATTGAAACAACTCTTTACGCCAAAAACATAATCTTCTCTTTTGTTTTTCAAATTTTCCGTTCTTTTTATCTCAGATTTACAATTTCTGAACTGTTCATTTATTTTCGATTTATTCTCTTTCACATTATCAAATGTATACATAAAAACCTCACATCAACTTTTCTTTGTTGGAATCAAAAACTGCAAAATGATCAAAAAAGTATTGTGGTGTTTAAAAACATTTGTATATTAACAAAATACGTTCAACACTACTCTTCATTGATTGATTTAAAAGCAATGATTCTTCTTTAAATAATGCAGCATCCTAAACCATTCTATACCAAATAAATGAAAATAATAATAGAAATGCATAATATAAATAGAATCTATTTTTTACTTAATAGATCTATTTGATCATTGCAATACAACTTTCTTTTTGTGTTTAACCATAATTTGCATATAAAAAAACCGAAACAAGCTTTCTCGCTTATTTCGGACTTTTTTTCCTGGCAGGGGTAGCAGGAGTTGAACCCACATCAACGGTTTTGGAGACCGTTGTTCTACCATTGAACTATACCCCTAAGCGCTTGTTTATTTTATCATAAGTAGAATCGGCATGCAAATAAAATATCCGATCATGCAAAAAAAGAAAAAAATTCTATTTTCCTATTGACTTACTAGGATTAATGGGTATTATATAGTTAACCCGCAGGGGAACAGGAGGAAGTAAATATGGCATATTATACAAGTGCAAGTCAATTGATCGGTCATACTCCATTATTGGAGCTGACTCATATTGAAAAGAAACATGAATTAAACGCGAAACTGTTCGCTAAAGTCGAATATTTCAACCCATCCGGCAGTGTCAAAGACCGCATTGCCCTGTCCATGATCGAAGATGCGGAAAAATCCGGCAAGATCAATCAGGATACAGTCCTGATCGAACCGACCAGCGGCAACACAGGCATTGGTTTGGCATCGATTGCCGCCGCTAAGGGCTATCATTTAATTATCGTAATGCCGGAAACGATGAGTGTTGAGCGCCGTGCCATCATCAAGGCCTATGGTGCTGAGATCGTGCTCAGCGACGGCTCTAAGGGCATGAAAGGAGCCATTGCCAAAGCCGAAGAACTCGCAAAAGAAAAAGGTAATGCCTTCATCCCAAGCCAGTTTACCAACCCGGCCAACCCAAAGATCCATTATGAAACAACAGGTCCGGAAATCTATGAAGATCTGGACGGCAATGTCGATGTGTTCATCGCTGGTGTCGGAACCGGCGGTACGGTTACCGGAGTCGGTAAATATCTGAAAGAAAAGAATGGCACCAAAGTGGTTGCGGTTGAGCCGGCGACTTCTCCAGTATTATCCGAAGGACACGGCGGATCGCATAAGATCCAAGGAATCGGTGCCGGATTTGTGCCGGATACACTGGATACGAATGTATACGATGAAGTGGCAGCCATCAGTAATGAGGATGCCTTCAAGTATGCCAAAGAAATTGCTAAGAATGAAGGCATTTCAGTAGGTATTTCTTCTGGTGCTGCCTTAGCGGCAGGTCTGCAGGAAGCGGCAAAACCGGAAAATGCCGGTAAGAACATTGTCATTCTGCTGCCGGACAGCGGCGACCGCTATTATTCGACCGCATTGTTCCAGGACGAATAAGAAAAAACCGGGAAATATTTTCCCGGTTTTCTTGTGCCTCAGGCACAACGCAAACTGAATCAGCATTCCTGCCAACCATCTATAGAATAAAAAGAAAACCGACAGTAAATCTGTCGGTTTTTTCATCTATTCTACTTCGATGACTCGAATCATATTTGTATTTCCGCTGACGCCTAACGGAACACCAGCTGCCAACACAACTTTGTCGCCAGATTCCACAAAGCCTGCTTTCTTCGCCGCAGATACGGCAGCTGTAAACAGCAGTTCGGCTTTTTCTTCCTGCGGGATCACCAACGGATACACACCGAACAACACGTTCATCTGCGCTGCGACCGATTCACGTACCGTGCAGGCAACGATCGGTTTGTTCGGATGATAACTGGAAATCCGTTCTCCTGTCATACCGGACATAGAAACACCGATGATGACTTTCGCATCGATATCATCCGCAATATCGCAGACCGCATGGGAAATGGCACGGGTCGTGCTGGTCTGGCGGGTGAAACGGTCACGCATCTGCTTTGTATAATTGATATCGTATTCGATGCGTTCGGCAATTCTCGCCATCGTGTGGCAGGCCTGTACCGGATATTTACCGGCGGCTGTCTCCCCGGAAAGCATGATCGCTGTCGTTCCCTGGTAAATGGCGTTGGCCACATCGGTTGCCTCAGCACGGGTCGGGCGTGGGTTGTGGATCATAGAATCAAGCATTTGGGTCGCTGTGACAACGATCTTGCCCATTTCATTGGCTTTACGGATGATGCACTTTTGAATGATCGGAACATCTTCCAGCGGAACTTCAACACCTAAATCACCGCGGGCGACCATGACCCCGTCAGCTTCTTCCAGGATCTCATCAATATTCTTGACGCCCTGCATGCTTTCGATCTTCGCAATGATCTTCATGTTGCCGTCGTTTTCTTTGATGATCTTGCGGATATCCTTGATATCCTGTGCGGTCCGGGTAAAAGAAGCGGCTAATAATTCAAATCCCATTTCACAGCCAAACACGATATCATCGTGGTCTTTCTGGCTGATAAACGGCATCGACACATCAACGTTCGGAATGTTGACGCCTTTTTTATTCGAAATGGTACCTCCATTCATCACTTTACAATGAATGTTCGATCCTTCGATTTTTTCTACACTTAGAGCAACCAAGCCATCGTCAATCAGAATCGTACCGCCTTCGCTGACATCATTGGCAATACCATCATATGTTACAGAGACGCGTTCTTCGTTCCCTAATACATCGTCCGTTGTCAATGTGAACGGCTGGCCTTCCTTTAGATCGACACTGCCGTTTTCAAAATCTTTCAATCGGATCTCTGGTCCTTTTGTATCCAGCAGCGTTGCCACTGGCTTTCCTAATTCACGGCGGATGCGGATAACACGCTCAAACCGTGCTTTGTGTTCTTCATGAGAACCGTGCGAAAAATTGAAACGAGCAACATTCATGCCGGCATCCATCAAATCGCGAATTTTCTCTTCCGAATCACTGGCAGGACCCAGTGTACAAATAATTTTCGTTCTTCTCATCTTTTTTCCTTCCTTTTTACCAAAAAAGCTCAAATTTCGTTTGGGTACTCATCCCCGCAAAATATTATGCCATTGATTTTTGAATTTTCAATACGAAATATCCTGTAACCTCTTTCAACTTTATACAAGCTTTATCATCTTATAAAAAAAAGCGGAAAATTTAACTTCCGCTTTACATAGAAAACTGCGAATTGTACAAATCGGCATAAAAACCGTTCTGTTTCATCAGTTCTTCATGATTTCCCTGCTCAATGATATCGCCGTGATTCATGACCAAGATCAAATCCGCGTTCCGAATCGTTGACAGCCGGTGTGCAATGATAAACGAGGTCTTATCTGCAGCCAGGCGGTCCATCGCTTTCTGTACCAGTTCTTCGGTCCGCGTATCCACATTGGACGTTGCTTCATCCAGAATCAAAAACGGCGTTTCTTCCATCATACCGCGGGCAATGGTCAGCAGCTGTTTCTGCCCGACTGAGACAGAATTTTCATCGCTCAGCTCTGTATCCAGCCCATTGGGCAGCGAGTGAATGAAGTGGCTCAGTCCGATCGTATCACAGATCTGCCAAATTTTTTCATCGCTGACATTTTCATGATTGAAAGCAATGTTTTCACGGACCGTTCCGCGCAGCAGCCAGGTATCCTGCAGGACCATGGTAAACAGTTCATGCACGTTCTCCCGGGTCAGATCTTTCGTCGAATGACCATCGATGCGGATATCACCGTCCTGCAGCGGATAGAACTTCATCAACAAATTGACCATGGCCGTTTTACCGGCACCGGTCGGTCCGACGATGGCAATTTTCTGCCCCGGTTCCACATGGGCATTGAAATCATGAATGACGATTTTCTCCGGATCGTAACCAAAGCGGACATGATCGAAATCCACAACGCCTTTCACCTCTTCTTTCGGCAGCGTTATTGTCGCTGTTTCCGCGGCCATCTCCGGCTCATCCAACAATTTGAAGACACGCTCTGCCGCGGCAGCTGAAGACTGCAGGGAGGTAAACGCCTGTGCCAGCTGGCTCAACGGATTGGTAAACAGCCGGACATACATGATAAAGGAAATGATGACGCCGAACGTGATCACATCGTCCATCGTCAGCATAGCACCGACAATGCAGACTGCGGCATAACTGAAGTTGCCGACAAAGGTCATGATATTCGGCATCAAACCAGAAAAGAATTGGCTGTAGCGATTGGCGGTATAGACATCGCGATTGTACATATCAAAGCGCTGATCAGCATGACCCATGGCATGATAAGACTTCAGGACCGGGATGCCGGCATAGACTTCTTCCACATGACCGTTTAATTTACCTAAGGCACTTTGACGGCGGCGGAAATATTTCTGTGACCGATTCATGATCACAATGATCAGCACAAAGCCGAGCAGACTGGACAGCACCGCCGTATTGGCCATGGTGACATTGGTCACATACATCATGATCAGCGAACCGACTAACAAGGTGACCGAGCTGACCAGCATGCCTAACGACTGATTCAATGTCTGGGCAATGGTATCGACATCATTTGTGACCAACGACAGGATATCGCCAGTCTGGCTGCGGTCGAAATAAGCCAGCGGCAGACAATTGATCTTGCGGTCGATGCGGCTGCGCAGCGAACGGGAAAAACGGTTCGATACCACGGCCATGATCCGTCCCTGCAGATACATCAGCACCGCACTGGCCAGATAGATAACGGCCAGGATCTGGGCCATGTGTTTGATGGCATCCATGTCCATATGCGGACGGACCACTGTCTGGACGGAAGACGGCATCTGGTCGATCTTCTTATACAGCTGTTTGGCCGATGGGTCCTTGCCGATGGTCGTGCTGATTTTCAAGAATTTGATCTGATCTGCCGTCGAGATCTTCTGATTTTGTACAGTGATCGTCGGCAGCAGCGTTTCTTTTTCATGATCGGACAAGGTGTCCAGCTGCTCGATCATTGCCGATCGATCGGATGTGTCCGAAAAAGCCGCCATGACTTCCTGTTTTTCCTGTATGGTCAGCGCATCCGATGTCATCACCGTCTGTAAGCGCTCCTGACTCATGTTTTTCTGAATTTTCGTGGAAATTTCCTTTAAGCCGTCAGCATCAACGACCAAGCCGTCAGAGATTTCATCCGTCAGATCGGACAGTCGGCTTGGGGCTGAGATCGACAGCACCGAGCTGGCAATCGCAAAACAAATTGCTGCTGCCAATAAAATATAGTAGGTATTCAATTCTTTGAATAAACGGCCGATCGATCCCTTAAAATCGGAGGATCTCGCATCGGTATTTGGTCTTCTATGCATGGCTGGCATGTTCCAATTCCTCCTTTGACAATTGGGACAGAGCGATTTCCCGATAGACATCGCACGTTTCCATTAATTCTTTGTGCGTGCCGATACCGACACATTCTCCTTGTTCCAAAACAACGATCTGATCGGCATTCAGGACCGTACCGATGCGCTGTGCTACGATCAATACCGTTGCCGAACTGCAGTTTTCTTTCAGTGCTCTGCGCAGAGCAGCATCTGTCTGATAATCCAAAGCAGAAAAGGAATCATCGAAAACATAGATCTCTGGATCTTTTGCGACCGCCCGTGCAATGGCCAGACGCTGTTTCTGGCCGCCGGAGAAATTTGCGCCGCGTTGTGCGACCGGCGTGTCCAGACCGGATTTACGGGCGACAAAATCATCGGCTTGGGCGATCTTGAGCGCTCTTTGTATTTGTTCGTCGGAACAAGGTTTTTCACCGATCGCAATGTTCTCCCGGATGGTGCCGTTAAACAGCATCGATTTCTGGAATACATAGCCGATCTTATCATAGAGCGCATTCTGCCGATACGAGCGGACATCAACGCCGTCAACCAGGACCTGGCCTTCCGTAACATCGTAAAAACGCGGGATCAGCTGGATCAGCGTGCTTTTGCCAGAACCAGTGGAGCCGACAAACGCAAATGTCTGGCCTTTTTTGATCTTAAAACTAATATTTTTCAGAATTGGTTCCTCCGCGCCTGGATAACGGAAGGTGACATTTTTGAATTCTACGGTCCCCTTTTCATCGGTTTCCCCGTCAAAGTCGTCTTCCTGGATGCTAAGCGGCATATCGATCACTTCCTTGATCCGGGCAGCGGATACCTGCGCACGCGGCATCATCATGAAAACCGCCGCAAGCATCAAAAATGCGAAAATGATCTGCAGCGCATAACTCGAGAACACGACCATATCGCCGAATAAAGACAGCTTATCCGCCATCATGGCCGACTGGATCAAGTTTGCACCGATCAAATAAATTCCTAAGGTCAGAAAATACATGACCAGATACATGATGGGCTGCAGCGTGGCCAGCGCTTTCTGGGTAAACATCTGCACATTGGTCACATCTTCGTTTGAATGTTCAAACTTCTTTTCCTGATACGCTTCGGCATTGAAGGCCCGGATCACACGCAGGCCGATCAGGTTTTCGCGGGTATTTTGATTCAGCGCATCGGTCAGTTTCTGGATGATCTTGAATTTAGGCACAACAAATTTCATCAGGATGATGATGACCGCCAGTAAGATCACGACTGCCAATCCGGTCAATGCGGACCATTCCCAGCTTTTATTCCAGATTTTCGTGACCGCCCAGATCGCGGTCACCGGCGCAAGCATCATCAGCTGCATGCCCATGGACAAAAACAGCTGGATCTGTGTAATGTCATTGGTCGAACGCGTCAGCAGGCTGCTTTCCGAAAAGTGATTCATTTCAGCCATGCCGAATTTTGTGATGTGTTCATACAACTGTCTGCGGACCCGGTACGTCAACGTTGCCGAGAGCTTGGTCACGATGTAGCTGGAAATGACTGCCATCATCAAGGCTGCAAATGCACATTTGATCATCTCCCAGCCATTGGCACGAATATCGGCCATCCGGCTGCCTTCCGTTTCCACCAACTGCGTGATTTCCGACATATAATCAGGTAACTTTAAATTAAAATAGACCTGAAAGAACACAAAAACCAAGGCTGCCAGCAGCCAGAAATATTCCTTCGGCCGGTAATATCGAAACAACTGTCGCATAAAAAGTTCCTTTCCAAAAATAATCGTTGCCTTGATTGTACCCAAACAGGTATCCTTACGCAATAAAAAAGCCCCATTTTCAGTTAATGAGACTTCTCTAACTTCGTTTGTTTGTGGATCAATGATTTCTGCCAGACAGAACTCAGCACCGCCCGAAGCTTGACCGGCAGACAGCGGAAGAAAACCATACCGGCTTTCAGCGTCCCGGACGGCACGATGACCAGCTGTCCTTTCTGCATGCCTTCAAATCCGGCCAGTGCGACATCGTACGGATCCGCCGCAAAGTGACTGTCCGCCTTGCCGGCCCTTCTCGCCCATTGGGTCTTGGTCGGTCCCGGACACAGGGCGGAAACCGAAACACCCGTTCCGAACAGTTCCCCGTACATGGTCTCGCTCAGGCGCAGTTCAAACGCTTTGGACGGGCCGTAGACATTGAACTGCGGATCCGGTCCGAAAGCACCGATGGAAGAAACGTTCAAAATACGGCCGCTGCCGCGCTTGACCATATCCTGTCCGAACAAGCGGCATAAGCGGGTCACGCTGCCGACATTCAGTTCCAGCAGCCGGTCCATTGCAGCTGGATCGGTATCGGTCGTCGTACCGTGCAGACCGGCCCCCGCATTGTTGACGAGCTGATCGATGACCAGACCTTTTTCCTTGACAGCATCATACAGCTGTTCTGCCCCGTACGCGTCGGACAAGTCCGCAGGGATGACCCAGGTTTGTATGCCGGATCCTTGTTCCAGTTCATAAGCCAAGGCATCGAGCTTATCTTGATTGCGGGCCGTCAAAACGATATCAAAGCCATGCTGCGCAAAGATCCGCGCAAATTCGGTTCCCAATCCGCTGGAAGCGCCGGTGATCAGAACCGTCTTTCTGCGGTGATCGGGCTGCTTTCGGGTCCGGGAATAAAGATAACAGCCGGCAGCCGTGAGAGCTGCGGCCCCGATGATCAAAGTTGATTTTTTCATAGTCTTCATCCTTATAATTGTTTTCGTGCAAACGTTTCAGCCTGTTCTAGGACATCCGGATCCGGCATGTTTTTCGCAAAAAATGTTTCCGAAGCGACAGGAATCCCTTTGGCTTCAAGTTCTTTGCGGATCAGATCCAGTGCATGTTTTGAAAGCCATGCGGTAGAAAAGACCACGGCCTTGGACACCTTGCCGGCATCCAATGACTGCAGATAGGTTTTTAAATGTTTATCCAATCCGTAGGCATATAAGGCTCCGCCGATAAAGAGCACATCGACCGGCTCAGTGAGGGCAGCATCCTCTGCGTCCACCGAAACAGCTTTTGTCCCAGCAGCGCGGGCAATTGCTTCTGCCAGCGCTTTCGTGTTGCCGGAACGTGAATAATATCGTACAGCAGTTTTCATTTCATCTCATCCTTTCATCTGTTTTTGATGTATGACCAAAAATGATCAACGAAATGAATATTCATTACATTTCATATTATTTATTATAGTGAAAGATTTGTACTTCACAATCTTTTTATAAATAAAAAAGTCGTTACAGAAAGTGGTATTCTACATTTTAGAAATGGAAAGAATTGTTCATTCATTCTATTTGATTAATAAAAAATTTTTTTATTAGTTCAAAATTCTTTATAAAATAATTCATTTCTGTTCGTAAATACTAATAAACATTTATTAATCGTATTGAATAGCACGTAACTATAATTTTATACACTTTTCTGATTAATACCACATTGTATTTTTATCCAAATTTATTGCTGAACTAAATATCCAACTACATTTTCTTGCTGTTTTCAAATTTTATTTTCCATATTCTCATTACATTTTAAAGTGTACATTACTGTTAAAATTAGAGTTATTAATGTATTATATATTATATTCATTTATTGATATAATTAAAATTAAAGAAAGGATGTGATTTATAATGTCTAAAAAATTAATCAAACCAGGAACAGATAATCAACCAAAAGGAAGCTACGAAGAAGTTGGTCCAAAAGGTGGTAAAGTTCGTGGTGGGCATCATGCGACTTTAGATCCAGGTGACCGTCTACCCCCTACATCAAAAAAAGGCAATCTTTGGAAAAAGAACTAATTTTATTGACAATCTGTTTTATAAAACAGATTGCCTTTTCTTTGTCATATACTTTTCTTTTTTGGTGAGCTTAAATAGAACCACTGGTTATTAATTGAAGCTTTACTTTACACAATTTGATGCCTCTATATTAATTTTTCATGGTTTTTCATGGTAATATATTGAAAGTAAAATTTCATATTTTATAAAATTTGCTTTCTTATAAGAAACAATTTATAAATATATAATGTTCTTTATTGACCATATAATTGAAAACATTTTTAGTAGTCAAGAATTTAGTTTTCTCTGCAATTTATTAATAGTTGAAATCTTTCAATATATATTATAATTATCATGATATTACTCATATAGAAAATGGTTATTAAAGAAAATTGAAAAAACATTATAATTACCTGTTTATAAGAAAAAACTAACCCTAGCAAGGAAATTTTTAACTCAACAATACAAGAATTATTAGAGAGGATGTTAGATGGAAAATATAAAACCAAAGTTATCTGTATCTGAGCAAGTTGATAGATTAAAAGAAAAAGGAGTTAAATTTAATTATTATTCAGATTCAGATGCAAAGAAATATTTAACTAGCAATAACTATTATTACAAACTAACCTCGTTTAGAAAAAATTTCAGAAAATATCCTAGTGGTAAAAATAAAGGAAAATATATTAATTTAGATTTTGCTTATTTGGTGGATCTCGCTATCATTGATAATTATCTAAGAAATATTATTCTTGAAATAGCGCTGGATATAGAGCATTATTCCAAACTAAAACTTTTACACGAATTGGAAAATAGAAGCGATGAAGATGGCTATACCATAGTAAAAGATTTTTTGAATAGTTTAGGGGATGAAAAAAACAATTTAGAAAAGCGTTTGAATAATAAAATTACTAGCACCTATGTTGGTGATATTATTCAGCACTATTCTGGAAATTATCCTGCCTGGTCCTTTATAGAAATAATATCTTTTGGTGATTATTTAAGATTCTATAATTTTTGTGCTATTCGCTGGAATAATAAAAGCATGCAAGATGATTATTTTCCATTGAAAGATGTTAAAGAACTTAGAAATGCAGCTGCTCACAATAATTGTATAATAAATGATATCACAATAAAAAATGCAAAATATAGAGCAAATTACAAAATGAAAAGAAGTTTATCATGCCTTAAAAAACAAAGAAATAATAAGCACCTATCAAAAGAAAAAATTAGACAGTTGGCTACTTTATTTTATTATTCATCTTATATAATAACCAGTGATGGTGTACATTTAAAAATTAAAAAGAAACTTGATTTCTTTAGAAATCGTATATTCAAATATTATGACTATAATTTTAATAAATCTTTAAGAGCAACATTCAACTATCTAGTCGATATAATTGACATATTTTATTAAATAGTGATATACTATCGATGCTAGGAAAAGCTTAAGCTTTGAGGGAGCAGTCTTCGTAAGAACACTGCTCCCTATTTCTTTTATTTCTCTAATTTACACTGTAGTTGTTCAACAACCCCCCAAAAAATAAACTATAAGATTACAATGGTATTTTAAAATACTATTAAAAGAAATTCTGTTCAAATACAAACGAATTGAGAAATTAAATTTAAATTTCAAGACTTATTGTTTTGCGCTTTAATACTTGAATATTTAATAATCAATTTTACTAGCGTATGCTGCAAAATAGCCGTGGCATTAAATTAAAAACTTCTCTATAAACTTCCGTAAAAATAGGTTAAATGTAACAACATGCAAGCTAAACAATATGATAGTTCTTAAAAATATTTCTAATAAGTATAAAAAAGCCCTTTTTCAAGGGCCTGTGTTTTCTTTGGTGGAGGTGGCGAGAATCGAACTCGCGTCTAAGCAAAGTTCCACGAGACAGCGTTTACAGCTTGTTCCGTCTTTCAGACCCGAAGGCTTCCGGCGGACAGGAAGGAGCTTCGGTTCGATCCTGAAATTTCGAAAACGCCGGCGGATCAACGGCGTCCTCTATCCTCTTTATTTCACGCAGTCTATGACGAAAGAGAGCGAACGTCGATAGAGAGGGCTGCAAGGCCAGTTCTTAGGCTCTGATTACGCAGCGAATGCCATGCTTTGGTTTGCACCAAATACGTTGGCGATTTTGTTTTTAGCAGTTAATTTGATTGGTTTTTACGCGTATCCTTCGCGGCTGTGGCTGAATCCAAACATTTACTCATCGAATGCCTGAACACCCCCAAGGGTACTTTATCATACCAGTTCAATATCGATTTTTCAAGGCTTTTTGGATCTCGCGGCGGGCATCTTTTTCTTTCTGTGCTTCTCGCTTATCATGCAGATTTTTGCCTCGGGCCAGCGCAATCTCCAGTTTCGCTAATCCGTTGACGATATAAATGCGCAGCGGAACGGCCGTGTATCCTTTCAGACGGGTCGACTGTTCCAGCTTACGGATTTCCTTTTTATGAAGCAGCAGCCGGCGGTCGCGGGTCTCGTCATGATTGAACCGATTGCCAAATTCATACGGTGAAATGTGCATACCGATAATGTACGCTTCGCCGTTGACAAAACGGATGTAACTGTCCTTCAGCTGGACCTTGCCGCGGCGGATACTTTTGATTTCCGTCCCTTTCAGTTCCAGACCGGCTTCATATCGGTCAAACAATTCATATTCATGACGCGCTTTGCGGTTTTCCGCAATCGTTTTCTGTGTCATCAGCTGTAGATCACCTTAATTCCTTTCAGGTCGCCCATCACCCCTTTGACATAATCCTGCACCCATTGCTTCGTCATATCTTCTCCTTCGCTGACCGTACACAAATGCGTAGCAGCCAGATCATCATTCCACTCATGGATGGTATACGTTTTAAAATTCTTAAAATTCGAATTATAGTATGTGATGGTCGGGGTAAATGTCACGTTCTTAAATTCGGTTTTGCCGGTGTCAAAATGATAAATCAGTTTGAATCCGGCCATGCCGCCGATCATGTTTTCATTATGATCCTGGGCACTGATAAAATTTCCCAGCGAATAATAGCACAAGGTATCCTGCTTGTCGCCTTTGATATACGTCACTGGCTCGATCACATGCGGATGCGTACCAATGATCACTTCCACACCCAGTTTATTCAGCAGTTTGGCGTATTTTTTCTGCATCGCATTCGGTGTTGTTTGATATTCCGTGCCCCAGTGCATCGTCACCATCTGGACATCACTGACTTTATTCAGCTTTTTTATATCGCTCTTGATCTTTGATTCACTGATCTGATTGATCAGCCATTTGTGATCGTCATCCAGTTTAAAACCATTCAAACCATACGTATAGCTGGCCAGTCCGATCCGCAGTCCGTTGACTTTGATGACCGTCGGGGTCTGGGCCGCTTTCTTGCTTGTATAGGCACCGGTCACGGTCATGTCCGGACAGTTCTTGTGCATATAATTCAGTTCTTTGACCACGCCTTCGAGTCCCATATCGTATGTATGATTGCTGCAAAGCGACATCCAGTTGAATCCGGCCTTGTAGACGGCATCATTGATTTCAACCGGTCCGTTGAACAGCGGATAACCCTCCAATCCTAGTTCCTCTCCGGCACAGATGGTCTCATAATTGATATAGTTGATATCTTTGTTCGTGTATTTACTGATCGGCTTATACATGCTGTCGAAATTGTAACCATCGCCCGCCTGCTGCTGCCAATAGTAAATTGCACCATGAATCAGATTGTCTCCGACCCCCATAAATGTAAATGAGGCAGTATCGGATTGATTTGATTCCTCTGTCTGCTGTGCACGATAAGCCGAAGACTGCTGTGTCTGGACCATAGACATCAGTTTCGCAAAGACGCACATGCACAAAAAACAGATTGCCCACTTTCTCATTAATCCCTTCATATGACATTATCATACCACAAACCATACACATACGGATAAAATCTCGATTATGTTTTTCATACAAAAACATTTGCTTACAAATTATGAACAAATTACTTGCATTTCCCTGCAACTCAAGTATAATTGAATTTGTTACGAGGAAAGAAAGGTGCTAAAAAATATGGAACGTGTTTACAACTTCGCAGCCGGACCGGCCTGCATGCCGGAATGGGTTTTAAAAAAGGCTGCCGCTGAAATGACCAACTATCACGGATGCGGTATGAGCGTTATGGAGATGAGCCATCGCTCTGCAGAATTTCAGGAAATCATCGATTCAGCAAGAGATCGTCTGAAAAGATTGATGAACATCCCGGAAGACTACGAGGTCCTGTTTTTACAAGGCGGCGGATCGCTGCAGTTTATTATGGTCCCGCTGAACTTGATGCAGCACAAAGCTGACATCATCAACACCGGACAATGGACCAAAAAAGCCATTAAAGAACATAAAAAGCTCGGTGAAGTCAACGTTGTTGCCTCCAGCGAAGATGCCAACTTTACATATATTCCGAAAATTAAACAAGAAGATTTAAGCGCAGACAGCGATTATGTCTACATCTGCGAAAACAATACCATCTATGGTACCAAATACAAACAGCTGCCGCCGCATGAAGGCAAGCTGATGGTCGCCGATTTATCCAGCTGCATCTGCAGTGAGCGCATCAATGTATCGGATTACGATCTGATCTTTGCCGGTGCACAGAAAAACATGGGACCGGCCGGAGTGACCATCGTCATCCTAAAAAAGAGCCTGCTGGACATTGCCGATCAGGATAAACTGCCGAGCATGCTGAGCTATAAAGTGCATGCCGACAAAGGTTCGATGTTCAATACCCCGCCGACGTATGCGATCTATATGGTCGGTCTGGTCTGCCAATGGCTGGAAGAAGAAATCGGCGGCTTGGAAAACATGGAAGCCATCAACCACAAGAAAGCAAAAATGCTGTATGACTACATCGACAGTTCCAAATTATATACGAACAATGTCGCCAAAGAAGACCGTTCTTACATGAACGTGCCGTTTGTCACCGGAGATAAAGATCTGGATGCAAAATTCGTTGCCGAAGCGAAAAAAGCCGGTATCGCCAACATCAAGGGTCATCGTACCGTAGGCGGTATGCGGGCAAGCATCTACAACGCCATGCCAGTCGAAGGTGTTGAATACTTGATCGACTTCATGAAAAAATTCGAACAGGAGAACGCATAACCATGTTTAATATCAAACTCTACAACAACATTGCCAAGATCGGTCTGGATGAATTCACTGATCAATACAAATACGGAGAAGACATCGAAAACGAAGATGCCATTCTGGTCCGCAGTGCGAACCTGCACGATCTGGACTACAACCCGAACCTAAAGGCCATCGCCCGTGCCGGTGCCGGCGTCAATAACATCGACATCGAAACCTGCACCAAAAAAGGCATCGCCGTCTTCAATACCCCGGGCGCCAATGCCAACGCGGTCAAGGAACTGGTTTTCGCCGGCTTGCTGCTGGCCAGCCGCGATATCTACGGCGGCATCTCCTGGGCAAAATCCCAGACAGGAAATGAAAACCTGGCCAAAGACATGGAAAAACAGAAAAAGAAATATGCCGGCAACGAACTGAAAGGCAAAAGCCTGGGCGTGATCGGGGTCGGCGGTGCTATCGGACGCCGCGTAGCCAACCTGGCATTACGATTTGACATGGAAGTTTACGGCTATGATCCATTCATGACCGTCGATGCCGCATGGTCCTTGTCCCGTTATGTCAAACATGAAAAAGAAATCGAAGGCGTATTTAAGAATGCGGATTTCATCACCATTCACATTCCGCAGAATGAAAAGACCATGAACACGATCAATAAAGATACCATCGCCCAGATGAAAGACGGTGTGAAGATCCTGAACATGGCCCGCGGCGGATTAGTGAATGAAGCCGATATGCTGGAGGCGCTGGACAGCGGCAAAGTTGCCTGCTATGTCACAGACTTCCCGACACCGAAGCTGGCTGCACATCCGCACTGCATCCCAATTCCGCACTTAGGAGCTTCCACTGCAGAAAGTGAAGAAAACTGTGCCGTGAATGCAGCCAACGAATTGATGAACTACCTGGAATACGGCAACATCGTCAACTCTGTCAACTTCCCAAAAGCAGAAATGGAATGGAACGATGCCTTCCGGGTAACGATCCTGCATGAAAACAAACCAAAGATGATCAGTAAGATCACCAATGCCTTTGCGGACACCAACAACATCGAAAACATGGTCAATAAATCCCGCAACGATATCGCCTATACCATGCTCGATTTATCCGACCGTCCAAACGATGAAGCGCTCAAGACCATGGAAACCATTCCAGGCGTCATCCGCGTACAGACATTCTATAAGAAATAATAATGAGCTGTCAGCTAAACTGACAGCTTTTTTTATCTAGAACATCAAACAAAAAAGCACGTTCTAACGTGCTTATCGTTCGATTTCATGAATAAACAAACCGCTCAACAGTTTGGGTTCAAACCAGGTCGACTTCGGCGGCATCAACCGATTTGCATCTGCTACGTTCAGCAGTTCTTTTACATCGGTTGGATACATCGCAAAGGCCGCCGCTTCCTGATCTGCCTGATCGACCCGCTTTTCCAGCTCTTTCAATCCGCGGATACCGCCCACAAATTCAATGCGCTCATCATTGCGCGCATCCTGAATGCCTAGCAGCGGATCTAAGATTAAATTCTGAAGCAGATCTACATCCAGGCTCTGTACAGGATCGTTTTCAAATGGTTCAATGACTGCCTCCCGGAAATCCAGTCGGTACCACTGATCACGCATATACATGGTCATCTGATGACGGCAGGACGGATGTTCCGCCTTTGCCAACGGTGCAATTGTACAAACGGTTTTCAGCCGCTGCAGCCATTGTGTCCGATCCATCCCATTGAGATCTTTCACGAAACGATTGTAGTCATAGATATGCAGCTCATCTTCTGGAAATAAGACTGAAAGAAAATAATTAAATTCTTCTTCACCGGTATAATTTGGATGTTCCTGACGCCGCTTCAGGCTGACCTTTACAGCGGATGCCGCCCGATGATGACCGTCCGCAATATACGTTGAAGGCACGTCCTGAAAAGCCGTCTCGATCGCTTCTGCATCCGCTTGAACGACCCAGACCCGATGACGGATGCCATCTAGTATAAAATCATAGATGGGCTCGTTTTGTTTATTTTTCTGCATCAAATTGGCCAAAGCCGGTGTCTGCCGGTACATCAAATATATCGGTCCTGTCTGCGCTGAAAGCGTATCCACATGATTGATCCGATCCTGCTCTTTTTTTGCGGTCGTCTTCTCATGTTTTCGGCATACACCGTCGATATAATCATCTACGGCCGATACACCGACAAAACCAGTCTGCACATGGCCATTGTCCGTCAGTTCATACAAATAGAAACAAGGCACATCATCCTGCACCCAGATTCCCTTCTCTCTTTGCTCCTTCAGCATCGCATCCGCTTTTTGATACACCGGCATTGAATACATATCCGTATCCGGACTGAACTGGGTCTCCGGCCGGTCAATGTTCAAAAAAGACAGCGGTGCATCTTTTACCGCTGCCGCTGCTTCTTCACGGGAAAAGACATCATACGGCAAGGATGCGACCTCTTCCGCCAGATCCGCCCGCGGACGGATCGCCCGAAATGCTTTTACTGTTGCCATAAAAACTCCTCTTTCCTATTGTATCATGCTTCCCGTGCTTTGGTTACCGTATAAATTCCTAAAGTGACAAAGAACAGCGCCGTCCACGTATCCCACGCAAACGCCGCACTATATTCACGCAGCACAAACGCCGAAATGAAAACACCGAAAATCGGGATCGAACAGGCAAAGACCGACACCTGACTGACCGGATTCTTTGAAAGCAGGATCCCCCAGATCGAATAAGCAACGGCCGAAAGAAAGCCCAAATACAGCAGCACCAATACACCCGGCAGACAAACGGACAGATGGCCGCCCATCATCCAGCCGATCAGTGACAGAGCTGCACCGCCGGCCGCAAACTGCCAGCCGCTGAGCATGACTGGATGAAACCGTCTGGTGAACACTTTGATAAAATTCGCTGACAAGGCACTGCTCACCTGCGCGATCAGCACCATCGCATCCCCGAAGAAATGCCCCTGCACACCTTGCCGGTTCATCCAGAAAATACCGAAAAATCCCAGCAGACAGCCCAGTACCTTACGCCCGGTCAGCTGCTCGGTCCGAAAAATCAAACATGCCAGGATCAGACTGAAGAAGCTTGCCATGCCTGAGATGATCGAACTGTTGACGCCGCTGGTATGCGCCACACCGATATAGTAAAACAAATACTGCAGAAAAGTCTGAAACAAAGCCAGACACAGCACCGCCGGCACAGCGGATGACGGCAGTTTCATCTGATCCCGATACACGATCGAGCCCATCAGCAGCACCATCAGTCCGGATAAAAAGAAACGCAGTCCCGCAAACAATAAAATCGAAGCCGTATCATCCGCTACAATCGCAAACAAACGATAACCCGTTTTAATAAATGGTGCTGCACTGCCCCATAATGCACAGCACAACAGTGCGAAAAGCACCACATTCCGCTTATTGGTCCACATGATCGGCCTCTTTCTTTTCTTCCAGTTCCATCCAGCGCAGCGTCTTTTCCTCTAAATCTGACTCCGCCTGCTCACGTTTCTGTACCAGCTTTTCCATCTGCTCAAAATTCATTGGTTCGGACATCGCCTGATTGAGTTCATCAATCTCATTTTGAAGGTATGTCATTTCCTGATTCAGTTGTTCCAGTTCCTTCTGCTCCTGATAGTTCAATCCTGTCCGCGGCCGATGCCGGCGCGGTTTTGGTTTGGGTTTTGGTTTCTCTTCCTGCACACGATAATCACTGTAGCCGCCCGGAAAGCCGCGCCATGTTTTATCCGGTTGGTACACGAAACAAAAGTCACAGACCCGGTCCAGAAAATACCGGTCATGCGAAACCGTCAGTACAGCGCCTGGGAATGCATCCAGATAATCTTCCAGCACATCCAGTGTCAGTAAGTCTAAATCGTTGGTCGGCTCATCGAGCAGCAGGATATTCGGCGCCTGCATCAGCACCCGGCATAAATACAGCCGCCGGCGCTCCCCGCCCGATAAACGATCGATCGTCGTATAATGCATCGAACGCGGAAACAAAAACCGTTCCAGCAGCTGCGCCGCCGTGATCTTTTCTTTTCCGGTATCGATCACATCGGCTGCCTTGCGAATATAATCGATCATCCGCATGGAGACATCCACCTGAGAATCTCCCTGCCGAAAATAACCGATCTTTACCGTCTCGCCCCATGTGATCGTCCCTTCGGTTGGTTTTAAATCACCGGCGATCACATTCAGCAGGGTCGATTTCCCGCAGCCATTGTGACCGATGATACCGATCCGGTCCTGCCGTTTCAATTGATAGGAAAAGCCGTGAAACAATTCATTGGAACCATACGCAAAACCAAGATCCTGCCATTCGATCGTCTTTTTTCCCAAGCGCTGCGAAGGTGCCTGCAGCTTCAATGTCTGCTCCTGCTGTTTCCGACGATGCTGCCGCAGCTCATCAAACCGTTTTAAACGTCCCTTCTGTTTGGTCGAACGCGCCTGCACACCGGCCCTTACCCAAGCCAGCTCTTTACGGTACAGATTCCGATATGCTCGTTCATCGGCTGCTTCCTGTTCCACGCGGGCTTCTTTATCCTGTACATATACCTCATAACTGCCATGATGCACATATAAATGCCCCTGTTCCAATTCAAAGATCTTCGTGCAGACCCGATCCAGAAAATACCGATCATGCGTCACCATCAAGACTGCACATTTTCGCCGGATCAATTCATTCTCCAGCCACTCTACCATCATTTCATCCAAATGGTTGGTCGGCTCATCCAACATCAACAGATCGCAGGGGACCGCCAGCCCGCAGGCCAACGCCAGCCGCTTCTGCTGACCGCCCGACAGCGTATCGATCGGCGCTTCAAAATCCATCAAACCCAGCTTGGTCAAAATAGTCTTGAACACATAGTCTTCACTCTTTCCGTCCGGATCCGCTGCTTTGATCTCCTGCCAGACCGTCGGCTTTGAAAACTGCGGATTCTGTGAAATAAACTGCATCTTCAGCCCGTTTTTCCGCAGGATCGTACCGCCGTCTGCATTCATCTGACCGGCCAGCACCTTCAGCAAGGTGCTTTTGCCCGTTCCGTTCACACCGATCAATGCGATCTTCTCGCCCTCATCGATTGAAAAAGACACGTCCTCCGCAATCACCTTTTCATTGATTTTTTTATCCAACGCATCCACTGTCAATAAAACCATGATCTCACCTCAAACAAAAAGTGAAGCAGATTGCTCTACTCCACAAATTCGACAATAGCCATCGGGGCAGCATCGCCGCGGCGGATGCGTGTCTTCACGACACGGGTATAGCCGCCCTGACGGTCCGCATACCGCGGCCCGATCTCGCTGAACAGCTTCTGCAGAGCGGTCGTTCCTTCTTCATCCGTTTCTGCAGAGCGGACAAACGCTGCCGCCTGACGGCGCGCATGCAGATCGCCGCGCTTAGCCAACGTAATCAGTTCATCCATGACTGCACTGAGTTCTTTGGCTTTCATCTCCGTTGTCTCGATTTGTTCCGCTTCGATCAGCGAAGTCGCCATATCCCGGAGCATCGCCTTCCGATGATCGCTGGTACGGCCCAATTTACGATTTCTCATCCGGCATCCTCCTAATTTTCGTACGATTTAAAGTAAAGACCCAGCTGATACATCTTGTCTTTTACTTCTTTCAAAGACTTCTTGCCCAGGTTCTTCACATGCATCATTTCATCTTCGGTCTTCTGTGTCAGTTCATCGACCGTCTGAATACCTGCCCGTTTCAGACAGTTGTACGAACGAACGGAAAGATCTAAGTCCTCGATCATCATCGTATTGATCTTCTTGCTTTCTTCCGCTTCTTCCTGCGGTTCCATGAAGCTTTCTTCCATTTTCAGATCCGAAACCGTACTGATGACGTTCAGATAATCCATGCACTCCTGCGCAGCCGCGCAGATTGCCTCCAACGGCGTGACAGAACCGTCCGTCGTCGCAGTAATATGTACTTTATCGTATTTCTTATCAAAACCGATCCGTGCCGGCTCAGATAAATAATCTGCTTTTTCGATCGGTGTGAATGTCGCATCCAGCGGATAGACATCATCCCCCAAATTGAAATTGATCTTGTTGTCTTCGGCACTCTCATATCCCGTGCTTCGGGCAACGATGATATTTAAATGGAAATCCACACCCTTTTCCAGGTTGCAGATCACACGATCCGGATCCAGCGGTGACAGAGTTTCCGGGCAGATAATATCTGCAGCGGTGACGACAGCCGGACCTTTCTTTGCGATATGCACCGTCGTTACCGGCGTTTCATCGTTCTGGGCAAAACGGATCTCTTTCAAATTCAGACCCAACGTTACCACATCTTCCAGAACACCGTCGATCGTCAGCTGATGCGGATCAAATCCATCCATCAGAAAACCGATGACCGACGTACCCGGCAGCGTCATCAGCATCGACTGGCAAATGGTATTGCCGATCGTCGTACCGAAACCGCGTTCCAACGGTTCAAACACATAGGTTCCCGTATTGGTGCTTTCATCCAGGGATTCTTGGCGGAATACTGCTCTTTCAAATTCTTGCATCAAATCCTCCTATTCTATCCTCTCGGCTGTTTCGGCGGCCGGCATCCGTTATGCGGGATCGGCGTCACGTCATTGATCATCGTGATCTCCAGACCGGCTACCTGCAGCGCACGTACCGCTGCTTCCCGGCCCGGTCCCGGACCTTTGATCTCTACTGATACGGTCTTCATGCCATGATCCGCTGCGCTCTTTCCCGCAGCTTCTCCGGCTAACTGCGCCGCATACGGCGTCGATTTCCGGCTTCCCTTGAAGCCTAATGCGCCCGCACTGCTCCATGCTACCGCATTTCCATTTTC
>NZ_JACHHK010000009.1 GCF_014202755.1 Catenisphaera adipataccumulans
ATTGCTTTGTTTTTTATTATGAATCTTATTGATATTGTTATCTTATTTTTCAGAATTTTGATTCGCACAAAAAAAGTGCGGAATTTCCGCACTATAGTAACTCTTCTATTTTCAGCCACACATCCATCAGATCATCTGCGATCGCATCGGCTGCGCTTTGATCGATGGGAAAGCGCTCTTCCCGCTTGGCGATCACATACGCACCTGCAGCCTTGGCTGCCTGAATGCCGACTTGTGAATCCTCAATGATGATCGTCTGTTCCGGAGTCGTATGCAAAGCCTGCATCGCCGTACGATAGATTAAAGGATCGGGCTTGCTGCGGGGAAGATCGGCTCCCGAAAGCGTGTAGTCGATCCATGGTGTGATGCCGGTTTGTTCCATCATCGCATCAATTTCTACCTGTTCCGAAGCGGATGCGATACCCACGGTCAGGCCGCGTGCTTTTAAATGTTTCAATAAATAATGCACATGCGGATTCTTTAAGTCATCGTAATCATTTTCGCCTTCGATCGGGAACATCGCTTTGACCGTTTCAGGTTCGATGTCCGTATCCCATAGATCGGCCAATGTACACCAAAATAAGTCCATGGACATTCCGCAGGTTTTCTTCAGCTCATCGATCGGCGCGTGCTGATGGTGTTCGCGAAAAAAATCCACCAGACGTACGAGATAAAAGACTTCGGAATCCACCAGGACGCCGTCCATATCAAACAAAACGGTATTGATCATTCTGTATCCTCCATTGTAAAGAGCGCTTGTAATTCCTCGGCGCTCATCTGTGCGATGGTGCCGGAAGCATTATCGATGAGCGAATCGCCCAAGGATTTCTTGCGCTTCTGCATTTCGTTGATTTTCTCCTCGATGGAATTCTTCATCAACAACTGATAGACGATCACATTCTTGGTCTGACCGATGCGGTACGCGCGGTCGGTCGCCTGATTCTGAGCGCTGATGTTCCACCATGGATCAAAGTGAATGACTGCCTGCGCTTTGGTCAGGTTCAGACCTGTACCGCCGGCTTTCAGTGAAATCAAGAATACATCGCTGTCATCGTTCTGAAACGCTTCAACTTCCGCTTTTCGTTCTTCTTTGGTCGTCTTACCGGTCAGGATGTGATAACGGATGCCGTCTTTTTGAAACGCCGGGATCAGCCAGTCAAAGACTTTTGTAAAACCGGAAAACAACAGGACTTTCTTTTGATTTTCCTTCAAGGTCTTGACCAAGTCAATGCACATGGTCAATTTTGTGCTTGGCGTTTTGATCTGATCGTAGACCATGCGCGGTTCGCAGCACAATTGGCGCAGCCGCGTCATCATTGCCAGGATCGTGACCGAATCGACATGATCCATCTGCAGTTCTTCCCGCAGCTGCTTGGACGCCTGTGTCAGATTCGCTAAATAAAGTTTCTTTTCCTCCGCACTGAAATCCAGCCATAGATCGCGTTCGACTTTATCCGGAAGATCGGTCAGCACTTCCTTCTTGGTGCGCCGCAGAATAAACGGTGCACTCAGTCGGCGCAGCCGTTCCTGCTGCTTTTCGTCGTGTTCCTGCTGGATCGGTTTTAAATAATTTCTTGTAAATGTGCGCAGTGAAAATAAATAACCGGGCATGAGGAAATCAAAAATGCTCCAGAGCTCGCTTAGACTGTTTTCGATCGGTGTACCGGTCAGCGCAAGACGATGGCTGCAGTCGATCGATTTCACGGCCGCCGCATTTTTGGTCCGTGGATTCTTGATATACTGTGCTTCATCCAGGATCACGTAATTAAATGTTTTGGCTTGGTAAAGTTCGGCATCCCGCCGCAGATAATCATAGGTCGTAATATACAGCTCATGGGATTCCTCCATGCGGGCCTGCCGCTCTGCCTGTGTCCCGGTCACACATACATGATCCAGATCGATCTCAAATTTTCGGATTTCCGATGCCCAGTTGAACATCAGCGAGCTCGGGCAGACAATCAGCGATGGTTCCTGCCGGCTGACAAAGTTTTCCAGCAGACATAAGACCTGCAGCGTTTTGCCCAATCCCATATCATCCGCCAAAATACCGTTGACGTTCCTATCATATAAAGCCTTCAGCCAGCGGACACCGTCTTTCTGATAATCCCGCAGCAACTTCTGATATTTTTCCGGCAGCTCGAATGTTTCCTGACGCGCCTTTGCCAGACGCTGTACATAAGTCTGCACCGAACCGTCCTGACGGATATCCGGCCGGTCCTGCAGATGGAAAGACTGATACGCCGGTTTTGTGATGGTCGTTTTTTTCAGTTCTGATCGGTTGATATTCAGTTCATCCGACAGTTCATCCAGTTCCTGCAGCGCCGGTGAATCCAGATAAATGATTTCGCCATTTTTCAGACGATAGAAGGTTTTCTTCTTTCGATAAGCCTGTAAAATAGCAGAAAGCTCGGCTGGATCCACGTCACTGTCCAGCTGGATCTTCAATAAATCATTCTGCATATAAGCGGAAACATGCACCGTCAGCGAACGGGCTTGTTTCAAATTCTTCAGTGTCTCTGACACATAGACATCGGCTTCCTTCTGGATCATCGGAATACCTTCATCTAAAAATTCGAATAACCGTCCGGAACGCGTTTTGAAGACTGCAGTCTGCTGCTCCACTTGATCCGCATAATGTTCGATGATCGCGGTGATCAATGAAACCGGATACCCCGCCGGCTCTGCCCAAAACTTTTTCTCCCGGCCGTTTTCTTCGTATGTGCCCCAGACCAAAATGCGGCTGTCTTCCATATCGCTGAATACCTTGATGTTACTGATCGTTGCCGCAAACGTCTGCAGATCTGTATCACTATGAAGCTCTAAATGATCCCGATTCGGAAGCAGCACATCCTGGTAAAAACGTTTGAACGCATTGCGTTCGATTTCCAGACCATCCTGTGCCAGCAGCTGATACAGCTGATAGACCTGGCCGTTCTCATCCCACTGCAGACGGATCAAATCCTTGTCATTGCGATATAAATAATTCTGTCCTTGGCAGAACTGGCCTTCCAGGCATTCTTTCATGATGACCGAATCGTTTGATGCCTGCAGTTCCAGCGGCAACTTTTCGGTCTGTGTCGGAATGCGGCCGATCAAATGTTCATCATCTAGTTCTTCCTGCAGCGTGCAGAATGCATCCAGCGCCGCCGGTCCCAAATGAAACGAGCTGCGTGCATCGGCCGAAACATACATGCACATAAATAAGTACATCTTCCGGCTTTGTTCATCGAGCCGGCTGACATTGAGCGTTAATGTCTTTTTGGTTCCCAAAGGAATTGTTTGTCCTTCATTGAACTGACGTGCCAGACGGCCGTTGTCTTTGACGACATACAGACGGTCGGTGCCGATGCGGGTGCGGCAGTATGTTCCCTGCCGTTCCCACTGCAGAACAATGGGCTGTTCTTTCATATGATTGATCAGCTGTTCTGCTTTTTGTTTCTGCAGCGATTCTGCCAGATCCATCGCCTGCTTGGTCGCATTGCTCAGAATTTCCTTTCGGTGTGCCTGTTCCCGCAGTGTCCGCCATTGCTTGTAGTAGGATTGAAAATCAATGGTCTGCGGCAGATCATTCCAGTCGATGTTCATCGCATTAAGAATGCTGATGAACTGCACCAGCAGCCGGACCTCCCGATAGGAATTGATATATTCACTCTCCGCTTCGATCACTACGCCGTATTCGTTGATCAATAAAAAAAACTCACAGGCTTTTTGAGATCGATTGCGATAATGGATCGAAACCGCAAACGCATTGATATCACGAATGCGTTCTTTGCGCAGCGTGATCGTTTCGATGCGTTCTGCCACATCCTCTGTATATTCGCTCAGCCACCGGATTTCCTGGTCTGAAACACCCAATCCGTCTGTACTGATTTTCATTTTCGTTTCAACACCTCTTGATACAATACGTTTTTCGAATAGCCGTATCGTTCGGCTACTTGTTTGACGGCTGCTTTCATGCGCATCGTTTCCTGCAGACAGCGGACCTCTTCGACCATCTGCTCCACATCCGGTGCCTGTTTTTCATGACTGCCGTCTGCCACGATCACCATTTCGCCCTTCAGTCCCTCTGATGCAGCGATTATTTCTGATACGCTGCCGCGCAGATATTCTTCATGCATCTTGGTCAATTCCCGGGCCAGGCAGATCTGCCGGTCTCCCAGGACTTCCAATAAATCGACCAATGTATCATGGATGCGGTGCGGGGCTTCATAGAAAATCATCGTGTAGGGGAAAGCGGCCAATGTTTCTAACTCTTTTCGACGTTTGGATGATTTATGATCCAGAAAGCCATAAAACAAATAATGGCGAGCAGACAAGCCGCTGGCCACTAATGCATTCAACGCTGCATTGGCACCGGACACCGAAACGACCGGATAACCGGCATCCAGCACCGCACGGACCAATCCCTGGCCCGGATCCGAAATCAATGGATACCCGGCATCCGAAACGACCGCGATGGTCTGACCATCTTTTAATTTACTGATGATCTTCGGAATGCTGGTGTCCTGATTATGTTCGTAATGAGAGAACAACGGTTTATGAATATCATATGCGTTGAGCAGTTTCTGCGTATTGCGCGTATCTTCCGCCGCGATCGCATCTGCCTGCCGCAGCACATCCAACGCCCGCGGGGTCATCTCCTGCAAATTGCCGATCGGTGTCGGCACCAGATACAAGATCGGCCCTTCGTTCTCAAAGCTCTTCTGTCGATCCATCGCTGAAGTCCTTATCCGGCCATAATTCTTCAAAAGAAACAAATTTTGTCTCTTCTTTATTTTCAAGTTTTGCCTGCTTCTGCAGCACATTCATTGAAGTAATGCGGTAGCGCTTGCCGTCAAAGTTAATTTGAGAATTCAACTTCGGCAGGTCCTTGCGCATCCGGGTATATTCCTCGTTTTCAAAACGCAGACAGCACATCAATTTACCGCACTGACCGCTCAATTTCGAAATATTCAAAGCCAGCAGCTGGTTTTTTGCCATATTGATCGAGACCGTCTCGAAATCGCTCATGAACCGGGAACAGCACGTTTCCATGCCGCAGTTGCCCAGTCCGCCGATCATCTTCGCCTTATTGCGCGGGCCGATCTGACGCAGTTCGATCCGGCAGTGCAGCTGCTGTGCCAGATCCTTCAGCAATTGTCGGAAATCGACACGCTGATCCGATACATACGTGAAAATGACCTTCGAACGATCCAGCGTGTACTCGCCGCTGATCAAATGCATATCCAAACCAAGATTTTCGATACAGCTGCGGCAGATCTTCATCGCCTTTTTAGCTCGGATCTTGTTTTCATTTTTCTGCACCAAGTCATATTCGGTCGCCAGACGGATGACCGGTTTTGTATCACCTTTGGCCTTCGCGGCATCAAAGTCGATGGTCGGCGCACAAACGGTGCCGATTTCTTTGCCGCGTACGGTTTCCACGACCACATCCTGTCCTTTGTGATACTGTGTATTCGCACCAAAGGTATAAGCTTTCTGTGAACCTTCAAACTGAATGAACACAAAATATTTATATTTACGCGGGGTATTGTTCTTTTCTTCTTTTCTCATGAAATCACGACCTTTCGTATCCGGTCATACAGCCGGTCCAAAAACAGGGCCAGATCGACCGGGCTGCGCAGTACATCAAATGATTCCACGAGAATTTCGTGGACTTTGATTTTTTGATCAAAGCGCAGCTTTTCATTTTTCTTCACTAAATAATCCAGCTGACGCATCCACAAACGTACAAATTCTTTTTCCGTCAGCTTGCCTTTTGCCGGAAAGATCCGCGTCTGCATATCAAAGACGCCCGCCATGGAATCCCAATGATCCATATAGTTTTTGGCTGCTTCTTTCAAGATGCGATACTCATTTTCCCCGACCAGCGCCTCAGCTTGCTCCTGCGAATAACCGCTTTGTGCCAAGATCTCGGCATCTTCCGCATCCATGACTTGTTCCAGATTTCTGCGGATCTGCCGGACCGATGCCGGACGAAACGGGAGCCATTGGCAGCGGGACTGGATCGTCGGCAGCACGTTGGCCTTTTCATCCGCGATCAGAATACCGATAATGCCCGGCTGCGGTTCTTCCAAAAACTTCAGCAGGCTGTTGGCCGCATCCGGCGTAGCCTGATCGAAATCTTCCAAAATATATAGACGATGTGCGGAAACGCCCGTTTCTTCAAAAAACCGCTGCAGGGCAGCGATATCTTTTTTCTTGATCCGCTCCTGCTTGATTTGTTTCGGTTTTTTCTCCGGATGAAATGGATCTCTTTGTTCTTTCACTGTCCCAATGGCATGGTGCCAATAGAAGTCCAGCGAATCTTCAGCAGCGATCCGTTTACATGCATCGCATTCCTGACACGCAAAGCCGTCTTCATCCGGGTGTTCACAGAAAAAGCTCTGCGCAAACAATAAAGCCGCTTCCGTTTTATTGGCTCCTTTCGGCCCCGCAAACAAAAACGCATGGGCCGTCCGTTTGTTTTTCAGAACATTGGACAATGTCCGATATACGACGGGCTGCTCCGTCTGCCATTCTTTTTTATTCATACGGCTCCACGACCTTCCGGACCACCTGCATCGCAGCTTTGATGACCGTTTCCTGATCCGGTTCGGCATCGATCACGGTGATCCGTTCCGGATACCTGCGGATCAGTTCCTCATAGCCTTGTCTGACTTTTTGATGGAACGCGCTGTTCTCCAGATCCAGGCGGTTTTTATCCCCCCGAAGGTCCATGCGCTTCTGTCCGGTTTCTGTGCTGACCGACAGAAAAATTGTCGCATCCGGCATACAGTCATCGATCGCAAAACGATTGATCGCATAGACTGCATCGATACCGATCGCACGCGCAAAGCCTTGGTAAGCCAGACTGGAATCGATGAACCGGTCGCAGAGCACGATCTTGCCTTCGGCCAAGGCCGGCAGGATTACTTCGACCAAGTGCTGGCGGCGGCTGGCTGCATAAAGCAGAGCCTCACAGCGCGGGTCCATATCGGTGTTATCCGGATCCAGCAGCAAGTCACGGATGGCTTCCGCAATGCGGCTGCCGCCGGGTTCCCGGGTATAAAGTACGTCGCGTCCGGCCTGTTTAAGCTGTGCTTCCACCCCTTTGCATACGGTGGTCTTGCCGGCGCCGTCGTTTCCTTCAAATGTGATAAAAACTCCTTTTTTCATTTTTTCTCCTATTTGTTTATTATAACAGCTTCATGATTTGAGTTCTACTTTCATATAAAATCACATACTATTTTACTTTAAAAGGAAATAGATTATAATAGGATGCGTAAAAAGTTCGTATGATGATAACGAAAGAACACCTAGTGTACCGAAGAATTAACGATTTCAGGTTCCCATATCGTTATCGGACGAGCCTTTGGAGAGATCTGTAAAGACGCCGAAGGGGTAACGCTCTCAGGCAAAAGGACAAAGGAGAGAATAAAACATGGTTTCTTTTTTTTCGAAAGTGGATTCGCTCGTATGGGGCGCGCCGCTTATCTTACTGCTGCTCGGAACCGGAATTTACTTTACGTTCCGTCTGCACGGTCTTCAATTCAGCCGTTTAAAACTGGCTTTTTCTTTGATTTTACATCCCAAAAATGACACACAGGACGGCGATGTATCCAGTTTCCAGGCATTGTGCACCGCCTTGTCTTCGACCATCGGCACCGGCAATATCGTCGGGGTCGCTACCGCGATCGCTGCCGGCGGACCGGGCGCCTTGTTCTGGATGTGGATCAGTGCCTTCTTTGGCATGGCGACAAAATTCAGCGAAGGTCTGCTGGCCATCAAATACCGCACCAAAGATGAAAACGGACAAGTGGCCGGCGGTCCGATGTACTATCTTCAAAATGGTCTTCACAATACCGTATTAGCGAAAATGTTTGCGGTCTTCGGCGTCGGTGTAGCACTGTTCGGCATCGGTACCTTTACGCAGGTCAGCTCGATTTCTGACGCTTTGACATTAAGTTTTAATGTCCCGACGTGGGTTTCTGCGATCGTACTGACCGCTTTGGTTGCGTTCATTACTTTAGGCGGGATCCGCCGCATCGCCCATGTAGCAGAAAAAATCATTCCGTTCATGTGCGTATTCTATATCGGTGGCGTGCTGCTGATCGTGCTGACGCATTTAAGCATGATCCCGTCGGTCATTGCGTTGGTGATCAAAACCGCTTTCGTGCCGCAGGCAGCTGTCGGCGGCGGTCTGGGCATTGCGGTGCAGAAAGGCATCAGCCGCGGTATTTTCTCCAATGAGAGCGGTCTGGGCAGTGCGCCGATCGCGGCCGCTGCTGCTAAGACTGATTCTTGTGTGGAACAAGGATTGATCTCCATGACCGGTACCTTTATCGATACGATCGTGGTTTGTACCATGACGGGTTTGGCCATTTTGATCACCCAGGCGAATTTGACAGGTCTGGAAGGCGCCGCGATGACGACCTATGCGTTTGAAAATGGTTTGTTTATCCCAATGGTCGGCCGTTATATCGTCAATATTGGCTTGGTTTTGTTTGCGTTCACGACCATCATTGGCTGGAATTACTATGGAGAACGCTGCATGTATTATTTAGCCGGCATGAAGGCAGTCAAGGTGTATAAGATCGTATTCTTGGTTTTGATTGCGATCGGACCATTCATGTCTTTGGAGTTTGTCTTTATCTTGGCTGATATCGTCAATGGTCTGATGGCGATTCCGAATTTAATTGGTTTGATCGGTCTGCGCAAAGATATCATTACCGAAACGGAAGCTTACTTTATGGCCGATGAAACAGAAACCGTCGGCGAATTGGCGGAAGAGTCCGTATAAAAAAGGAGGGACGGCATGGCGGAACTGTTCAATCGGGTGGATTCCCTGGTCTGGGGAGCGCCTTTGATCATTTTATTGCTTGGGACTGGTGTGTATTTTACGTTCCGGCTGAAAGGTCTGCAGTTCCGGCAGCTGAAACTTGCCTTTTCACTGATTTTTCGATCGGATAAAAATCAAGGCGAAGGCGATGTTTCCAGTTTCCAGGCTTTGTGCACGGCTTTATCTTCGACCATCGGCACGGGCAACATCGTCGGCGTCGCCACAGCGATCGCAGCCGGCGGACCGGGCGCCTTGTTCTGGATGTGGGTCAGCGCGTTCTTTGGCATGGCCACGAAATACAGTGAAGGTGTCTTAGCTATTAAATATCGGGTGAAGGACGAGAACGGCGATATGGCCGGCGGCCCGATGTACTATATTCAAAACGGTCTGCATAATAAAGTACTGGCCAAGATCTTTGCGGTCTTTGGGGTCAGTGGCGCTTTGTGGGGCAGCGGTACGTTCACACAGGTAAAGTCCATTTCCGATGCGCTGACACTAAGTTTTAACGTGCCGGTGATCGTGACCGCAGTAATCCTGACGATCATTGTGGCATTTATCATCATCGGCGGGATCCGGCGGATCGCCAAGGTGGCTGAAAAGCTGATTCCTTTTATGTGCATTTTATATATCGGCGGTGTGCTGATCATTCTGGGCACACATTTATCCGTGCTGCCGTCGGTCCTGGTCTTAATTGTGCGCAATGCGTTCATGCCGCAGGCAGCATTGGGCGGCGGTTTAGGCATTGCGATGCAGAAAGGCATCAGCCGCGGTATTTTCTCCAATGAGAGCGGTTTAGGAAGTGCGCCGATCGCGGCCGCAGCTGCCAAGACCGATTCCTGTGTGGAACAAGGACTGATCTCCATGACCGGTACCTTTATTGATACGATCATTGTTTGTACCATGACGGGACTGGCCATTGTCATCACGCAGGCCAATCTGACCGGCTTGGAAGGCGCGGCCATGACGACTTATGCGTTTGAACAGGGCCTGCCGATCGCGTTGATCGGCCGTTATATTGTCAACATCGGTCTGATCTTCTTTGCGTTTACGACGATCATCGGCTGGAATTACTACGGCGAACGATGCATGTATTATTTAGGCGGACTGAACAGTGTACGCATTTATCGTATGATCTTTATCGCAATGGTGGCCGTCGGGCCGTTTATTTCTCTGGATTTGATTTTTATCATTGCGGATATTGTCAATGGCTTGATGGCGATCCCGAATTTGATCGGTCTGATCGGTCTGCGCAAGGATATTCTGACAGAAACGAATGCCTATTTTTCCAAGGATGTATCTGACCTGTCCGGAGCACTGCAGGAAGAAACTGTTTAGCAGGGAAACCTGCTTTTTTTGTAAAAGAAAAACCGGATCGCTCCGGTCATGCGTTTTGTGGATGCGCCTGCAGCCAGGCGATGATATCGCTGCTTTCATAGAGCGGGCGGTCATCAATGAACAAGCATGGCACCTGATCAATGCCGCCGTCTTTCAGCAGACGGTCGTAGTCGGTCCTGCTTTGATGGATGTCATGATATTCAATATCCGTACGGCCGGATTGATTGATTTCATCCATGACCAGGCCGCAGAACGGACAGCCTTTAAAGTAATAAAGTTCTAGTTTCATCGTATCACCTCGTGTATATCTTATCGGGAACCAAGAAAAGAATCGACTCAAATGCCCATGCGTTAGCTAGTGCTAACCAAAACACATTGACACAAATTTTCTGGTTTTATAGACTTTAAGTGGGTAAGAACGCGTTTTCAGCTATTACAACATTTGGTATCAACTTTTTATAATCAAAAGTGATATATGAGTAGAATTCATCAATGAAAGGAGAACAGTATGAAATACTCAAAAGAAGTAGAAAACATGTGCAAAGTCACATGTGGTGCACATCATGGCTGCGCACCGATTCCTGAAGAAGGAAAATGGGTGTATTCAAAACAAATTTCGGATATTTCCGGATACAGCCACGGTGTCGGATGGTGTGCTCCGCAGCAGGGTGCCTGCAAATTGTCTTTGAATGTTAAAGAGGGAATCATTCAGGAAGCATTGATCGAAACATTGGGATGCTCCGGTATGACTCACTCGGCCGCAATGGCTTCGGAAGCATTGGTAGGAAGAACGTTGTTGGAAGCATTGAACACAGACTTGGTCTGCGATGCGATCAACACCGCAATGCGTGAATTGTTCCTGCAGATTGCTTACGGCCGTACTCAGTCGGCATTCTCTGAAGACGGTTTGGTTATCGGTGCCGGTCTGGAAGACTTAGGCAAAGGTACCCGTTCTCAGCTTGGTACAGTTTATTCTACCTTAGATAAAGGTCCTCGTTATTTGGAATTGGCAGAAGGTTATATCCTGAAGCTGGCTCTGGATGACAATGATGAAATCATCGGCTACAAATATGTTAATTTAGGCAAATTTATGGATGCGGTCAAAGCAGGTAAAGATGCCAATGAAGCATTAGAGGGTGCAACCGGACAGTACGGACGTTACGACGATGCTGCGAAGTATATTGACCCTCGTGAGGAATAATAGGAGGAAGAAAACATGTCATTATTTGAAGGTTACGAAAGACGAATCGATAAAATCAATGAGGTATTAAAGTCTTATGGCATTTCTTCCATTGAAGAAGCAAAAGAAGTCGTAGACGCAACCGGTGTTGATGTTTATAACATCGTAAAAGGCATTCAGCCGATTTGCTTCGAAAACGCATGCTGGGCATATATTGTCGGAGCTGCGATTGCTGTGAAGAAAGGCGATAAACAAGCTGCTGATATCGCAAAATCTCTGGGTGAAGGACTGCAGTCTTTCTGTATTCCGGGATCTGTTGCTGATCAGCGTAAAGTAGGCCTGGGCCACGGAAACCTGGCATCCATGCTGCTGACAAATGAAACACGCTGCTTTGCATTCTTGGCCGGTCACGAAAGTTTCGCGGCTGCTGAAGGTGCGATCGGTATTGCGAACAACGCCAACAAAGTCCGTGAGGTTCCTTTGAAAGTCATCCTGAACGGTTTAGGAAAGGATGCCGCAAAGATCATCTCCCGTGTCAACGGCTTTACTTATGTAGAAACAGAATATAATTACCATACTGGTGAACTGAAAGAATTGTCGAGAACACCGTACTCGGACGGTCCGCGTGCTAAAGTAGCCTGCTACGGTGCCGATGATGTTCGTGAAGGTGTTGCCATCATGCATCATGAAGACGTAGACGTTTCCATTACCGGAAACTCCACGAACCCGACTCGTTTCCAGCATCCGGTTGCTGGTATTTATAAGAAAGAATGCAACGAAAAAGGTAAGAAATACTTCTCTGTTGCTTCCGGCGGTGGTACGGGACGTACATTGCACCCAGATAACATGGCTGCCGGTCCGGCTTCCTATGGTATGACGGATACAATGGGACGTATGCATTCCGATGCACAGTTCGCTGGTTCTTCTTCCGTTCCGGCTCACGTAGAAATGATGGGCTTGATCGGTATGGGCAACAACCCGATGGTCGGTGCTTCTGTAGCCGTATCGGTTGCATTGTCTGAAGCTTTAAATAAGTAAAAAGGTTCATTGAAACAGACCGGATGTACATCCTTATAGCATTTTCGCAAATTCATATATCACATAACTGTCTGTTTCGATGTGACCGGGCGTGCCTGAGCACGCCCTTTTCTTTCGGAGGTAAATATGATCCTGCCTATTATTCACGATGAGGTTTTTTTAAAACAGCCTTCCCAGCCGAGTCATAACACCGTCACAGCTGCCAATCTGCTGGATACATTGAAAGCGAATCGGCAGACCTGCATCGGCATGGCCGCCAATATGATCGGCCGGCACGAAAACATCATCGCCTTTCTGGACGGTGATACATACAAAGTTATGTACAATCCGCAGATCCTCAAAAAATCCGGTCTCTATACGACGGAAGAAGGATGTCTGTCTTTGACAGGGATGCGAAAGACCAAACGTGCCAAACACATTAAAGTCAAATACGAGGACAGCGAAGGTCAGACGTATATCAAATCCTATCACGGTCTGACTGCACAGATCATTCAGCACGAAATTGATCATTGCCGCGGGATCCTCATATAAAAAAGACGGCTTACTGGCCGTCTTCATTGATATGCTTCAATAAAGCTTCTTTATATATTTTACCGTAACGGGAAAGAATGGCATCTTTCAAAGTGATCATGCCGATGGTCATTTCTTCTTCCTCGCGCAGTGGTTTGGCAATGATTTGTTCGCCGTTCAGGTCCGGATCGATGACGCCGGAGCTAATGGTATATCCATCCAGACCGATGGCCAGATTGAACAACGTCGCCCGGTCGCGGACTCGGATCCGCTTTTTTCGGTCGATCGTACTGAACAGTTCTTCACTGTAATAGAATGAATTATGTGTGCCTTGTTCAAAAGATAAATACGGATACGGTTCCAGATCAGCGAGCGTCAGTTCTTTTCGATCGGCTAATGGATGGCTGGAACTAATAAATACATGCGGTTTGGCCGTATACAATGCTTCAAACTTCAAACCGGCATTCTTGATGATTTTCTGCAGGACTTTCCGATTCGTGTCACACAAATACAAGATGCCGATCTCACTTTTCAGATGACGGACATCTTCAATGATTTCATACGTCTGTTCTTCACGCAGCGTAAAGTCATAAGCCGTCTGATCAAAGGCTTTAATGACATCAACAAAGGCATTGACCGCAAAGGAATAGTGCTGACAGGATACCGCAAAGATCGGATTCTGCGGCTGTTCATTTTTATATTTTGTCTCCAATAAATTGACTTGTTCCAGCACCTGCCGGGCGTAGCCGAGGAACTCGGTCCCCTCATTGGTACAGATCACACCTTTGTTTGTACGGTAGAAGATGGTGATCTCCATTTCTTTTTCTAATTCTTTGATGGCACTGGTCAAACTGGGCTGTGAGATATACAAAGATTCGGCTGCACTGCTGATGGTCCCCTTTTCTGCGACCGCAACGACGTATCGTAATTGTTGAAGTGTCATAGACTCCTCCTATCTTAACGTAATTATATATAGTATCCTAACAATTTTATCTTAAATTTTCCTTAAAGTTGACAATACATATGGTTTTGTCTATCTTAATAAGCAGAAAGGTCGTGAGAACATGAGAAGATAAAAATACGTTTCGTCTTTACATTCAGAAGGAGGTATTTTTATCATGCTTATTTGTTCTCAATTATCCGCGTCCTTAGCCAATGGGCGCACCCTTTTCCCTGCCGTTACATTATCTGTCAATGATCATGACCGCATTGGTTTGATCGCCGAAGAAGGCGACGGCAAATCTACATTTCTGAAATTGATCGCACACCAGCCGGCTCCCTACGTGACTATTTCCGGTACGGTATACAACATCGGCAAAGCTGGTTATCTGCCGCAGCAGCTGCCGCTCATATGGAAAGACACCTTTCCGATGGACTTCCTGCTGAAGGAACATCCTGAAGATGAAATTCCATGGGAAGCATACAATCGGCTGTCGGAACTGGATCCCTTAAAAACAGATGTGAATTTTCTTTATGAAGAACGGCCGATCTCTACTTTGTCCGGCGGTGAAAAAGTCCGTCTGCAGCTTTTAAAGCTGTCCATGTCGGCTTATGATTATTTTTGTCTGGATGAACCGACCAACGATTTAGACCTGGAAACATTGGAATGGCTGGAACAATGGATCCTCAGCCGCAGTGAACCGGTGCTTTTTGTTTCGCATGATGTGACCTTCCTGGAACATACTGCCACACGTCTGGTTCATTTTGAACAGCGCAACAAGAAAACCAAACCTGTGGTCACTGTATTCAACGGTCCTTATGATGATTATATTCATCAACGAATGCAGAATCGCCAAAAAGAAATCCAAGTCAGCGAAAGCGAAAAACGGCAATATATGGCGCAGAAACAACGCATCAACAATATCTATAATCAGGTGCAGAGCGACCTGCGTTCGGTTTCCCGTCAGGCACCGAATGTCGCAAAAAATCTGAAAGATAAAATGCGGTCTGTCAAGGCGACAAAACAGCGCATCGAGGATCAGAGCTATCATCATGTCGATTCACTGGAAGAAGAAATCAATATCGTTTGGGAAGGCACACCGCTGGCTGCCCAGCGTATCGTACTGGATTTCCATGAACCGCTGAAGATCGAGACCCGGACATTGATCGAACAAGTCGACCTGACGGTCAAAGGCCGGGACAAGATCGTGATCACCGGCCAGAACGGAGCTGGTAAAACATATCTGCTTAAAACATTCTATCAGCGGCTGCAGAAGGATCCTGGCATTCTTCTGGGTTACATGCCGCAGAATTATACCGATTTCTTCGAACCTGACGATACGCCGGTTTCTTTTCTGCATCGGGTCACCAAACAAACCGATGTCCAGACCATGCTCGGAAGCTTAAAATTTCTGCCGGAGGAAATGACGCAGCAGCTGTCGGATTGTTCATATGGACAGCAGGCAAAAGTTTATTTGGCCTATTTAACGTTAAACGGATGTAATGTTATAATAATGGACGAACCCAGCCGGAATTTATCGCCGCTTTCGCTGCCGGTGCTGATCCGCTGGATGGAAGAATATCCCGGATGTCTGATATGTGTCAGTCACGATCGGGCGCTGATCCGCGCGGCGTTTACCGCACATTATCGCATTCAGAATAAACGATGGGAGGAATGTTCATGAATACCGCATTGATCCAGGAAATCAAAGAGAAACATGTCGATCTGGTTGCCGTCACGAAAAAACATACCAAGGAAGAAGTCGATGAACTGGCATCCCTTGGACTGCATGTATTTGGTGAAAACCGGGTCCAGGAATTTTTAACGAAATATGATCCGCAGTACAGCTGGCACATTATCGGTCACTTACAGACCAACAAGGTCAAATATATTGTCGGCAAGGTCGACCGGATCGACAGTGTCGATTCCGTCAAACTGGCCAAAGAAATCAATAAACAGGCTGCTAAAAAGGGCATCGTACAGGAAGTACTGGCTGAGCTGAAGGTTTCAAAGACCGATGAAAACAAGACCGGTTACCCATTCGAGGATGCCGAAGCCTTTCTTGCCGATCTGCAGCAGTTTGACAATATTAAGGTGAAAGGCTTGATGTGCATCGCGACAAATACGGATGATCAAAGCGTGGTGGCCGGTGAGTTCGATGAAATGAAAGCATTATTCGATCGCATGAAAAAAGTGTATCCGGAGATGGATACCTTATCGATGGGCATGAGTCATGATTGGCGGCTGGCACTGGAGCACGGCGCCACACAAGTGCGTATCGGCACTGCATTATTTGAGTAAATGAAAACCGGGATCTCCCGGTTTTTTTCTTATTCAGATGTTTGATGAAAATCTTTCGGCAGTGTGATGCGCACGGCCTCGATGCGTTTTTTGTTCAAATTGATGACCTTGATCTTGATGCCGTTGTCCAGCACGATCTGTTCATTCAGCTTCGGCAGCCGGCCTAGTTTATCGATGACCAGACCGCCGATGGAGTCAAATTCTTCACTGTCCAGATCCAGACCGATCGCGTCGTTCAGATCATGCAGACTGATATACCCTTTAACATCATAGACCCGCTCTGTGACTTGTTTAATGTTGGCGGCTTCCCAGTCATCGTACTCATCCTGCACTTCACCGACGATCTCTTCGATGATATCTTCCAAGGTGATGATCCCGGCCAATTCACCATACTCATCCAGCACGATGGCCATGTTGTTGGTGGACTTTTTCATTTCCAGCAGCAAGTCGGAGATCGGCTTGTTTTCAAAGGTAAAAAACGGTTTTCGCAGCAAATTGTAGATATTGAAATGTTCCAGGTCATCATATAACAATAAGTCTTTCATATTGACCATACCAATAACATTGTCGATAGAATCTTTATAGATCGGTATACGGGTAAAACGCTCTTTTCGAAATACTTCCAGCAGATCTTCATACGAAGAAGTATCCTCTGCCATGATGACATGTACCCGCGGGACCATGACTTCCTTGGCTTTGGCATCGCCGAAATCAAACACGTTGTTGATCATTTCCTTTTCATCCTGCTCAATGACGCCTTCTTCATGGGACACATCGACAATGGTCCGCAGCTCACTTTCAGTTAAAGACGGACCGTTTTCTGATACATCAACGCCTAAGATGCGCAGGAAGATCGAACTGAACACATTGACAAACGCAATGATCGGCGTCAGTACGACCATCAGTACGCGGACGATCTTCGCATAGTGCAGCGCCATGGAATCCGCTCGTTTGGTTGCCATGGTCTTCGGGGTGATCTCTCCAAAAATCAAGATCAGCAGCGTGATGATGAAGGTCGCAATGCCGACGGCTGCGCCTCCGAATGAATAGGCGATCACGGTTGCCATACTGGAAGCCAGTGTATTCACAAAGTTATTGCCGATCAAAATGGCACTGAGCATTTTGTCCTGTTTTTCTAAAATACGCAGAACGACAGCCGCGTTTTTATTGCCTTCATCGGCCAATGTCCGCATGCGGATGCGGCTGCAGGAAACCAGTGCAGTTTCCGCGGAAGAAAAGAATCCTGAAAACAGCAGCAGTACAATTAAGGTTAGGATCCGTATCCCATTTTCTGATTCCATAGTTTTTATTCTCCTACATTCGGCAGCCACAAATGGATCGCATGGCTTTTTAGCTCAATGGTCGGGTTTTTAAACGCCCGCACTTCACCGTCCAGGTTGCCGTAAATGGTTTCATTGTTTGTATCCATATGAATAATGTGTGCCTGTTTGATCGTAACACGATCGGTATGGGAAATGTGTTCACCTTTTTCATAGGCTTTCGCAAAATAGACAATATCACGTTTCTTCAGTCCGCTGATCAAGCAGACATCGATCACACCATCATTGATCATCGCGTCCGGACACGGCTGATAGCCGCCGCCGTAATACTTGCCGTTGCAGAACACCACAAAATCATAGATAGCTGCCGGCATTCGCTGGTCATCGATCTGCATGCGGTATTCCTGTCCGAGCGGTCTGCGTAATGTCTGAAGCATGCCGGTATAATATGGGATAATGCCCTGGACCGGCAATCTGCTTTTCATATGATTAGCATATTGTGCCACATATACATCAAAACCGAAGGAAACCGTATTGATCGCATATTCGCCGTTGACGCTCATCACATCACAGTCCATGGCAATCGGATTTTTATAGTTGGCTAAATTCAGAAAATCCGCCGTGGTCCACGGCCGGAATGTTTTCACAAAGTCATTGGCGGTCCCGAGCGGCAGCACAGAAACATGGACTTCGCTGCGCGCATCGATCAGACCGTTGATCGTTTCATGAAGCAAGCCGTCACCGCCGCAGACATACAAATGCACCGGTTCGTTTTCAAACAACGCATATTTCTTCGCGATGTATTCTGCATGCTTCGGCGCTTTGGTTTTTTCAATAATGACCTGTCTGCCTTTGAAGTTTTTCTTGATTTCCTCCATCAACGCATAAAGTTTTTTTGCGTCTGTGTGAGGATTGATTAAAAATACTTCTTTCATATCGCTCATCCTTCCCTTTCATATAACCACGCTTTGATGTCTTTTTCAATCTGCGGATCCCCAGTTTCATACCAGCGTACATCCATCTGGTGACGGAACCAGGTATACTGCCGTTTGGCATATTGGCGGGAATGCACCTTGATGGCCTCCTTTACTTCATCCAAGTCAGCGGTCCCTTCAAAGTACGGCTGGAATTCTTTATAACCAATGGCTTGAAAACTGTTGTATTTCCATGTGGCGGGTTCAGAAAACAAGGCTGTCGCTTCCTGTACCAGTCCTTGATCAAACATGGCTTCCACACGCCGGTCGATCCGGTCATACAGCACCTCCCGATCGACATCCAGCCCCAACAGGAAGGCATCAAACAACATGCGGTGCTGTTGGTGTTGTTCCCTTTCCGATTTACTCATACCGGTATGCGCGATCTGCAAAGCCCGGAGGATGCGTTTGCGGTTGTGCGGATGGATCTTTTCCGCCGAGCGCGGATCGACCTTCACCAGCCGGTCATACAACGTCTTTTCATCCAGAGCTTCCAGTTCTTTTTGATACGCTTCATCGATTTCTTCCTCTTCAAACGTATAATCATATAATGCGGCTTTGATGTACAAACCCGTTCCGCCGCAAAGAATCGGTACTTTTCCTTGGGCGACGATTTCACGTTCTGCCTGCCGGCATTTTTCCTGAAAGATCTTAACGTTATAAGGTTCATCGTAATTTTGGATATCCACCAGATAATGCGGTATGCCCTGTTTTTCTTCTTCGGTGACTTTTGCCGTACCAATATCCATCTTTTTATACACCTGCATACTGTCGCCGGATATGACGGCCCCGTTCAGGCGCTTTGCCAGCTGCACTGAAAGACTGGTCTTGCCGATGCCGGTCGGCCCGACGATCACAATGATCTTATCCACGTTCAAATTCCTTTCGTAAATCTTCATCACTTAATGTGATCACGGTCGGCCGGCCGTGCGGACAATGATACGGCTGTTTACAATGCCGCAGATCCTCAATGACTTTTTCCATCTCTGGTTTGGATAAAGGCCGGTTAAATCGGATGGAACTGTGACAAGCCATCGTTGCGATCACTTTTTTGCGCAGTGATTTCATATTCACATTCTGCTCTTTGACAAAAGTATCCAGAAGATCCTGCAGAAACGGGATCGCATCTACTTCATTGAACCAATTTGGCACTTCACGCAGGATCAGCTGATCGTCGCCGAACGCCTCAAAATGCAGACCAAAGAATTCCGTTTTTTCGTTGATTTCTTTTACCTGTGCGGTGATCGTATCCGGTACATCGATCTGGATCGGCACCAACAGCGGCTGTGTCTGCATCACCGGATGGTCCAGCTGTTCCAGCAGCTGTTCATAATGATAACGTTCCTGGGCCGCGTGCTGATCGATGATGACCAAGCCTTTTTCATCCGAACACAAAATATATGAATCATGCAGCTGGGCCAATACCGTCAAGTGATTGAAAAACTCCGGACCGCGGTTTGTTTCTTCCGGTATGTCTGACTGGATCGGTTCCTGCTCTTCCTGAACAATTGGATCGGGAGCTGTCGGAATCGACTGGTAATTTTCAAATCCTTTATGGATCTCTGCGCTGCGGTCCTGCCGTTTCGGAACCGGATATGTATACGTCATTTCCGGCTGCTGATAGACGGGCTGTTTTTTGATTTGTTTGATTTCCACTGTTTTTAACTGGGCGGATAGTGTTTCCTTGATGGTTTCCCGGATCAATTCCGTCAGCTGGGACTGTTTCGACAGCCGGACTTCCCACTTATTCGGATGCACATTGACATCCACCAGCTGTGTATCCGTCGTGATCTGCAGCACGCAGATCGGATAGCGCTGTTTCGGGAGAAAATCACTGTACGCGTCTAAGATCGCGTGCTGGATGGGATTGCTGCGGATCAAGCGGGTATTTAATGTCACAAATAAGAAATACTTCGTTGCCCGGTTGATTTTTGGCTGTACTGCATAGCCTTTGATGGTGAATTCATCTTTTTGTTTTTCAAACGGAATGGCGTTCATCGCGACTTCCCGGCCGTACATCTGAAATAGGATTTCTTGAATGTTGCCGTTGCCGGAAGTCTGAAAAATGACCCGGTCATTGTGTGAAAGCGTAAATCGGATTTCTGGGTGACTTAACGCTAGCTTATTGACCAAATCCGCAATAATGGAGAATTCGTAAGTCGGACTCTTTAGATGTTTGAACCGGGCCGGTGTTTTGACAAACAGCCCCGATACATCGATGCACGTTCCTTTCGGACAGGAAATTTCTTCCTTGGTTTTCTTTTCCCCATAATCATAGACAATATGTGTGCCGGTCGTTCCGTCGTTGGTTTTCATATCGACATGGGCAACCGAAGCGATGCTTGGGATCGCCTCACCGCGGAAGCCCATGGTCTGGATATTAAATAAATCAGCTTCATCGGCGATTTTACTCGTGGCATGACGGCAGAATGAAAGATCGGCATCTTCCGGACTCATTCCGATGCCGTCATCCGTGATCATGATACGCTCGATCCCGCCTTGCCAGACTTCAATATCAATAACTTGTGCTTGAGCATCGATACTGTTTTCCACACACTCTTTAACAATGTTGGCAGGACGGTCGACTACTTCGCCGGCCGCGATCATATTGGTTAATTGTTCGCTTAATACATGAATATGTGCCATAATGCTCCTTTATTCAATGGATTTCGATAACTTTTTCAGTTCATATAAACAATCCAGCGCTTCACGCGGGCTCATCGCATCGACGTCCATGTTCTGCAGACGTTCGACAAGTTCGGATTTCTCCGGCTGAACGGTATCCATCACAAATAGATTCGGCTGATAGCCATTGTTCCGTTCCATGCCTTCGTACTCTTTCAGCAGTTCGCCGGCACGATCCAGCACGGCCTGCGGCAGGTGCGCCAGACGGGCCACGTTGATCCCATAGGATTTATCGGCTTTGCCGCTGATCACACGATATTGAAATTCGATGTGCTGTTTTTTCTCTTTGACATCCACGTGTACATTTTTGATGGTTTTCCGCTCTTCTTCCAGATCGGTCAATTCGTGATAATGCGTCGAAAATAACGTCTTGGCCCGGATCGCACTGTCAATATACTCGATCATCGCCCGTGCCAGAGCCATCCCATCGTATGTGGCCGTGCCGCGGCCGATCTCATCAAAAAGGATCAATGAGTTTTCTGTCGCATAGCGCAGCGCAATATTGGCCTCCATCATTTCGACCATGAATGTCGACTTGCCGGTCAGAATGTCATCGCTGGCACCAATGCGGGTGAAGATCCGGTCAAAAATCGGCAGCACAGCTTGTTTCGCCGGAATAAAACTGCCCATCTGTGCCATAACCACCAACAAGGCATTCTGACGCATATAGGTGGATTTACCGCCCATATTCGGACCGGTGATGATTTCAATGTGATTGTCTTCATCCATCTGCCAGGAATTGGAGACATATTTCTGACTTTTCATATGATCATCCAAAATTGGATGTTTCCCTTCAATGATGGATACTGATCGTTCTTCATGAAACTGCGGGCAGATATAGCCTTTTTCTGCGGCCAGATCGGCCAAAGCCGTCAGCACATCCACGGTTGCCAACGCGCGGGCACAGGCGTGCAGATCATAAAGGCGGGCCTTGATCTTCATCAACAGTTCATGGAACAGCTCTTGTTCCAAGCGCACACGCTCTTCCTGGGCGTGCAGAATTTGTTCCTCTTTTTCTTTCAGTTCCTGGGTGATAAAACGCGTGGCATTTGCTAATGTTTGTTTCGGATGATAACCGTACTCATCTTTGATTTGATCCAGACTGCCGTTGCGCACTTCGATGTAGTAGCCGAAAACCCGGTTATAGCCGATCTTCAGAGCTTTGATGCCGGTACGTTCTCGTTCTTTGGCTTCAATTTCCAGGATGTAATCTTTGCCTTTTTTAGCGATCTGACGGGCTTCATCCAGCTCTGCGCTGTATCCATCCGTAAAGACACCGCCGTCCTTTAAAGTCAGCGGCGGATCCTCGACGATCGCCCCTTGAATTTCTTCATACAAATCGTAACATGTCGGCACGTCCTGCAGTTCCGGATACGATGTCAGAGCAGCGGCCAGTTCCAAAATTGGTTTGGCATGTTCCAACGAAGCCGTCAGCTGCAGAATATCGCGCGGGCCGGCATTGCCGTAGGAGATCCGGCTCGCTAATCGTTCCATATCATAGATATAAATCAAATGGTCTTTGAGGTTTTCCCGCAGCATAAAATCATCTTTCAGGATCTGCACCGCGGCCTGACGTTTCGCAATGGCAGAGGCGTCGATCAGCGGCATTTCGATCCAGTTTTTCAGCATGCGCGAACCCATGGCACTCTTGCAGCGGTCCATAAATGACCACAGGCTCATGCCGCGGGAGCCGGAAACCAGATCCAGGTGCTGTTTGGTTTCATAGTCCATGATCAGGATCCGTTCTTTATCCATACTTTCCATCGGTATAAAATGATCGATGTGCTGTTTCTGAGTTTCTTTCAAATAACCCATCAATTGTGCCAGTGCCTGTTCCAGCGTCTCTTTGGCATCCAATGGCAGCAGTTTCCGGTCGGCTTCCTCCAATTTGGTTTTCTTCTGGCGCGAGACCATGATCGTTTCGTTTTCTTTCAAAGCGTTCAGCCAATTTTTATCAAAGCTCATCGGAATGACGACTTCGCTGACATGCTGGTCGAGCAGCGCCCGCTGCAAAGCGACCAGTGAATGTTCCACAGTTTGATATTTGAGCTCCCCTGTGCTCAATTCACAATAAAGCACACAAATCTCATAGCCGCTGACCATGACTGAGGCCAGATAATTGCTGGATTTGGCATCCAGAGCTTCATCCATATAGGTTCCCGGCGTAATGACTTTGATGATGCCGCGGTCCACGAGGCCTTTGGCTTCTTTTGGATCTTCAAGTTGTTCGCAGATTGCTACTTTATATCCTTTTTTAATTAATCGCTGAATATAATTTCCGGCTGCATGATGCGGGATCCCGCACATCGGAACTTTTTCGTTGTTGCCGGCTGCCTTAGCCGTCAGCACCAGGTCCAGTTCCCGGCTGGCAGTTTCTGCATCGTCCAGAAACATTTCGTAAAAATCGCCGACCCGATAGAATAATATTTTATCTGGATTTGCTTCTTTTACTTTTATATAATGTTCGATCATTGGTGTATATTTTTTCATGTTCCTATTATAGCAAATTTTCTGATTGACGGTGAATATGGTATACTATATGCAAATTGTAAGGGGGTCCCGGAGTGAAACGGACAGTAGTTTTTCGTAATAATACGTTTCAAGTGGATGTCGGCCTGCTGGTGATTTTATTGATTTTAATGTTCACGAGTTGTTTTGCGCTGTACAACGCATTCAATTTAATTAGTGAAGGCAGCGGTCCTACCTACTTGTTTCGTCAGATTTTATGGTACATCATCGGTTTTACCGTTATGTTCCTGCTGACGTCCATGTCCAATGAGGTCATTTTTAAATATGTAAAAAAGGCATATACAATTTTAATGTACTGCCTGCTTTATTTATTGGGCTCCAGCATCTTGAATCGTGTGACCGGTCATACGCTGCCGTTCGCACCTTCGATCAATGGTGCCGTTTCCTGGCTGAGCATTCCGCTGTTAGGAAGTTTTCAGCCCAGTGAGTTCATGAAGATCGTATTGATCGTGCTGGTCTCCAAAGCTATTCGGGATCATCAGGATGCTCACCCACATCCTAGCGGTGCTGATGATCTGCAGCTGTTATTGAAAATCCTGCGGATCACTTTGCCTTCATTGATTTTGATCTTCCTGCAGCCGGATACCGGTGTCTGCATCATCATCGTCTTTACGATTTTGGTGCTGTTGATCTGTTCCGGCATCCGAAAACAATATATCGTCGTTTTGCTTTCGGTCATTGTTGCCGCGGTTGTACTTTTCTTCTATTTGTTTTTATTCCATGAAGATTTCATTGCGCAGTTTATTTCCGCTTACCGTCTGCAGCGGATCGAAGCCTGGCTGAACCCGGATGAATATATTTTAGGCAGTTCAAATCAGCTGTATACTGCTTTGCTTTCATTGGGCAGCGCCGGCCTGACGGGATACGGTCTGCAGGCGAATGTCATTGCGATCCCGGAAGCGCATACGGACTTTATCTTTGCGGCGATCGGACAGTGTTTTGGCTTGATCGGCACGACCGCAATTGTTCTGCTGTGCATGGGATTGGACTTGTATTTATGCATGATGGCATATCGGATGAAAGATCGTATGGATCGATTTATTGTCATTGGTGTAGTGGCCATGTTGTTCTATCAGCAGATCCAAAACCTGGGTATGATCGTCGGTATCTTTCCGATCACCGGTATCACCTTACCGCTGATTTCGTACGGCGGCAGCAGTATCTTGTCTTATTTTATTTCATTTGCGATCATCATGAACCTCAGTCCGGAGAGTCATAAAAAAGCGATCCGTATCTTGGCGGACCGCCCAAAGAAAGCGAAAAAAGCTTAATATAAATTTTTCAGACGTTTTAAATAAGAATAAGTGCGGTATCGAACGAACCGTACTTTTTTTTCGGATGTTTTCATATGAATTTCGTTCACATCATTTAAGCCGATATGCAGGTGATCGTAACAAGCTTCAGCGTTGTGCAGCGAAACACTTCGGATGACAACTTCCCGATCGGATTTCATGATATACGGATTTAAAAGTGTATGATGGATCTTATGTGAAATCGGCATGATCTCGCACAGCTGCAGGACCTGCAGACCGGAATCAACGACTGCACCTTTCAGGGCGCGGTTCACGGCTGTCGATCCTGCCTGCGTGCTCAGACAAATACCGGAGCCGGTCGTTCTTTCAAAGAACTCCCCATCAATATAGATATCAAGATATAAGGTTTTTTCCAGACTTTCGATACGGATTTCATTCAGGGCGTAGTCTTTAAACTCTTTTTCCGGAATGTCAAATTCTAGTAAAGGTGATTCTTCAATATAGGGTTTTTGATTCACAATATCATCTAAGAATAATTCCAGCTCATCCTGCGTATAGTCTGTAAAAAAGCCCAACGTTCCCGTATGGATCCCTACAAACATGATCTTATCCAAACAATCGATGTACTTATGAATGGCCCGCAGCAGCGTGCCGTCACCGCCGATCGACAGAATGATCTCCGGATCATCCGGCCGATATTCCCATCCTGCTTTCAAACATTCTTTTTTTAAATAATCCCCTACTCGCTTTGAATTGACATCACCGCGCAGCTGAAACGAAAACCTCATAAACATCACTTTCCTTTTTGATGTTCTCATTGTACCATAAAGAACGAGGTGAAGAATATGCCAAAACCAATTGAACGCGAATTAAAAATTTTAGTACAGCCTGATCAATATGAAAAAATAATCCATTCATATGATTTTACCAAACCATGGCAGCAGACGAATACATATTATGATACCAAAAATGGTTATATTCATTCATTAGGCGGTGCAATGCGTATCCGAACGATCAATGACCGTCATATTTTTACCCTGAAGATCCGCACGGATTCTATTACGCATATTGAATTGGAAAAAGATATCGAAGCTCATACGATTGATGAGATCCATGATCCAGAGATCCTTCATTGGCTGCAGGAATATCATATTCCAATTTCAGAAATGAACGTAATTACATCTTTTACGACAAAACGACAGACCTATACAACGGAATTCGCCGAAATTAGCGCGGATCATACGGTTTTTCCCGATCATAGTGATTATGAAATTGAATATGAATATCGGAAAGAACACGATGGGATCTCCGTTTTTAATCAGATGTTACAGAAAGTCGGACTGACTTATACAAAAAACTGCCCCAGCAAGATTGCCAGGGCTTTGCATTATAATTTATGAGTGAGCCGGTAGAAGAAAGATTTTGAATTATATTCTTCTTTCTGTCTTTTTAATTCATTTAATTCAGATTCCAAAGATTCCATTTGACCGGATTTTTCTTCCAGATCTTTTTTTTCATTCTCTAATTTTTCTTTCTCATCCTTCAGAGTCTGATTTTCAGATTCTAATTCAGATATCCGATCATCTTTTTGTTGGTTCTCTAATAAAAATGTTTGTTTACTCTTTTCCAGCTCTAGAGATAATCTTTCTTTATATAATTCTTCGATTTTATCCATTGATTTTTGTTTCTCTTCCAGAACGGCTTTGAGCTTTTCGTTTTCATACCGCAATTCGGTTTCTACAGGAGAAACTTCGTGTTTTTCTTTTCTAAAATACTTAGAAAGTTTCTCTACGCCCTCTGCCTTGATCGTGATCCGCCGCGTCTTAGGATTCTTGTATTTATATCCAGCATCCGGATAATTCTTCACCAATTTCGCAACAGCTTTATCGACTGTGTTTCTGGACTTCGAAAACATTTCGCATATTTCAGCGATTTCCATATCATAATAGACTTCAACCGGTTGATTTGAATCCTGCATCCTTTTCACCCTCTAATCATGCATCCGTTTGTTCAGATTTAAATCCTATGAACAGTCATACCCTAATTTTCTGTTCATATTCTATTCCGATTTCTAGCGTGCATGTTAATCTTACCATCATATGAAAATGGAATCAATAAAATTTCTGATTTTTTTCAATCATATGAATATATTTTTTCAATATACTCGATGATTTTGGATTCATATGAAATATAAATATCAATTTCTTCCTATTCATATGAATATTTATCTTATTTTTTAATCATATTTCTTTCATGTGATTGTTCACATTATAGAAATAGCATGATTTTTTATTAAATTTTCCGTTCATATTGACATTATTCATGAGAATATGATGTTCATATATTTTTACAAATGTCTATTTATAGATAAATTTTTCATGATTTGATGATTCATATAATTATTGGAAAATTTCCCTCATTCTAGTCAATATATTCAATAACTATTTACTCTTTATTAGTGATTTCACTTTGTTTGCATTTTTTTAACTATTACAATCTATTTATACTAAGTTTTATCTTCAATATAATTTTACTGTGATTTAACTTATACGTACAAGTACGAATGAAATTCGTTATTTCTGCATTAAATATAAAAATCATATGAAGAGAATACTCGAGATCCTTTTCATATGATCATGTAAAATCCTTCTGATTATTCATATATTTATCATGTGAAACGTCCTATTTACGTCCCTGAAAGGCTCTGAGCAGGGTTAAACTGTCTGTATAATCTAAATGTCCGCCAATCGGAATACCATATGCCAATCGTGTGATTTTTACTTTATCTTTCAGAAGCTTTTCGATATATAAGGCGGTTGTTTCGCCATCCATCGTTGGATCCGTCGCCAGGATCACTTCTTGTGTTTCCTCATTGATCCGATCCAATAAGGATTGGATATTCAGCTGATCGGGAAGAATGCCTTTTTTCATGTTTATGGTTCCATTTAAGACATGGTACACGCCATTGTATTCCTGCATTGATTCAATGGCTGCAATATCTTTCGGACTTTCTACAACACAGATCATATTCCGATTCCGATCAGGATCCGCACAAATTGAACATTTTTCTCCGCTGCTCAGATTTCCACAAATCTTACAACGCTGTATTCCTGTTTTCATATGATTCATTGCATCCAGAAAGTCGTTTAACGTTTCCGGGTCCCAATCCAGCATCGTATAGGCATAACGCTCTGCTGTCTTCGCACCAACACCAGGAAGCTTCTGAAAGGCCTGAATCAAGTCATTAAATTTTTTTGGATAATTCATAGATCAATCTTCCTCCACTTTCAGATTCGGAAATATCTTCTTTAATTCATTCTCTTCTGTATTTTCCGGCTTCTTTTCCTCTTCCATAGGAACAGTCACATCAACCGGGGAAGGGAGGGTCCCTTCTTTCATCCTTTTCACAAAATCTTTTGTGACACGTTGTTTCTGATTCATATCAATCGCGAAGATCTTTTTCGGCTTGCCAATTAATTTCTTCATAAAAGGTGCATAGGATTCTTTTTCCTCCGTCAGATTGATTTCGTTGGCTTCCATCTCTGTATTCACACAAATCAGCAGATAATGATCAGATGCTGCGAATATCGATGAGGTATTAAGTGAACCAGCATACTTTCCATAATCTGGATCGGTCTGATAAAGGATACGATCTTCATATTTGTATTCATCTTCTTTTCTGATTTTCTTATCCGATCCTACTAACAGCTGCAGGATGTATTCATCGTCAAATATGATTTTATGATTCGGAATTTCTGACTGTTTCAATGTTTCACGTGAAACATCAGATTCTGCTTTACTGTCCTTTTTCGCTATTTTATTGGCTTTTTTGGCCTTTTTCTCAATTATTTCTGACTTATCAGATGTTGATTCATGTGACTTTGAAGCTGTATTCGCATGGTTTGAATATCTGATTTCAGATTTTTCTGCTGCTTTCTCATGTTCATATGATTGAGAAATCAACTTTAATAACGCAGTTTCCAGGTAATCCAGCACATTCGATGCATACGGATATTTATTGTATGTATCCATTAGTTCATCCAACAAACGAATGCGGAAGGGAAGAGGGGAAGCCGCCATATATTTCTGCACCACTGATTTTGAACGTTCGCCGACCAATGTCGAATTCGGAGAATAATCCAAAATAATACTTTCCTTTAATAGTGATATAAAATCTGACGTGAGTCGTTTCATATCCATCCCACGCTCATAAGCATCCTGCAGATTTCGGATCACATCCTCTACATCCTGCTGGTACAACTTTTCAAATAAAGAACCAATATCTTCTTTTGTCAGGATACCGTAGATTTGACGAACATCATCCACATGGATCTTGTTTTCACAATATGCACGGCATTGATCCAAAATGGATAATGCGTCGCGCATGCCGCCGTCGCTCAAAAGGGCAATCAAAGAAACCGCTTCGTCTTCGATGGCAATTTTCTCTTGTTCACAAATCACATGAATACGATATTCGATATCTTTTTGACTGACCTTCGTAAAATCAAATCGCTGGCAGCGGGAAATGATGGTCGGCAGTACTTTGTTTGGTTCCGTCGTCGCAAAAACAAAGACGACATGTTCCGGCGGTTCTTCGATGGTCTTCAGCAGAGCATTCAAAGCGCTCGCTGTCATCATATGAACCTCATCAATAATATAAACTTTGTATTTTCCTTCCATCGGTGCATATTTCACACGATCGATCAGATTACGGACTTCGTCGACACCGTTATTTGATGCGGCATCGATCTCAATGATATCCGGATGACTGCCGTTCAAGGCCATCCGACAATTTTCACAATGACCGCAGGGGCGATCGTTGTTTTCGGATGTACAGTTTAATGTACGGGCGAAAATCTTCGCAATGGATGTTTTTCCCGTACCGCGCGGGCCGCAGAATAAATACGCATGGGCAATTCGATTCTGTACCACTGCATTTTTCAATGTCTGCACGATATGCCGCTGGCCTACAACTTCATCAAATGTAGCCGGTCGATATTTACGATATAACGCTTGATACGCCATAAGACACCTGCTTTCTCGTGAGACTATTATAACATGTTCTTTGCATACAAAAAGAAACGGTCACGATTTCTTTTGTTTCCGTTTCTCTTTGAAAAATTCCTTCAGGAGATCACTGCATTCCTCCTGGCAGATGCCGCTGCTGACTTCTGGATAGTGATTAAATCCTTTGACCTTTAACAAGTCCGTACAAGATCCCATACATCCGCCTTTCGGATCATAGGCGCCGAATATCACCCGACGGATCCGTGATTGAATGATTGCTCCGGTGCACATCGGACAAGGCTCCAAAGTCACATATAAATCACAATTCTCCAGCCGCCATGTCCCCAATTTCCGACACGCTTTTTGAATGGCTAAAATTTCGGCATGGGCCGTGCTTAACTGTTTGATCTCGCGTTGATTATATGCCCGGGATATGATTTTCCCATCGTGAACGATAATGCAGCCAATCGGAACTTCATCTTTTTCTGCTGCTTTTTTGGCCTGTTTGATGGCTTGTTTCATCCATTGTTCATCTGTCATATTTGTATTATACCCCATACCTTTACAAATTCTTTATTTCTTGATAAAATGATTGCGCTACTACAATGACATCTTGTGAATCAGGTCAGGATGGGAACATAGCAGCCTTAAGCAGGCGCTGTCATGTGTAGTAGTTCTTTTTTTTGCTTATGAAAAAGCTTGATCATATGATCAAGCCTTTCTTTTTTATCGATTGATTTTCGGTAACTTTTTAAAGCTTTCTTCCAGCTCTTCATCGGTTGGAATGTAGTCTTTCATCGTACCGTCGTTATAAGCCTCATAGGCCGTCATATCAAAATAACCCGTTCCCGTTAAACCGAATACGATGGTCTTCGCTTCACCGGTCTCTTTGCATTTGAGTGCTTCATCAATTGCTGCGCGGATCGCGTGACTGCTTTCCGGTGCCGGCAGGATGCCTTCAATACGCGCAAATTGTTCCGCTGCCGCAAAGACAGATGTCTGTTCTTCCGACACAGCTTCCATGTATCCGTCATGATACAGCTGCGATAGGATCGGACTCATACCATGGTAGCGCAGACCGCCCGCATGGTTCGGAGAAGGAATGAAATCATAACCCAGCGTATACATCTTTGCCAGCGGTGTGACCATGCCCGTATCGCAGAAGTCATAAGCAAATTTACCGCGGGTAAAGCTCGGGCAGGAAGCCAGTTCGACCGCAATGATCCGGTAATCTTTTTCGCCGCGTAATTTCTCACCCATAAAAGGTGCGATCAATCCGCCCAAGTTAGAGCCGCCGCCGGCACAGCCGATGATAATATCCGGTTCAATGCCATATTTCTTCAATGCCGTCTGGGTTTCCAATCCGATCACAGACTGATGCAGAACGACCTGATTCAGTACGCTGCCCAGTACATAACGATAACCTTCATGCGTTGTCGCATCTTCAACGGCTTCAGAAATTGCACAGCCTAAGCTGCCGGTCGTACCTGGATGTTCCGCATTGATCTTTCGGCCAACTTCTGTATTCATCGATGGGGAAGGGGTGACCGTCGCACCATAGGTCCGCATCACTTCACGACGGAATGGTTTTTGTTCATAGGAAACTTTTACCATATAGACACGGCAGTCCAAATGGAAATAGGCACATGCCATTGATAAAGCAGTTCCCCATTGACCTGCACCAGTCTCTGTCGTGACGCCTTTCAGCCCTTGCTTCTTTGCATAATATGCCTGTGCAATGGAAGAATTCAGCTTGTGGCTGCCGCTGGTGTTGTTGCCTTCAAACTTATAATAAATCTTTGCCGGTGTATCCAGCGCTTTTTCCAGATGGTATGCCCGACACAGCGGAGAAGGACGGTAGGTCTTATAATATTCCTGGATTTCTTCAGGAATATCAAAGAACGGCGTATCATTGTCTAATTCCTGACGGATCAGATCGTCACAAAATACCGGCCGCAGATCTTCAAACTGCATGACTTCGCCCGTACCTGGATTTAATAACGGCGCCGGTTTATTTTTCATATCCGCACGGACGTTGTACCACTGTTTCGGAATTTCATCTTCTGATAAATAAATTTTGTTTGGAATTTTTTTCATTAAAAAAATCTCTCTTTCTCCTTCAATGAAAACATGATTTTCAATAAATGTCAAAGTTTTCAGAAACAAAAAAGACTGATTTTACATCAGTCTTTCGGTACTAATTTTTCTGTTCCGCCCATATACGGCTGCAGCGGCTTTGGAATCAAAACGGTGCCGTCTTCCTGCAAGTTATTTTCCAGGAATGCGATCAACATCCGCGGCGGAGCAACACATGTATTGTTCAACGTATGGGCAAAATACTTCTTACCGTCTTTGCCTTTGACACGGATCCGTAAACGGCGTGCCTGGGCATCGGTCAAATTCGAACAGCTGCCGACTTCAAAGTATTTCTTCTGACGCGGCGACCAAGCTTCCACATCGACCGATTTGGATTTCAGATCAGCCAGATCTCCGGAGCAGCATTCAAGCGTACGAACCGGAATATCCAGCGAGCGGAAGAATTCTACCGTATTCATATACAGCTTCTTAAACCATGCTTTGCTTTCTTCCGGTTTACAAACCACGATCATTTCCTGTTTTTCAAACTGATGGATCCGGTAGACACCGCGTTCTTCAATGCCGTGTGCACCTTTTTCCTTACGGAAACACGGTGAATAGGATGTCAATGTGTACGGCAGTTTTTCTTCATCCAAGATCGTATCGATAAATTTACCAATCATGGAATGTTCGCTGGTTCCGATCAAATAAAGATCTTCACCTTCGATCTTATACATCATGCCATCCATTTCTTCAAAAGACATCACACCGTCAACGACTGCGCTGCGGATCATGAACGGCGGGACCACATACGTAAAACCTTTGTTGATCATGAAATCACGTGCATAACTTAAGATCGATGAATGCAGACGGGCGATGTCTCCCATTAAATAATAGAAACCATTGCCGGCCACACGTCTGGCACTGTCCAGATCGATACCGTCAAATTTTTCCATAATTTCTGTATGATAAGGAATTTCAAAATCCGGAACAGCGGGTTCACCGAAGCGTTCCAATTCGACATTCTCGCTGTCATCCTTACCGATCGGAACCGTATCCTCGATCATGTTCGGGATCATCATCATCTTTTTATGAACAGATTCCCGCAAGGCATTTTCTTTTGTTTCCAAAGCTTCCAGTTCATCGGCCATCTCTGTCACGCGATTTTTGATTTCCTGGGCTTCTTCTTTTTTGCCCTGACCAATCAGCATACCAATTTTCTTGGATATCTTTTTCCGCTGTGCACGCAGATCATCTGCATGCTGCTGGGTCTGACGAAGATCCTTATCTTCTTTTAAAACTTCATTGACCAAGTGAACTTTTGAATCCTGGAATTTTTTCTTCATGTTTTCTTTGACTAAATCCGGATTCTCACGCACAAATTTGATGTCTAACATTTCTTTTCCTCCAATAAAAAAGACTTCGCTCCACAAAGGGACGATGTCTCGCGTTGCCACCCTTTTTATCTTTCATAAAAAGATCACTCTGCATGATAACGGTCTGTACCGGAATGAACTACTCTTTTCATCCATTCGTTCCAAGGGGCTTTTCATTCATTTCGCTTTCGATATTTGCACCAGCCATATCGTCTCTGAAAAAGCCGAAATCAACTACTTTTCCTTATCAACACTTTCTTTATTTATATCATTCTTTCCAGCAGAATTCAAGAATCGGATTTTCATATGAGTGAAATAAAAATCCCGCTAAAACGGCGGGATCTTTGCTTATCTATATTCTTGTTCTTCTTCCGGTTCTTGTTCCTCTTCCTGATGATCAACCAATGTCAGACGGGTCACTTTCGCATTTTCTGTCAAATTGATCAGCCGGACGCCCTGCGTATTGCGTCCATAGATTCCAATGGAATCGATCGGGATCCGGATCATGATACCGCTGCTTGATACGATCATCGCATCTTGTTCCGGATTGACTGCTTTGGCGACCATTAGATTTCCGGTCTTTTCCGTGATGTTCATGGTGCTTACACCTTTCTTACCACGCGAAGTCAGACGATAATCATCAATCTGGCTGCGCTTGCCGTAGCCGTTCTCAGAAATAGAAAGCAGCGTATCGCCTTCATGACTGACGGCACAGCCGACCACATGATCACTGCCGACATCCATACCGCGGACACCGGCTGCGGTTCGTCCCATCATCCGAATATCGGTTTCTTTAAAGCGGACAGCTTTGCCGTTGGAAGCCGCAATAATGACTTCTTCCTGACCAGTCGTCGGTTTCACGAAGAACAATAGATCATTTTCCCGTAAATCAATGGCAATCTTACCATTCTTATTGATATGACGGAATTCATCGACCGACGTCCGCTTGACGATACCGTTTTTGGTCACAAACAGCAATGTCTTGAAATCTGAATCCTGCGGAATCGAAAGCAGCGTCGTAACGTTTTCCTCCTTATTCAAGGAAATCAAATTGACGACCGGAATACCTTTCGATGTACGGGATGCATTCGGCACATTATATCCCTTGATCCGGAATACACGGCCCTTGTCGGTAAATAAAAGCAAAATATCATGCGTATTCATCGACAGCATCGTATCAATGGCATCGTCTTCATTCAGCGTCAACGACTTAATGCCGCGGCCGCCGCGATTCTGGGTCCGATAGGTATCAACTGGTGTCCGTTTGATATAGCCGGACATCGTCAGCATCACGATGACATCTTCCTTCGGAATAAGATCTTCATCATCCATATCTACATAAGCATCGGTGATTTCCGTACGACGTTCATCGCCGTATTTTTCATTGATTTCTGTTAAATCATCGCGGATGATCTTCAGGACACGGTCATGATTTGCCAAAATATCCTTGTAGTCGGCAATCTTCAGCAGCAGTTCCTGATATTCGCGCTCGATCTTATCGCGTTCCAATCCGGATAAACGGCGCAGCTGCATTGCCAGGATAGCTTTGGCCTGGATCGTATCAAAACCAAATTTTTCACATAACTCAGCATTCAAACCGGCTTCATCTTTATGGGAACTGCGGATGGTCTGGATCACTTCATCCAGCCGATCCAGCGCAATGCGGAATCCTTCTAATATATGCGCACGATCTTGTGCTTTCTTCAATTCAAATTTAGTCTTGCGGACAATGACTTCCACCTGGAAATCAATATAGTCGTTAATAATGTCTTTTAACGGCAGCTGACGCGGCCGGCCGTTTTCCAGTGCCAGCATATTGATGCCGAAACTGGACTGCAGCGGCGTCAGGCGGAACAATTGATTTAAGATCACATCTTCCTGAGCATCCTTGCGCAGTTCCATGACGATCCGAATTCCTTCCCGGTTACTTTCATCATTCAGATAGGTCACACCGTTGATTTCTTTGTTTCGGATCAATTCGGCCATTTTTTCAATTAATTTTGATTTATTGACCGCATAGGGAATTTCATAGAAAATGATCTGTTTTTTGCCATTGCTTAATTCATTCACATGATATTTGGAACGCACCATGATCGAACCGCGGCCTGTTTCATATGCTTTGCGGATCCCTTTGCGTCCCAAAATGATACCGCCGGTCGGAAAATCCGGTCCTTTGATATAGTTCATCAATTCCGGCACCGTAATATCCGGATTGTCCATCACTGCAAAAATTGCCTGAATGGTCTCACCCAGATTATGCGGCGGAATATTGGTTGCCATACCTACCGCAATACCGACGGATCCATTGATCAATAAATTTGGGATCCGGCTTGGCAGCACAGTTGGTTCGGTTTCCTCTCCATCATAGTTTTCGACGAAATCCACGGTATCCTTATTAATATCCCGCAGCATTTCTGTCGCAATTTTAGACATACGAGCCTCGGTATATCGCATCGCGGCTGCTTCATCGCCGTCCAGTGATCCAAAGTTGCCGTGGCCGTCGACCAGCGGATACCGGTAAGCGAAATCCTGCGCCATACGAACCATCGCATCATACACAGCGACATCGCCGTGCGGGTGATATTTACCTATGACTTCACCGACGATACGGGCACTTTTTTTATGTGCAACATTGGACGTAATGCCCAATTGATTCATTGCATGTAAAATACGACGATGGACCGGTTTCAGTCCATCACGAACGTCCGGCAAGGCACGTTGTACGATGACCGACATAGAATAATCCAGAAAGTCTTCACGGATTTCTTTGGAGATCTCCACTTCTTCTATACGATCATGTTCATTGTTTCGATTTTCATCTTCCATGGCAGCCTCCTATTAAAAATCCAAGTTCGCATATACTGCATTTTTCTGTATAAACTCACGCCGCGGTCCGACTTCTTCGCCCATGAGCAAATCAAAAGTCGAATCGGCATATTCTGCGTCTTCGATCGTTACGCGTTTTAAGATCCGGTTTGCCGGGTCCATGGTTGTTTCCCACAGCTGTTCGGCATCCATCTCACCTAAGCCTTTGTATCGCTGAACTTTATAGCCATCTTTTAATTCAGCACGGATCTCATCCATTTCCTGCTCTTTATAGGCGTACAGGATCTTTTTACCTTTCTGCACCTTATAAAGCGGCGGCTGTGCGATATAAACATAACCGCCTTCGATGACAGGTTTCATATACCGATATAAGAACGTCAGCATCAAGGTGGCAATGTGCGCACCGTCGACATCGGCATCGGTCATGATGACAATTTTGTGATAACGCAGTTTGGACACATCCACCTCATCTTTGATGCCGCATCCAAAAGCAGTGATCATACTGCGGATCTCTGCATTATCAAAGATCTTATGTTCACGGGCTTTTTCGACGTTGATGATCTTGCCGCGCAGCGGCAGGATCGCCTGCGTACGGGCATCGCGGCCTTGTTTCGCCGAACCGCCGGCGGAGTTCCCCTCGACAATATAAATTTCACATTCACTGGCATCTTTGCTGGAACAGTCCGTTAATTTACCTGGCAGTGAAGAAATGCCGTCCAGCGCCGATTTCCGGCGGGTCAGCTCACGGGCTTTTTTCGCAGCGACACGTGCCTTGGAAGCAACGAGCGCTTTATCAATGATAGCTTTGGCTGAATTTGGGTTTTCCAAGAAATACCGCTGCAGCTGTTTGCCGACAATACCGGAAACGATCTTACGGACTTCACTGTTGCCTAATTTTGTTTTCGTCTGACCTTCGTACTGCGGGTTTGGATGCTTGATGGAAATGATGGCCACCAAACCTTCCTTGACGTCATCTTGAGAAAGCGATTCATCTTTCTTCAGCAAGTTGTTTTTCTTGGCATATGCGTTGATTTCACGCGTCAGCGCCAGACGGAAACCATCTTCATGATAGCCGCCTTCCTGCGTGTGAATATTGTTGCAGAACGAATAGATATTTGACTGATAACTGTCGTTATATTGTAAAGCAACCTCTGCCAGAATACCGTCGACCAGACCTTCACAATAGATAACGTCATCTTCGATCATCCCTTTGTTCCGGTTCAAATATTTTACATATTCAATGATACCGCCGGCATAACGATATTCATTATGCACTGGCTGATCGCCGCGTTCATCCGTCAGCGTCAGGCAGATGCCTTTGTTTAAGAATGCCAGCTGACGTAAACGGGTATTCAAAGTTTCAAAATCATATTCGGTCGTTTCTTTAAAAATGGTCGGATCTGCCTTAAAACGCACATACGTTCCCGTTTCTTTGGTTTTACCGATCACTTTCAGCGGCTGGACCGTATGACCGCCGTTTTCAAAACGGATGTAGTAGATCTTGCCGTTCTGATAAACCGTGACTTCCAGCCATTCGCTCAAAGCGTTGACGACACTGGCGCCGACACCATGCAGACCGCCAGAAACTTTATAAGCACCGCCGCCGAATTTACCGCCGGCATGTAAAACGGTCATAATGGTTTCTACGGCACTGACACCGGTTTTTTCATGAATGCCGGTCGGCATACCGCGGCCATTATCCCGAACGGCAATGATATTACCTTTTTCGATGGTCACATCAATTTCATCCGCAAATCCAGCCAATGCCTCATCAATACCATTATCGACAATTTCCCAGACCAGATGATGAAGACCGCGGGCACTGGTCGAACCGATGTACATGCCCGGACGCAGCCGAACGGCTTCCAATCCTTCCAGCACCTGAATATCGTTCGCTGTATAGGAATGATCCACGCTGGTTGCTTCATTTTCCAGCTCATCGTATTCCAATATTTCTTGCTGCAATTCTTCCTGACTCATACATGTACCTCCTTTAACGATCCATGTTCTACTTCATATGTATGCACATGCCGCCCCGCAAACCATGCGGGATCGACTGGCTCGGTCGTCGTAATAAAAATCTGCATCTCAGACGGCAGACATTCGGCCAGCTGCCGTTTGCGATGATCATCCAGTTCACTGAACACGTCATCCAGCAGCAGGATCGGATATTCACCTGTCTGTTCATGGATGATTTCGGCCAATCCCAGCTTCAGCGCCAAAAGACAGCTGCGTTTCTGGCCTTGACTGGCCGTCTCCTGCAGCGGTTCTCCATTCAGTAAAAATAAAAAATCATCTTTATGAACACCATACTGTGTCTGCCGGTACCGACAGTCTTTTTCATATGATTGTTCATATATTTTTTTCAGCTCTGATTCCGGATCTTTTATCTCTTTTACGAAAGTCCGATACTTTGCATCAAAGATTTCTTCCCGGTCAGAGAAAAACGGATAGATTTCATGAACTTTCTGCATCCAACGTTCAATAAAGGCAGCCCGTTGTTTCATGATGATCACTTCATCCTTGATCATGGGTTCCGTGAATGTCTCGATCAGCAGACGATCCGGCGGATCCTGCTTCAGTGCCGCATTGCGGCGATGCAGAAGATTTTGATAATGCGACATCGTCATCGTGTAAGTCTTAGAAAGTTTGATCAATTCCATATCGACAAAATGACGGCGGTATCGTGGAGATTGATTGAAAAGCATTAAATCGTCGGGGCAAAATAAAACCGCATTGACTATTCCCACAAAATCTGAATACTTGTGAATCGGATTTTGAAAATAATACAAATGCTTCTTTTGATCGACAGCTGCAACCCGGATCTGACAGGAACGGCCGCGGGTCTCCACATCGGCCTGAATGGACATCGTTTCCTGTCCTTGCCGGATCAGACGCTTAAATTGATGGGTTCGAAAAGAACGTAAATGGCTCAGATAATAGATGGATTCAATCAAATTGGTCTTTCCCTGGGCATTTTTTCCATACAAACAATGAATACTGTTGGACTCAAATTGCTGTAAAAAAAATTCGTAATTTCGGAAATTTACCAATTTCAATTCCTTAATATTCATTCAAGATCGATCCTCAATCCTTCTGTTTCTACGATATCTCCCGGATGAAGCTTCCGGCCGCGGCGATCTTCTTTTTCCCCGTTGACGGTCACTTCGTTTTCCCTCAGATAAAATTTTGCTTCGCCGCCGCTGGAAACCAGATCACAGGTCTTAAGCAGCTGAGCAAGGGTAATATATTCATCTTTCACACGAAATTTCATATTTACTCCTTTTATGGTTAAATAATACCATATTTGCGCTCTTTTTGCTAGTTATATAGGACCCCCTCAGAAAATTAAAAAAGGCCTGAAACAGGCCTTAATCGTGGCTACGCATCGGAACGATGATCATCAGCGTGGATGTATCATCCGGATTTGAGATCAATATTGGTCCCTGATTGGCACTGAACTGCAAGCGCACTTTTTCGCCGCCCAGAGCTTTCAGCGCATCGGTCACAAACGTACCGTTGCAGGAAAAACGCAGATCATCGCCATGATACACACAATCGGTCAGCACTTCATCCGAATTACCAATTTCCGTTGATGCCGTTTTAATACGCGTGACCATTTCGGAACATTCCATTTTGATGACGTGGATCTTATCGGTACGGATAAAAGCCGTACGATCGATGACACCGGCTAATTCTTGTGTATCCACGCGCATCTCCGCAATAAACTGATTCGGAATGATGCGCTCAACGATCGGATAGTTACCGTCGATCAGACGCGACTGGAAGATCGTTTTATCAAAGATAAACTGGATCTTCTTCGTATCGGCATAGACATCCACCGCATCGATGGTTTCATCGATGGAACGCTGCACTTCGATCAGCGATTTTGTCGGGATCGTAATATTGAAATCCTGCGGTTCATTCAGTTCGATCTTCTTATACGCCAGGCGGAAAGAATCACTGCCGGAACAATATAAGGTCTTGCCTTTGGCATGGAAATTGACGCCTTTCAGTACCGGGCGCTGATCATCATTACCGCAGGCAAAAACTGTCTGATTGACAATGGCGGTCAGATCGTCACGATTCAAGACAAAATGGTTTTCCGGCCGTTCCAAATTGATTTCCGGATATTCCGACGCCTGGATGCCGTTGAGATTGAATTTACCATTTGGACTGGAAATCTGAACCAAAGTATAATCGATCAATTCAACATCAATGAATTCACTGTCAAGCTTACGGACAATTTCGGATAAATATTTGGATTCAATAACAATCGATCCCGTGGATTCGATTTCCAAATTATTCATTTCACCCTTATAAATCGTCGTCTGGATCGTAATATTGGAATCACTGCCGGTCAGCACAATAGAATCTTTGCGTACATCCATCCAGATACCGGATAAAGCCGGTAACGGTGAAAATACACTGATGGCACGTGAAACCATATTGATTTTATTAAAGAAAAAGCGACGGTTAATGGAAAATTTCATAAGTTCCTCCTTTTTTATTCTTTTTATTTAGTAATAACTATAACCTGTGGAAAATGTGGATACAACTCTTTTTTTTATGGATAAATAGAGGCTTTCTGCCTATTTTCCGACTGCGGATTGTCTGGGAGATCCGGGGAATCATTCCAGCTGGCTGCGGATCTTTTCACAAGCCATTCGGAATGCTTCATCGGTCTCCATCAGCCGGCGGCCGCGTTCATAAGAACTTTTGATCGTCGAGTGATCCCGGTTGCCCAGTTCCTGGCCGATGGCTGTCCACGATGAACCGAGGATCTCCCGGGTCAAGTAGACGATCATATGCCGGGCAGTTACCAGCTTACGGAGCCGGGATTTGCCTTCAATAGCAGCATAGGACAGGCCATAAAATTTGGATACTTCTTTTTTTATTTTATTTGGCGACAGGTGATCCGGTTTGGATTGAATGATTTCATCATCCAGGATCTTGCGCGCAAAATCGATATCGATCACATCCGGATTTTCAATGGTCGCACTGAAGATCAATTTATTCAGGCTGCCTTCCAATTTACGTACGTCATCAGAAAACTTATGAGCAAGAAAATCGATCACTTCATCCGTAACATCGTGACTTTCTTCATAGCCTTTTAGTTTCATCTGCAAAATAGCCCGTGCCGTATCGAATTCCGGTTTCTGGATATTGACGATCAGTCCCTGCGCAAAACGGCTGACCAAACGAGACTGTAGGCCGCTGAGCTGATTGGGATGCATATCGCTGGTAATGACGATTTGTGCATTTTTGGCAATCAGTGCATTGTATACTTTAAAGAATACTTCCTGGGAACTGGACTGCGTCAGGTTCTGGATATCGTCGATCAGAAAATAGTCGTTGTCGATCAGCTGTGACTGCACCATCTCTACGGTATTGCCGTGCACACTTTTGGTTTTCATGGCATCTAATAATATGGAAACAAGATCGCCGCTGTAAGCATAGAATACTTTAACTTCCGGCTTTTCTTTCTGTAAATAATTGCCGATCGCATGCAGAAGGTGCGTTTTTCCCAATCCGGAATTACCATATAACATGATCGGATTGTATAAGTGACGGGCCTGCGTACAGCACGACATACAGGCGGCATACGCTTCTTGATTGGATTTTCCTTCGACAAAACTTTCAAATGTATAATGAGGATCAAAATGACTTTGGATCATTTCGGATGTCCGCTGTTTAACGATTTCTTCGGGCATGAGTTTTTCCATATCATGATAATCGATAAAACGAATGGATACGGCGTCGCCCCAAACCTTGCTTAATGTCGATTCAAACAATGTATGTGCTTCAGGCTGTGCAATGATGTTTTTGGTGATCATGGAACGATAGGCAACATAGGCTTCATTGTTTTCAATCTTGAACAAGGTCGTTTTTCGGACCCAGTCGTTGAAGGTATCTTCGCTGAAAAAATGCCGGGCATGAACGGCATCCAGAGTTTCCTGCCAAATTTGATCATAAGAATTGACCGCCATGAATCCTCCTTTTCGCATTCAATATTATACACGAAAACGAAAACAATGGGGAAAAAGAAGAGTTTTCCCCATTTTGTGGAAAACAATAGTGTGGAAAATTTTATCCACGATCAATAAAATGGGGAAAAAGTGGAAAACTTTTGGGGATAACTTTTATAAATGGGGAAAACTTATCCATTATTATTCGATATTTATCGTAGATCTTACGTTTTCCACATTTTCCCTTCATATAAAATCGTAACCGTTTTCATAGGATTTTTATGGGGAAAACGAGGGGATTTCTTTGCGTATCGGTGGTTTCGTTGTAAAATGAGATCGGGTTATCCCCGCAAATTTTTTTTCTGTCAAAATTTATGAGGAGGATAGGAATATGGGAAACTATCGTTTTGTGAAGGATATGAATCAAGAAGAATATGATGGTTTTGTGAAAAATCATCAATATTGTAATCTTCTGCAAAGCTATAACTGGGCAAAAGTAAAAAAGAACTGGGATCATTTATATACAGGTGTTTACAATTCTTCCGGCCGGCTGGTCGGCACGGGACTGGTGCTGATCAAGCAGCTGCCGATGCATTTAACAATGTTTTATTTGCCGCGCGGACCGATCATGGATTATTTAAATGAAGATCTGATGGTCTTTTATTTCAATGAACTGAAGAAAATTGCCAAGCAGCATCATTGTGTGATGATCAAATTGGATCCGGCCATTCATGTCAACGATTATAAATCGTCGGAATACAATGAAAATCGTTATCCGAGCACGGAACGATATATGGAAATCTTTAAAAAGATCGGTGCGGTGCATTATGGTTTTACGACCTATATTGAAGAGACAGCACAGGCGCGCTATATATCGAATGTCTATTATCAGGAAGATATCGAAGCCAACCTGCCGAAACATACCAAGCGTCTGATCAAAGACGCCGACCGGCGCAATGTACAGATCGTGCACGGCGGTCCAGAATTCCTTGATGATTTTAGCCGTCTGGTCGCCATGACCGAAGATCGGAAGCATGTTGCCTTACGGGATGAAGATTATTTCCGTTTATTAATGGATACGTACGGCGATGATGCGGTTATCTTTCTAGCTAAATGCAACGTATACGATTTATACCATAAAGCACTGGACCGTCAGCAGCAGTTAGAAAAAGACATTGCCGACAATCCGGCAAACGCAAAAAAGAAACTGCGCCGGCTGCAGGATCAGCTGCGTTCCACGGAAAAAGAAATCAAAGAATTTAAACCGATGTTAGAGGAACTGGGAAATGAAAACAAGGAAATCGCTATTGCCGGTATCTTAAGCATTCAATACGGCAATACATGTGAAATGCTTTATGCGGGCATGGATCAGCGGTTCAAGAAGTTCATGCCGCAGTATAAGGAATATATTGAGAACTTCAAGTGGGCCTTTGACCGTGGCTGCAAGTATGCGGATATGGGCGGCGTCGAAGGAACACTGGATGACGGATTGACGAAGTTCAAGGATAATTTTAATCCGACGATCAATGAGTTCATCGGTGAATTTGATATTCCGGTCAATAAATTATTGTATCCAGCTGCGAAAAAGGCGTATCAGAAGATGAAAGCCAGCTCAAAAAAATAAGCAATAATTCATTGAAATTCTATAAAATAGAAAGTTAAAGAATATACCCATGAGTAAAAATGAACGCATGGGTATATTTATATTGTTCACTATTTTATCCTAGGAAAATTTTTTCACTGATTTTCTTCAGATTTAAATCGATCACGGTTTTTAGAAGCAGGATCAAAATTTTTAGATATCTTAGTGTACCGTCTGCATTTTGATGAACAAATCGTAACGAGAAATGCAGATATATTGAATAAAAGGAATGTTTTTTGGACGAAAAATTCCGTAAAATCAATAAATCGACGATAATTACTTTATGTAAAAAAATGCAGGCTGTGAATAATTTACGATTCTTTTTATTAAGGGATAGAATAATTGAAATTGTCATTGACATTTGTGTTCCTTTATGTTTACAATAGATAAGCAATCTTATTTGAAAACAGACTGAGGGGTGTGAAAATGAAACGAACATATCAGCCAAGTAAGAGAAAACACCAGAAAACTCACGGTTTCCGTGCTCGTATGTCGACTGTCGGAGGTCGCAACGTTCTTTCCAGAAGAAGAGCGAAAGGTAGAAAGGTATTATCCGCATAGAAATCACCTTTATGGTGATTTTTTTGTCGAGGTGAAAGAAAGCACATGAAAAAAGCATATCGAGTATGTAAAAATTATGAATTTTCTTCCATCATTCGACACCATCAATTTGTGAAATCTTCTTCGTTTGTGTGTTATTTTTTAACCCGGAAAGAGGAACATGCACGTGTCGGGATCAGTGTAGGAAAAAAGATCGGAAAAGCGGTCTGCCGCAATCAAGTCAAGCGGCAGGTACGTTCGATGATCGATGAGGTATTTGATTTTGAAGAACCTTTTGATTTGATCATCATCGTCCGGCCTGTATATTTGAAAAAATCCTATGCAGAGAACCGCAGCGAATTGAAGAAGACGATCGCACGGATCCATCAAAAGACAAGAGGTAATGTATGAGACATTTTTTTCAGAAAAACGCAAAAATCTTATTCGTTTGTTTCTTGATTCTTTTCACGTGTACGGCATGTTCCAGTCCGAGAGCAAAAGACGGCAGAACGAAGGTCGATCAGATCATTGCCAGTGAAACGGTTCAAATCAAGAAGAGTGAAGTCAATACAACCGAAATCAGCAATCAGAAACTGAAAAAGAAGTATGCGAAGCTGGATGACAATGATATGATCACGATTCAGCCAACTTCATTCAGTGAGGCATTTGACAATGGTTGGTTCGAAGGACTGATCGTCTGGCCGCTGGCCCAGCTGATCAATAAAGTTTCTGCCAGTACCGATGCCGGTATCGGAATTCTTGTGGTCACGGTCCTGATCCAGCTGTTGGTTTTCGCCCTGACCGGTAAATCACAAATGGCCAGTCAGCGTATGCAGGAAATTCAGCCGGAGCTCCAGGCCATTCAAAATAAATACCGCGGCCGGACCGATGAAGCTTCACAGATGAAGATGTATCGTGAGACACAGGCGCTGTACCAAAAATATGATATCCATCCATTTGGTACGATATTGATCACTTTTATCCAGCTGCCGATCATGATGGGAATGTACTATGCGACCATTCGATCTTATAACGTGTTGGTCGGTTCTTTCATGGGCGTCAACTTATCGACGACACCGATGGAAGGAATTCAATCATTAAATGTCGCTATCATCGCTATTTATGTTTTGATGGTCGTTGCACAGTTGGTTTCATTCCGGCTGCCGACTTGGCTGAAAAAACGCCAGGAAGAGAAGGATCATGTCAAGAAGCATGAATATCGTCAGGAAAACAAAGAAAACAACATGCAGTCGAGCATGAATATGTACATGTATACGATGACGATCATGTTTGCGTTTATCTACCTGAACTGGCCGACCGCCATGTCCTTTTATTGGTGCGTAACGTCGTTGTTCCGTATCATTCAGAATATTATTTTGCATCATGCGATGAATAAAGTGAAGACCGCGTAGCAGGAGGCAATATGGAATTTGAAAAATATACCGGGAAAACCTTAGAAGAAGCAGTGCAGGCTGCTGCGGAAGCCAAAGGTGTACAGCCGGACGAAATTCATTATGAAATCACCGAAGAAAAAGCCGGCTTTTTAGGCATCGGCAAAACGGTGGAAATTTCTGCTTACTGTGAAAAAGATGTCCAGAAATTTATTGTTGATTATATTCAGCAGTACTTTGACAATGCTGAATTGGATGGGACCGTCAGCTTGAAAGATGATAATGGGTTCTACCGTGTCAGCGTCAATGTTTCAAACAATGCGGTATTAATTGGAAAAGGCGGACGTACGCTGCAGTTCTTCAACCGTTTGGTCAAGGCAGCAGCCAGTGCGCAGTTCAAGAAGCGTGTTGGTGTGCTGATCGATGTCAATGGCTATAAAAAAGACCGCTATAAAAAACTGTGCCGGTTAGCTGTTCTGCAGGCACGGGATGTCCAGCGTACGAAGATCGACGCATCGTTGGATCCGATGCCGGCCGATGAGCGCAAAGCCATCCATAATGCTTTGGCCGATATGAATCATATTACGACCAAATCGGAAGGCGAAGGCGACCGCCGTCACATTAATATTTTATATACACCTTCTAAAGAGGTTGACAAATAACGGGGAAACTCGTTATTTTTTTCGAGGTGAAACCAATGAAAGTAATCGTAGGCTTGGGAAATCCGGGCTTGAAATACCGGGATACAAGGCATAATACCGGATTTATGGTGATGGACCGGCTGGCTGAATTGTGTCATGTGTCTTTTGAACAGGAAAAATTTGAAGCCTATTTTGTGAAAACAAAAATAGAGGGTGAAGATGTCATCTTGATGAAACCGACTACTTATATGAACAACAGCGGATTTGCGGTCCGTCAAGTCTTGGACTTCTATAAACTGTCACCTGATCATTTATTGGTGATCTATGATGATATTGATTTAAGTGTCGGACGCATCCGGCTGCGCCAAAAAGGCAGTGCAGGCGGCCACAACGGCATCAAAAGCATTATTTCTTGTATTTTTACGGAACAATTCGATCGGATCCGTGTCGGCATCGGCCGAGATCCGCGGGTCCGCATCGTAGATTGGGTATTATCCCGTTTTCGTCCGGAAGAAAAAGAACCATTTGCGCAGGCAGTGGATCTAGCGGCTCAGGCAGCTTACTATTCTATTACCCATTCCTTTGTGCAGACGATGAATGAATACAACGGCAGGTGATACTTTGAATCCAGTGATTTATGAATCGTTGAAAGACAATGAGGCCGTCTGCGAAATCGAAACACAGGGTTCCCGTCTGGGCAACTTATATCCCATGGAAGAAGCACTGCTGCTGGCAGCGGCTTTCCAAGATCATCCGCAGACCTATATTGTCGTGAAAAAAAATCGTTATGAAGCGCAGCAATTATTCCAGCGGCTGGAGCCGCTGACGGAAGATGTGCTGCTTTTTGTCGTGGAAGAAAGCCTGCGCGTGCAGTCCATCGCGGCCAGTCCGGAAGACCGGATCGCAGCAGTCGATGCATTATCACAATGCATCCGGGATCCAAGACCGCGTATTCTGATCTGCAATACGGCTGCTTTTGTGCGCTTTCTGCCGGATCGTGATTTATTTGCTTCTTTATGTTTTGATTTCCATGTGGATATGGACTGTGACATGGAGCAGCTGAAGATGCAGCTGAATCAAGCCGGCTATGTGCGGATCAATTATGTGGATCGTCCAGGAACTTTCGCGGCCCGCGGCGGCATTGTCGATATCTATGCGGCAGATTATGAACATCCGATCCGGATCGAATTTTTTGATACCGTGATCGAATCCATCCGCTTTTTTGATGAAAATACCCAGCGTACGATCAAAGAAACAGAAAATGTGCAGATCGGACCTGCCGGAGATATTTTATTTACGGCTGAGCAGAAAAAAATCATCAAGGAAAAAGTACACGAACGTCTGCAGAAAGAAATTGTCAATATGGATCAATGGGACGCCGATGTGCTCAGCGATCATGTGGAAGCCGATCTATACGATATAGAAAACGATGCCGGGGATCCGCGTCTGTATGTTTATTATTCGTATGTAACAACGGCACAGCTGACCGATTATATTCACGGAACCGTGATTTATAGTTCTGAGGAATCGGTACAGAATGCTTATAAACATGTCAATGAAGAAAATGTTACCTTTCTTCAGGAATCAGTGCAGGATCATGTCCTGCTGCCAAAATATACCATGTTTCATTCCTTGCCGGCCGCCGATCTGAATTTCCATGAATTTCTGGACTATGAACATCCACTGTTATCGGATATTTATCCGATCGAAAAGGCCAATCAATCCATGGAACAGATCTTAGAACAGGAAACCAGTGAACAAGTTTATTTTGCGGTGGAAACGGAGAACCAGAAAAAAATTGAGCCATATCTGAACGAAGTTCCGTTTGTCTATAGGTTCATCGATGCACAGTTCTATGAAGGATTTCGTTACCGGAATTATGCAGTTTATACCGAGAAAGAATTATGGACCAGGAAGACGACATTCAAACGGTATAAAAAATCGTTCCGGGAAGGCAAAATGCTTGAGGCGGTCACGGATCTGCAGAAAGGGGACTATGTCGTACATGAACAATATGGAATTGGTCAGTACCTAGGCATCGTTACCCGCCGTATCAATAATCAGCCCATCGATTATCTGCATATTTTATATCGAAACGGCGATGATTTATATGTTCCGCTGTCCCAGTTTCAGTTGGTCCGTAAATATATTTCAAAAGAAGGAACTGGTGTACATTTAAGTAAATTGGGATCGGATCAGTGGAAAAAAAGCAAAGAAAAGGTCAATCAAAAAGTCGAAGAAATTGCTGCCCGTCTGGTCGATTTGTATGCGCTGCGCAGCGAAAATATTGGTTATGCGTATGGACCGGATGACGCCTTGCAGAAGGAATTCGAAGATGCTTTTGAATATGAACTGACACCGGATCAAGAACAGGCAACGGCAGAAATCAAGGCAGAAATGGAAAAGCCAAAACCGATGGATCATTTATTATGCGGCGATGTTGGCTTCGGCAAGACCGAGGTTGCCATGCGCTGTGCTTTTAAAGTCATCGAAAACGGCAAACAGGTAGCATTCCTATGCCCGACGACGATCTTATCGATGCAGCATTATCAGACCGTCAGCGAGCGTTTTAAAGAAACAGGCTGTAATATTGCGTTGGTCAATCGGTTTGTCAAGCCGGCAGAAGTCAAACAGATCCAAAAAGATCTGAAAGAGGGAAAGATCGATATGATCATCGGTACGCATAAATTATTAAACAAAGATTTCCAATACAAAGATCTTGGTTTTCTGATCGTTGACGAAGAACAGCGCTTCGGGGTCGAGCACAAAGAACGTATCAAGGAACTGAACCAAAGTATCGATGTTTTATCACTGAGTGCTACGCCGATCCCGCGGACGCTGCAGATGTCGCTGATCGGTGTACGAACGATTTCGCAGCTGAATACACCGCCGGCACAGCGTCATCCTATTCAAACTTATATCATCGAAAAACGCGGCAACGTGATCCGGGATATCATCGAACGGGAACTGGCACGAGGCGGTCAGGTCTTCTATCTATATAACCATATTTCCAATATTCATGCGGTCGCTAAAAATCTGCAGGAAGCCTTTCCGGATGTGAAAGTAGCCGTGGCACACGGGCAGATGGAACGGGATGACATTGAACAAACGATGCTGGAATTTCAGGAACAAAAGTATCAAATTCTGGTCTGCACGACTATCATCGAAACCGGGCTGGATATGGCCAACGCAAATACGATCATCATCGAAGATGCGGATCGTTTTGGATTAAGCCAGCTTTATCAGATCCGCGGCCGGGTCGGCCGCCGGGAACGAATCGGTTATTGTTACTTAATGATTCAGCCGCATAAAGAATTGACAGAACAGGCAAATAAGCGTATAAAATCTATCAAAGAATTTACACAGCTTGGTTCCGGTTATAAAATTGCGATGCGCGATTTGACCATCCGCGGTGCCGGGGATTTACTTGGTCCGCAGCAGGCTGGTTTTATCGATCAGGTCGGGCTGGATCTATATCTGGAAATGTTAGGGAATGCGATCGCACGACGACGCGGTGAAACAGTTGAAGAGAAGAAACCAGAAAAAACAGCACAGGTGACCATGAACGGTTATATCCCAAAGACATTTACCGACAGTGACGGAGACAAATTGACTTTGTATCAGGATATCCGCAAACTGGAAGATGAAAAACAGCTGCAGCAGTATGAAAAACGTATCAACGATTTATACGGCCGGATCCCGCCGCAAGTACAGAAATTATTTGAACGCCGGCGCATTGATTTGTTTGCGAACCGACCGGATATTGAAGCGGTCAAAGAAACCAATCATACGATCACGATCATCATGGATCCCGTATGGAGCGCGAAATGCAACGGAGTTGCTTTGTTTGAAGCCATGAACAAGATCAGCCGTAAAATTCAGCTGACTTTAAAAGACGGCCGGATCCGCTTGTATTGGACCAATCAAAAAGGCAGCTACGATCTATTGATGAAAGTGATTCAGGAAATGAACACCAATAAGGAGATATATGAGACTCGATAAATATTTAAAAACAGCACGGATCTTAAAACGCCGCGAAGCCGCAAAGGAACTGGCTCTGCAGGGGCGTATCCAAGTCAACGGCCGGATCGCCAAGCCGAGCACCGAAGTGGAAATCGGCGATGTGATCCGGGTACAATTCGGATACCGGATCCTGGAAATTCGCGTGCTGGATATCCAAAAACAAGTATCCAAACAGAATGCACAGTTGTTGTTTGAGATCATTAAGGAGGAACGGACCGATGCTTGATGTTGTCTGCGGGGCTTTGATCATAGACGGAAAAGTACTGATCGCCAAACGCAGTCACGGGGCATCGATCGGGAAATTTGAGTTTCCCGGCGGTAAAGTGGAACCGGGAGAAACGCGTAAGGAAGCACTGATCCGTGAGATGAAAGAAGAATGTCAGATCGATATTGAACAAGTGGAATTTCTGCAGGAAAGCGTCGACGAAAACCAAAATGTTCATCTGACTTGCTTTACCTGCACCGCGAAAGAAAAACCCACGAAACTTTTGGTCCACAGCGAATACATCTGGACAACACCGGATCATATTTACGATCATGATTTTTTTGAAACCGATCGCTCGTTAGTGGAGAAATTACAGGAGAGATGGTCATGTTTGAACGAACCAAAGAAACCAAAGTCTTAAGAGATCCGATCCACGGTTATATCCACATTCGGTATCGAGTTATCTGGAATTGTCTCAACAGCAGAGAATTTCAGCGTCTGCACCGGATCCATCAGCTGGGCGGTGATTTTCAGGTTTATCATGCAGCGGAACATTCTCGTTTCGGGCATAGTTTAGGGGTCTATGAGGTCTGCCGGCGGATGGTGACGGAAGTGGATTCCATTGCGGGGGCTTTGTCGGAAAGTGAAAAAATCGCCGTCATGGCCGCTGCGCTGCTCCACGATCTGGGGCACGGACCTTATTCGCATTTTTTTGAATCGATCCAGGATATTTCTCATGAAGAACGGACGATGCGGATCATTGCCGATCCGGCCTCGGAAGTCCATCAGGCTCTGACGGCAGAAGATGAAAAACTGCCGCAGGAAGTGATCCGCATCTTGAAACATGAACACCAGCGTCCGATCTTAAATCAGATGATTTCTTCTCAGCTGGATGCGGACCGGATGGATTATCTGCTGCGGGATGCATATGAAACAGGAACCAGCTACGGCACTTTTGATTTGGAGCGCGTGCTGCGGACACTGCGGATCTGCGATGATATGTTATGTGTGAAACAAAGCGGGATGCATTCGATCGAAGATTACATCATGGCGCGCTATCACATGTATTGGCAGGTATATCTGCATCCGGATGCGAAATCTTATGAAATGCTTCTGGCGACATTTTTTAAACGTTATATGGAAATCAACGAGCCGATCGAGGTATTCGAGCCGCTGCGGCATCCGCTGTCCAATGAGGAATTCTTCCTGATGGATGAATGCCGGATGATGTATGGATTCCAATGTGCACTGAACAGCAAAGATGCGATCCTGCGTGATTTTGCCGATCGGATATTGAATCGTCGATTGTTTGCGTGGATCGAAAATCCAAATGAAGACCAGATCCGCCAGCTGGAAGAACGTTTGAAAGATCGGCCGTACTATTTGATCGAAGAACCGGAACACAAGGGATCTTTCTTGCCGTATTCCGAGGAACGATCCAAAATTTGGATCCTGACCAATCGAAATGAATTAAAGCCGTTGTCCCAGTGCAGTGAGATCGTACGGGCGTTATTGAAAATGGAAGATGTGCCGGAAAAGCGGATTTTTTATCCGAAAGATATTGCAATTCATTAAATGTATGATATGATTCCTTCGCTATGTGTTATGAAGTTCGTTTGAAAGATATGGTCGGCCAGGCGGAGATCTTCACAGGTCCGGCCGTTGTACGTGAAATTCCCAACGGCATTGAAATTCAGTTTGAACAGGACGGGCACAAACATGTTTGGAAGATCTATGAAAAAGGACTTTTGATCCGCAGCCAGGCGGAAGTGGATGTTCATCTGACTTTCCGGGAAAATGCGGTCACACAGGGCCATATTGATACAGAATACGGCCGGATGGATCTGCAGATCCGGACGAAAAAATATCGAAAAAATGAAAACAGTATTGAAATTCAATATGAATTGATACAAAATGAGCAAAGACAATTCTTTCATTTTATCTTATACAAAAAGGAGAGTACCTATGGAATCCATTGAAATCGAATTGAAAAAAGCCATCCGGCAGGCGGTTCGGTCCGCATTTGATCTGGACTTGACGTTGGATCAGATCGTGATCGAAACGCCGAAACAGAAAAACCACGGAGACTTTTCCAGCAATGCGGCCATGCAGCTGACCCGTACGCTGCATCAGAACCCGCGTCAGATCGCGCAGGCGATCGTCGATCATTTGGATCTGCAGGCCGCTGCCATCGAATCGGTCGAAATTGCCGGTCCGGGATTCCTGAACTTTACATTATCGAAAGACCGCTTTTCGAAAGTGATCAGCGACATTCTTGAACAGCAGGAAAATTACGGTCAGCAGCCGTCCAACGGCCAAAAGGTCGATTTGGAATATGTCAGTGCCAATCCGACCGGTTCGCTGCATTTGGGTCATGCGCGCGGTGCGGCCTGGGGCGACAGCTGTGCCCGGATCATGAAAAAAGCAGGCTACGATGTAACGCGGGAATATTATGTGAATGATGCCGGCAATCAGATCACGAACCTGGCCTTGTCGCTGAATGCCCGCTATCGGGAAGCACACGGCATCGAGACCCCCATCGGCAAAGATGGATACTTGGGTCAGGATGTCAAGAAAAAAGGCTATGAGCTGGCAAAAGAATATCCAAATCAATACTTGGAACCGAATGAAGAAAACTTGAATTTCTTCCGGGATAAAGGTGTTGAATTCGAGCTGGATAAAATTAAAGTAGATTTAGATGCATTCCGGGTCCATTTCGATGTCTGGACCAGCGAACGGGCACTGCGTGATTCCGGTGCTGTAGAACGCTGTGTGCAGGTGTTAAAAGAAAAAGGATACACCTATGAGAAAGACGGCGCCTTGTGGTTCCGTTCAACGGATTTTGGCGATGACAAAGACCGCGTGCTGCGGAAACAAGATGGTTCATTGACCTATCTGGTACCAGATATTGCGTGTCATGACCACAAATATGAACGGAACTTTGATGAAATCATCGATTTCTTCGGTGCCGATCATCATGGCTATATCGCCCGTTTGAAAGCAACCATGCAGGCGCTGGGAAATGATCCGGACAAACTGCATGTCGATATTATTCAGATGGTTCGCCTGGTCTCCGGAGGCGAAGAGATGAAAATGTCGAAACGTCTAGGCAATGCGACGACGATCCGCGAATTATGTGAAAGCGTCGGCGTAGATGCTGCCCGTTATTTCTTTGTATCGCGTGCACTGGATTCGCACTTGGATTTTGATGTCGAATTAGCAAAGAAACAAAGCAACGATAATCCAGTCTACTATGCACAATATGCGCATGCACGCATGTGCTCGATCTTGAAACAGGCAGACGGCATTGATACAGCGGATACCTTTGACCGTCTGACGGATGAAAAAGAAATCGAGTTGATGAAAACGCTGCAGGAATTCAGCAAAGTCATTGTCGACAGCGCGAAGACGCGTCAGGTCCATAAGGTATGTCATTATATTCAAAACCTGGCTTCGAAATTCCATAGTTTCTACAATGCCTGCAAGGTCATTGACCGGGCAGATCCGGAATTGAGCAGCCAGCGGCTGGCTTTGGTGAAAGCAACGAAAATTGTTTTGGCAAATGCGTTACATTTGATTGGTGTGGAAGCAATTGAATCCATGTAATTATTTTGAAGGAGTAGAACTATGAGCAGTAAATCAATGATCGATGCGGCCTATGAAATTATGAGCCGCCAAAATAATAGTATGCCGTTCTTGGACTTATACAAAAAAGTCAGTGAAGAAATGGGATACAATGAGACTCAATTTGAGGATAACATCGCACAATGTTACACCGATTTGTCATTGGACAGCCGGTTCTTGAACTTGGAAGGAAACAATTGGGATCTGAAAAAACGCCATACGTATTCGGAGAGCGTCATGGACACCGATGCGATCGCTATCGATGAGGATGAAGACGACGAATAGGTGTTTTTTCGGGCTAATAGAGGAAAAATCTGCTGATTTGCAGATTTTTTTTCTATCGGTATGATAAACTATAAACATTGAAGGGAGAAAATTATGCTGAAAAGTGTAACCTATGTCCTGAAAGAAAACTTATCCAATTTATACCGGATCTATAGTATTTCCAAGTATGAATTGTTAGGGGATATGCGCGATTCGAAATTCGGCATCTTCTGGAATTTCGCTTCGCCGGCCATTCAGGTCTTTACGTATTGGCTGGTCTTTGGTATTGCCTGGGGCCGGAATGCGGTAACGTACCGCGGCATTACGGTTTCCTATCTGCCGTGGCTGGTGGTTGGTTTTGCGTGCTGGTGGTATATCCGGCCTTGTATCACAGAAGGCTGCAGCGCGGTTTTTTCGAAGACCAACGTCATTACGAAGATGAAATTTCCGGTGTCGGTCTTACCGGCAACCGTTTGTTTAAAAGAATTGTTCAATCACTGGATCATGATGATCATCACCATTGTGACATTGATGCTCTGCGGCTATTATCCCAATTGGAATTGGCTGTGGATCCTTTATTATATGTTCTGCGCCTTTATGCTGGCGGAAGCCATCGGTCTGGTGCTGTCGGTATTGACGATGTTATGGCGGGATGTTAAGAAATTCATCACTTCGATCATGCGGATGCTGATGTATTTTTCGCCGATCTTATGGACCTGCGAGTTTAAAAGCCATGTTCCGTTTCATTCTCTGCTGAATAAATTGGTCAAAGCCAATCCAGTCTATTATATTATCCAGGGATATCGTGATGCGGTATTCTACGGCCGCAGTGTGCTGAACCATCCAGTCATCACGCTGTATTTCTGGTGTCTGGTCTTGGTGATCTTCATTATTGGCTGTGCTTTGATGTATAAGTTCAAGAAGAAATTTATCGATATGATTTAGGAGGTCGTATGGCAAAGAAAGTAGATAGCGAATATGCGGTCATCTGTGATCATATCTCGAAGATTTATACCCTTCGAAATAAAGATAATCAGCACCGCACAGATAAAAAAGAATTCTATGCGCTGAAAGATGTTTCATTTAAGACGAAAAAAGGTGAGGTCGTCGGAATATTGGGAACCAACGGTTCGGGAAAATCGACGCTGTCTTTGCTGCTGTCGGGAATTTCCGAGATCAACGAAGGAACGATGCAGATCAACGGTGAACAGGCGTTGATTGCCATTCAGACCGGCCTGCAGATGCAGCTGACCGGTTTGGAAAATATCGATGCCAAAGGGGCCCTGATGGGTCTGCGGAAAAAACGCATCGAAGAGATCACCAACGATGTCATTGATTTTGCGGAATTGGGCGATTTCCTGTATCAGCCGGTCAAAAAGTATTCCAGCGGTATGAAATCCCGTTTGGGATTTTCCATTTCACTGGCATTAAATCCGGATATTTTTATTGTCGATGAAGCACTGTCGGTCGGCGATAAAGGATTTGCGAAAAAATGTATGGATCGAATGATGAAACTTCGGGATGAAGAAGGCAAGACGATCTTTTTCATTTCGCATTCTCTGCCGCAGGTTCGTGAGTTCTGCCGGACAGGCATGTGGATCGAAGGCGGCCGTCTGATCGAAATCGATGATATCGACAAAGTCTGCGATGATTATGCAGAATATGTCGATTTCATGAATGCGATGACGAAGAAACAGAAAAAAGAGTTTTTGGAAAAAAAGTTTGAAAAACGGTTAATTGAGCCTAAACCGAAGCACAGACTTTTTCATAGATGAGAGGTGTCAAGAATGAAAACTGTAATTACGTATGGAACTTATGATTTATTTCACATCGGCCATCTGAACTTGTTAAAACGGGCAAAAGCACTGGGCGATTATTTGATCGTGGCCGTCAGTACGGATCGTTTCAACTGGGAAGAAAAACATAAGAAGTGTCAGATTCCCGATAAGGACCGGATGGCGATCGTTGAAGCCATTCGTTATGTTGACAAGGTCATTCCGGAAGACAGCTGGGATCAGAAGATCAAAGATGTGCAGAAATACAATGTAGATGTTTTTGTCATGGGTGATGACTGGAAAGGCAAATTTGATTTCCTGAAAGATTATTGTGAAGTGGTTTATCTGCCGCGGACCGAGGGCATCAGTTCTACGCAGCTGAAAGAAGATCTGAAGAACAAGTAATATGAAACCGAAGATCAGTATTGTTATTCCGTATTCACAATATCCGAACTATTTAAAAGAATGTCTGACTTCACTGAATGAGAGCACTTATCAGGATGAAGAAGTCCTTTTAGTAACGGATCATGTGACCGAGGAATTACCGGCTTTGCGGGAAGGAATCAAAGTTATTGACAGTCATGGCAGCGGTGTCGCTGCCGCACGTAATACCGGCATCGAGGCGGCATCCGGCGAATATATCTATTTTATGGATGCAGATGACTATGTATTGAATAACACATTGGAAAAACTTTGGCAGGCTGCTGACGGGCAGGATCTGGTCTATGGTATTGTCAATAATACCTGGAACAATAAAGCCAATTTTTTAGAGAAAAAAGCGAAAAAAGAAGAAGAACAGGAAGACATCGAAGAAAAGGAAGAGCGCCGGCAGGAACGCATCGCACAATATCAGTCCACTCTGCCGGAAGATGCGAACCTGGAACAGGAAATGGCGATTTATTTCCTGCTGCGGAACCGAAAAGGCATCCGCAATTTTACTGTCTTAGGCAATTTATACAAGAAATCGTTCTTGGATCGATACAATATCCGTTTTTGTGAAGATTTCCGTTATTACAGCAATATGACCTTCATGTGCCCGGTATTGGAACATGTTGAAAGTGCTGTACAGGTGCAGGATGCGATCTATGTCAAACGGAAACACAATGATCCGATCAATTATCCAGCTCTGCGCCAGGAGGATAGCGATGACCGGTTTGAAGAACGTCTGAAGGCCGTTGCCTATACGCGTACGTTATTGAATCCGGAAGGCCATGTTCGTTATTTTCTGGATATGAAACTGATCCATTATTTTACGAACGTCATGACCAAGCGGATCCGCCGTTCGGAAGATGATAAATGGCGGAACGAGTATTTCAATATGTTGATTCCGTATGTGGAAGATACCCAGCCAGCTGTACTGGATGCATTGGGCCGTCAGAATACGCGTTTGGTCCGTGCCCTGCTGAAAGGGGATATCAACGGCGTTCAGAAAGCCATTCGCTGGAAGTTCGGGAAAAAGAAACTCAAAAGCATGCTCCATAACCGGAACACAGCGTATAAACTGGCCTATTATCACTCGTATCTGAAAAAAGATATCCAGCCGAAGGTCATTTTATTTGAAACCTTTATGGCCAAGAACTATTCGGACAGTCCAAAATATATTTTTGAATACATTGCGAAAAATTATCCGGAATATACTTGTGTCTGGGCAATCAATGACGGCTATAAGGTACCTTACGGTGCCAAGACCGTCCGTCGTTTTTCCTTCCAGTATGCTTATTATCTTGCGGTCGCAAAATACTTAGTATTTAATGTACGGCCGCCGCTGTGGTACCGCAAACGCGAAGGCCAGGTCTTCTTGGAAACCTGGCACGGCACGCCGCTGAAGCGTCTGGTGTTTGATCAGGCAGAAGTGACAAGTGCTTCTCCAAAATACAAGCAGCAGTTCTATAAACAGCGCCAGGACTGGGATTTTTTGGTCAGTGCCAATCCGTTCAGCACCAAGACCTTCCGTTCATGTTTCATGTATGAGGGAAGGATGCTGGAATACGGATATCCGCGCAACGATATTCTCTATGCGCCGAATAAGGAGGAAATTGCTGCAAGGATCCGAAAACAACTGAAGATCCCGGCAGATAAAAAGACCATCTTATATGCACCGACCTGGCGGGATGATGAAGTCATTGCCAAAGGACAGTATGGTTTCGAATTGGCATTGAATCTGGAAACGATGCGCCGGGAACTGTCCGATGATTATGTGATCCTGCTGCGGACGCATCATTATGTTGCCGAACACATTGATATTACAGGTTATGAAGATTTTGTATATAATGTCTGTGATTATGATGATATCAGTGAGCTGTATTTGATCAGCGACATCTGCATCACAGATTATTCCAGCGTCTTCTTTGATTATGCAAATTTAAAGCGGCCGATCTTGTTCTATGTCTATGATTTTGATAAATACAAGAATCAGCTGCGCGGATTCTATATCGATATGGAGACCGAAGTGCCGGGACCGCTGTTGTATACGACCGAAGAAGTGGCTGACGCTGTCAAGCACATTGATGAAATCAATGAGCAGTATCACGACCGATATGAAGAATTCTATAATCGGTTCTGCTGTTATGATGACGGCCATGCCAGCGAGCATGTAGCCAAAGCGCTGTTAGGAAAAGAGTAAGGAAGTAAAGCCATGGAAAGTAAAAAGACTTGGAAACAGAATATGATACGGCATGCGAAACGAATGGCCATTCGTTGTTTTAAAGTCGTCTATAAGGTGATGCTCAAGTGCGTGAAGACCGATGATCATACTGTCATCTTTATTGCGTTCCATGGCCGCGGTTATACGTGCAACCCGAAATATATTCATATCGAAATGCTTAAACAGCCGCGTTTTGATAACTACCATTTGGTTTGGGCGCTGAAAAACACCAAGACATCGATCGAACGCAGTCAGGTGATTCGGTACAATTCGTTGACGTATTTTTACTATATGTGCAAAGCCAAGTACTGGATCGTCAACTGCAAGCTGCCGGGCTATATTCAGAAAAAACCGGATCAGGTTTATCTGCAGACCTGGCACGGCACACCGCTGAAGCGTCTGGCCTATGATATTGTGGAGACCGAAAATCAGACGTTCTACCGCAGCGGCATGTCCCGAAAACAAATGACGGACACCTATGACAACGATGTAAAAAAATACAACTATATGATCGCGCCGAATCCGTTCAGTTTTGAAGTGTTCCAGACCGCGTTCCGCATCGAACCGGAGCGGCTGATCAAAACCGGTTATCCGCGGAACGATTTCCTGACCAATATCACAAAACAGGAAATCATTGACTTGAAACAAAAATACAATATTCCAGGCTATAAAAAAGTCATTTTGTATGCGCCGACTTGGCGGGACAATTCCTATAACACCCGCGGCTATACATTCGAACTGAAAGCGGACTTCCGCAAATGGAAACAGGTGCTGGGCGATGAATACATCGTCATTTTCAAGCCGCATTATTTGATCATCAACCGATTTGAAAACGATCCGACTTTGCAGGATTTCATCATCAACATCGATGCGAATGCCGATATTAATGATCTCTATGTCATCAGCGATGTGCTGGTCACCGATTATTCCAGCGTGTTCTTTGATTATGCGAACTTACGCAGGCCGATGTATTTCTACATGTTTGATTTAAAAGAATATGCCGATGAACTGCGCGGTTTCTATTTTGATATTTATGAAACCATGCCGGGAGATATCATCGAAGACGAAGATACACTGCTGGCCGACATCAAAGCCGGTAAATACGATTATGACCGGCTGGATCGATTCAATAAACAGTTCAATGTATGGCAGGACGGCAAAGCCAGTGAACGTGTCATTGATATTGTCTTCGGAAAGGAAGACTGATCATGGGACTGCAGAAGATCATCTTGTCGATCGCTTTACGGATCGTCGATCTGCTGACGTTCTATGTGCGGCCGCAGGAGGACCGGATCACTTTTGTCTCTTTGCAGGAAGAGAAGATGACCGGTGATTTTAAGCTGATTTATGATCTGCTGAAGCAGGAACAGAAATATGATATTCATCAGAATTTGATCTTGATGAAGACCAACAGCCTGAAGGCACAATGGAACTATTTTCTGAATTGTCTGCATCAGCTGGTGGAATATAAGAAATCCAAACTGGTGATCCTCAACGACAACAATTTTGTGATCAGTACGTATAAACCGAAACATTGTAAAGTGCTGCAGATCTGGCATGCATGCGGAGCGGTGAAAAAATTCGGTAACGAGATCAAACGCCGTTATCCGATCGCCAACTATGATTACGTGATCTGCAGTGCGCCCTATTGGAAAGCCGTATACAGCCGTTCGTTTGATGTACCGGAAGATCATGTCCTGGTGACGGGCATGCCGCGTACCGATCTTTTATACCGCACAAAAACGGATGAATTTTATCGCAAATATCCACAGTGTGCCGGAAAGAAATTGTGCCTGTACGCGCCGACCTTCCGCGGCAACTTTGTCGATGGAATGAAGGTCAATTCGTTTGATATTGCCAAAGTCCAGCAGGCTCTGCCGGACTGGATCATCTTGTATAAGTTTCATCCGCTGCTCGGCGATGTGCAGATCGACAGTCCGACCGCCATCAATGTCAACAATGAAGATCTGTATCAGCTGATGCAGGTCAGCGACTGTATGATTTCCGATTACAGTTCTGTGATTTTTGATTATTCCCTGCTGGATAAGCCGTGGTTTGCGTATGTTTCCGATTTAGAAGAATACAAACAGACGATCGGTCTGAACGTCGATTTCACGGAATTTCCAGGAATGGTATGCAAAAATGAAGCGGAAATCATCGATGCGCTAAGTGATCTGAAGTCTTTTGATCCGCAGAAAAACCAACAGTTCCGTAAAAAATACATGTTCTTTACAGACGGCCAAAATACCCAGCGGGTCGTATTCTGCATCGATCAGATCATGCAGGAGAAAATGCCGTATGTATGAGTTTGATGCGGTGATCAAGGGCGCGGACCGCGGCGGTGCTTATGTGATCTTCCCCTGGGATATCCGCCGGGAGTTCGGCAAAGGGCGCATCAAGGTGCATGCCGAATTTGAAGGCATTCCGTATGACGGCAGTATTGTCAATATGGGAGTAAAAAATGAAGACGGCACCATTTGTTATATTTTGGGGATCCGCAAAGCGATCCGGCAGACGCTTCATAAAGAGATCGGTGATCAAGTTCATGTAAAAGTAAAGATCAGGGAATGATTCCCTGATCTTTTTATAAAAAGGACCGCACTGCGATCCTATTCGATGACGGGCTGATTCTCGGTCCGTTTTAATTTTCCCATCTTTTCATCTAACTGTGCACAGAGATCGGCACAATCCAATAAATCCTGGCTGATTTCATCCAGACGGGACTGCGGCAGATCTTTTTTATAACGCAGTTTGTGTTCCAGGCTGGCCCACAGATCCATCGCAATGGTGCGGAACTGGACTTCAACTTTCATCCACTTCTTTTCATTTGCCAGGAAGATCGGCACTTCCACGATCAAATGCAGGCTCCGATAGCCGTTTGGTTTCGGGTTTTTAATGTAGTCTTTGCGCTCGACCAGACGGATGTCGTCCTGTTTGAGCAAGGTGCCCGCAAGCATATAAATATCGTCACTGAACGAACTGATGACCCGGATCCCGGCGATGTCAAAGATATTATTTTCCAAGGATTCCAGTGTGAACGGCAGATTCCGCTTTTTTAATTTATGATAAATACTGGATTGTGATTTGATGCGGCATTCGATGGATTCGATCGGATTCCGGTCATAAAACAAAGAAAACTGATCATCAAGCACTCTGAACTTGGTTTCTACTTCCCGCAGAGCGCAGCGATAATACGTCATTAATTGCCGATACGGCAGCGACTGCAGCTGATCGGCAATCTGATCATATTGGTCCATGATTTATTCCTCCAAAGTGACTATAACACACTTTTAGCTTGAATAAAACGACATAATAAATGTCATATTTACGAATATGATAAAACCGTCGAAGAAGAAAGAGTATGATATAATGAAGCATATGAAAAAAGAAGCATTTATCCAAAAGTTAAATATCAACGAACGCCAGCAGGAGCAGTTCGAAATATATCAACAGTTGTTATGTTCATGGAATCAGAAGATGAACTTGACTGCGATCACCGATGAAGAAGAAATCTGGGAAAAACATTTTTATGATTCGGTCATGCCGTTTGTCGATCTGCCGGCGGGCACCTTATGCGATGTTGGATCCGGTGCCGGTTTCCCGGGCATCCCGGCAGCGATCGTCTATCCGCAGCTGCAGGTCACGCTGCTTGAGCCGAACCATAAACGATGCCGTTTCTTGGAAGAAGTTAAAACACAATGCAGTGTACCGGTTGAAATCGTCTGTGCGCGGGCAGAAGATTTTGTCAAAGAGCGGCGGGAGAGCTTCGATTATGTGTCAGCGCGGGCCGTTGCCCGGATGACGCTGTTGATGGAGCTATGTGCGCCGCTGTTAAAAGTTGATGGATTGATGATCGCTTTAAAAGGGCGAAATGGAAATATTGAATTGGATCAGGCTTCTCAGGCAATGAAGATCCTGGGAATGAAACTAGAACAGGAAAAGGCAGTCACGATCGAGGATGCGGAACATTTGAATTTCTATTTCCGTAAAGTGAGATCAACGCCAAAAAAATATCCGCGGAACTACGGACAAATGAAGAAAAAACCGTTAGGAGAATAAAGATGGGAAAAGTTATCGCAATTACGAATCAAAAAGGCGGCGTCGGCAAGACGACGACCGCGATCAATTTAAGCAGCTGCTTATCCTACAAAGGCAAAAAAGTACTGATCGTAGATTTTGATCCGCAGGCCAATGCGACCCACGGTCTGCTGCGGCTGGATGAGATCCATGGGGAAAATGTGTATTCCGTTATTTTAGAAGAGCAGGATATTCGTCGTTCGATCGTACATAAAAAGCACCCGGACTTGGACATTCTGCCGTCCAATATCAGTTTGGCCGGTGCCGAACTGGTCATGGATAAAATTGATAACGGCAAGGAACGGCTGCTGAAAAATCAGCTGGATCAAGTAAAAGACGATTATGACTATATCATTATCGACTGTCCGCCGTCTTTGGGACTGCTGACCACCAATGCGCTGACCGCAGCGGACAGCGTGCTGATTCCGGTGCAGTGTGAGTATTATGCCCTGGAAGGTGTCACACAATTGTTTTTGACGATCCGGCTGGTGCAGAAAACGTATAAACCAGATTTGAAAATCGAAGGAATCTTATTGACAATGTTCGATGTTCGGACGAAATTAAGTGTAGAGGTATCGCAGGAAGTACGGCAGAATTTCCGTAAACAAGTGTACCAGACTGCGATCCCGCGCAATGTCCGATTATCCGAGGCGCCCAGCCGCAGTCAGTCGATCTTCGAATATGACAATGCATGCATCGGTGCCAAGGCGTATCGTGCGTTGACCGAAGAGTTTCTGAAACGAAACGAAAGGGGATGAAATCATGGATGATGCCAAAGACAATTCCCGTTTAGGACGAGGATTGAATTCTATCTTTGGACAAGATGTCTCAAGAATGTTGGAAGATATTCAAAATGGCGAGGACCAGCGCGAACAGCTGCAGATCCCGGTGGATGAGATCCGCCCGAACCCTTATCAGCCGCGTAAAGTTTTTGAACCGGAAGCATTGAAGGAATTGAGCGAATCGATCCGCCAGCACGGGGTATTCACACCGATCTTGGTCAAGAAATCGATTCAAGGGTATGAATTGGTAACCGGCGAACGCCGCCTTCGTGCGTCCAAGCAAGCCGGCAAGACGTATATCCCGGCGATCGTCGTAGATTTCGATGATCAGCAGATGATGGAGATCGCCTTGTTGGAGAACATCCAGCGAGAGGATCTGAATATCATTGAAGAGGCCAAAGCGTATGAACAACTGATCAAACGTCTGAACTATACGCAGGAACAGCTGGCCCGCCGCGTCGGTAAATCCCGTGAACACATCACCAATACCCTGCGTTTATTGAAACTGCCGGAAGATGTCCAGCAGATGGTCATTGATAAACAATTAAGCATGGGACATGCCCGTGCCCTGTTAGGACTGAAAGATGAAGATCGTATGCGCCAGATTGCCCATCGGGCGGCCGATGAAGGACTTTCGGTACGTAAGGTAGAACAGCTGGTCAAAGATCAGACAAAGAAAAAAGAGGAAAAACCAAAATTTCAGGAAAGCATCTTCGTGAAAGATGCCCGCCGCAAGCTGGAAGAATACTTCCAGACACCGGTCCGGATCACGGAACATGCAGTATCGATCCATTATGAAAACGAAGAAGATCTCAACCGCATGCTGGAGCTGCTGAAATTAATTGAGCCGGAGAATTAATCCGGCTTTTTATTTGTTTTCTTCGGGAAAAGAAGATAACTGGCCGAAATGTTCATTTCGTGTATAATAGGGCTATGCCGAATATGATGGACTATGTTGACTGGCGCGGCGACTTGAGTGCCGTGGTCAGTCCGTGGAATGAAATCGATCAATTGATTTTCGCCTACTTATCGTATGTGGATTTCGACGGTGTTCTGGCCGGACCAAAACGCACGCTTCAGGAAGTGTGCACGGATTATTTTGCGCTGCATACCCGGGAGGAACTGAAAGCCCGTACGACATTCTACAAGCAGGCACCTTTTCTGATGGAAAAGGCAGCCCATTCCGATCGTTACCGAAACATTTGTTTGTCCGATTATGTCAATCAGGTCAATGAACAAAAAGAAGCTCAAATGTCGGCGGTGACGATCTGGATCGATGATACCCATGCATATGTGTCTTTCCGCGGGACCGATGATACCTTTGTCGGCTGGCGGGAAGACTTTAATCTAAGTTATTTGTCGGAGACACCCGGACAGAAGGCCGCGCTGCAGTATGTGAACGAACACTTTTCCGGGAAAAAGCATGTCACCATCGATATGGGCGGTCATTCAAAAGGCGGCAATTTCGCCATTTATGCCGGCGCTTTCTGTGATCCGTCGATCCCGGTGCGTTATATTTTTTCTTTCGATGCGCCAGGTTTCATCGACGAGATCACGCAGACGGAAGCGTATCAAGCCTTGCTGCCCAAAGTGATCAGCGTGATCCCGGAAGAAGCTGTGATCGGTGTCCTGCTTTCCAACAATCTGGAGAACACGATCGTCAAAAGCACCGAACGCGGTGTGATGCAGCACGATGCGATGTCCTGGCAGGTCATGCGCGATCATTTCGACCGGGCCGAAAACCGTACGGCAATGAGCTTGTTTTTTGATCAGACCATGCGTACTTGGGTGGCTAAGTTTGATGCCCAGCAGCGCAAGGCTTTTTGCGACGCGTTGTTTTCATTCTTTGAAGAGACGTCGACCTTGACGGATTTCAATGCGCATAAAGTCCAGTCGATCGGCAATGTCATGAAGACATTGGGGAACATGCCGAAAGAACAGCGTCAGATGTTTTTTAATTTCTTGATGCAGCTGGCGGATTCTGGACGCAGGACGCTGGTCGACGAACTGCGGCGGAAGATCACCGGATAAAATGTCCCAAACAGCACAAATGTATAATTTACGACATTTTATGGAAATTTGAACTATAAAGGGGTAAAATTTACATATTATTTGGGAATAGATGTTATGGAGAAGCGAAAAAAGCGGAATATTATCTTATTTATTATTAGTTATGTCATCAATAATCTTGCCAGCGGTGTCTTATACGATACTTATGTGAACTATCTGCAGGATGTCTCGCCGCAGATCGCAACGTCTTTCTGGGCTTTTTATGGCTATGCGACGTTTGTAGCAGCGTTGTTTTTATTGGCCGTGCCGAAAATCGGTTATAAAAAACTGCTGATGTTCTGTTCACTGGGTACGGCCGCGGCTTTTTTTTGCGTCGTCCAGAACGGCGCTGTCAGTCAGACCTTGCTTTATCTGGCAACGGTGCTGGCACTGACCGGTGTACAGCTGCATTTTGTGATGTTAGCACCATATGTCGCAGCCTATACCAAGGACATGGGCGAAAAAGAAATCTATTGGTATACCCGGACATATTATATGGGATACATCGGCTATTTTGCGGCGACGTATCTGGGCGGATACTTTGTGGTCCGGGCTTTTTCGGTGATCGCACATATCTCGTACGGTGCCGCACAAGAAGCCACACGCTATATCACCAAGATGTCCGCACCGATGTATCAATCGTATATGTCTGCCAATCGTGTTGTGCTGCTGGCAGTTGGGATCATCACCTTGGCTTCGATCATTCCGGTGTTACTGATCAAGGAAGAGAAATCTGATTATCAAAAGGAAAACAAAGAAGTCATTCCATTTAAAGAAAAACTGCAGTTATCCGGCAAGGTCCTGCTCAATCGGGGCGCCCGGTTTTATCTGCTCTACTGGATGTTAATTAGTTTCGGAATGGGATTATTTACGCCGTATTATACGGTGTTCCTGAACCGAAATCTGCATATTGATAAGGCGACCTCATCGTTGATGGTGTCGATTTCCTACATTGCGATCGTGGTTTTTATGTTTTTTACACCGCGTGCCGTGAAGAAATTCGGCAAAGTGGGGACTATTGTATTTACGGTCATCGGCTGCATTCCGTTTATGTTGATGATCGCAAATGGGCAGTCCTTTGGTTCGTTGATGGTGCCGATCGTCGGTTTTGCGCTCTTTATGCGCGCCGGTCTGGCAAACTTAAGCTCACCGGCGGACAGTGCAGTTTCGATGGATGTGATCCATGATACGGAACTAAGGCCGATTTATACGGCCATCGTAAATTTTGCCAGCGGCATTGTCAGCATTTTAAGCGGTTTGTTTACAGGTAATTTCTTATTTACGGAACAATCCGGTTATCAGACGGCTTATTACTATGCAGCGGTCTGCTATGTACTAGCGGCTGTAGTGCTCTGGATCGGTTTGCGAAAATTCAATAAACATGAAAGTGAAGGAGAAGAAGTATGAAAAAGTTCATGGCGAAACTCGGCTTTGGCGAGAAGATGACGCGGAACTTCTGGGCCATCATCATCGTCGCGTTCGGAGGGGCGATCATTTACGGATTGCCTTATTTCCGTTTTGATTATTATGACGTGTATTTATCGACGTATCATCTGACGAACACACAGATGGGCTGGTTCGGCAGCATCCTGGGTGTCTTCGGAATGATTTCGTATCTGTTCGGCGGGGTCGTAGCAGACCGTTTTTCGACCCGGATGATCTTGACGCTGTCATTGATCGGTACCGGACTGGGCGGTTTTGTCCATCTGCTGCCGCTGAATTTTATTCAGCTGTGCTGCCTGTATGCTTTCTGGGGCGTTTCTTCCTTGTTTGCATTCTGGCCGGCCTGCGTGAAGGCGGTCCGCATTCTGTCCGGATCGGGTGATCAAGGCAAGGCGTTCGGTTTCTTTGAAGGCGGCCGCGGTATTGCGGCGGCGCTGATGGCCATGGGCGCTGTTGCGGCTTTCCGCGTTGGTATTGGTTCCATGAATGATGAAGCCAGAGGAATGCGATATGTCATTATTTTCTATTCTGTATTGACGATTGCCATGGGCATTGCCGCGTTCCTGCTGGTTCATGACGACGATAACATCACCAGCAGTGACCGGGTGACATTCAAAGGTATCGGCAAGGTCATCAAGATGCCGGCGGTATGGATCATTTCATTCGTAACATTCTGCAACTATGTATTTACGTTGTCTTTGTATTATTTCACCCCGTATGCGACGGGTATCCTCGGCGCTTCGGTCACGTTTGCGGCAACGCTGGCGGCCTTGAAACGTTGGTTCTCACTGGCCGGCAACATCGGCGGCGGTTTTGTGACCGATAAATTCGGTACCGGCAACGCGCTTTTGGTTTCTTTCTTGGTGATGGCGCTGGGTACTGGTGCTATCTTGATGTTGCCGCAGAATAAAGGAAGCATCGCTGCCTTTACGGTATTATTTATCATTATTTACGTGTTCTATAATGTCAACTATGCGCAGACCTGGGCCATGATGGACGAAGGTTCGCTGCCGGAAGAATACGCCGGTACAGCAGCCGGTATTATTTCAACGATTGGTTATTTACCGGAGATCTTTGTTTCGTTGATCGCCGGTGTGCTGGTCGACAATAACCCAGGCTATGACGGCTATTTGAAATTCTTCGGATTCTTGATCGTCATGCTGCTGCTGGGCGCCGTCTTCGTTGTGGTTTGGAAACGGTATTTGAAAAAACACGTCGTACAGCAGGGATAAATCGTGGAATATATTTTTGAACAAGTCTGGGTCGAGACCCCGGTGGATACGGATCATGACGGCATGCTGGATTTGATCCGCGTGCTGATCAAACGGCCGAAGTCCGGAAAAGTGCCGGCTGTCTTTGTGGCCAATCCGTACATGATGCACTGCAACGAAGATTGGTACGATTTGTATGATGTGCACAAAGATGTGCAGGCTTTTCCGCAGCAGTCCATTACCAAAGCGGACATCACCTTTGATTTCAGTGTATCCCGAACGGTTCAGCCGCAGAAACCGCGGCAGACCGCCGGTTTCGCGAAAACCAATATCACCCCGGATTACACCGATATTGAATGTATTTCGCCGCTGTATGATCATTTATTGGAACGCGGTTATGCTTCCGTGTTCAGCGCCGGCTTAGGAACGCGTGGCTCTCAAGGTATAACATTGAGCGGCTCCCGGGAAGAGATCCTGGCTTTCCGTTCGGTCATCGACTGGCTCAACGGCCGCTGCCGGGCATTTACGAATCTAACGGACAACATCGAGATCAGGGCAGACTGGTGTACCGGAAAGGTCGCTATGTCGGCACGTTCTTATTTAGGCACCATGTGCATCGGGGTCGGTGCTACGGGTGTAAAAGGGCTGGAAACCATCATTCCGGAGGCCGGCATCAGCAATTGGTATGAATATTATCGGATGCATGGTCTGAATCTGCCGGCTTTAGGCTGGCAGGGCGATGATATCGATATCCTGGCAAAGTATTGTTTTTCCCGCACGTACGATCCGGAAGACTTAAAACAGATCAAACCAGAATTTGAAAAGAGCCAGACCTGGTTCAAACGTCACATTGACCGTGAATCGGCCAACTATAACCGATTCTGGGATGAGCGCAATTATTTAAATCAGCTGGATTCTTTCAAGGCCAGCGCTTTGATCATTCAAGGACTGAATGACTGGAACGTGAAACCGAAGCAGGCCGTTGATTTGTTTACAGGTCTGCAGGCCCGCGGGATCGAATCCAAATTGTATCTGCACCGCGGGGCACATATCTATACGTATTTCCTGGAAGGTGCGCACACGGTCGAATTGATCGACCGTTGGCTGGATCATTATTTGAAAGGGGCTGACAATGGCGTTGAGAAAGAAGACGCGGTCATCATTGAAAATAACCTGGATCAGAAAGTCTGGGAAACATTCCGGCAGTGGCCGGTTATAGAGTCGCGAGCTGCATTCCCGATCGATGCCGAGGGGGAAGCATCCTTTACCGACGGTTGGAAAAACAGCTGTTTTGATCCGCAAGATCCGAAACCGCAGGCGTGGCTCGATGAACTGGTTTTATCCGATTCAGCCAATAAACTGCGCTTTCTGAGTGAGCCGTTACCGGAAAACCGGCGGATCTCCGGAACGATCAAGCTGACATTCGAAGCAAAACTAGATCAGCCAACTGCCATCCTCAGCGCCATGTTGGCGGATCTTGGGGAAGATGACCGGTTGAACGGCGAAGCCGATGGGGATGAATACAGCCACTATGAATTCAAAAAAGTACACGCACCATATGGGGTGATCACCCGCGGCTGGATGAACGCGCAGAATCGGGAAAATGATTATTGTAAACAAGAATTGAAGATCAATGCATATTACACATATACGCTGGATCTGATTCCGATGGACTATATGGTCCGCAAAGGACATCGCCTGGCGCTGATCCTTTATGGGATGGATGCCCAGTGTACGCAGATCCCGTTGACCGAATGTACAGTCACGGTCAAACAGGACAGCATTCATTGTATGGTTCCGATCGAAAAAGGCTTCCGGTGATCCAGAAGCCTTTTTAAGAATAAAAAATTGACCGAACGGTCAATTAGTTGTATGATATCAACGATGAAACAGGCAGAACGAACCAAAGAAACAAAAAATAAGATACTGCGGGCCGCGATCACAGAGTTCGGCCGCGTCGGCTATCAATCCGGTGCATTGAATGCAGTCTGTCGCTCCGGCATCAACAAAGGCTTGATTTATCATCATTTCGGCAATAAAAAACAGCTCTATCTTGCCTGTCTGCAGGCCAGCTGCGAACAAATGATGCATTGTTTGGCGCAGGATCCGCCGGCCGATATTCAGCAGTATCTGGATGTACGTTTGTATTTCATCCGGACCTATCCGGAAGAAAGCCGGATCTTCTTTGAAGCACTGCTCGATCCGCCGGCTGACTGCCGGAAAGAAGTAGAGGAACTGCTGAAACCGTTTCATCAATATAATGAACAAATGACCGCCCGTATTCTTCAGTCTGTTACTTTACGTGCAGGGGTTTCAGCAGCATCGGCTGAAACGTATCTTTCCATGATGCAGGAGATGTTCAATAGTTATTTTACGAGCGGAAAATTTCATGATGTATCGTGGTCAGAACGGCTGGCCGCGCATGAACAGGCGATCCATCAGATTGCCGATTACATTTTATATGGCATTGCGGAAGGAGAAAGAAAATCATGATCTATATACGTTGGGTGTTAATGTTGGCGCTGGCATTCGGTGCCGGTGAACTGGTACGGAGAATTAAGCTGCCGGCGATCTTAGGCTGGCTGATCTGCGGCATGCTGCTGGGACCGCACGGACTGAACCTGATGCCGCAGACGTTGATCGATGACGGCGTCTATAAAGCAATTATTCAGTGGATGCAGGTTTCCTTCGGCGTGATGCTGGGCAGTGAGTTGATCTGGAAACGGCTGAAACGATACGGCCGGGAACTGATCGTCACCACGTTGTGGCAGTCCCTTTCGACATTTGTGGTCGTTTCGCTGGCGTTTTCTTTGATCTGCGTTCATTTGAATATGCCGATCTACGTCGGGTTCATTTTCGGCGGCATTGCCTTGGCGACCGCACCGGCCCCGGCTTTGTCCATTGTCCGTGAGTTTCATACCAGCGGCCCGGTGACCGATACTTTGATCCCGATGACCATCTTGGATGATGTCGTCGGCATTGTGGTGTTCTTCTCGGTCAATGCCGTGGCAACTGCGCAGGTCAGCGGACAGGGCGGTGCTGCGCTGCTGGCTGTGATCCCGGTCATGATCTTTCTGCCGATCATACTGGGAATCGTGGTCGGCATTCCGTGTGCCCGGCTTCTGCGTCAGGTTCCGG
>NZ_JACHHK010000010.1 GCF_014202755.1 Catenisphaera adipataccumulans
CAAAAAAAACAGTCACCATAAGATGACTGCTTTGCTTATTGTGATTCTTGTTGCGTAAAACGTTCGTTTATGACCCGTTAACTATAGTATAGAATTTATTGCGAAAATGGATGGGACGGCATCTGCTGAACGGCACGCATCGTTTCAAAGTGATCCATATAAGTGCATCCACACATGGGATCATAAAACAATTCCAGAGAGGATTCTTTCTTATGGATCGATTCAGCTCAAATCAACACTGAAAGTGAAAAATGCTTCCCTTTCTTTGTATCTTTTCCGTCATCAACCCAAGACCATACATCTTCAGCCAATCCGTTACCCTGCATATTCATCATGACGAAATTAAGATTTGACCTTCATCTTGTGCCTTTTATACAATTTATTTATCAATGACAAAATACGGTTAGTAAACGCATAAGGTGCTTATCTTCCAGTCTGGGTGCAGGATCCCGATAAGAGGTTGTTATGGATAAAAAATCAACAATATTATTAATTCTCATCATTGCGGTGTCAGTCATTTGCCGAGTTACGATCGACATGGATGAAAATTCGGCCGGTCAACTGACTCTGTTCATCATCGCATGTTTCCTCGTTCTGCCGTTCGCTGTCAGTCCCAAACTGCAGAAAAATAAAAAGGCATCGTTGTATTCGGCATCCTCATTATTGCGATGTTCTGCAGTTATTCTATGATCACCGCTATTAAGGATAATCCAAAAGTGATCGCATCTTTAAACTCGAGTTCTGTTGAATTCAAAGAGGATGAAACCCTGCCCTATGATCAAATCGGCAAGATTGAATATTTTATGAGGATGTTCAAATAAAAATTGCCGCCAATGGTTATCGATGGGGAAATGATGATTATTATTTGGGCGATGCGAATGTTGATTTTCTGGTTTCAGACGAAAATACGATTCGATCGATCAATCAATGTAAATGATATATTGATAAACATGCAGAGGCTTACATCGTGGTTGAAAAAAAGGATTCATCCAAAATATCTGTTTTCAATTTAGAAAGTAAAAAGAAAACACATCATATTTATACAAAATTGAAAGCAAAATGTGATCCATAAGGATCCGTTTCCTGAAGCCCAACGAAAATGATCCCGAAGAAAATTCAAAAAGCCTATGGATGCAGCCATAGGTTTTTTCAACCAATTTTCATGGATGAGGCAAACAATAGAATGGAAGGGCCGAGCATTCCGTCGCTGATCATCGAAGCCGTTTGGGTGCAGTGAATCACTGCCGGTTTCCTGCCGCATTCCGTTTTACAGATCAGGAATTCTGTGAGAAAATACCGTAGAGCTTCAGAACTTAGACTGAATGAGCAAAACCTCAGTATATAATATAGTATAATATCCGAAGGAGGATGTACCATGAAAGTATTAGTCGGTTTAAGCGGCGGCGTCGATTCTGCAGTAGCAGCTTATTTACTGAAAAAACAAGGATATGATGTGACCTGCTGCTTTATGCGCAACTGGGACAGTTACGCAAACAATGATATTGCCGGCAATCCGACCATCTTCGATGATCAATGCCCGCAGGAGCAGGATTATGCCGATGCCAAAAAGGTCGCTGACCAGCTTGGCCTGCCGCTGCAGCGCGTCGACTATATCAAAGAATACTGGGATGACGTGTTCCAAACGTTTTTATCCGAATATAAAAAAGGCCGGACCCCAAACCCGGATATACTCTGTAATAAATACATCAAATTTGATAAATTCTATGAACGGGCAATGGATCTTGGTTTTGACTGTGTTGCCACCGGCCACTATGCGGATACGCTGACCAAAAACGGATTTACATATCTGACTCGCTCCAAGGATCAGAATAAAGATCAGACTTACTTTCTTTGCCAGGTTGGTGCAGAGAAATTTGCGCACACGCTTTTCCCGCTGGGTAAGATCGAAAAGCCGGAGGTCCGCCGCATTGCCGCAGAACTTCATCTGGAAAGCGTGGCCTCAAAAAAAGACAGTACAGGGATCTGCTTCATCGGTGAACGAAATTTCCGCGAGTTTTTAAGCAATTACCTGCCTAGCCAGGAAGGAGATATTGTCGATGTGGATACAGGCAAGGTCATTGCCCGTCACATGGGGGTCCTTTACTATACGATCGGACAGCGCAAGGGCCTGAACATCAACCATATCAAAGGCCCATGGTTCGTTGTCGGCAAGGATGTGCAGAAAAACATTCTCTTTGTCTGCCATACTTCCCGCCGCAGCTGGCTGCACAGCGATGCCTGTCTGGTCAAAGATATCAACTGGCTGCTGCCGGATCAAAACGAGATTCCTGAGCACTGCACGGCCAAGTTCCGCTATCGTCAGAAAGATCAGGACATTCAAATCGAACCAATCGATGAAACGTCTGCTCTGGTTCGATATCCGCAGACCGTCGCTTCAGTAACGGTCGGACAGGAAGCTGTGTTCTATGATGGCATGAAATGCATCGGCGGCGGAACGATCGAACAAGTATACCAGGACGGTGTTGATTTGAATGAAAAGATCATTCAAGCCGGAGAGGTCCGATCTTGACTGAGATCATCAATGCCCGCCTTGATTATGTCATTTATGAACAGCCGCGCACCCATTATGTGGTTGCGCGTTTTGTCGATCTAAAAACACATCAGACATTCAAAGGCGCCGGCACGATGCCGGAGGCCGTCACCGACCGGGAATATGAACTCACCGGTGAATACATCGTACATCGTCGTTATGGAGAACAGTTCAGCATCCATTCTGCCGTTCCGAAACTGCCGAGCATGAAGGATACCGTGATCCGTTTTCTGAGCAGTGCAGACTTTCCGAGCATCGGTCCGAAAACGGCAGAATCGATTGTCGATGCGCTGGGGGAAGACTGTTTGGCACAAATAAAAAAAGATCCCGGCTGCCTGAATGATGTCCCTTCTCTGTCGGCTTCGAAACGGGAGATCATCGCTGCCGGTATCCAAAACTTTGAAACATTCGATTCCACCTATGTTCAGTTGATGAACTACGGACTGACGCCGAATCAAATCGCCCTGCTGCAGGAAAACTACGAAAGTATCAAAGAAATACTGCATGAAGACTGCTTCATTCCTTTCTATGAAATCTACGGATTCGGTTATAAATCTGCGTTGAAGATCGCCGACGGCATGGGGATGGAGAAAAACGATCTGCGCCGTCTGGACGCGATGGTTTTTGATCGGCTTCGCAATGAATCCATGCGTACCGGTGATACCTATATTGCGATGGAAAAATTTCACCGTATGTTCCCTTATGATAACGAGCTGCTGGATGCCGCCTTGGAACGGCTGACACAATGGGACAGCATCGATGTCATCGGCCGCCGCATTTATCCATTCGGCTTGTACAGAGATGAAACGATCATCGCCCAGCAGCTGAAAGCACATATCTTTCCGGTCGAATCAACGGATGATGAAACCATGGATACATTGATCTCCGGTATTGAATTCGAAGCAGTGATCACTTTCGATGAAGTGCAGAAAGAAGCCATCCGTGCGTTTTTCCGTCATTCTCTGATGATCATCAACGGCGGACCAGGTACCGGCAAGACGACAACGGTACGCGGCATCCTGCAAATGTGCCGTACCCTGTTCCCAGAATCAGTCGTGCAGTTGTGTGCACCGACCGGCCGTGCCAGCAAGCGTCTGTCCGCGCTGTCGGACTACGACAGCAAGACCATCCATTCATTGTTAAAATGGAACAAAGATGACAATTCGTTTGCGGCCAATGAAGAGAATCCGCTTAATATTGATTTTTTGATCATTGACGAATGCAGCATGGTCGATACCCATTTATTTGCCTCCCTGATGCTTGCGCTGCCGCCGCGCTGCCGGATCCTGCTGATCGGCGATGAAGACCAGCTGGAAAGCGTCGGTCCGGGCAAGGTCTTCCAGGATATCATTGAATCAGGGATCTGTCCGATCATGCACCTGAAAAAGATCTATCGTCAGGCGGCCGGCTCCGGCATCGTACAGTTAGCCAAAGATATCCGCCAGGAACAGACATGCACCTATCAGGACGGTGTGGAACTGCTTGAAAAAAAGCCGGAAGATATCATTCCGACGATATTGGAAATAGCAGATCAAGATCCGGATATTCAAGTCCTCGCCCCAATGTACAAAGGCATCGAAGGCATTGATGCAGTCAACCGGGCGATGCAGGACCTGCTGAATCCAGCCGCATCAAATAAGCATGAATACCGTATTGCCACAACGATATTCCGGGAAGGCGACAAAGTCATGCTTCTGAAGAACATGCCCGATGAGGATGTGTACAATGGTGACATCGGCATCATTGAATACATCGAAAAAGACAAAGGCAATGTCTTGATCGGCATTGATTTTCAAACCAAGATCGTGGAATTTGATGATGATTTCCTGATCTATCTGAAGCATGCCTGGTGCATTAGTATCCATAAAGCACAAGGCAGCGAATACCGCAGTGTCATCTGCGTCATTTCGCCGTACACTCGTTCGATGCTCAATAAGCGTCTGCTCTATACAGCCGTCAGCCGCGCCAAGCAGCAGCTTTATTTAGTCGGCAGCCGCGAAGTATTTGAAACACAGGTACGTATCAAACAGACGCATATCCGTCAAACCGGTTTATGTGAACGATTAAAATCCGCATCAGATTGATGCGGATTTATTGTAAATTGACATCTTCGGCATAGGCTTCATCCGCCTCTGCCTGCGTGATCTTTTGATCACGCACCATCGCATTTAAAACGAGCTTCTGCCGCTGCTTGGCTTCAGTATAGTGATCCGACAGCTGATAATGGCTCGGTGACTGCGGAATACCGGCCAGCAGCGAACTTTGTGCCAAGGTCAATTCAGACGGTTCCACACCGAAATAATTTTCAGACGCTTCCCAGATCCCAATATTGTTATCGCCGTAATTGATGATATTGACATAGAGCGCAAAAATTTCTTCTTTCGAATAGTTTTGCTCCAGCTCTTTGGCAAAATAAAATTCCGCCAGCTTCCAATCAAGAAAATTTGAATTATATTTCTGATAAAGATTCTTTGCCGTCTGCTGCTCGATGGTCGATCCGCCGCTGCGTACATAGCTGTCGTCAAACTGACTGACAATCGCGCGAAGAATACCGATATAATCCACACCGCCGTGCGAAAAATACCGCCGGTCTTCGATCGATACCGTCGCATTGACCAAACTTTCCGGCAATTGATCATACGAAACAAAATTCTGCTTACTTTGAACATTTTCAACCAAGGTGATCAAATCCGCTTCCGATTCATAGGCCTGATACTGCCGATACCCATAATAAAACAGACCAGCGGCCGCAAATGCGATGATCAACACAATCGTAATCAAGATTCGTTTGATCGTTTTCATGATGTCTCCTTTATAAAAAGAAGTGCGCATCTGCGCACTTCTTATTTTCGATTCTGATTCACAGATTTCATGATTTGGCGAATCTGCGCTTCACTGGGCTTCCGCCCCATCTGAAGGAACATAGCGCGAATCATTTTTTCATTGATCGGCGGGTTTTCCTTTAATTCTTTTTCAAAACGCTTCTTCGTAAAATAAAAACCAATGAACAAGCCAATTACCAACCCAATCAATGTATACAAAATGGAATATCCTAGACTCATACTGATCATCCTCGCTATCTGTGGTTATTTTACTATCTTATTCATTCTTTTTCAACTGTTAACGAAATAAAGTCTGCTGCGTGACTTCCTCTTCTTCCGCCGGCCACTGTCCATTTGATACACAGGTCAACGGTTCAATGACAGCGACGTTTTCATGCTTGCCAAATGGCGTTGAGAACGTGGAAGAGGCCGGCATCATTGAAATATCCCTGGCTTTAAACGTCAATTCCTCATCATCGGCCATCATCTGGATCTCTTGATCTGTGACTGGCAGCAGACGGCAGATCTGACTTGGATTGGATTTCACCAATTTACACAAGCGGCTGCCTTTGCCGGGACGATGGATCTTGGCAATTTCATCCGCTTTCATGCGCTTCATCTGCGCCTGCGTATTGATGACCAGGATCTGCTCGGTTTCCGGTGCAGCCAGGCAAAAGTCGGCAATGGTGTCTCCTTTCTGTAAATTCATGGCCTTCACACCTTTGGTGCGGGCCGTCGAACGGGCAACTTCCGATACCGGATACTGCAGCGCAAAACCAGAAACACCTGCCATCATCACAAGATCATCCGGCCGATCAGAGAACTGTACCTGCACCATCGCATCCAGTTTGCCGATTTTCATACAAACCATGGCTTTATTATGGCGGGAAACTTCCAGATCCGAAAGCCGCATCCGCTTGATCATGCCATACTTCGAAGCCATGATGATTTGGATCGAAGGCTCAAACGATTTAACCAGACAGGCTTTGATCATTTTTTCTGTCCCATCGATCTTCAAATAATTGCTTAAATGTGAACCCAAGTCTTTCCACTTGGCTTCCTCCAGTTCATAAACCGATAAATAGGCGTAGTTCCCTCGGTCGGTAAACAGCAGGAGCGTATCCAGCGTGCTGGCTGGTCCGTAACACAAGACGGCATCTCCGTCTTTATGTCCGGTCGGCGTACCCTGTGATGCATTGAAGCTGCGCATCGAAACGCGTTTCACATAACCGTCGCGTGTGATGGTAACGACAACTTGTTCATCGGCGATCATCGCTTTTTCATCAATGACGATTTCCTTGAACTCGGCCTCCACCTGGGTCCGGCGCGGTGTCTGAAACGTTTCATTGATTTCCTTCAGTTCATCGATGATCACCCGATGCAGGACGTCTTTGTCTGCAACGATTGCTTCCAGCTGTTTGATTTCTTTCTGCAGCGCGGCAAACTCGGTCCGCAGCTCTTTGACATCGGTATTCGTCAGACGATACAGCCGCATCGTGACGATTGCTTCTGCCTGTTCTTCGGTAAAGTCAAAACGCAGGATCAAGTTGTTTTTCGCATCGGTCTTATTTTTTGAGGCCCGGATGATCTTGATGATCTCATCCATGATCGATACCGCGCGGATCAATCCTTCCAGGATATGTGCTCTGGCTTTTTTACGCTTCAGCTCAAAGCGGCTGCGGCGCAGCACGACATCTTCCCGATGCGCAATAAATGCATCCAGGCACTGCGCCAGCGACATTTGTACCGGCGCTTTATCAACGATGGCGATCGTATTATATGTATAAGAAATCTGCAGATCCGTATTCTTATATAAATAATTCAGGATCTGTTCATCGTTGGCATCGCGTTTCAGATCAATGACTACGCGCAGTCCGGTCCGGTCACTTTCGTCCCGTACATCCAGGATGCCGTCGATCTTTTTGTTCAGACGGATCTCATCGATCTTTTTGACCATCGCCGATTTGACAACTTCATACGGGATCTCGGTGACGATCAGCTGCTTCACGGTCCGCGTTTGTTTGACTTCCACTTTGGATCGGATCATGACTTTTCCGCGGCCGGTCGCAAAGGCCTGACGAATGCCCTCTTCCCCCATGACGATGCCGCCGGTCGGAAAATCCGGACCTTTGACAAAATGCATCAGGTCATCCAAGGAACAATCCGGATGCTGGATACGATAGATCGTCGCATTCACGACTTCATTTAAGTTGTGCGGCGGAATATTGGTCGCATAACCGGCCGCGATGCCCGAGATCCCATGGATCAATAAGTTTGGAAAACGCGCCGGCAGGACCGTCGGCTCGTACTTTTCATCCGAGAAATTCAGCACCCATTCAACGGTATCCTTTTCAATATCTTTCAACATGTAGTTGGAAATTTGCGACAGACGGGCTTCGGTATAACGCATGGCCGCTGCCGGGTCATCATCGATGGAACCATTGTTTCCCTGCATATCCACCAACGGCAGCCGGATCTTCCAATCCTGGGACAGGCGGACCATTGCCTCGTAAACTGAACTATCACCGTGCGGGTGATAGTTACCGATCACATTGCCGACCGTTTTCGCTGATTTATGATACGGCTTATCGAAGGTGTTGCCGGCTTCATACATCGCATAAAGAATACGGCGCTGGACCGGTTTCAGGCCGTCGCGTGCATCCGGCAGGGCACGTTCCTGAATGATCGATTTCGCATAGCTCGCAAAGCCTTCCGCCATGATATCTTCCAGATTTTCATGCAGAATGCGTTCATGTGTTTCCGGCTTCTTTTTGGTCATGCGCGATCCTCCTTATGATAATCTTCTTCTAAAGTAAATTCGACATTGTCTTCGATCCAGCTGCGGCGCAGATCCGCCCGGTCGCCCATGAATTCACTGACCCGGCGCTGCGCCAGCACCGCATCTTCGATCGTCACACAAAGCAAGGTCCTGGTTTCCGGATTCATCGTGGTATCCCACAGCTGGCTGGCATTCATTTCTCCCAATCCTTTGTAGCGGGTCAATGTATAACCGGATTTGAGTTCTTTGCGCTTCGCTGCCAGTTCATCATCCGAATACAAATAGTATTCATTTTTGCCTTTGACGATGCGGTAAAGCGGCGGCAGAGCAATATATAACATATGATGCGTGATCAAACCGCGCATGTATCGGAAAAAGAACGTCAGAAGCAAGTTCTGAATATGGGCTCCGTCGACATCGGCATCGGTCATGATGATCACTTTGTAGTAGTTGGAATCCTCTGCATTGAAATCCGCACCAAAACCGGCGCCCAGGGCGTGAATGATCGTATTCAGCTCTTCATTCTTTTCAATGGCTTCCTGCTTGGCTTTTTCGGTATTCAGTACTTTTCCGCGCAGCGGCAGGATCGCCTGATATTTCGAGTCACGGCCTTGTTTCGCTGAACCGCCGGCACTGTCGCCTTCGACCAAATACAGTTCTTTACGGCGGGCATCTTTCGATTGTGCGCCGGCCAATTTCCCGGATAAGACACGTTCTGATTTATTTCTGCCTTTGCCTTTGCGCGCATCATCACGAGCCTTGCGTGCCGCGGCGCGGACCTTGGACGCTTTGACCATTTTACGTACCAGCGCATTGGCTGTTTCAGTATTCTCTTCCAAAAAATACCGCAGATTTTCGCTGACGACCGATTCCGTTGCCGTGCGGGCTTCCGGTGTGCCAAGTTTTTCTTTGGTTTGGCCTTCGAACTGAAGCAATTCTTCCGGAATGGTCAGGTGCAGGACCAAAGTCAGTCCTTCACGGACATCATTGCCTTCAAAGCCTTTGTCTTTTTCTTTGAGGAAACCATTTTTCCGCGCATATTCATTGAAGACTTTTGTGAATGCTTGTTTGGCACCGGTCTCATGCGATCCGCCGTCATGTGTCCGGACCATATTTGTGAAAGAAAATACATTTTCCTGGTATTCGTCGGTAAACTGGAAACAGCCGTCAACATGAATATCATGGACCTCGCCGGAAAAACTATAGGCATCATGCATCGGTGTGCGGTCACGATTGATCTCGGCCACAAATGCTTTCAGACCATTTTCGTACTGATACACATTTTCACGCGGTTCTTTGCGCAGATCGGTGACGATCATTTTCAGCCCCTGAAGCAGAAATGCATCTTCCTGGGCGCGTTCACAAATCTTTGAATAAGAAAAACGCTTGTCTTTAAAGAAGTCGTAGTCCGGCTTAAATGTCACCGTACTGCCGGTTTCGCGGGTCTTGCCTTCATGCACCAAAGGACCGATCTTTTGATCGCCGTGCTCAAAGCGCATCGACCAGATATCTTTGCCGTCTTTGACCGTCACCTCACACCAGGCACTCAGCGCATTGACGACACTGGCACCGACACCGTGAAGACCGCCGGCGTTGCGATAGCCGCCCTTGCTGGTAAACTTACCGCCGGCATGCAGGACAGTGAAGATGACCTGCAGCGTGCTGACGCCTGAAGCGTGTTTCCCCACTGGCATTCCGCGGCCATGATCTTCTACGGTCACACTGCCGTCTTTATTTAACGTAATGTGGATTTCATTGCCATATCCGTTCAGCGCTTCATCGATCGCATTGTCGACGATCTCCCAGACCAGATAATGCAGGCCTTTCGAATCGGTGGAGCCGATATACATGCCCGGACGCTTACGAACCGCATCCAGTCCTTTTAAAATCACAATACTGTTTTCATCATAGGTAGAATTTGGCAAATTCATTCTCCTTTCGCAAACAACGATAATTATAACATATAGAATCGAAAAAACCGCTGATTTTCCTGATGAATCGTGCTAAAACCGTTGAAATTCAACGGTTTTCTTTTCCCTTCAGAAATCGAAATAAGTGTTTTTTCTTATGCATAAAAATGATAGAATAGACGGAGAGGTGAAAAAAATGAAAATGATTCTGGCCATCGCGCTGGGATACATTTTGGGATCGATCCCCTTTGCATTGGTAATCGGTAAAGTATTTTATCATACGGACGTGCGGAAATACGGGTCCGGCAATTTGGGCGGTACCAACGCCGGCCGTGTACTTGGCAAAAAAGTCGGCGCCATTGTGATCTTGCTTGACGCTTTGAAGGTCGTTCTGGCGATGGGGCTGGCCTGTCAGATCAGTGTATCTGCCGGTATCTGGGCCGGTACAGCCTGCTGCATCGGGCATTGCTTCCCGGTGTTCGCGCACTTTAAAGGCGGAAAGGCTGTCGCCAGTTCATTTGGCTTTTTCCTGTCGCTTTGGATCTTCATTTTCCATGATCCGCGCTACTTTCTGCTTCCGTTATTGATGTTTCTGGTGGTCTTGTACCTGTTCAAATTCGTATCCCTTGGCAGCATCTGTGCACTGTTGTTTTCCGCTTTATATATTACTGGTACGGTTTGGAACATCGCCGATTTATCCGTGATCGCGGCCGCATGGATCATGACGATCCTGGTGATCTACCGTCACAAAGCGAATATCGGCCGGATCCGCAGCGGAACCGAAAACAAAATATCATGGCTTTGACCTTCTTCGGAAGGTTTTTTTTCATATTGTCACGATTTTGTAAGAAATTTTCGCTAAGGTATGGGTATGCCGAATTATTTTTATTACGATTATGCCCGCGCAGCCGTCTGCGAAGTCCGGAAAGATACTGCTAATCACGTTCCGGCTGTCAATGCGATGACTTATCTCAATCAGCTGTGTCTGGAACATGGCTCAACGCTGGAGGGGCGCAAAGCTGCGTTTCGTTATAAAATCAAACAACGTAAATTTACACCGATCTACGTCAGCACATCCATGATCTACTTCCCGATTGAATCCACCCGCCATGCCTCATGTAAATGGGTGAATTACGCGGAAATTGAAGATGTGGATTATAAAGAAAAACGATGTACGATCCGATTCAAAGATCATACATCGCTGACGGTCGAGAATCCGCAGCGCATCCGCGCTACGATGCACCACATCTGGTGCTATCTGCATGCGTCTTAGCAGCCGTCGCAAGTATCACAATTATGGCTGCAGCTTTCCTGCTGCGCGGTTTTTTCATAACGCAGCGTATTGATCGCAAATGCATCGATGCTGACCATGGCATCTTCTTCCAATGCATTGACCTGAACTACGGTCATGGCCGGATACGGCGCCTCGATAAAATTTTTATAAATGGAAAGGAATTTATCTTTCTTTGTCAGATCCGATAAGTAGACGGTGAACTTCACGACATGACGCAGATCTAAGCCAAACTCCGATAATGCCTGAGACAACTTATGGCAGGCAACCATCGTCTGTTCCTCTATGGAATTTCCTTCACCGTACTGCCCGCTCACATACACGAAGTCACCGAGACTTACCGCATCGGAAATGCATCCATCTTTCAATCCTGCCGCATTCAAAAAAATATTCATAGTACAGATCCTTTCTCTTCAACAAATCCATTATAATCAATCTGATTCATCTTCTAAAGTATTATGCACCAGAATTTCCCGCGGCTTGCTTCCGTTGGCCGGTCCGATGATTCCCTCTTCCTCCAGGAAATCCATCAAACGGGCGGCACGGGAATACCCTACCGAAAACTTGCGCTGGATCAAAGATGTACTGGCCCGCCGGCCTTGGATCACAAAATGTTTCACATCCTCATAAATCGGATCGACAGAAGCCGGATCGACCTGTCCGCCCTGCGAAGCAATCTCACGCAGTTTCACAAAAGCATCATCATACTGCGGCTTGGCTTGTTTTTTCACATAAGAAGCGATCGCATTGACCTCACCGTCTTTAATGAACACGCCTTGAATGCGCTGCGGATTGGTTTCCCCGTTCGGCAAATACAACATATCACCGTTGCCGAGCAGACGTTCGGCTCCCGACTGATCCAGGATCGTTCTCGAATCCACGGCCTGCGAGACCGCAAATGCGATCCGGCTTGGAATATTGGCTTTGACGACACCGGTGATGACATCCACGCTCGGACGCTGGGTCGCAACGATCAAATGAATGCCGGCAGCCCGGGCAAGCTGTGTAATTCTCTGAATGCTGGATTCAACATCTTTTGCCGCCACCAACATCAAATCAGCCAATTCATCAATGATGACAATGATCCGCGGCAGCGGTTTGAAATGATCATCCGGATGTTCACTGACATAAGCGTTATAGGCCGTAATATTGCGGACCCCCAGTTCTTCAAACACATCGTAACGATGATCCATCATCTTCACGACGACTTTCAGCGCTTTATTGGCCATATCTCCGTCTGTGATGACCGGAGCGATCAAATGCGGAATGCCCTTATAAGGAGTGAACTCCACTTTTTTCGGGTCGATCAGCACCATCTTGACTTCATCCGGCCGGGTGCGCATCAACAACGAACAGATGATCGAATTGACGCAGACGGATTTACCGCTGCCGGTCGCACCGGCAATCAGTAAATGCGGCATCTTATCCAGACGGCCGTATACATTTTCTCCCATTAAATCTTTGCCGAGGCAGAACAATAACGGCTGGTGGGCATATTTCGGCGGGATCGACCGCATTAAGTCTTTCATTTGAACCGTGGTCTTTTCGACGTTCGGAATTTCGATGCCCACGGCACTCTTTCCCGGGATCGGTGCTTCGATCCGGATATCCGTTGCTGCCAGTCCCATCTTTATATCATATTGAAGATTGCTGATGCGGCTGACCCGCACGCCCAGTTCCGGTTTGATCTCAAATTTCGTCACGCTCGGACCAATATGGATCTGCACAAGCTCCGCCTTGACGCCAAATTCATCTAAGATCTCGATCAGCTTGCGTCCCTGCTCTTTCGCTGCATTGGCGTTGGCATTGGAACGGGACTTGCGGCTGAGATCTTCCAGCAGATCGAGGCCGGGCAGCTGATAATCTTTATATTCTTCCGAATGAAAATCAGATTCGGCAGCCGGTATTTCGATCGGCTCTGGTTCCGGTTCCACCGACGCTTCGATTGGCTCCGGAATATCGGTCTTTTTGGTCCGTTTCGGTTTTCGTACCGGTTCCGGATCATCGGCTTCGATAAATAGGTCGGAATCGGCTTTTTTCTTCTTCCTGGTCCGGACGGGTTTTTCCTTGGTTTTTTCTGCACGGTTTTGTACCATGTCTGCCAATGAATCATATCCGATCAGCACCACCGCAATGCCTACGAACAGGACTGCGATCACATAACAGCCGACCGTACTGAACATTGAGCCAAAGATCCCCAGCAGCAGACAGCCGATCAGACCGGACGCGCTGGAACGGCCGTCCATCAGAATATTCATCGCATTTTCTGCGGTATGGGCAAACCCATACCAGTATGGTTCCTGCGGGAATTCCTGCACCGCCAACAAAAGATCCAGCGACAGAATGATCAGCACACCGCCCCAGACATAACGGATCCATTTGGAATCGACCGAAACATCAAAAAACACCATAAAACAGATCAGAATGCCCACGATCATCATCGGGACGGCAAGCGTACCGACAAAGAGATTGAACAACTGATAAAAGAAGGTACCGACCATCCCCAGACGGAAGACAGCCATGATACAGACAGCGATCAAACATAAGAGAAGACACACTCGAGAAAGATTCGATTGTGTCTTATTGCGGTTCGTTTTCTTTTTCGCAGTTTTTCGTTTGGTTTGTGTTCGTTTTCTTTTGGCAGCAGCCATAGATCCGCATCACTCCTTTACTACTTGCGAATTTCCATAATGACAGGTAAGATCATCGGCCGTTTCGCCGTATGGTGGATCAGATAATCTTTCACGCGGCTGCGGATTTTTTCCCGCGTTTCCACGTTCTCATATACTTTGTGTTTGACATCATCTTCGATGACATCGATCATGATCTTGCCCAGATCACCGGAAATATATTCTGCATCACGCAGATAAATCAGCCCCCGGGTCTGTACATCCGGACCGTTGATGATCTTCTTGGTTTTTGCATCGATCCCGATGGCCAAAATGACGACGCCGTCCGTCGAAAGGATCTCACGGTCTTTTAAGACCGCACCGGCCATATCCCAGTTTTCCTTGCCGTCGATCAATGTATCTTTCAGCTGAAATTCCATGCTGCAGGAACGCAGCTTGCCTTTTTCAAACGTCGCAACCTGTCCATTGTCCAGGATCAGGATATTGGACGCGCTGTATCCCATATTCACTGCAACTTGTGCATTCATATGCAGCAGGCGATACTGCCCGCGCACTGGAATATAGTATTTCGGACGGGTCAAAAACAGCATCATCTTTAAGTCTTCTCTGGACGGATGCATGCTTAAAGCATCCACGACGTACAAATGACCGTTGGCTTTATAGATATCGTTTTCCATGGTCTTGAAATACTGTTCGACGCCATGGATGACCTGGCTGGCCAGACAGATCACATCATCCGGATGGAATTCGATATCGTCCACTTCGTTGTTGGCGATATTATTGAGCATCCGGAACAAGCTCGGTCCCTGGCCGCTGATGATGATCACGACATTTTTCATTTCCGGCTTGTAGTCAGAAATATCCATCACGCACTCTTCCGGCACTTCATAACCGATGGTCTTCAGGTTTTTTAGCAGTTCCCACATATCTTTATTGTAGAAAACCATTTTCCGGTTATGCGCCAGGCAGCAATCGATGATTTCCTGTACACGATAAACGCTTTGTGTATAAACACTGATAAAAATACGCTGTGCTTCGTGCTGATCCAGGATCCGGTTGAACGTCGGCGTAATACGGTGCATCGGTGATGTATGTCCGCTGCGGTCCGCTCCTTTGCTTTCCTGCAGCAGTGCCAATACGCCTTCCTTGCGCAGCCTGGAACACGTGCTGAAATCGCCGCGGTAGGAATCTTCCATATCATCGTAATCCTCGATGAATTCACCAGAATAGACAACATATCCTTGGCTGGTCTGAATGGCAACGCCGAATGCACCTGGATAGGCATGTGTGATCGGCAGAAAGATCACCCGCCGTTTGCCGATCCGTTTCTGGTCATTGCGTTTTACCACATGGATGCGGCTGCCGGTGATATGCTCTTTACGCAGCCGTTTCTGAATTTCCTTTGCCGCCAGCGGCGATGTGTATACTTGAGTATGAACTTGTTTCAATAAATACGGCAGTGCCGTCATGACATCATCGTGCCCATGGGTGATAAATATGGCAGCGATGCGGTCTTTATTTTCAATTAAATAGCTGAAATCCGGAATGATAAATTCGATCCCGAGCGATTCGTTTTCATCGGGGTATTTCATACCGGCTTCGATCAAATAAATTTGCTCGTCGATTTCGACGCAGAGCATGGTTTTTCCGTCTTCGTCTTGGCCGCCCAAGGCGAAGATCCTCACCTTTTCATCAGGCTGTTTTTGATTATGATTTGATTTTGCTTCCATAGAGCCTCCTGCGGTCATATTCTGTTCTAATTATAGCACAGCCTTTCCGTCTAACGAGAACGTTTTAGCAGTTTCAATCTGCACATTCACAAAATCGCCGGTATGAATTCCCGTTCCGGTAAAATTCACCAGCTTATTGGTATCTGTATAGCCCGACCATACATCCGCATTCCGCTTACTGGCGCCGTCCGTCAGTACTTGTACGACCTTTCCTTCATATTGTTTGTTTTTCTCCAGCGCAAAGCGGTTCCATAATGTATTCAAAGTCTGCAGCCGTTTCTGTTTGGTTTCATGATCAACGGCATCCGCCATACGGGCTGCCGGTGTCCCGGGACGGGCAGAAAAAATAAATGTATAGGCGTTATCAAACTTACAATAGCGCACCACATCCAATGTATGTTCAAACTGTTCATCCGTTTCATTGGGAAAACCGACAATGATATCCGTACTGATCGCCACATTGGGGATCCGTGCTTTCATCGTATCAAATAGTTCTAGATAAGATTCTTTCGTATACCGACGTCCCATTTGCTTCAGGATCTCGTTATCCCCCGACTGCAGCGGCAGATGAACCGCCGGCATGATATTGTCGTAGGCAGCGATCGTATCGATCATCGCATCAGAAAAATCCCAAGGATGGCTGGTCATAAAGCGGATGCGCGGAATGCCGATCTGTGCCGTTTCTGCCAGCAGATCCGCAAAACTGTAATCTGCCTGCAGATCTTTGCCATACGCATTGACATTCTGCCCTAAAAGGGTGATTTCCTTGTAACCTTCGGCTTTTAACTGCCGCACTTCAGCCAGGATCCGGTCTTTGGTACGGGAACGTTGCTTGCCGCGGGTATACGGCACGATACAATACGTACAGAACTTATCGCAGCCATACATGATATTGACCCAGGCCTTATGCTTTCCAAAGCGATGCACCGGCAGATTTTCGTAGACCTCTCCTTCTTTTGAATACACTTTTACGACCCGTTTGTGATTCATCATGACATCATAAAGCATACTCGGCAGTTCCTGAAGATTATGGGTTCCGAAAATCAATCGGACCTGCGGATATTTTTCCAGCAGGATATTGGTGAGTTTTTCTTCCTGTGCCATACAGCCGCACACACCGATCACTAGATCCGGATTTTCGCGGTACAGCCGTTTCAGACTGCCGACTTCTCCGAGGACTTTTTCTTCGGCATTCTGGCGGATCGCACAAGTATTTAATAAGATCACGTCAGCATGTTCTTCATCTGGTGCAGATGCAAAACCCATCGCATCTAGAATGCCGGCCAATGTCTCAGAGTCGCGCTCATTGGCCTGGCAGCCGAATGTTGATAAATAATAGGTTTTACCGCTTCCTAGAAACTGCATGGTTTCATCGATCTGAAATGAGTCCAAGGTCTGGATGGGCTGATGGGTCCGCTTCTGTGCTTCCCGTAAATTCGGTAAGACCCAGTCTGGTTTAATTTTCATATGAGTTCCTCCCATAAAAAATGAAGATTGCCGGAATACCGGCAATCTGCTTTTACTTTGCTAATTCTTGTGCACGGGTTTCGCGGATGACATTGACTTTGATCTGTCCCGGATAGGTCAGCGTCTCTTCAATTTCATCACGGATCTCCCGTGCCAGTTTTACACAAGTGATATCATCGACCACTTCCGGCTTGACCATGACGCGGATCTCACGGCCGGCCTGAATGGCGTAAGCATTTTGTACACCATCATGCTTTTTAGCAATCTTCTCCAGATTGTCCAGACGGTCAATATATGCCTGTGCACTCTCTTTACGAGCTCCCGGACGGGCTGCGCTGATCGTATCGGCAGCGATGACCAGATGACTGGTCAAAAACTTCGGTTCCACATCGCCGTGGTGAGACTGGATCGCATTTAATACGATCTCTTTTTCGCCGTGTTTCTTACAGAATTTATATCCCAATTCCACATGTGAACCATCATGCTGTTCAATGTTCAGTGCTTTACCAATATCATGCAGTAAGCCGGCACGCTTTGCGAGCTGCTGATTCAAACCGAGCTCTGCGGCCATGGCGCCTGCCAGATAAGCAACTTCCATCGAATGCTGCAGCGCATTCTGTCCATAGGAATAACGGTATTTTAACGTACCGATCAATTTAACGATTTCTCGGTCGATCTTTCCGATTCCCAGTTTGAAGACCGCATCTTCGCCGGCCTTCTGAATTTCACGATCCACTTCTTTGCGGTATTTCTTTACCACTTCTTCGATCCGTCCCGGCTGGATCCGGCCGTCACGAATCAAGTGTTCCAACGAAAGACGGGCAATTTCGCGGCGCACCGGATTAAAACACGTGATCGTGATCACATCTGGTGTATCATCGATATTCAGCTCGACACCGGTCGCCTGTTCAAAGCAGCGGATGTTGCGGCCTTCCCGGCCGATGATCCGTCCTTTCATTTCTTCCCCCGGCAGCGAAACAACACTGACTGTACGTTCCTGCGTTTCCGTCTGCGCCATCCGCTCGATGGCTAAAGCAATGATGCTTTGGGCTTTTTCGGTCGCGGTCGCTTTGGCCTCGTCTTCTTTGTCTTTAATATAAGCGATGGTTTCATGTTCCATCTTCTTTTCAACTTTTGCGAATAATTCATTTTTCGCATCCTGGCTGGACATCTTGGCGACGCCTTCCAGAACTTCGATTTGTTTATCGATCTGCTCCTGCAAAATCTTATCTTTTTCATCCAGTGATGACAGTTTGTTGGTCACTTTCTGCATCTTCTGATTGATTTCACGTTCTTTCTGGTTCAACGCTTCATCACGAAAATTCAAATTATCCTCCCGACGGAGTAATTTGTTTTCCAGGTTGGTTGCTTCCTGTTTGCGCTCTTTAATGTCTTTTTCCGCTTCGACACGTAAATCATGCGCCTGCGTTTTGCCATCTAAAACGGCTTGCTTGATCCGAGCTTCTGCTTCGGAATCGGCATCTTTCAAAATACGTTCTGCTTCTTGCTGACTTTTATTTAAACCTGCCTTCGAATAACCGACCATGATCAGTATACCGACGACAAGACCTGCTATCACGGACAAGATAATAAGTGTACTATTCACTTCATCACTCCTTGTCTACAACACAGCAAGAATATTATACACGAAATCTCCTTTCAGAACAATCAGAATAAAAAATAAAGGATCTTCAAAAACGATCACAAATTCATTCTTTCTGTTTAGAATTTTTGAATTTTATATAAAATGAAAACAGAAATTTTTTAATTAATTCATAAAAAAAACATCGGGAACACCCGATGTCTCATCTGCACGTTCGGAACTAGTCCTGCGGTTCGATAACCTGACGGCCTTTATATTCTCCGCATTCGCACATTTTATGCGCCAATTTGTATTCTCCGCAGTTCGGGCAGCGAACCATCGTCGGAGCACTCAGCTTGTAATGTGTTCTGCGCTTTGCCTTGCGTGTTTTAGATCCTCTTCTTTGCTGTACAGCCATGATTGCACCTCCTAGTCATCATCTAGTTTAAATTCTTTCAATTTTTCCCATCGTGGATCAATTTCGTCTTCATCCGGTTCGTCGTTTTCCGATAATACCTGCCATCCGTCACCTTTTGGATATTGATCGCGCGGTACCCGGGTAATGCTCATCGGCACTTCGTAAAGAACTGCCTGGAAGATTTCCGGATTCAGATCGATCGTATCTTTTTTTACCACAATGATCTCATCATCATCGTCATCCTCAATGGGATCGAACGAATAAGTAACTTGCGACGTCGTATCGAAAGCCACTTCTAAATCTTCCAAAGATATCGAATCCGGTACGATGAAGGTACCGTCCAATACGAGATCTGAGAAGACCAGAGAGGTTCCGTCAAATTGAAGGGTTCCGTTCACATGGATATCCGGGATCGACTTCACTTGAGTATGACGGAGAAAATCGTTTTCTTCCACGGCGAGTTGTTCATCGATCTCAATCACTCCGTTTTTTGCACTCAAAAAATCCTTTTTGGTAAATTTCACGATTTTCACCTCATGTCGCAAGGCTAATTATACTAAAAGGCCCTATGAAAGTCAACACAAAAATCCCCTCTTTATGGTATCATGGAAACATGAAATGCTGTGGGATCATCGCGGAATTCAATCCGTTTCATCAAGGCCATGCCTATATTATCCATGAAGCCAGACTTCGCAGCCGCTGCGACGCCTTAGCGGTCATAACAACCAGTTATTATTCCCAACGCGGTCTGCCCTCTTTGATGTCTCCGGCAGCCAAAACCAAGGCTGCCCTGGCCAACGGTGCCGACCTGGTCCTGGAACTGCCGTTTTGTTTCGGCACCCAGGGCGCGGAACAATTTGCCCGCTATGCGATGGAAGCCTTGCATCAGCTGCCGATCGATGCCCTTTGCTTCGGTTCTGAATCCGGTGATCCGGCTGCTTTGATGCAGCCGCCGAAACGGACGATCGATCCTAGCACAAGCTATCATCGTAATCAGGGATATCATTTACAGCCCAATGATATTTTAGCATCCAATTATCTTATCCATTGTAAAAAAATGCATATCCGACCCATTATCGTTCAACGTGATCCGCGGTTTGAAAGTGCGACCGCCATTCGGGATGCTTTCTTAAACGGCACCCGGCCGGATGAGACATTTGATACCAATCAACGTTGGGAAGCGTACTATCCATATCTGCGCACGTATCTGCAGATGACAGATGTGCAGACGTTATCTCGCTTTTTCATGGTCGACGAAGGCATCGAATCGCTGCTGAAAAAAAATGCAAGAGCCAAGACCTGGGAAGAATTTCTAGAACGCAGCGTCACCAAAAAATATACGAAAGCCCGTATCCGGCGGACATGTCTCTGGATCATGATGCAGATCACAAAAGCGCAGATGCAAAAGCACGGCCATTTTGATCAATTGATCCTTTTGGGGATGAACGAAACCGGCCGTCAGCTCGTGAAAAATCATCAGGCGATCTCCCGCTTTTCTCAGCTGGATCCCTTTCTGCAGGAAGTAGACTTAAAAAGCCGGATGCTTTACAATAGTGTACGACCCGACGAAACGAAACGGCAGGTGATCATTGTATGATCGGACTTATTGTATTTATCGTCGTACTGATCCTGATTTATCGTCACTATTTTCCGCCGATCCCTAAAGCGGATCATGTCTATGATTATGGGATCGTGTTGGGCTGTCCATGCCATGCGGACGGGACCTTATGCACCAGCCAGAAAAAACGCAGCGAACTTGCGGTGCAGGACTACAAGGCCGGTAAATTCAAGCACATCCTGATTGCCGGCGGCGCCGCTGCCAATGAATATGTAGAATCAGAAGCGATGAAAGCTTATATTCTGCAATTTGCCGATATTCCTGTTCAAACGGAAACCAAATCACGGAATACCTTCGAAAACATGAAGTTTTCTCACGAAATCACCGGCAGCGCCAGCGTGATGATCATCACCAGTCAGACGCATGCCCTCAGGGCTTGTGCCATCGCAGCGCAGTTCTTTGACGATTACAGTGCCGACTGGTATCCGGATCATAAACCGCGCCATATCTATCGGGAGATCATTTCCCGCATTCTTTATATTTATTGGGAAATCAAAAAAAAGTTCAGCAGATAAACTACTGAACTGTACGGATGACATCATTGACGCTCCGTACTTTTTTTAAATTCGACATTAAAGTCCGCAGGTGATCGGCATCACGGACCGATACCGTCAGTTTCGTCGTGGCGGTCAAGGTGTTCTGATCCACGCCAGAATCGACATGCATCAAATAGGCATTGCACTGCTGCACAACGGTTACGATATCACTTAATAAATAGTTGCGGTCATCGCTGTAGATCACCAATTTAACATCGTATTGTTTTTCTTCCAGATCATCCGCCCATTCCACCGGAATGAGGCGCTTTTTTTCATGGGCGACATTCGGACAGTCGGCACGGTGGACCTTGATGCCGTGCCCCTGCGAAATATAACCGACAATATCGTCCCCAGGGATCGGACTGCAGCAGTTTGCCAGGCTGACTGCGATCGAATCGACGCCTTGTACGATGACACCGCATTCACTGTGACGAACCTTATGATCATCTTTATTGTAAATTTTCATGATCTCGGCATCGTCGATGGTATTCTTTGGCTGTGTGGTGGCCATCCGGTCAATGACGGCCTGCAGCGAAACGCGCTTATTGGCTACGCCGATGTAGAAATCGTCCAATGTCTTAAAGGACAGGCTTTTGATCACCGCTGCCAGTTGCTTCGGTTCCAGCAGTTTTTCATCGATCTCCTGCCGCCGGCATTCATTGCGCAGCATGGTCTCGCCTTTCTTGATCAGTTCTTTCTGATCTTCTTGGTTCTTGCGCTGCAGATAGGAACGGATCTTATTGCGTGCATGCGCACTTTTGACGATCTTGATCCAGTCTTCGCTCGGACCCGGTGAGTTGTTATTGGTAAGGATCTCTACGACATCGCCGGTATGCAGTTCGGTATTCAGCGGTACGATCGCACCGTTGACTTTTGCCCCGACGGTCTTATGACCGACTTCGGTATGGATCCGGTACGCGAAATCGATCGGTGTAGACTGCGGCGGCAAGGTGATCACTTTGCCGCGCGGGGTCAGACAATAGACATTGGCTTCAAAGATATCTTTCTGCAGCACCTGCATGTATTCTTTGGCATCCTGGCTTTCCTCATCAGAAAACTGTGAAAAGTCCCGGAACCAGGCCAGCGAATCTTCAATATCTTTCTGTACGCTTTCACCGCTGCCGGCATTTTCTTTGTATTTCCAATGGGCGGCAACACCGCGTTCAGCCACTTCATCCATCTCTTCGGTCCGGATCTGGATCTCAAAAATATTGCCGTTGCTTGGTTCGACGATCGTCGTGTGCAGCGACTGATACAAGTTGGCTTTCGGCATCGCGATATAATCCTTGAACCGTCCCGGGATCGGCCGGTACGTCGCATGGATATAGCCTAAGATCTCGTAACAATGAACGATGCTGTCAGTGACGATCCGAATCGCATACAGATCCAGAATTTCTTCAAAGCGTTTGTTTTTGCGCACCATCTTCTTGTAGATACTGTAAAAATGCTTGCTGCGCCCAAATATCCGATATGGAATTTTATAGGAATCCAGCATCTTTTGAATGTGGGCGATCATGTTCTGAACCTGCTCATCACGTTCGCTGACTCGTTTCTGAACCAGTTCTTTGATCTCGTTGTATTTCTTCGGTTCCAGATATTTAAATGAGAGATCTTCCAGTTCGCTTTTAATTTCATTCATTCCCAGCCGGTGAGCGATCGGCGCATAAACACTGAGCGTCTCCTTGGAAATTCGTTTTTGTTTTGCTTCCGGCATGTACTGCAGCGTCCGCATGTTATGCAGCCGGTCGGCCAATTTAATGTAGATCACTCGAATATCATTGGCCATCGCAATAAACAATTTCCGGTGGTTGTTGGCTTGGAAATCTTCTTCATCCTGAAACTTGATCTTACCGATCTTTGTGACCGAGTCCACCAACATGGCGATTTCTGCTCCGAATTCCGCAGCGATCGTATCCGTCGTTACATCCTCGCAGTCTTCAACAGTATCGTGCAGAAGTCCGGCCGCGATCGTATTTGGTCCGCAGTGCATCAAGGCCAATGTATTTGCGACCTGGATACAGTGAATAATATACGGCTGACCGCTCTTACGGAACTGGCCTTTGTGGTGCTCCTCGGCAAACGCATACGCTTTCTTGATCAAAGCGATGCTTTCCGGGCGCTTGATATAAATTTCGACATTCTGCAGGCATTCATCAAATGTAACTTCCCGTTTATGACTCATATCAAGCACCTCCCTCTCGTTTTTCTCTTCTTTTATTCTCCGGCAAAATGAGTCAGTGAACAAACCGGAATGTCGCCGAAACGCTCTTTGCCGTTCAGATCATCCAGTTCGATCACAAAGGCGCAGCCGACAACTTCTCCGCCCATTTTATGCACTAGTTTAATAATGGCTTCTACCGTTCCGCCGGTCGCAAGCAGATCATCGATGACAACGACTTTCTGACCGGGCTGGATCGCATCGGCATGGATGCATAATTCATCCGTACCGTATTCCAGTTGATACGTTTCACTGATGGACTTGCGCGGCAGTTTCCCTGGCTTTCGCACCGGCGCAAAGCCGATGCCGCATTCCATCGCGACGGTCGTACCGAATAAGAAGCCGCGCGCTTCCGGTGCTAAGATAAAATCTGCATTCTGTTCTTTGACAAATGCATCAAAGGCATCAATCACGCTGCGCATCACATCAGCATTCTGTAATATCGGTGTCACATCGCGGAAAATAATTCCTTCCTTCGGAAATCCGGGGATACTGGCAATATAGTTCTTAAGATCCATTTTGTATTTTCCTCTCTTTTTAATTAATATATTACTTATTTTACACTACTTTAATGATAAATAATAGAATCAATCACAAACGTCATCTGGTCCTGACCGCGGTATTGACCAATCTGTGCCTGGCCGATCAAACTTTTGATTCGATTCAAGCTGGTCACTTTATCTTTCTCAGGCATATTGAAATTCATGCATTCCAACCCGTTTTCCAGTGTATAACGACGATGTTTGCCGTTTTGAATGTCGTAAATGGATTGAATCTGCGGTTCATCAATTTCAAACAGCGGGCATTCAAATCCTGGTCCGAACGGCCGCAGGACGTCCAGGCTGCGGACGTTGGCTATGGTGCATTCCTCCGGCTGGATCGAAATAGCCTGCAGCGGTTCCGGCTGCCATTCATAACGGAAACTCTTCGCCCGGACAAAACGTCGGAATGCATCGTAATCTTTTAAAAGGGTCGAGAATCCAGCGGCATGTTTATGTCCGCCGATGGCTTCATATCCATCAAAACCGTTCAAAAAATCCATACAATCAAAGCCTGACGGCGAACGCATGCTTGCCTTCAGGCCTTCCTGGTTCTGCGTCATGATGATCGCTGGTTTTTCATATTTGGCACAAAGTGAATTGGCGACCAATCCGATGATGCCTTCATGAAAACTAGGATCGTTGATCAAAATGACCGGATCGCCCGGGCTGCATTTTTGTTCCGAGAATTTGCACATCTGTTCGCTCAGACGCCTGCGGGTCTTATTGATGTCGTCGACCTGCATCGCAAAACGGCGGATCGTCTGCCGGTCATCGGTCAGAAAATAGCGGACAACGTTGTTGACGTTACCTAAATTGCTCAGCCGCCCGACTGCATTGATCTTTGGTACTACTTGAAAGGCAATCGACGTTTCGTTCAGTTTCTTGTCACTGGCCAGTGCAAAAATATGCGGCTCCTGGGTTTCATTGATCATCCGAACGCCCTGCTGGATCAAAGCCCGCGTTTCACCAATCACAGGCATGACATCTCCGATCGATGCCACGGCAGCAAGCATCAGATGCAAAGGGGCGTCCGCCTGCAACGCCCGGATGCATTCATAAGCGATGCCGGCTCCGCACAATGGATGAAAGTGCGTTTCCAGCACATCGGGATGTACCAATAAGTCACACGGCACATCGGCTTCGATCTTATGATGGTCGGTGACAATGGTCTGCATGCCGAGTTCCTTGGCATAATTCAGCGCATTGACTGCTTTGACTCCGTTATCTACGGTAATGATCGTCGTATATCCTTTCTGAAAGGCTGCCTGGACCATATCTTCATTCAGGCCATATCCTTCCCGGATACGGTCGGGAATATAGTATCCGCACTGGATGCCGAAGGCTTTCAGCCCGCTGTGCATGATCGTCGTCGCACAGATGCCGTCACAGTCATAGTCCCCGCCGATGAAAACTTTTTCCTGGTTCTTTCTGGCGATATTCATTCGATTGACAAAATCGTCCATCGCTGATGTATGAGAAACCGGATACAGTTCCTGATCATCCATCCAGTAGGACCATTTTGATTCATCCGGTTCCATGGTTTTCAATATTTTTTTCGCAAAACTCGTTAAATTTTTCATACCGACATTATAACGCAAACCGCAAAGAAAAACAGGAAAGCGTGCGGAATGCACGCGATCCTGTCAGTTTTCGATGAATTCAAATTCAAATCCGCTGATGCGCACGGTATCACCGTCCTGGCATCCTGCGTCCCGCAGTGCCTGATCGATTCCCATATAGCGCATTTTATTGGCAAACATGTAGTAGTCTTCCTCGGTATTGAGTTTGCGAATATCAAAGGTCCGTTCAATTTTCGGTCCCGAAATTTCAAAGACATGCGGTTCTGTTTCTTTGATTTCGATATCTTTCTTTTTCTCCTGGAACGTATACGTGATGCCCGTTTCCTCGCCTTTTTCATCCAACAGCGGAAACGGCGGTGTTTGTGCCAGTAAGTCAGCAGCTTTTTTCAGTACTGGATCCAGGCCTTCCCGGATCAATGTCATTGTTTCAAAAACCGGAACATCTGGATAGGCGGCCTTGAATCGTTCCAGATTCTTCGGCGCATCATCCAGATCCATCTTATTCGCGACCACGATCTGCGGACGTTCCAATAATCTGGCTTCATAGTTTTCCAGCTCTTGATTGATGATGCGGTAATCCTCCAACGGATCACGGCCTTCTTCGCCGCCCATGTCCAGCACATGGAGGATGACCCGGCAGCGTTCGATATGGCGCAGGAACTCATGTCCCAGACCTTTGCCGTCACTGGCTCCTTCGATCAATCCCGGCAAATCTGCCAGGATAAAGCTTCGGCCGTCGTTGACCTGCACGACCCCGACATTCGGCGCCAGCGTTGTAAATGGATAATCCCCGATTTCAGGATGTGCCCGGCTGACCGCATCGAGGAAGGTTGATTTGCCAACACTTGGAAATCCAACCAAACCGACATCCGCCAATACGCGCAGTTCCACGGTACAATCGAATTCCTCTCCGGGCTTGCCGTCTTCTGCATAGCGCGGGGCCGTGTTGCGGCCGGATTTAAAATGGTAATTTCCTCGTCCGCCGCGGCCGCCGTGTGCAATGATCTCCTGCTGATGCGGCGTTGTCAAATCAGCGATGATCCCGCCGGTATCGTCTCTTTTTACCAGCGTTCCCAACGGTACTTTGATGATCGTATCTTGACCGTTCGCACCATGCATGCATTTGGTTTTACCATTTTCTCCGGATTCGGCTTTGATCTTTTTTTGATAACGAAGATCCATCAATGTTGTCATGCCTGGATCAGCTTCAAAGATCACGTCTCCGCCATCGCCGCCGTCCCCGCCGTAGGGACCGCCGTATGCGACGTATTTCTCATGCCGGAAACTGACGATGCCGTTGCCGCCGCTGCCGGCTTTTATATGAATTTTTGTTTTATCGACAAACATGGTCAGGCCTCCCTTCGAAAAAAAGACTCCATCGCTGGAGTCTTATGCTTGCGGATATACAGAAACTTTTTTCTTATCCTTTCCCAAACGTTCGTATCTGACAACGCCGTCGACCAATGCGAACAATGTGTCGTCGCCGCCGCGTCCTACGTTGGTACCCGGATGAATTTTCGTTCCGCGCTGGCGATAAATAACGCTGCCCGCGTGGCAAGCTTGACCGTCTGCAACTTTCGCTCCTAAACGTTTCGAATGAGAATCACGACCGTTCTTTGTGGAACTGACTCCCTTTTTGGATGCGAACAATTGATCGTTCAAATTGAATTTCATGCGTTACACCTCGACTTTCTCTATCTGCACATATTCCGAATGTGCATCGGCAATCATCTGTAACTGAATCATCAATGTATTCAGGATCACATTTACCGTATCATTCGGTTTTCTTACTTTGATACTGACATATCCGGTATCCATCTGCAGATCACAGGATCCCGGACATTGGATATCCAGTGCATTCAGCGTCCCGATGCTGACGGCACTGACCTCTGCACAAATCAGATCCGGCGCATCCGCCGCCGCACCGGCATGGCCGCTGATGACGATCAGATCCGGACAATGATCTTTGGTCTGTGCATGTACACGAATCATGACTACGCCTCGATGGCCGTAATTTTTACGCGTGTATACGGTTGACGATGACCTTGTTTACGGCGTGTCGAGGATTTTTTCGGACGATATTTCACGATCGTGATTTTCTTTCCTTTACCCTGCTTTTCAACAACACCGGTAACCTTGGCACCTTCGACAAACGGTTTGCCAATTTTACCATCGGCAAATAATACCTTGTCAAATACGACTTCGTCGCCTTCAGCTGCATTTAATTTTTCAACGAAGATGACTTCATCTTGTTCAACGCGGATTTGTTTTCCGCCGGTTTCGATAATTGCGTACATACGTGCACCTCCTTATTCATGATACTCGCCATGAAGGTGTGATTGCTCAACTTATACCTTTTCTGTGCGGTTGCAAGACCCGGGAGTCTGCAACATAAGTATTCTATCCGACTTCGTGCGTTCCGTCAAGATGGAATTCACTCCACTGCTTGTTCAGCTTGCAGATTCCGACACGTTATTGTCCAGTCCCTTACGCATTTTGAAAAACCGAATGCTTAAGACGACCATCATACATGCTAAGGCAGACAATCGCCTGAAGGATCGCTGCCCATGCGATCGGCTCCAGCGGCCAAGGTTCCAGAAAATCGGCAAGGCATGCCCGGAATATCCATATGAGAGTCAGAAAAAAATAGAATTCCTGCACTTCTCTGCTTCCTGGTATTGCTTTCTTTGTCCAGATCAATCCCAGCAGACTGCTTCCGAATAATAAAGCGGAAAAACAATCATTCGTATAATCGATCCCTACGATCAAATTTTCATACTGCATCGGCAGATACTTATACCATTCAAACATATGTGGGACAAAAAAATGCCAGAAGCCTATAACCATGCTGATGGTCAGAGTCATTATATATAGTATTTTATCAATCTTATTTATTTCGATCCTTACTCCAATTCATCAAATTCTATGTTCTTAATATACTTTTACTGCTTTCAAAAACCATGAACAATTTACTGTTCCATATAACTACGATTCATTCCCACATTAAATTTTCACATTTCATAACAATTCACCACATATTTTCCATTAAATAATAATTACATTCATATTAACAAATTTTAAAATTAACATGCAGAATCGAATCATTTTATCGACTTTTCTACGAAATGTTGTACATTTTCTGTAAAACAAGTATACATTTCATAAACAAAAATCACTGTTTTGTGTCACTCAAATGGAAGAATAAAGATACGTACTTGAGTTTATCTTCTCTTTTTTTCTTACTTGTCATGCCTCAAACAGTGTCAACAGATTTCAAGTTTTTTACCTGATTTATTTTTTTAAAAATAATCCTTACAAGAATATAATTCATTACGCATAAATAAGCCTGGCTTATGCAAATAATATACGATATAATAACAATATACAGATTTTGTTCATAATACAAGAACAAGCGTGGAGGAAATAATGAACCTATTTGAAATCATTGGACCGGTCATGGTCGGTCCTTCCAGTTCTCACACTGCCGGTGCTGTCAAGATCGGCAATCTAAGCCGACGGCTGATGGGGCAGGACATCGTATCTGCTGTCATCCAGCTGCACGGTTCCTTTTCTGCTACCGGAAAAGGGCATGGCACCGACCGCGGTCTTATTGCCGGGCTGCTGGGGTTGGACTGTGATGATGAAAATATTGTCAACGCCTTTGATCTGGCAAAACAAGCTGGTTTGACCTTTTCAATAGATGAATGTGACTTAGGTCCGGATGCCCATCCCAACTCGGTGCGGATGGAATTATATGGAAACAAAGGCAAAGGTCTGGAAATCGTGGCGGCTTCCATCGGCGGCGGCCGGATCCAGGTCCGTGAAATTGACCATATGCGTTGTGTTTTTTCCGGTGACTGTCCTACGCTCATCGCCGAAAACGATGACCGGCCGGGGATGATCGCCATGATCAGTGAGTTATTAACAGACCGCAACATCAACATTGCCACGATTCAACTGGACCGCAGCAGTCGGCACGGCCATGCGGTCACCGTGATGGAAGTGGACAATGAAATCGATGCCAAGGATCTGCTCTGGCTGCGCCATCAAGCCGGCATCATCAAGATCATATACTTATCCATGGAGGAAAATAACAATGTACGATAGTCTCGAAAAAATTTGTCAACAATGCGAAAAGACCGGCAAGTCTTTTTTTAAGGTGGTCTGCCATCAGGACTGCAATGAAGAAGACCTCAGCGAAGCGCAAGTGATAGAACGGATGCATAAGATGTATGATGAAATGCGGCGGTCCAACGCGAGCTATGATGCCAAGCGAAGATCCACTTCCGGTCTGATTGGCGGAGAGGCAGGCCTGCTGCGCCAACGCATCGAAGCCAATCAAATGATATCCGGGGATTTCATCAGTTGTGTCATGGAAAAAGCCCTGCGCGTCGCAAGCAACAATGCCTGCATGCGCCGTATCGTTGCGGCACCGACCGCCGGGGCGTGCGGTGTTTTGCCGGCTGTCTTATTGACCTATCAAGAAAAGTATGAGACGGAAGATGAGGATATGGTCAAAGCACTTTTTGTGGCGGCCGGCATCGGCGGCGTCATTGCGCAGCGTGCCAGCCTGTCCGGCGCACAAGACGGCTGTCAGGCCGAAATTGGTTCTGCCAGTGCGATGGCAGCCGGTGCTTTAGCTTATTTGGAAGGCGGTGACAACGAAACCATTTGCCACGCCTGTGCCCTGGCTTTGAAAAACCTCTTGGGCCTGGCTTGTGATCCCGTCGGCGGTTTAGTGGAAATTCCTTGTGTAAAACGCAACGTGATAGGAGCAGTAAACGCCGTAACCAGCGCAGATCTAGCACTGGCCGGTATTCGTTCCAAGATCCCGGCCGATCAAGTCATCGACACCATGCGCAGCATCGGTCAACACATGTCTTCGGATATCAAAGAAACGGGGATCGGCGGTTTAGCCAGCACGCCGGCTGCAAAAGCATGGTTAAAGAAGCAGAAAAACGAATACAAGTCTCATTAATTTTTGCATTGAAAAAGACCCATACTTGTTATGGGCCTTTTTTTTGTTGATCGTCAGGTCTTATTCGGATTCATTTATTTCGATCGGGTCGATCTGATTCACAGAAATACTATTGGGATACTCACTGGTGATCCTTCCTTTGGTCAGAAGGATGGCGCCTTTCGTGATTTTCTCTTTTTCCCGCTCATAGATCCGCGGCATCAAAGCAGCATCGATCGTTCCTGATTCATCTTTGATCGTTAAAAAACACATCGTATTGCCTTGTTTTGTCGTATGTTCCCGGGAACGGACCACTTCTCCGATCACGCGGACATATCCGCGGAAATCCTCACAAGAACGGATACTGCGGCATTGATACCGTTTCCGCAGTTTTTGGATCGGGTGCTCCGTTAAATAGAAACCAAGAACATCATATTCACGTCTGGCCTTGTGCTGATCGTTTTCTTTGAGCGGTTTCAGCCGCGGCGGAGAAACTAGATCATACCGAAAGACGGCTCCTTGCTCCGTCGAGGTCGTCACTAAATCCGCATACGTCAGAACACTGTTTAAATTTTCCGGATCGCGCATCGTCTCCCGCGTCAAACCAAAGCAGTCCAGCGCACCGCCGTCGATCAGGCTCTCGATTTCTTTCTGCTCCAATTTCTGTGCCGAGACGCGGATCATAAAATCAATGTAATCTTTGAACGGTCCTTTTTCGCGTTCATTTAAAATAAGGGTATTTTCCTTTTCCCTGATGCCGCGGATCGCCGTCAGCGGCATGCGCAGGCCATTTTTCTCCGGCCGGTATCCGCTCTGCGAGCTTTGTACATCCGGGCCATAGATCTTCACATTCATTTTCCTGCACTCCGCGAGGATCTCTGCGATCTTTTTCCGGTTTGCCCCGTCTAGTAAATTGGCAAAAAAATACAGTGGATAATTTGCTTTCAAATAAGCCATTTGATAAGTGATCATTCCATATGCATAACTGTGCGACTTATTAAATCCATAATCGGCAAAGCGGGCGATCCAATCAAAGATTTGTTCCGCTGTTTTCCGCGAACAATGATGATGCGCTGCTCCCTCAATAAATGCTTCATGATACGACTGCATGACTTCCGGTTCCTTCTTGCTCATAGCACGGCGAAGCTGATCGGCCTGTTCCAATGAGAAACCAGCAATGACCTGGGCAATTTGCATGATTTGTTCCTGATACAAGATGATTCCGTAGGTTTCCTGCAGGATCGGTTTCAGCCGCGGATCAATATATTGGATGGCATCCGGATGACGGCGGTTTTCCATATACTGTGCCCGATTCTGCATCGGTCCCGGTCGGTACAACGCCAAAATCGTACTGATATCTTCAAAACAAGTCGGATGCAGTTGTTTCAGCAGATCCGAAATGCCTTCGCTTTCCAGCTGAAAAACGCCGATCGTATTTCCCTGTGCAAGCATTTGGTAGGTCTTTGCATCATTGAGCGGCAGTTTGAGCGGATCAATGTGGATATGTTCATATTTTTCCAAATCCGTGATGATCGCATGGATCGTTGTTAGATTGTGAAGCGACAATAAATCAAATTTGATCAGTCCCAGTTCTTCGAGATAGGCGGCTGAAAACTGCGTTGCATGCAGCGTATCGCCGATTTGTGCCAGCGGACAGACATTGATGATCGGCTGATCACTTAACACCACACCGGCCGCATGTGTCGACACATGACGCGGCAGCCCTTCGATGGCACAGGCACGCCGAAATAATAGATTGGTCTGCGCATCATGCTGCACCATGCCGGCAAATGATCGATCTCTTTTCAGCATCTCCTGCAGCGTGGTTTCTTTCTTCGGCCAATGCGCGGTCAGTTCTTTCAGCTTCTGTACTGGATAATTCATCGCTTTGGCCGTATCATTCAGGGCTTTTTTCGCTTTTAAATTTGAATATGTGATGATCCTGGCCACATGATCGCTGCCATATTTTTGATCAAGATATTTAAACATTTCATCAATGCGGTCATCCGGAAAATCTGTATCGATATCCGGCTTGTTTTTCCGGCCGGCATTTAAGAAACGCTCAAAAAACAAATGATTCTTGATCGGATCAACATGCGTGATCCCCATACAGTAGGCCACCAGCGATCCGGCAGCCGAACCGCGGCCCGGACCAACATAGATCCCGCGATGACGCGCCTCCCGGATATAATCCCACACGATCAGGAAGTAATCCGTAAAATCATTTTGAACGATCACCTTCAGCTCATGATCCAGACGTTGGGCATATTCCTCCGGTACTCGTCCGTTCATGCGTTTTTTTAGACCGGCCCGGCAGAGTGCACGCAGATAGGTGACATTATCGACCTGCTTCGGATTTTCAAAATGCGGGATCTCACTTTTAGGCATGCTCATCTGTACATTGCACATCGCTGCGATCCGATCGGTCTGCGCCAGATCATCCGCATCGTAAAGTTCATCCATCTCCTGGGCACTGCGATAATACCGCTGCCGTTTGACATCCAAAGACTGATCATCGATGGTCGTCCCTTTATCAATGGCCTGCAGCAGCCGCAGCGTCTCCATATCATCCGGTTTTCGGTAATAAATACGAGAAAGAGCCACGGTCGGTATGGAAAGACTTTTCGCGATTTGTTTTAATTGTTTATTTTTTTCACGCCAGTATGCCGAATCATTCATGGCGATCGACACATAAAAATCCGGCCAGAGCGCAGCGCATTTTTGCAGGTAATTCCGCAGCATTGTTTCATTCTCATGATCCAGCCATTCCTGCATCGCATCCGAATCGCCGGAAGTCAGCACAACACACTCCTGTACGATATCGGCACATTCCGTCAAGGAAATGTTTTGCCCGCACTGCACCGCCGTGCTCATCCGATACAAGTTCTGAAGGCCGGCATCATTTTTTGCCAAAAACAGCAGATGCATGCGTTTTTCGTCATCTTTGGCAAGATTTTCATCGTACCGGACATGAAATTCACAGCCGATGATCGGATGAATATTCTGTCGGCGGCATTCTTTATAAAAGGGCATGACACCGAACATATTGCCCTCATCAGTCAATGCAGCATGACGGAATCCCATCTCTGCAGCCGCATCAACGATTTCTTTGATGCGGAACGGCGACTGAAGCAAGGAATAACAGCTTCTGGTATGTAAATGGTTCATACATTAATGATAGCACAAAAAAGCGAAGCTATTGTAAACTTCGCTTTTCCAACAAATTCACGATTTCATCCACTTCTTCGCGTGTCAAATTTTTGATCCCGCTGGCACAATCATGACCGCCGCCATGATACTGTACGGCAATATCCCGGATCGGGATCAACTTGCTGCGCAGCGATGCACTATAGTGGACCCCATCTTCCATTCGGGTAAATAAAGCCCAAACGGTGATGCCGCGTACACCGCTGAGCGCATAGACCTTTTCTTTGGCTGAGGAAAATGTCTGCTCACAGCTTTGGTAGACATCCGGCTCCATGATCGCATAAAGCATCTTTTCTCTACGATGCGAATGAATACGTACCTGTGCCTCATAGCGGTAATCCGCATAGGAACCGGTAAAATTGATTTGTTCACAAGCCATGATGTCAGCGCCCTGCTCCAGCAGATATGCACCAGCCATCAACGACTGCGGCCGGACCGTTTTGATCGTAAACCGGATCGAATCAGCAATCAGCCCATCGTAAAACAATTCCGCACTGACTTTCGGCAGTGAAACCTGCGCTTTCCGGCAAGCATCGGCAAGGATCTCACAAGTCGCACAAGCCTTTTCGTCGATCCATTCCAGATCACAGAATTTTTCTTGATGAATGTGATGATCGATCTGAATTTTAAAAGGAGCTTTCAAAAAACGCTGATCATCGACACGGGCCGCATTTGATGTATCTAGGACCACCGCTGCAGACTTTGCCAGCTCATCATCCGAAATAGAATCTGAATGATCAATAAACTGAGCTGCTAAACCACTCATTTCCCCGAGCACGTAAATCTGCTTTTCTGGGAAAATCTGCTCCAATAAGAACTTCATGCCCAGCTGTGATCCGATCGCATCCATATCCGGAAATTCATGCCGGAACAAAAGAATATTCGGATACGGCTGCAGCGCGGCTATGATCTTATTCCACATTGTGCTCGTGCTTCCAGACCTTATAAGCATCTCGGGCGATCATCAATTCCTCATTGGTCGGAATGACATATACTTTCATCTTCGACTCATCCGTACTGATCAAGCCTTCCCGTCCGCGCATTTCTTTATTGCGCTGATCAGAGAACTCGACGCCGATGCATTTCAGACGCTTGCACACATTTCGGCGGATAAAATCGCTGTTTTCACCGATACCAGCTGTAAACACGATGGCATCCGCACCGCCCATCAAGCCATAATAACCGGCAATGGTCTCAACAACGCGCGAAACATAGATATCAAACGTCAGGATAGCACGCTTGTTGCCGTCGCGGGCAGCCGCTTCGACATCACGGGTATCACTGGAAATACCGCTGATGCCTAAGACACCGGATTTCTTGTTCAGAACATCGTCCAATTCATCCGGTGTATAGTGATATTTCCGGAATAAATAAACAATGATTGCCGGGTCAATATCGCCGCAGCGTGTTCCCATCATAATTCCGCCCAACGGTGTAAAGCCCATCGAGATCTTAAAAGCCCGGCCGTTCTTGACTGCTGCGATGCTTGCACCGCCGCCCAGGTGGCATGTGATGATGTTCATTTCATCGATCGGTTTGTTCTGGATCTCTGCCAGACGGTGCGTCAAGTATTTATGACTGGTTCCATGGGCACCATAACGGCGGATCTTATCCGTCAGATACATCTCATATGGCAGCGGATAAATATAGTTTTCCGGCGGCATCGTCTGGAAAAAGGCCGTATCGAAGACAAACGTATGCACACAATCCGGCAGTGCATCCGCAAACGCACGGTAGCCCACCAAGGCAGCCGGATTATGCAGCGGCGCCAAAGCTGCCAGTTCGTCTACTTTCGAAACAACATCTTCGTCCACTTTGACCGAATGATCAAAGTAGCTGCCGCCCTGTACGATCCGGTGACCGATCGCATCAATATCATTCAGATCATTGACGATCTTCAGTTCCATCAGCTTATCCATCAAAATTTTGACCGCTTCGCCATGATTGGCAATATGCTGTGTTTCTTTTAATTTTTTTCCATTGACTGTAATACCAAAAATAGAATCTTCCAATCCAATACGTTCAATGTTTCCCTGTGTCAGTACTTCTTCTTCCGGCATGCGGAACACTTGGAATTTCAACGACGAACTGCCCGCGTTGACACTCATAACAATCGTAGACATATTTTCCTCCTATAAAATTGTCGGGATCTTCTCCCAATCCTTCGCTTTGCATAAAGCCAGGATTTCTTTCCTTTTTTTATTATAACCGATTGCAGCCTCATATTTCTTTAAAACTGCATCTACTCGTGAAATCGTATCCTGTACCGCTGCACGTGAAATTTGTAAATTTTCTGCAATCTCAAAATACGAATAATCTTCCTGATAATAGAATGCGGCAATTTCCTGCTGGCGCTGCGTCAGCAGCTCTCCGTAAATATCCAACAGTTCATTGGCTTCAATTTTATTCAGCATTCTGATCCATTCCTTTGGTGATGCCCATTAAATAGTTATCCAGTTCAAACGGACACAAATCTTCCGGTTTTTCGCCCAATCCAAGAAAACGTACCGGCAGGTGAAGCTGATCGCGGATGGCAAGCACTACGCCGCCTTTTGCGGTTCCGTCCATCTTCGTTAAGATGATGCCTGTTACATTGACAGCTTCCATGAAGATCTTCGCCTGTGAGATGCCGTTCTGTCCGGTCGTCGCATCCAGCACCAGCCAAACTTCCTGCGGCGCACCTTCAATTTCTCTGGCTACCACACGGTTCATCTTGCTTAATTCCTTCATTAGATTGGATTTATTCTGCAGCCGGCCGGCAGTATCGCAGATCAAAATATCGATGTTGTTGGTTTTGGCATAGCGGCATGCATCGACCAGGACGCTGGATGGATCCTGGTTCGGCTTGCCTTTGATACACGGCACACCGATCCGGTTTGCCCATTCTTCGATCTGGTCGACCGCTCCGGCACGGAATGTATCGGCAGCAGCGACTGCCACATTAAACTCAACATCTTTATACATCTGCATCAATTTCGCAGCTGTCGTCGTTTTGCCGGAACCATTGACGCCGACCATTAAAAAGACGGTCGGACCTTCGGTATTGTAGTGGATAATATCGGACGGATCCTCATTATAAAAGTCCTTCAGGATCGCAATGAAATAGTCTTCCATCGAGTCATAGTTTTTAATTTCCTTGGATCGTTCTGAAAACAGATCCACGATTTTCTGTGCCGTATGGATCCCAACATCGCTTTCCAACAGGATGACCATGATCTCCTCCAGCAGTTCATCATCCACCCCGCGGAAATGATCCGAAAGCGAGTGGATCCGGTCGCCGAAACTCTTCTTGCTTTTTTTCAATCCGGATAAATATTTATCGGAATGATCTTTTTCTTTACGAAATGCCATCGTTCTGTTCTCCTTCCGTAATATTGACTGCATCTTTCAATTGGACTTTCAGCAGCTGGCTGACGCCGTCCTGCTGCATCGTGACGCCGTACAGCGTATCGCATTGCTCCATCGTGCCCGGGCGATGGGTCACGACGATAAATTGTGACTTTCCTTTAAAATGAGACAAATATTTCGCAAAACGCTCCACATTTGCCTGATCCAGTGCTGCTTCTACTTCATCAAAAATGCACAACGGCATCGTCCGTGCCTGTAAAATGGAAAACAGCACACTGATGGCGATCAAAGCCTTTTCCCCGCCGGAAAACGTTTGAATGTTTTTCACGGTTTTTCCCGGCGGCTGGACATCGATATCGATCCCTGTATTCAGCACATCTTCCGGATCGACCATTTTCAAATGCGCCCGGCCGCCGCCGAACATTGCCTTGAATACACCATCCAATTGATCATTGATCTTATTGAACATATCGGTAAACTGCGTGACCATCGTGTGATCCATCTCTTTGATGGCCTGTTCGATCCGAGCGCCTGCTTGTTCCAAATCCTCTTTCTGACTGGTCAAATAATCATAACGTTCTTTGATTTCTTCATATTGTTTCGGCGCATCCGGATTCACGCTGCCTAATGCATTGATCTTCTCATGCAGCAGAGCCACACGATCTTTCGCGGCTTCAATTTCTATATCCTGTTTCTGCGACTGCGCATATTCGAACGTCATCTGATAATCCGTATTCAGCCGGGTCAGATAATTTTCCAGCTGTGTGCGGTATTTGGTCTGTTTCACTTCGCCTTCGTGGATCTCCTGCGAAGCTGCGCTCATTTCCCGACGGATCAGACGTACACGGTTTTCCAATTCTTCCGCCTGTGTTCCTTGATCCATGCGGTGCTTGCGCTGATTTTGGATCTTGGCGGTCAAACCATCGATTTCCGCATGCATTTTTGACATCTGCACGACCAATTCATCGTCCTGCAATTTAGCATCACTTTCATTAAATTGTTCATATTCCCCTTTTAATGACGCATATTTTTCTTTTTTAGCCTGGTAGACACTTTCAATCTTCGCCAATTCTACGCGCAGCTGGACATTTTCCTGTTCCATGCGATTGTTTTCGTTGCGCAGGTCTGTCAGTTCATCCTGCAGTGCACTGCGTTTGGTTTCCTGTTCCTGCAGCTGGCGCTCGATGGTTTCAAGCTCTTTGCGCAAGGTGATCGGAGAAGATTGGCTGCGGCCGCGGCCGCCGGTCATACTGCCGCCGGCATGTACAATTTCACCATCAAGTGTTACGATCTTGACTCGATAATTCAGACGCTTTGCGGCCTCATTGGCATGCTCCAGCGTATCGATGACCAGCACATTGCCTAACAGACGGTCCTTGACCGCATCATAACGCGGGTCGCACGCGGCGCAGTCATTGGCCCAGGCAATGTATCCCGGTGTTTCAGAGGCAATCAGGCGCTGTCCGTCTGAAGGATAGCGGCCTTTACAGACGGTCAGCGGCAAAAAGGTCGCCCGGCCGCCGCGGTTGCGCTTTAAAAACCGGATGGCCTGACGGGCATCGGCTTCATCCGCCGTGACGATCTGATACATGCTTCCGCCCAAGGCAGCCTGAATGGCCAACGCTGTCTTATCATCCGGTACCAGCAGCTCGCTGACAACTCCTTCGATGCCGTGCAGCGACGCTTTGGCTGCCGTCACGGAACGAACACCGGCCTGGTGCTGATATGGCTGGCGGAGCATATTCTCCGCAACGGTTTTCCGGTTGGCAATATCGCGGTAGATGTCCTCGGCTTGATTAACTTCATATTCTTTTCTTGACAAACGGGTGCGCACTGCGCTCAACGCTTGATTGGACGTTTCGTAATCGGCACGGGCTTGTTCGAAGCGGGCCTTCCGGTCATTGTATTCATATTGGGCTTCTGCCAGCATCTTCTGTACTTCTGCTTTACGCTGCTGACGGTCCGCCTGCCGCATCGCGTATTTGCGCTTTTCATCCAGTTCGATCTTGCGGCGTTCCAAACGCATGCTTTCTTCCATCTTCTGTGTATATTGCTCCTGCAGCGCATTCACATCCCGATCGGTCTGATACATGGATGACCGCAGGCCCTGGATCTGTTCATCCAGCTTCTGCAGCGTTGTTTCCTGGCTTGTATATTTAGCACGTTTTTCAAATAATTCTCGTTCCAAATCCTGCAGCCGGGCATGCAGCGTCGTGATCTCATCGACCAAAACACTAATTTCAATACGGCTTAATTCTTCGTGATATTCAAAATATTGATTGGCTTTCTTTGCCTGGCGGGCCAGCGGCTTCAGCTGCCGCTCAATTTCATCGATGATGTCCTGCACGCGATCCAAGTTTTCTTTGGTGCGGTCCAGTTTATGCAGCGAGATCTGTTTCCGTTTTTTATATTTTGCCACGCCGGCCGCTTCTTCAAACAACAAGCGCCGCTCTTCCGGTTTCGCATCTGCAAACGATGAAATATTTCCCTGAGTGATGATATTCAGAGAATCTTTTCCTAATCCGGTATCCATGACCAGATCGCTGATATCTTTCAGACGGCATGGTGTTTTATTGATAAAATAGCCAGCTTCGTTGTTGGCGCGGGAAAGCTGACGCGTAATTTCGATTTCTTCAAACGGCGAATCGAAGACATGTGCAGTATTGTCAAAGACCAGTGTCACTTTCGCTAAATTGACGGGTTTTCGTTCCTGGCTGCCGGCAAAGATGATATCCGACATCGAACTGCCTGAACGCAGCGATTTCGTGCTTTGTTCACCAAGCACCCAGCGGATGGCATCGTTAATGTTGCTCTTGCCGCAGCCGTTGGGTCCGACGATCCCGGTAATATCATGGTCAAACTGAATCACGGTCTTATCGGCAAAGCTTTTGAACCCCTGCATTTCAATTCGTTTTAAAAACATGACTTCAACTCCTTGTGTCCTTAACTTCTTGATTATACTACAATTTCAGGCATCAAAAAAGGATGATTGCTCATCCTTAACTCAATCGTAAAATATCATTGTACGTAGCATAGACCATCAACATCATCAGCAGTACGAAGCTGACCACGATGACCGTTTCCACGATCTTGGGATTGATCTTGCGCCGAAAGATCCGCTCCAGCAGCACGATCAGAACACGTCCGCCGTCCAATGCCGGCAGCGGGAACGCGTTAAAGATACCGATGTTCAGCGAGATCATCGCAAACAGCGATAAATAAGTCCGCAGGCCCATCTGAGCAGATTTGCTGGTGACCTGATAAATACCGACCGGACCGGACAGCTGGTTGAGTCCTTCTCCCTGGATCAGCATACCAAAAGCTTTGAATATTGCTGTGGCTGATTCAGCAAAATCGCTGTTGCCGGCCAGGAAGCATTCCCACGCTGATGTATACCTTGCATAAGCAACTGCTTGATAACCAAGATAGTATCCGCTCGTTTCTTTATCATATGTCGGCTTTACGGTGACTTCAAACGTCTTTTTGTCCCGTTTGACGGTCAGCGTTACTTCTTTATGGTGATACTGCACGAATTCTGCAACATCGCTGTTGGTCTTTGGTTTCTCTGTTTCGCCATCAGCAGATAATTTAATGATGCGGTCTCCTTTTTTCAATCCGGCTTCCTTCACCGCCGAATTTTCCGTAAACTGGTAGACGACCGGCTGCGCCGGTTCCACGACATAGCCGCGGTTGATCGCCACCCCGATAAAAATCACCCAGGCCAGAACAACATTGACAAAGATGCCCGCCAACATCACCAGGATCTGCTTCCACCATTCCAAATTGTTCAGACGCCGATGCTCCGGAACATTCTTCAGCCAGTCGTCTTCCTCTTCATCCTGAGAGCCGTCCTCTTCACCGGCCATCATGACATATCCGCCCAGCGGCACAGCACGAATGGAAAAGTTCGTTTCCTTGCCTTTTTTCTGATACAGAAGCGGTCCCATGCCGATCGAAAATTCATGGCAATAGACGCCAAAATGACGAGCCACCAAGAAGTGACCGAGTTCGTGAACGATAATGATCACACTCAGCATGAAGATGAATGCGATGATGCCGATCAAAGTATCCAAATGAGCTCCTCCTTACAATGCAGACGATAATGATAATAGTATACCCAAAAACAGGATATTCATCAATAAAGAATCTACGCGATCCAAAATTCCGCCGTGTCCGGGCAGAAAGTTCGAAAAATCTTTTTTATGATAATATCGCTTGATCGCACTGAAGCTCAGATCACCCAATTCCGCAATGATCGGGCAGCCTATCCACAAAAGCACATTGACATATGTCGGCAAGGTTAGATACGGCATATACAGCAGACTGACCAAATAACTGATCAGTGCACCGGATACGATGCCGCCGAAGAAACCTTCCCAGCTTTTCTTCGGAGACAGCCGCGGATTCATCTTATGCTTGCCCCATTTACGGCCGACAAACCAGGCACCGGTATCGGAACCATAGTTGGCAAATGCGACCGTGATCAAATACAAATGATGATGTCCGGCTTCCAGCCAGCCCATCGTTGAATACAGCAGCGCAAAGATGTAGAAAAAAGTGATGCAGTAAAAGAAATCCGCAATACTAAATGTTTCCACAAAAATCGTCAAGATCCAGAAGAACATCGTCGGAATTGCAAAAGCAGCGAAACGATAGCTTTCCGGTACATAACGGCTGACGATCACACAAGCAATCAATACCGGCAGGATCCATCGCGGCCATTGTTTCTGGCTTGGCGTGGCATGGGTCCATTCCCAGGCACCGGTCAAAACGATAAAGAGGGAGAGGATCTCCAAAGGGATGCCGCCGAACCCTAGCGGGATCGCCACCACAGCAACAATGATCAATGCAGTAATTACTCGTTTTTTCATTTTGTCAACCCTCCGTAGCGACGGTCACGATGTGCGTATTCATCCAGACAGTCGTGCAGTGCCTGTTCATCAAATGCCGGCCAGGCAACCGGTGTAAAGATCAATTCCGCATAGGCAATCTGCCAAAGCAAAAAGTTAGAAATACGAAATTCTCCGCTGGTACGGATCATCAAATCGATTTCTTCCGGCACCATCAAATAATTAGATACATCGGCTTCTTCGATGGTATTTCCCCGGCGTCCGGATTGAACGTCCTGTGCGTAACGGCGCATTGCCAGGATCAGTTCACGGCGGGCACCATAATTGATCGCCAGGCATAGTTCCAGACCTGTATTGTCGGCAGTCTGAGCGACAGCCTTGTTGATGACGGTCTGCGTTGCCTGCGGGAAACGTTCCAGCTCACCGGCATATGTCACCCGAATATTGTTTTCCTGCAGTTCTTTGATGTATTTCGCAAAGAAAATGCCCGGCAGTTTGAAGAGATAATTCTTTTCCTCCTCCGGCCGTTTCCAGTTTTCTGTCGAAAATGCATAAAGAATCAATTTTTTGATGCCGATCCGATTGGCCTCCAGTGCCACGATCCGGATCGTTTCTGCCCCCTGCTTGTGTCCTGCGGTCCGCGGCAGTCCCTGCTGCTGTGCCCAGCGTCCGTTGCCGTCCATAATGATCGCAACCGTATTCGGAATTTTATTCATATAGCCAGTCCTTTCTGAAAAAAGCCCAATCGCTTGGGCTTATACGTTCAATATATCTTTCTTCTTCTCGTCCACTAACCGGCCGACTTCTTTTACATATTTATCGGTCAGTTTCTGAGAATCTTCCAATTCTCCCTTTTCCTCATCTTCGCGAAGTTCTTTATCTTTTTTAATTTGATCGTTGGTGTCGCGGCGGATGTTGCGAATGGCCACCTTGGCTTCTTCACCGAATTTATCCGCTTTCTTTGCCAGCTCTTTCCGACGTTCTTCGGTCAGCTGCGGAACATTGATGCGGATCTGATCGCCTTCATTCTGCGGATTCAGTCCGATGTTTGCGGCTGCGATCGCATGCGTCGCTTCCTTCACGATCGAACGATCGTAAGGACGAACCACCAACTGTGTTCCTTCCACGACCTTGATTTGTGCCATTTGATTGATTGGTGTCGGCGCACCATAATAATCCACCGCAATACCGTCCAAAAGACCGGCATTGGCATGCCCGGTATGCAGCGTGTGCAAATTGCTTTCTAAGTTTTCGATGGTTGACATCATGCGCATTTCTGCTTCATCTAAATAATCACTCATATTTTTACTCCTATTTCTTTTTTGTGATCAAAGTTCCGTCGACTTCCTGTTTCACCGCACGAACGATATTTCCGGCTTCGTTCATGTTGAAGACGATCAAGTCGATATCATTGTCCATACACATACTGATTGCGGTCGAGTCCATGACTTTCAGGCCCTGATTCAAGACATCCATATACCACAGCTTTTCATATCGTTTCGCTTCCGGATGTGTTTTCGGATCACAGTTATATACACCGTCGACCCCGTTCTTTGCCATTAAGATGACATCAGCACCGATCTCACTGGCGCGTAAAGCTGCCGTCGTGTCGGTACTGAAATACGGTGAACCGGTGCCCGCACCAAAAATGACAATACGTCCTTTTTCCAAGTGGCGGATGGCTCTGCGCAGAATAAACGGTTCCGCAACCTCCTGCATTTGAACTGCCGTCTGTACACGGGTATCGACGCCCTCATTTTCCAGCGCATTCTGCACTGCTAAGGCATTGATGACCGTACCCAGCATACCCATGTAGTCGCCCTGCGCCCGGTTCATTCCCATCTCCGAGAGCATCTTGCCGCGGACAAAATTACCGCCGCCGACCACAACAGCCAGTTCTACACCCAATTCATGAACTTCTTTCAGTTCCGAAGCCAGACGTTTTAAAATATTCGGATCAAACCCCTGGCCGGTAGAAGATAATGCTTCGCCGCTCAATTTCAGTAGAACGCGTTTATACATATGATTTTTCTCCTTTAATTTTCTATTCTGATTATACACGATTTCATACGTAAAAAAAACCCCGCAGGCAAGAACCGCGGGGTTCAAATCACTATCCTTTGATTTGAGACATTACTTCATCTGCGAAGTTTTCTTCTTTCTTTTCGATTCCCTCACCAACTTGGTAGCGGACAAAAGAAACAACTTCGGCTTTGTTTTCTTTCAAATATTTTGCGACGCTCTTCTTCGGCTCAAGGAAGAATTCCTGATCGGCCAGGCACATCGATTTGAAATGTTTCTTCACTTTTCCCTGCAGGATGCCTTTCAGAACCTTCTCCGGCTTTTCGGCCATCTTCGGATCTTCCTTCATCATCTGCATCTGTAAAGCGCGTTCATGTTCGACCGCACTTTCCGGAATATCGGCCTCTGTTGCATATAACGGTGCCATCGAAGCCACCTGCATTGCCATATTCTTTGCGATCGTCGGATCTTCATTGCCTTTCATGACAACCAATGCAGAAATGGTTCCGCCCATATGCATATAGCTTCCGAAATATTCACCGTCATTCAGTGTAACGATATCGAATCGGCGGAAAGAAATCTTTTCACCAATCGTTGCGGTGGCATCGACGATCAGATCATTGATCGTGCCTTCCGGTGTAGAAACGGCCAATGCTTCTTCCATCGTCTTCGGCTCATTGGCCAGCAGGGCTTTGCCGATGACATCAAATAAGCTCAGGAATTTTTCGTTCTTCGCAACGAAATCGGTTTCCGAGTTGATTTCGAAGATCACGGCTTTGTTTCCCTCGATTGCTACACGGGTCAAACCTTCGGCAGCGATACGGCCGGCTTTCTTTGCGGATTTGGCAATGCCTTTTTCGCGCAGCCAGTCAATGGCTTTCTCAATATCACCATCGGTCGCAACCAATGCTTTTTTGCAGTCCATCATACCGGCACCGGTTTTTTCACGTAATTCTTTTACTTGCGCAGCTGTAATCATAGTTTTATTCCTTTCTATCCATTACTGATCATTGTTCGACTCAGCAGGTTTTGCTTCTGCTTTCGCTGCTTCCGTCTTAGCAGCTTCACGTGCCTGCTGTTGCTTGAAACGGCGGTTGCGGCGCTCCATATTTCTTCTGCGGCGCTCTTCGTTTCTCTGACGGCGGCGGCGCTCATTCTCAGCGATCTGCTGTTCGACATTTTTGATGACATCTTCCATGTTGACGTCATCTTCGGTATCATCCAGATATGCCAGTTCACGTACACCGCCCTTGGCATCGACAATGGCATCCGCCATCAGCGTCGTCACCAATTTAATGGAACGAACGGCATCATCATTGCTGGCAATCGGATATGTCGCATCATCCGGATCGCAGTTTGTATCCAGCATCGCAAATACCGGAATACCCAGTTTCTTCGCTTCAGCTACCGCATTGTGCTCTTCTTTCGGATCGATGACAAACAATGCATCCGGCAGCTTTTTCATTTCTTTGATTCCGCCCAGGGAGTTTTCCAATTTGGCTTTTTCCTTGCGCAGATGAGCTTGTTCTTTCTTTGTGTATACTTCGATCTGTCCGCTGGCTTCCATTTCCTCGATCTCAACCAGTCGTCTTACACGTTTCTGGATCGTGCGGAAGTTCGTCAGCAGTCCGCCTAACCAACGCTTGTTGACATAGAAGGAACCGGAACGCAGTGCCTGTTCCTCGATCGTCTCGGCAGCCTGTTTTTTAGTTCCGACAAACAGAACCTTGCCGCCGCGTTCACTGATGGCGCGCAGCTCGTTGTAGGCTTCTTCAATTTCTTCCAATGTTTTGTTTAAATCAACGATATAAACACCGTTGCGGCTGGTGTAGATATACGGTTTCATCTTTGGGTTCCAACGACGTGTCTGATGACCAAAATGAACACCGTTCTCCAACAGCTTCTTCATAGATACGATTTTTTCTGACATGATAGTCCTTCCTTTCCGTTGCTCCTCCACCATTTCGAACGATCGCAACACAATGTGCACGGGCGATCGAATTCATGGTGTGTGAATTTTTCGCGCACTCGCGCTTGATAAGTATATCATAAGGAATTCTTTTGTGCAAATGGATGCGCCTTCTGATATTCCTCTTTCAATTTTCGATTGGAAACGTGGGTATATATCTGCGTCGTTGACAAGCTGGCGTGTCCCAGCAGCTCCTGTACGACACGGATATCGGCGCCATTATCCAGCAGGTGGGTCGCAAAGCTGTGCCTCAGCATATGGGGATGCACCTTCATATGAAAATTGATCGCATCGGCATGTTTCTGCATAAGATATTGTATACCGCGGCTGGTCATGCCCTGCCCTCTTTGATTCACGAACACATGATCACCTTTCGCATATTTTTCCCAATACCGCAGTTTGTATTCTTTGAGCTGCTCTTCAAAACCGCTGAAAAACGGCACCAGCCGTTCTTTATCGCCTTTACCTAAGATTCGAACGATCCGGTGATCCATATCGATATCGGCCCACTGCAGATTGACGGCTTCAGAAACCCGCAGCCCGCAGGCATACATCATTGTAAACAGGGTCTGATCACGCAGGGCGACAGGATCTTTCGTATCATACGTCTCAAGAAAATGGCGGACTTCATCCACGAACATAAACTCCGGTATCTTCCGCTGATTTTTTGGTGCCCGAACAGAAACTGTCGGATCGGCCGAAATGCCAAAATACGTATTTAAATAACGATAAAATGACCGATAGGTGCTCAATTTGCGGGCAATGGTCGCATTTTTTACATTTTCCGTGTTGCGCAGATTGGCAATGAACTGCAGCAGCAGCAGACGATCGATGTCTTCAAATCGGCTGATTCCCTGTGCCGCGGCAAAATCTTTCAGTTGATTGAGATCCCGCCGATAGGAATCCACGGTTTGTTCCGATTGAGAATGAGAACGATAGATGTACTGCAGAAACCGTTCAATTTGTTCATCCATCCAGTTCCTCCTTGATGGCATCGATTCGATCTAATGCTTGTTCCGCCATCTTCTGCTTGCGTTCATTCTTCCGACATTTTTCATTAAACTGCAGAATGCCGAAATTCGCATTCATCGGCTGAAAATGCTTCGGATCACAATGCGTGATGTAATAGGCTTGTGAGCCCATGATGCAAGTGCGTCCGAACACGATCGGTTCCTGTTCCGAAACCAGACGCGCCAGGTTGATGCCGGCAATCAGGCCCGATGCACATGATTCTACATATCCTTCGACGCCTGTCAGCTGCCCGGCAAAGAATAAATCATCCCGCAGTCTGGACTGATACGTTTCACGCAGCACCTGCGGACTGGAAATAAACGAATTGCGGTGCATGACGCCATAGCGAGCGAATTCAGCATGTTCCAGGCCGGGGATCATACGGAAGACCCGGCGTTGTTCCGGCCAAGTCAGATGGGTCTGGAACCCGACGATATTGTACATCGTTGCAGCCACGTTATCCTGCCGCAGCTGTACGACTGCGGTCGGATGTTCATCCGGGCTGCGCTGCAGACCGACTGGCTTCAAAGGCCCAAACAACATGGTCTTCCGGCCGCGCCGGGCCATTTCCTCGATCGGCATACAGCCTTCAAAATAGGTTTGTTCAAAATCGTGCATCCTCGCACATTCCGCATGCACCAAGGCGTCATAGAAAGCATCGAATTCTTCCTGGTTCATCGCACAGTTGATATAACTAGCCTCCCCACGGTCATAGCGTGATTTATAATACGCTTTTGAAAAATCAATGGACTCTTTTTCAATGATCGGTGCTGCCGCATCATAGAAATGAAATGTTTCCGTGTGCAGCGTGTCGATGATCGATTGTGTCAGTGCCTCACTGGTCAGCGGTCCGGTCGCGATCAAGCATGGACCATTTGGAATCTCAGTGACTTCTTCATGAGTGATCCGCACCAACGGATGGTTCTGAAGCACATCCGTGATGTACTGTGAAAAACCTGTACGGTCTACCGCCAGGGCACTGCCGGCCGGCACGGCATGGAGATCGGCGGATCTCATGATCAGCGAATCCAGCCGGCGCAGTTCTTCTTTTAATATGCCGACCGCATTGTTCAAAGAATTGCTGCGTAACGAATTGGAGCAGACCAATTCCGCAAATTGTTCCGTATGAAAAGCGGCCGGATACTGAACCGGCCGCATTTCGATCAGATGAACGGGGATATTTCGTTTGACGCACTGCCAGGCGGCTTCACTGCCTGCCAGACCAGCGCCGATAATAGTTACTTCAGGCTTCATCTTTTTTCTTTTCCTTTTTCGGTTCTTTCTTGATGTAGTGACATTTTGGATAATTCGAACATCCAATGAACATCTTCCCGTAACGCGAACGACGACGTACCAATTCATGCCCGCATACCGGACACATTTCTCCGGTCGGCTCCGCTTTCGGCTTTTCTTTTAACGGAACGATCGTCTTACATTCCGGATAGTTGGAACATGCCCAGAACATTCCGTATTTGCCGCGTTTGATGACCATCGGCGCACCGCACTTCGGGCAGAATTTTTCTTCCTTGGCTTCTTCTGGTTCATCGATGTTCTCGGTATATTTACACTTAGGAAAATTGATGCAGGAAATGAATTTACCATATTTCCCATTGCGGTACACCAGCTCGCCGCCGCATTTCGGGCATTTCTTGCCGACTTTCTCCAGCTCCTTTTTCGGCATTTTTTCATATGCCTGATCGACCAATGGCTGGAAATTGTCATAAAAGGATCGTAAATAGGCTACATTGTCTTTTTTGCCTTCGGCAATTTCATCCAATGTCTTTTCCATTTCCGCTGTATATTCGACATTGATCACGCTGGAGAAATACTGGCGCAGTTTTTCATCGGTCAAGATGCCTTGCTGGGTCGGAACAAAGACTTTTGTCTTACTGGTTTCCGAAGCTTTTTCCAACGTTGCATAACCGCGCTTCTGCAGCGTATCGATGATCGTCGCATACGTGCTCGGGCGGCCGATGGATTTTTCTTCCAGTTCCTTGATCAAACGTGCTTCGGTATAACGTGCCGGCGGTTCGGTAAAGTGCTGCTTGCCCTCGACATGAACATCTTTTAGGATGTCTCCTTTCTTTAGTTCCGGCAGCAGTTCATCTTTGGATTTTTCATATTTTCCATAGACTTTTGTATAACCATCGAATGTCATGGTCTGACCGGTCGCCTTAAACTGACAGCCGTCGTGTTCCATTGTGACGGAAGTCGCATCAAAAACAGCTTCTTTCATCAAACTTGCCAGTGTGCGTGCATAAATCAAAGAATACAAACGATATTCTTCCGGCTTTAAATACTGTCGAATGGATTCCGGCGTATAGTTGATATTTGTCGGTCGAATGGCTTCATGGGCATCCTGCGCATTGGCACTGTTTTTCTGATGAACTTTTCCATGATATTCCTTGCCATAGGTTTTATCAATATAATCCATGGCATCGTTGACAAAAAGATCAGACAGCCGTGTGGAATCGGTACGCATATAGGAAATCAAACCTTCCTGACGGCCGCCCAGATCAATACCTTCATACAGACGCTGCGCAACGCTCATGGTCCGGCGGGCACCGAAGCCTAATTTAATGCTGGCTTCCTGCTGCAAAGTCGAGGTTGTAAACGGCAGTTTCGGTTGTTTGGTTTTCTTCCGTTTGGTTACTGCAGTGACTTCAAAATCTCCCTGGCAGCGATCTACAATAGCATCTGCCTGTTCCTTATTGGAGATTTTTGGTTTTTTGCCATCCACTTTCGACAGCGTGGCCTCAAACTTCCGGCGATTTTTCGCTGCCTGCGCATGCACGGTCCAATACTCTTCCGGTTTGAACGCTTTGATTTCATTTTCCCGATCAACGATCAATCGTAACGCAACAGACTGAACGCGGCCGGCGGATTTGGAACGGATCTTATTCTGCAGCAATTTGCTTAATTTAAAGCCGATGATGCGGTCCAACATCCGGCGGGTTTCCTGCGATTTGACCAGATTCATGTCAATTTTACGCGGCTCATCCAAAGCAGCCAGCACAGTCGGTTTGGTGATTTCATGGAATACGATGCGATTATTTTCGTCGGTATTCAAACCCAGGACCCGGGCCAGATGCCAGGCAATGGCTTCTCCTTCCCGGTCAGGGTCGCTTGCCAGATAGACATCTTTGGCTTTTTTCGTCAACTCTTTTAGTTCTTTGACAGTTTCCCGTTTATCACGGCTGATGGAATATTTCGGTTCGAAATTGTTTTCGATATCGATTCCCAGTCTTTCTTTTCCTGAGGTAGATAAATCACAGATATGACCTTTACTGGAAACAACTTTGTAGTCGCTTCCTAAATATTTTTCAATCGTCTTCGCTTTGGAAGGCGACTCCACGATCACTAAATGTTTCTTCATAAAGTTCCTCCGATGTTCACGATACATAAAACTATAAAAAAAACGTTTTGTCAATTATTATATCTCATCAAGATCTTCCATTCCGCAAAGGATATTTGCTCCCTGGCTGATCAGTAGGTTGCACCCTGGATACGCTGAATCATTGAAAGACGTCGGCAGACAATAGACCGGAACGGATAAATCGATGCACTCCTTCACCGTCAGCATCGTACCGCTTTTATAAGTTGCCTGAATGACGATCAAGGCGTTTGAAAACGCGGCAATCAAACGATTTCGCCATGGAAAGTGAAAGGCTTTCGGCGGCGAGCCCATCGGGTACTCACTGATGATCAAATGATGGGTACGCATTGTTTCATACAATATCTTATTTTCCTTCGGATAGATACGGTCGATCCCGCAGCCAAGAATACCGATGGTCGATGTATCCAAGGCAGCCTGGTGCGATGCGGCATCGATGCCTTTTGCCAGACCGGACACAATGGTATAACGATGCTTTACACGATTGACGACCTGTACCGTTTGTTTCAGTCCTTCCATCGAGCACTGACGGGAGCCGACGATCCCGATACATGGCGTGCCGGCCAGTTCCCAATGCCCCTGATAAAATAAGATCCAGGGCGGATAACGCAGCCGGCGCAGACAATCAGGATATGCCGGATCCACAATGGTCACATATTCATAAGGATATACGATCGGTTCATAAGGCTCTTCATCGCGGATGGCTTTGCCGATCTGCTGCCAGCTGCCGTCGTATTGGACCGCATACCATAAGATCGCACTTCGTAATGCATTCATATTCCGATATACGGAAAAAATAAAAAAGAGACAAAAGACTTGTCTCAAAATAAGCGCGGTTCCAGCTGTTCTTTGACCGGCGCATAACTACGGCGATGGCACGGCAGTACGCCGAACCGCCGCAGCGCTTCCTTGTGCTGCTTGGTCGGATAGCCTTTGTGTTTCGCAAATCCGTACTGCGGATACAAAGCATCCAAGTGATACATATAATGATCCCGGCTGACTTTTGCCAAAATACTGGCAGCAGCGATCGAAATGGATTTATGATCTCCCTTGATGATCGATTCCACATGTTTATGCAGACCATCAAGCGGCATCGCATCCGTCAGCACGATATCGGCCGGCGCTGCTTTCGCAATCTGGAACATTGCTTCCTGATCGGCCCGGTAAATGTTTTTCCTATCAATGGTCTGCTCATCGACGAATTCGATATCATACCATACGGCATCTTGTTTGATGACCGCAAACAGCCGTTCTCTTTTCTTTTCGCTCAGACGTTTGGAATCATCCAATTCCGGGTTGGTATAACCATCCGGAAAGACGACCCCGGCAACGACCAGCGGGCCTGCCATTGGTCCGCGGCCGGCTTCATCTAAACCGACAATGGTTCTATGAAATTTGTTTTCCAACGGATTTTCAATCATTTGGCATCTCCCATGTAAAGGTTCCGCAGCGACAATCGCGGATATCTTTGATAAAAGCTTTCATCAAGCGGTCATCATCAATTTCACCTTTTTTCAGATAACCACGTTTACGGGCAATTTCCTGCAGCGTGTCATACGGCTGCTCATGAATGGGTACTTGATAATAGTCTTCAAATACTTCCGGATGATTTTGGCCCAGCCAGCTGCAGGCATACAAAGCCAGATCATCCATCGGCACGATTGTATCATTGATGCTGCCGATCAATGCTAATTTCAATCCGATCGTTTGATCCTCAAACTTCGGCCATAACACACCTGGCGTGTCCAGCAGTTCGATGTCTTTTCCTAAACGGATCCACTGCAGGCTTTTGGTTACCCCTGGTTTATTGGCCGTCTGGGCAGCCTTGCGGCCGGCAAGCGCATTGATCAATGTGCTCTTTCCGACATTCGGGATCCCGCAGACCATCGCACGCAAAGGCCGCGGACGGATGCCGCGCCGTTTTTGCTTTTCGATCAGCGGAGCGCACAATTGGCGGCTGGCTTTGACGATGTCATTTTTATATCGTCCGGCAGTCAGATCCAATGCCAGAGCTGCCACCCCTTCCGTCTGAAAATAATTGATCCATTCGGCCGTTTTCTCAGCCTCAGCCATGTCTTTTTTGGACAGAACGATCAGCCGCGGTTTGTTTTTGACCAGTTCATCCAGCATCGGGTTCTTACTGGAAAAAGGGATGCGGGCATCCCGTATTTCGATCACAAAGTCGACCATTTTTAGGCTTTGTTCCATTTGGCGTTTGGCCTTGGTCATATGACCTGGATACCACTGAATGGACCGGGCCATTATTTCATCCCCATATTACTGAGCGGCAAAAGCACAAAAACACCTTCGCCGAAAATCTGACTTTTCTTGATCGGTCCGACATCCGCATAGCGGGAGTCCTTTGAATAAGGACGATTATCACCCATGACAAAGTATTCATCATCATCCAGAGTGACTTCATCGAAATCCATATTAAAATAGCCAAACTGATCAATCATTTCCTGACGATAAGATTCATTGATATAATCCGATTCATCCAGTGCTTTCCCGTCAATATAAATCGTTTCATTTTTACACGAGATCGTTTCCCCCGGCAAGCCGATCACTCGTTTGACCCAATGTTCGGTTTCGCCGGTATCTTCGTTTTTCATCGTAATGACGACGATCTCCCCGCGTTTGACTTCCGAATTCGTCAGTACGGTAAAACGGTTCGTAAAACCATATTCTCCGTTCAGCAGCGTCGGTTTCATACTGCGGCCGACGACGGTGACCGGATAGGCGATGAAATTGATAAATACCATGATGATAATGGCACAGATCACAAATACTTTGACAAAATCCAGAATATCCTCGCCTAACGTCCGTTCATCGTCTTCGTTGTAATCGAGTTCAGATTTCTTTTTCTGTTCTTTGCTCATAATCTATTTCCTCTCAATTGAAAAAAAGCCGAGGTAAGTCGGCTTCTTAGCGAATTTCTTTGATACGTGCTGATTTTCCAGAACGGTTGCGTAAGTAAGTCAACTTGTTACGACGAACTTTACCGTTGCGAACAACTTCAATGTGGTCAATGGCCGGTGAATGCAGCGGGAATTTACGCTCCACACCAATTCCACTGGACATTTTACGAACTGTAAACGTTTCAGAAATACCGCCGCCGCTGCGTTCGATCACAACACCTTCGAACACCTGGATACGGCTCTTGTTACCTTCTTTGATACGAACATGAACTCGTACCGTGCTGCCGGTACGGAATTCCGGAATATCGCTTTTTAACTGCGATTTAGTAATTTCATTCACCAACTGTAAATTCATACGTTTTTCCTCCTTGTCACACATGCGATTTACTTGTTCATTCGCACATTGTGCCAGCGGAACAATCGCTTAAATATGTTACCATATCAGTTTTTGTTTTTCAATATATCATCCACAATTTTTTGATCCGAAGCCGATAATTCCTTGTTTTCCAACAAGTCAGGACGGTGCCGTGCCGTATTGATCAGTGCCTGCTCATGACGCCATGCGGCAATTTTCGCATGATGTCCGCTCAGCAGTACTTCCGGTACCCGTTTACCGTCATAAACTTCCGGACGAGTATACTGCGGATACTCCAGCAGACCGCTGCTGAATGAATCATCCGCACTGGAATCCGCTTTGATGACCCCCGGTACCAGCCGAAGGATCGCATCACACATCACTGCACAAGCCGGTTCCCCGCCGGTGAGCACAAAATCCCCCAGAGAAATCTGAACATCCGCATAGTCGCGGATCCGTTCATCAAAGCCTTCATAGTGTCCGCAGATGAAGATCAAATGAGAACGAAGCGCCAGTTTTTCAGCCATCTGCTGATTGAATGTCTTTCCTTGCGGACTGAGCAGGATCACCGTGCTGTCTTCGGTGCGGATCGATGCCAGCGCATCCAGGATCGGCTGACACATCAGCAGCATTCCGGCGCCGCCGCCGTACGGCGTATCATCTACATGCCCGTGTTTTTCCTTCGTAAATGTGCGGAAATCAATGGTTTCAAACGAAAACAAATCTTTTTCATATGCACGTTTGATGATGCTCGTCCCGATCAATGACTGAAAATAGTCCGGGAATAATGTCAATACCGATATCTTCATCGCAGTCCCTCTATTTCCCGGATGTGGATCGTCTTGGCTTCCGGATCGACAGCAAGAATAAAGGCCGGCACATACGGACATAAAAAAGTTCCTTTGCCGCTGCTGATCCGCAGCACCGCATTCGCACCCGTCTCCAGAATATCGGTCACTTCCCCTAGTTCTTCATTCTGTTCGTTGTATACCGTGCAATGCATCAGCTGATAATAGTAATAGTGACCGTCTTCGGGTTCCGGCAAATCTTCTTCACGGATGTACAGATCCATCGGCTTGATGGCTTCTGCCTGTTCGATGGTACGGATCTCTTCAAACTGGCAGTAGCCAAATCCTTTTTGGATGCGGAATGATACAACCGTCAGCGGCCGTTGGTTTTCCGTATAAAGCGTCTGCCCGGATGCAAAACGCTCGGCCGGCGAATCGGTCGTCAACTGAATTTTACAGACTCCTTTGAGCCCGTGCGTATTGATTATGGTTCCTACTTTCTGCATAGACACCTCTTAAAAAAAGCAGGATGTGAACTCACATCCTAATATGCTTCAAATTTTACCGAAACGCGTTTTTTCTCATCCCGTGCTGCAACAGACATCATCTGACGCAGACTGGCCGCCATCGAGCCGTTGCGTCCGATCAAACGGGCGACATCTTCGCTGGCTGCATACACATACAACAAAATTTCATTGTCGTTGGTAGATGTCATCGTTTTTACCGATAAAGACTTATCATCTTCGACCAGCGGACAGCACAGATCATACAACGTTTTTTCTAAATCAACCATGATTACTTCGCAAATTTAGAATCATGAAATTCTTTCATGATGCCTTGTTTTGATAAAATAGAACGAACGGTATCCGATGGCTGTGCACCGTTCTGCAGCCATTTCATCGCTTTTTCTTTATCTAACTTGACTTGGTCCTTTTCTAACAATGGGTTGTATGTACCGATTTCCTCGATGATGCGGCCGTCACGCGGACTGCGGGAATCAGCAGCGACGATCCGATAAAACGGATGTCCTTTTTTACCCATTCTCTTTAAACGTAATTTAACCATTGTTTATACCTTCCTTTTCTAAGACAGTCACAACTCTATCATAGATAAAAAAAGGTGTCAAGTATTTTTACTTGACACTTTTATCTTTTCTTCTTTTTCCGTTTTTTCTTTTGTTTCTTGCTTCCGGCATGACGGCTGGTTCCGGCTAAGCCCCCGCCGCGCTGCATATTCTGGAACGCGCCCATGTTCGGCATTCTGCCGCCGCTCATCATTTTTGTCATCGACTGCATCTGTTCCAACTGTTTGATCAATTTATTGACATCTGCCACTTTGACGCCGGACCCTTTTGCGATCCGGTTCTTGCGGGATGCCTTCAAGACTTTCGGATGATCACGTTCATACGGTGTCATCGATTGTATGATCGCTTCGTTGCGTTTCATCTCCGAATTCAGCTTATCATCATCGACATTTTTGACCATCTTATTCAGGCCGGGGATCATCTTCATCATATTCTGGATCGAACCCATTTTCTTGATCTGGCCGTACTGTGACAGCAGATCATTGAATGTGAAGACACCAGCCATCATTCGTTCGGCAGTCTTCTGTTCGACTTCCATATCCAGTTTGTCCTGTGCTTGCTCTACCAAAGTCATGACATCGCCCATGCCCAGGATCCGGTCCGCCATACGGTCGGGATGGAAGGCTTCCAGATCATCCATTTTTTCACCATTGGACACAAATAGGACCGGTACATTCGTGATGCTGCGCACAGAAAGCAAGCCGCCGCCGCGGGCGTCACCATCTAACTTCGTGACGATCAATCCGGTTATTCCCAGTTTTTCATTGAAATCCCTGGCTACAGTGATAATATCCTGACCGCTCATCGCATCGACGGTCAGCACAATATTATCCGGCTGGATCGACGCTTTCATATCGGATAATTCCTGCATCAAAGCTTCATCAATATGCAGACGGCCGGCGGTATCGAAGATAACTAAATCTTTCTGCCGATCCTGCGCATATTTCATCGCTTCTTCAGCTGTCGTCACCGCATCTACATCGGCGCCCATCGTAAAGACATCGACATCAATGTCCTGCCCCAATGTCTGCAGCTGCTGAATAGCAGCCGGACGGACCACATCGCAGGCGACCAGCAGGACCCGCCGTTTCATTTTCTTCGTGCAATATTTTGCGATCTTTGCCGAAGCGGTTGTTTTACCGGTTCCTTGAAGGCCGACCATCATCAATGTAGTAATGCCTTGTTTCTTAAAGTTCAGCTGCGCATCTTCTGATCCGAGCAGTTCCTGAATTTCATCATGAACGATCTTCACGACCATCTGGCCTGGATTCAAAGATTCCATGACTTCCTGGCCCATGGCCTTTTCTTTTACATCGGCGATGAAATTCTTGACAACTTCATAGTTGACATCGGCTTCCAGCAGCGACATGCGGACTTCCTTCAGCATGTCGTTCATATTCTTTTCGGTCAGTTTACCTTGACCGGTAATATTTTTTAATGCTTTATTTAAGCGGTCGCTTAATGATTCAAATGCCATAGTTTCACTCCTCAAACATGTCTAGAGTACCATAATTGTATCAAATTGTCATTTGCGTTTCGTCTTTATTTTTAATGCCTCCTGCAAAAGCTGATAAGCAATTTTTCGGCTGACAGGCACATACTGCCAGCGAATGGGTGAAGGTCTGAATTCAGATCCTTGGCTTGCCGATGGACGAAATACCAGCAGGCTCATTAAATAAAGATCGGCATTGCAGTACTGGCGGTCAAACTGAAAGTCATCATCCGGAAAAAGTTTTTTCAATGCCCGCTCTTGATAGCGGAAGGACTCGCGCATCTCCGAAACACGGTCGTAATCCATATGATTGGTCAATGACCCAGATCGGCCGACCCGGTAATGGTAACCATATTCATGCAGACAGCCGACACGTTCAGCGTTCAGGAGCACACGGTAGCTTGTGTAAGCATCCTCAAAAGAGTCTTTCTGTTCGGGAAAACGGATACCATCAAAACATTCTTTTTTATACAATTTTCCCCATAAATAATTATCAATTCCTTGTTCTTGGACCAATGCCCGGACGGCTTCCTTTCCCGTCAGGATCGGCCAGCGGCTGCATCTTGAACGAAGATGAAGATATTTGCCTTCCCGGATGTAACCGAACGTCACAATGTCACAGCTGCGTTTTTCCATCATCGCCATGCAGTCGGCTAATATATGGGGCTCAAGATAATCATCCCCGTCGACAAACATCAAATAGTTTCCGGCAGCCTTATCAAGTGCCATATTCCGGGCAAAAGAAACGCCGTGGTTTTCGATCGAAAAAAGATGAATGCGCTCATCATGAATCGTTTGAATAACAGATAAAGTATCATCGGTCGAGCCGTCATTGATCACGATCAATTCAAGATCCGTTTCAGTCTGGGAAAGGACCGATCGGATGGCTTTTTCAACATAATTTCCGACATTGTACACGGGCATGAGGACACTTGTTTTCGGATTCATCTGTCCGTAAACCTCTGATCCAGATCATGGATCAAATCTGAAAATATTTCCCAGTTCTCATCATCCGGATCATCAAACGAGTCGGCATAAGTCTTAAAAAAGTTCTCTGCTTCTTCAAAGCGTCCAGTCTGCAGATAACTGCAGTAAATGTAGAAAGCAGCATGCCCGTCGGGCAGTGCTTTTTCTTTCAAGGCGATGACTTCATCCAGATGGCCGGCATAATATTGAAAGAGCAGAAGGATCGCATAATACTGCGGCATACTATGATCGATCGTTTTCATATATTCCAGTCCTTCCTCCGGCATCCGGAAAGTCATATAATAGGAAATATGGAAAGCAATCGATTCAGGTGTTTCTGGATCTGTTTCGATTTTCATCAGCTGATTGGCAAGACGCTTATTTTCATGTTCCGTCGCAAATTCACAAAGCTTTGAATAAATATCTAAATTCGCTTTAGCAGAATGAAGATATTCTTTTAAGTATTGGTATTGTTCACTTTTATTCAATCCAAGATTCTCAAGCAGTATCAGTTTAGCGGTCAATACATCCTTTTCATCCATATCCACGTTTTCAGCATCCAGCGCCGCCCGATAACAACGATTGGCCTTTTCGGATTCACGTTTGGCTGCGTAAGCATTTCCTAATAACGAATACGTCCAGATGTTCGGGGCGGAATTTTTCAATTGTTCCATTCGGTCAATCGCTTCGTCGTATTGATCATTTTCCATGAAAAAATCATACTCATATTGAAGATGATCAGCATTATCTGCTTCTAGATGATGATCAAGAAGCGAATGCAGTCCTTCCAGACTTCCCATCTGATTCATGGTCTCGGCCGCTTCGTCCAGTAAATTGCTATCCAGCGCAACTGCTTTATCAATATACTCAATGCCCAGCTGATCTTTATCCAGCATCATATAGGCAGTACCGCACATCAGATAGGCCATCGGATAATCTGCTTCCAGCAGGACATCTTCAAAATAACTCGCAGCGTTTTGATAATCATTTAATTTCATATAACAGAAACCAATGATATAACGAATGCGAAGCATTTCTGCATCATCGTCATCAATGTCACATTGTAGATAGCTTTCCAACGCTTCTTCAAAACGTCCCATTCCGATCAGAGCATCTCCGGTTCTTTCATGGATATAGGTATTTTGAAAACCCAGTTCTTTGGCATGATGCATAAGGTCTAAAACGTCATGAAATCTTTCTTCATACATGTAGCAGTCCGATAATGACATAAAATAGAAAAAGTCCGGGCCATATTCCCGGTAATATTGTTCAATCAAGTTTAATGCTTGTTCCCACTCATCCTGGTCTAACGCATCAATAATCGTATCTCTTAATTCTTCTTGATTCATATTACTCATTGTACACGAAAGAGAGTGAAAAAAAAAGCACGCCAACTTGCGTACCTTAAGAAAAGAAAAACCCGGCAACGTGCTATGTTCGCAGGGGCAGGCCCAACTATTTTCGCCGCGGGAGTGCTTAACTTCTGTGTTCGGGATGGGAACAGG
>NZ_JACHHK010000011.1 GCF_014202755.1 Catenisphaera adipataccumulans
GAAGCAGCGGTACGTGCGCTGCAGGTAGCCGGTCTGGAGATCACGATGATCAATGACGTGACGCCGATCCCGCATAACGGATGCCGGCCGCCGAAGCGACCTCGTGGATAATAAGTTACCAGAATAGGGGGTGTCCAAGTGACAAAGAACACTGCGGTCAGTATTGTGGAAGAAAATAACACACAGGGAACCTTTACGGTCGAGCCTGTGAAATATCGTTTTGGAAGACCTTTGGGCAATGCATTGCGTCGGGTCTTGATGTCTTCCGTGCCGGGCGGTGCTATTTACAGCCTGAGAATTGACGGCATTTATCATGAGTTCACCGGGGTAGAAGGTGTGCTTGAAGATGTGACGACAATTATTCTGCATTTGAAAGAACTGATCTTGAAGATCGATGTCAATGATAATTCCGATTATACACTGCACATCGATAAACAGGGACCTTGCACCGTATATGCAAGAGATATTGCCTGTCCGACGGGTGTAGAGATCCTGAACGGCGATCTGCCGATCTGCACCATTGCCGAAGGCGGTTCGTTCGTTGCAGATATGCAGGCGCGTCTGGGACGCGGTTATGTCGGCGCTGAAGCGAATAAGCACTTATACCGAAACGAAGGACAGCCTCTGGGTATCATTTATACGGATTCAAAATATTCCCCGATCCGCAATGTCCGCTATTCTGTGGATAAGATCGAGGATAATGGAACTGAAGCCGATCGTCTGACCTTGGGGATCACGACCGACGGAACATTAAAACCTTCGCAGGCATTGTCAATTGCGGCAATGATCCTGCGTGATCATTTGGATATTCTGACCAAGGCAGATGCCGATGCGATCGAAGAAGACCAGGAGCCGGAAACACCGGAAGACACGTCAGAAGCGATCGCTCAGCATACGATGATCGAGGACTTGGAATTGTCGGTCCGTTCATACAATTGTCTGAAACGGGCCGGAATTTCGACGGTTGAAGAGCTGACGCAGAAGACCGAAGAAGAAATGATCCATGTCCGGAATTTAGGAAGAAAATCTTTGCAGGAAGTCAAAGATAAAATGAGTGCGCTCGGCCTCTCATTTAAGTCGAGCAATGACTAGGAGGAAAGACCCATGTGGAATCGTAAGTTGGGACGTACAGCGGATCATCGCAAAGCCATGCTGCGCAATATGGCTACGTCGCTGATCGAAGCTGAACAAATCGAGACAACGGAAATGAAAGCCAAAGAGCTGAGTGCCGTCATGGATGAACTGGTTACGTTAGCAAAACGCGGAGATTTACATGCACGCCGTCAGGCTGCTGCGTTTGTACGTGATGTGGAAGTCGATGACGAAGGCACGACAGCGCTGCAGAAGTTATTTAATGAAATCGGACCGCGCTATGCAGAGCGTAAGGGCGGTTATACACGTGTAGTGAAGACGCGGATCCGCCGCGGCGATGCTGCACCGATGGCTATCGTTGAATTTGTGAAGTAGGCGTCTGCCTGCTTCTTTTTTTCATGGAGGAATGGGCATGAAAAACATGGAAGATATTGAGACCTATGCCGCGCAGCATCGGGTGCCGGTGATGATGGATGAAGGTCTGGAACTGTTAAAACGAAAGATCATTGAATACGACTGCCGCTCTTTTTTGGAAATCGGCACAGCGGTCGGCCGGACGTCGCTGGTGGTGGCGGGGTTGTTTCCGAATATGCGTGTGGTCACGATCGAACGGGATCCGGAGATGATCGCACAGGCAAAAGAAAACTTTTTTGACTCACCATTTAAGGATAAGATCACATTGATCGAAGGAGATGCTTTAGAGGTTGAGGTCGAAGGAACGTTTGACTGTATCTTTATTGATGCGGCCAAGGCACAATATGTGCGTTTCTTCAATAAATATTATCCGCATCTTTCAGAGAATGGTATAATTGTATCAGATAACATGAATTTTCATGGATTGGTCGAGCATCCGGAGCGTACCAATAATCGCGGTACAAAACAGTTGGTCCGGAAGCTGAGGGCGTACAAAGAATATCTCGGTGCGCTGGTTGATTTTGAAACGGCCTTCTATGAAGATGGCGACGGAGTCGCAATAACAAGAAGGAGGAAATGAAATGGGACTGTTGAAAAATGTGATCAGCACGGCAGTCGTTGTGGCAGCCGGCGCAGCGGTCATTGGCAAGATCAGTCAGGACAAAAAGAAAAAAGCAGAATTGGATGAATTCCTGGTTCCGGATCAGGAAGAGCCGGTCGTACATGATATTCCGGATTCCGATGATTTATCGGATGCGATCCGGATCATGAAAGAAAAACCAGGCAAAGCAACGTTTGTGTTCCATGTTGAGAGTACCGAGGCGGCACATCAGCTGCAGGAACAAGCGGCCAATCATCATATGGGCTCTTCGTATGCGGAGCCGGATCAGTTGGTGGAGATCTTATACCAGAGCGATGTCGATGACGGAGATATTGATTCGCTGCAGGATATGGCAGCGATGGACGGTGTGGATTTCGTCAAAGCAATCAGTGAATAAACAGCCTGCGGGCTGTTTTTTATTTACGACGCTGTGAATCTGTAGTATAATGTTTCTAACTGTTTGATGGCACAAACAGGGAAAAGTAAGGAGGCCGGAAAATGACGGCTGCTATTGAAGTGTCGCATTTATCCTTTTCATATGATGGTCAAACGGACATCATCAAAGATGTATCGTTCTCCATTCCCAAAGGCAGTTATACCACGATCATCGGGCATAACGGTTCGGGAAAGAGCACGATCGCGAAATTGATCATCGGACTGCTCGCTGCGAAAAGCGGGCAGATCAAGATCTTAGGAGAAGAATTAACCGAGGAATCGGTGTATAACTTACGCCGGCATATCGGAATCGTGTTCCAGAATCCGGATAACCAGTTTATCGGGGCAACGGTCGCGGACGATATCGCGTTTGGTTTGGAGAATCACTGCGTGCCGCAGGAAAAGATGCAGGGCATCATTGAAGAATGTGCGGCCAAAGTAGGAATGACCGAATTTTTGGACAGTGAGCCGACGCATCTGTCCGGCGGGCAGAAACAGCGGGTCGCGATCGCGGGGATCTTAGCAATCGAGCCGGATATCATTATTTTTGATGAATCCACGAGCATGCTGGATCCGCAGGGCAAAGCAAGCATTAATGCCCAGATCAAAGCGTTGAATCAAGAAAAAAATCTGACCATTCTTTCGATCACGCATGATATGGAAGAAGTGGCGCAGAGCGAACATGTGCTGGTGCTGAATCAAGGCAAGGTCGAGCTGGAAGGAACGCCGGCGGAGATCTTTGCGCATGAGAAGATGCTGAAGTCCATGTATCTGGATGTGCCGTTTGCGCTGGAATTTTCACATGCCTGTGCAGACGCCGGCATTGATTTTGATGCACAGCTGACATTGGACGGGGTGGTGAGAGCACTATGTCGATTGAAATAAACAATTTGGAACATGTGTACAATCCCGGTTCCGTGTTTGAACATGCGGCTTTGAAAGGCATCGATCTGTCGATCCCGGAACACGAGGTGACGGCGATCATCGGGCAGACCGGTTCAGGGAAGTCGACCTTGGTGCAGCACTTGAACGGTCTGTTGATCCCCAGTGCCGGGACATTGGACATTTGTGGGTTTCACATTCAGCCGCTGCTGAAGATCAAGGATGTCAAAGAGCTGCGGCGCAAGGTCGGTCTGGTCTTCCAATTCCCGGAATATCAGTTGTTTGAGGAAACGATCGAGAAAGATATTGCGTTCGGACCGAAAAACTTCGGCACCGAAGAAGCGGAAGCCAATGAATTGGTGAAAAAAGTGCTGCCGTTGGTCGGCCTGGATGAAAGTTATCTGAATCGTTCACCGTTTGAATTGAGCGGGGGGCAGAAGCGCCGGGTGGCCATTGCGGGCATTCTTGTCCTGCAGCCGGAGATCCTGGTCCTGGATGAACCGACGGCCGGTCTGGATCCAAAAGGCGCCAAAGAAATGATGTCACTGTTTGCGCGTTTGAATAAAGAACAGAATATTACGGTTTTATTGGTCACGCATGATATGGAGCATGTGATGCGGTATTGCCAGAATGTGATCGTGCTGGATCATGGCAAGGTCAAACATACTTCGGATGTGAAGACATTTTTTGAACATCCGGAGTGGATGGAAAGCATCGGGATCAATCCGCCGAGCTTGATTCGTTTGAAAGAAATGCTGATCAAGGCCGGATTTGAGATTCCGACCGAGGCCATTACGACCGAAGCCTTGATCGCAAGTTTGAAGGGACAGGTGAAGTCTCATGAATAGGATCGCTTTAGGACGGTATTTACCGCTGGGGTCTATTGTTCATGAAATGGATCCGCGTTCAAAGATCATGATCATGTTGTTTTTGATGATCTCCATTTTCATTCCTGCCGGTGTGTGGGGATATGTGCTGATCGGCATTTATATCATGATCTGTCTGGTGCTTTCAAAACTGGAATTCAGTTATGCGCTGCGTTCGATGCGGCCGATGGTCTGGATGATGGTCTTTCTGCTGATCATCAACTGCTTTGCGATCCGGACCGGAACGCTTTGGTTTTCGATTTTCGGGCTGGGCATCTATTCCGATGCAATTTATCAGACTTTGTATATTGTGGTGCGTTTGACCTTGATGATCATCATCACGACCATTTTGACCGCAACTACGAAGCCGCTGGATCTGACTTTAGGCATTGAAAAACTGCTTAAGCCGTTTGAGAAGATCGGACTGCCGGCACATATCATTGCGATGATGATCAGTATCGCATTACGTTTTATTCCGACGCTGATCGAAGAGACGCAGCGGATCATGAATGCGCAGGCCAGCCGCGGTGTGGATATGGAAAATGGTTCGTTCAAAGAGAAGATCATGGCTGTTCTGTCTTTGGTCGTGCCGCTGTTTGTGTCCAGCTTTGATCGGGCGGATCAGCTGGCCAATGCGATGGAAGCGCGCGGTTATGATCCAAACAAGCCGCGTACCCGCTATAAAGTGCTTCATATGCATTCCATTGACTATGTCGGTATGGTGACCAGTGCGCTGGTTTTGGCGGTATGCATCGTGCTGGCTGTGGTGTTATGATAAGGTTGAAGTGCACGATTGCGTATGATGGCAGCCGGTATGCCGGTTGGCAGAAACAAATCAATGCCCTCGGCATTCAGACGGTCATTGAACAAGCGTTATATAAAATTTACGGAGAAGAGCTCACGGCAGTATCCAGCGGCAGGACCGACGCAAAGGTCCATGCCTGGGGGCAGGTCTTTCATGTCGATGTACCCAAGGATATCGCACCGGATCACGTTAAACAGGCATTGAATGCACTGCTGCCGGAAGATATCCGGATCCGTAAGGTTGAAATTGTGGATGAACAGTTTCATGCGCGCTTTTCCGCAGTGCGTAAGCGTTACGATTATTTGTGTACCTTCGATGCGGATGATCCGTTTGCGGTCCGTTATAAGCAGATCCTTTATCGGGAACTGAATGTTCAGAAGATGATCGAAGCCTCGCAGTATTTGATTGGTACGCATGATTTTACGACCTTTGCGAGCAGCCACATTCATCCGCTGAAGCCGCGGGTCAAGACCGTTGAACAGATTGAATTGGTTCAAGAAAACAAGGATCTACGTACGATTTTTGTGGGCAATGGATTTTTACGCTATCAGGTACGCATGATGATGCAGACGTTGATCGAAGTCGGCAAAGGACATTTGGAGCCGATCGCGGTCAAGGAAATGCTCGAAGCGAAAGATAAAGAAGCCTGCCGTTACAATGCACCGGCGCAGGGACTGTATTTGATGAGGGTGGACTATGAATAGGACGAATTATCATACACATACATCACGATGTCATCATGCCTTCGGCACAGATGAAGATTTTGTGCTGGAAGCGATCGTGGATCATTATAAAACTATTGGATTTTCGGATCATGCCTGCTGGAAATATGATTCTTTATTTCAGCCGTCGATCCGAATGAGCGTGGATGATTTCCCTAATTATAAACAAAGCATAGAGGACCTTCGTACTGTCTATGGGGATAGTATCGAGATCCGCATGGGGTTAGAAGCCGAGTATTTCCCAAAATATATGGACTGGATGTTGGACTTCTGCATTGAACAAGGCATTGAATACTTGATTTTCGGCAACCATTATTATTTGACGGATGAGCTGGGGATTTATTTTGGTTATTGTTCTGAAAGTTATTTAGAGGAATATTTCCGCACCTGCATCGAAGGCATGCGGACGGGAATGTATTCCTATCTGGCCCATCCGGAATTGATCATGTTGAATCCGGACCTTGAGTGGGATAAACAAATCGAAGATGGATTCCATCGTATTTGCCGGACCGCTAAGGAGCTGGATATGCCGTTGGAATACAACGGTTTGGGCATGCAGGCCAATTCTGTATACCGCACAGCCTATCCGCATCCGAAGTTCTGGCAGATTGCTTCCCAGTACCATAACAAGGCCATCATCGGTATGGATGCGCATAAGCCGACCGATTTAAGCATGAATATCTACAATCAAGCATTGGATGAACTGTCAAAGTACGATGTTGAGATCGTTGATGAGATCCCGCTGGTCGACTTTAAGAAATTGAAAGAAAGCCGGAAGTAGTTCCGGTTTTTTTGTTTATGACAAAAGGAATGTCACAATCCGTACTATACTATTTCGTATAGTGGGGGTTTCTCCCGTTTGGAAAGGATGATGAAGTTGAAGATCAAGCGCAGCAGAGTGTCCCGTCCGTATCAAAAACGGCTGATGCCGATCCGGCTGGTGATCACCGATATGCAGGAAGGGGAAGATGCATTCCGCTTCTGTGAAGAAGTTTGTGATGATATGAATCGTCTGGATGATGAATATGAAACGGCGTACCGCTGCATTCAAAAAAGCAAGGACGGCTGTCATCAGGCAGTCATTTATTACCGGCTCAAGGAAGAGGAACTGCTGTTTGGCTGGCAGGAGCGATATGCCTATTCATATATGTTGTCGCATGTTGCCATTGAACTTGCGATGCTTCGTCATCGAAAGGATCATGATCAGCCGCTGAATTAAGTTTATGACAGCGTCCGTGTCACATTAAAGACTATCATACAAGTAAACAGTGAAGAGCTGTTGAAATCCCAAAAACCTTTTGTTCAGCCGGTGAGGGAACCGGCTATTTCGTTTTCATTTTTTATTACATACCTCTTTTTCTTAGCCGGCGCTGCCGGCTTTTCTTTTTGACAAAAATAATGTCAGATAGCTTGTTATGATGGAGATGCAGAAACAGAGAGATCTGTTTCTGGATAATGTTCTTCTGTTGATTCATTTGTTGGATGAATCGAGAATACCGGTGCGAAAGTACCGGTATTTTTTAATAAACAGTTCAAAGCAAAATATAAATATAAAAAATCATCAAATAAATATAGTCAATGACATAAATGATGTCAGTATGAAAGTTATAATCAAAATAAATTAGTAAGATATGTGTCAATGGTATAATAAACCTATAAATGATTAATCTTATCCGTTTAAGAATAGTTGAATGATGAATTTATTAACAACAGAAAGCAGGTAATAATATGATACTTAAGAAAATGGATCTCTTATCAAATAATGATCTATATGCACGTATTTCTGAGGTTGAAGGTAATCCAGAAGAAGTGAAAGTACAATCATTAGAAGAACATCTAAATAGTGTTGCAAAAATAGCAATGAATATATGTGATGTAGCAGAATTAAAAGAATTAGCGTATAAAATAGGTCTGTTTCACGATTTAGGTAAGGCAACAAAATCATGGCAAGAATACTTAAAACAAAGTTATTTTGGTAATTGGAGTTCTGGAAAATTAGATCACTCAACACTAGGAGGATTGAAAATTGAGCATGATTTATCAAAAAAAGAAGAACAACTTGATTGTGAAATCATGGAACTCGTCGTTTATTCTCATCATGGGATGCGAGACGCATTAAACGAAATGGGAGAGTCCATTTTTGATATAAGAAGAGGAAAACAAAATGACGAATACAAGAATATTTTAAAAGATGAAAAAAATAATTTTCAATCAACCATACTTATCAATTATTTATTAAGTGAGAAATCAGATAATAAATGTGAAAATAGTTATTATGCCGGTGCATTATATCGATACTTTTTATCATTATTGGTAGATGCGGATCGGACAGATGCAGCTTGTGCTGCTGGAAGCAGACCAAATGAAGATTTGATTGTAAAGCAAGATTTTAGAGAATTTTGGGATAAAAGAATCAGTCAGTACGAAAAATATATAGATGGTTTTCAATCAAAAACAGAATTAGACAAACTAAGAGGCAGAATATCAAAAGTCTGTAAATTATATGCAGATAATTCAGAAAGACTGATACGGTTACAATCATTTACTGGCAGCGGTAAAACTCTGAGTTCTTTACGATTTGCATTGTATAGAGCTAAAAAGGAGAATAATCGGCATATTATCGTAGTTGCTCCTTACCAGTCAATATTAGATCAAACATATCATACATATTGTGAAATTTTCGGAAGTGATAATGTTTTGCTGCATCATAGCCGTGTAACATTTGAATCAGAAGAATTGAATATAAAATATGATATTCTGACAGAAAACTATCAAAATTCACCAATTGTTCTAACCACAATGGTTCAGCTGTTGAATTCAATTTTTAAATCCAATTTACGAGATGTCCGAAGGTTTCATTCTTTAGCAAATTCAGTGCTGATAATTGATGAAGTGCAGTCAATTCCTCCGAATATCATAGGACTGTTTAATTGGGCAATGAATTTTTTAACAAAATATCTAAATACAACAGTTGTATTGTGTTCGGCAACACATCCCAAATTTGATGATGATAATATGGGGAATTTTAAACTCAGTCACTCGAAAGATTGGGATATGATTCCAAGCAATCCAAACTTAATGTTGAAAAGGAAACGATACAAAATAGTTTGGGATTGTTGGAATGATAAACTTGTATCTATGAACATTCAAGAAACAGCTGATTTAATAGAAAAAAGATTGATCGACAATCATTTAAAAAATATGTTGGTGGTCGTAAATACAAAAGGGGCTGCAAATAAACTTTATCATTGCTTAAAAGAGAAAAATATGAATTATACCATTTATCTTTTAACGACAAATATATATCCAGCAGAACGTTCTCGTATTATTCAAGAATTAAAAGAAAAATTGAAAACGAACGAAAAGATCATATGCGTAAGTACGCAATTAATTGAAGCTGGTGTTGATTTGAGCTTTGTATCAGCTATGAGATCTTTAGCCGGAATGGATAACATATTACAGATTGCCGGTCGATGCAATCGAAATGGTGAAATTGATTGCGGATTGGTTCAAGTAATCAAAATATCGGATAAAGATGAAAACATTTCTAAAATACAGTATATCAAACAACAGCAAGACATTATGGTCAGTGTGTTATCAAAATGCAGTGATGACATGGAAAATTCTGATTTATTGCTTGATGACTACTATCGAAAATACAATATTAAATTTAAAGATGAACTACCTTACCCTATTGATAAAAAAAGGAAAAATGATTACGAATCGGTATCAGAATTTTTATCTGTAAATCGCCAGGCGGTGAGCAATCGAAGGTCAATGAATAAAAAAATGCAGATATTATCACAATCATTTAAAACGGCAGGCGATTTGTTTGAAGTAATTGATGATAAAAACATGATTCCGTTAGTGGTTGATTGTGATGAGAGTGATGCTTTAATAAATGAATATCGAATCTCAAAATCTTTTAGAAAGAAAAAGGATATTATCAGAAGGCTGCAGAATTACATTGTAACTGTAAGCAAATTTACCGTAGAGAAATTGGATGAGCAGGGATTGATCTTTAATCTTGATTCTGAGAACAAGCACAATATATTGATTTTAAATCGTAAAGGCTATGATTCAGAAATTGGCGTTCAGCCGCTAGACAGTTTGCCATTCATTTGTATCTGATCAGTTTTCGATAAAAGGAGGTATTTATGTATAGAAATACAGTGGAATTTTTGGTAAGTGGGGATTATGCATTATTTTCAGAGCCAATGATGCGCGTTTCAGGAGAAAAAACATCACTGCATGTCCCGACTTATGAAGCGCTAAAAGGTATATTGAGCAGTGTATATTGGAAACCTACATTCATTTGGTATATAGATGAAGTTCGCATCATGAATCCAATACAGACTGAAACGAAAGGAGTAAAAACGTTAAATAATAATGGAACAAATGATTTGTCGTATTATACATATTTAACACATGTTGCATATCAAGTTCGAGCACATTTTGAATGGAATCCAAATAGGGAAAACTTGAAAAGCGATAGAAATGAGAATAAACACCATAATATTGCTAAACGAATGATTGAGCGCGGCGGAAGGCGTGATATTTTTCTTGGTACCAGAGAATGTCAAGGTTATGTAGAACCTTGCACATTTGGAGAAGGAAAAGGATTTTATGATGATATGCCTGGAGAAATCTCTTATGGTGTGCAATACCATGGTATTACATATCCCGATGAGGCAGTTTTAGCAGATGACAAAGACTGGATGACTGTTCGTTTGTGGAAACCGGTTATGAAAAACGGGGTTATTAAATTTATTCGCCCGGAAGAATGTACATTAAAACGCCATATTCGAAAAATGGATATTAAACCATTTGGTACTTCATCTCATAATTTTGAAAGTGTGGATCAACTAGAAAAGGAGGTGACTTTAATTGAATTGGATGCAGGAAATGATTCGAATATATGATGAATATTATTCGTTTGGAAAAAATATGAATCCTTTATTTCATGAGGAGTTTAACGCTGATCTTGAGATTACTATTAATGCAGAAGGCGAAATGTTAAATGCAAGAATAATAACAGATAAAGAAGAAAAGAGGACAATAATTCCAGTTACTGAAAAATCCGCCATTAGAACAAACAATGTTGCAAAATTTCCTCATCCGTTATCAGATCAGTTAAGGTTTATTGACGCCAATTATTCGGAGCAATACTATTTGAAGAATAATAATGGATTAGAGATAAAGCAAGTATTTAGTGATAATCGTAAACTAAATTCACTATATAAGGCAGGATTAAAAGACTGGGCAGATTATAAATATTCTCATCCTAAAGTACATGCAATTAGAAAGTTTATAGAAAAAGGTAATATTATTTGTCAATTAAAAGAACGTGGAGTTATTGAAGAAAATATTAAAGAAGATGATGTTATAAAGAAACTAGTCAGATTTATTGTTGTGGGATGTGGCCCTGTAGAGGAATGTTGGCGCGACCAATCATTAGTTGATAATTATATAATGTATTATATATCAACAAAATTAAAAGACAAATCAGAACAAAATGATAAATCAAAATTAAATAAGATTCAAATATCATATCTTTCAGGGGAGTATCAACCAATTACTAAAGATTTTCCGATATACATCCGTAATGCAGCTGATCGTGCTAGAATATTTTCTTATAATAGAAAGAAACCACAAGATTTTACATACCTTGGAAGATTTAAAGATGAGGATGAAATATTATCGATTGGTGCAATTGATTCCCAAAAAATGCATAATGCGTTGAAATGGATGCTGCGGACAAGGGGAATATCAAGTAATGATTTTGTAACATTAGTTTGGGAGAGTAATTTCAATACGATTCCAATGCCAGATAAAGGGACAAATGATTTATTCGCAGATTTTCTTACACAAGATCAAACAATTTTAAGTGATTCGCAAAATAAAGAAATACTCCAAAAGCTTTTTACCAGAGAATATAGTGATTCGATTACACCAACATCATCTGTATATTTATTATCATTTGATTCCGCCACAAAAGGAAGACTTTCTTTGGTGCAACAGGCAACATTGCAAACGTCTCAATATCTTTCAAATTTAGAAAAATGGCATATAGGGGCAAGTTGGAAACATTTTTACAAAAATAAAGCAACTGGATATTACACATCATATATTGGAGTTCCAGGAATTAATAAAATAGTGCGTTATCTATATGGACATGAGAATGACAAGAAATTAATAGATATAAAGGGTAATGAACAACTTGTTAATATTCAAATGCGAAAGTTATATACCTGTATTGTGCTAGATAAGCCGCTGCCTGTGGATATGGTGAATACAGCAATACATAAAGCATCAATGCCGGAATCGTATAAAGAAAAATCAAATTGGAATACTTTACTTTCTATTTCATGTTCTTTAATAAAAAAACAATATTATCAAAAAAAGGAGGAATATACTTTGGCAATTGAAAAAGGAGAAAAGGGTAAACGGAGAGATTACTTGTATGGAAGATTATTGGCAATAGCTGATCGTATTGAAGAAGGAAGATTAAGATCTGAGAATACAGACCACCCAACAAATGCAATCCGCTATATGAACATGTTTTCACAACATCCATTTAGAACATGGAAAATTATTCATGAAAATATAATACCGTATCTAAATGGTTATAATGAAGCTTCGCGTATTTATTATGTAAATTTAATTCAATCAGTTATGACAGAGTTTAAGGAAGGAGATTTTGAAAATGACAAACCTCTTAATGGGTTATATTTATTGGGATATTATTCACAGCGTGAAGATATGAAATCAAGATCTAAAGAAAGACAAGACAAATTAAAAGAAAATGCAAAAGAAAATGAAGGAGAGGATTAATATGACTGCATTACAAGGAAAAATTGATTTTGTTTTATTGGTATCTGCAAACAATGCAAATCCAAATGGTGATCCTTTAAATGGAAATCGACCAAGAGAAACATATGATGGCAGAGGAGAAATATCCGATGTTTGCATTAAAAGAAAAATTCGCAATCGTTTCCAGGATTTGGGACAAAAAGTATTTGTTCAATCAACTGATAGAAGTGATGACGGATGTACTAGTTTATCTGATCGTGCCAAAAAAAATAATGAATTAAAAAAAGAATTGGACAAAAAGAAGAATGCAGATGTAGAAAACTTTGTAAGAATTGCATGTAAAGAATGGATAGATGTACGAACATTTGGACAAGTATTTGCTTTTGGAGAAAAAAAATCGGAAGAAAAAGGAAAGGGGATATCTATTGGGGTACGAGGACCTGTAACCATTCAACAAGCCATTAGTACTGATCCTGTTGATATTGTAAGCATGCAAATTACCAAAAGTGTAAATAATGCTGAAGGAAAAGGTAAAGCGCCGGATACAATGGGGAAAAAACATTTTGTCGATTTTGGTTTATACATTGTTAAAGGAAGTGTGAATGTACAACTTGCAGAAAAAACTGGTTTTTCACAAGAGGATGCTGATGTTTTAAAAGAAGCACTGAAAACATTATTTGAAAATGATGAGTCTTCGGCGCGTCCGGCAGGCAGTATGGAAGTATGTGAATTAATTTGGTGGCAACACAAAGATAAAACGCCGAAAGTATCTACGGCAAAAGTCCATCGCAGTGTACATGTAAAGCGTAAAGATGGTGTAGAAATTCCGCATTCTTTTGATGATTATGAAGTAACGGTTGATTCCCTTTCAGAATGTGTAGAACCGGAAGTGATAGTGCTTGTATAAAGAAGAAGATTTTCTCCAATTATCAGGAATACAACATTTTTCATATTGCAGACGGCAATGGGCATTAATTTGTCTTGAGGTGGAGTGGGAAGAAAATGATAGGACTTTCGAGGGACGTCTGTTGCATGAAAAGGCACATGATCCTTTTATTAAAGAAACTAGAAATAATTATTTTATCTCCCGTGCTATGCCGGTTCATTCTTACACTTTAGGTTTGAGCGGAGAATGTGATGTCGTAATATTTTATGAAAATAAAAATGGTATTAACATTATTGGAAAGACTGGAAAATATTTGCCAGTGCCAGTTGAATACAAAAAAGGAAAGCCAAAAAATTCAATAGATGATATTGTGCAACTGGGAGCTCAAGCTATTTGTTTAGAAGAAATGTTATTTTGCTCTATTCCATATGGATATTTATATTATGGGGAAACCCATCATCGGGAAAAGGTGGAAATTGATCAAAATTTAAAAAATCATATTTCTAATCTCTGTAATGAGATGCATGAATATGCAAAAAAGAGATATGTTCCCCATGTCAGAAGAAATAAAGGATGTAATGCTTGTTCATTAAAAAACCACTGTTTTCCAGAGATATATCATAAAGAAAGTGTAAATAAATACATTGCTAGATATACAGAGGATATGAAAAATGCGTAAACTGCAAAATACACTTTATATTACAACAGATTGCTATTTGCACCTAGATGGAGAAAATGTTGTAGTTTCTAAAGATGGGGATATAGTTGGAAGAGTTCCTTTGCATAATCTAGAATCAATTGTTACAACTGGATATACAGGTGCTAGTCCAGCTTTAATGGGAGCTTGTGCACAAAAAAATATCGATCTGTGTTTCTTGTCAAGGAGCGGAAAATTTTTAGCACGTATTGTAGGCGAAACAAAAGGAAATGTAATCCTAAGACAAGAACAATATAAAAAGTTTACTGATTCCGAATTCTCAATTTCAGTATCTAAAAATATGATTAGAGGGAAAATATATAATTCACGTTGGATTCTTGAAAGGTATACCAGAGATGCTCCTTTACGAGTTAATGTATCTCGTTTGAAGGAAAAATCGAAGATGATAGCTGAAATTTTCATGAAAATAGATCAAGTAACTAGTGCAAATCAACTTTTAGGAATTGAAGGATCAGCAGCGAAAAACTATTTTTCCGTATTTGGAGAATTAATATTAAATCAAAAAAATACTTTCCAGTTTGTAGAACGAAACAGAAGACCTCCACTGGATCCTACAAATGCATTATTATCATTTTGTTATTCGCTGCTTTGTACTATGTGTATGTCTGCAATAGAATGTTGTGGATTAGACCCTTATATTGGAGTTTATCATGTTGAAAGACCTGGAAGGCCTTCACTTGCTTTAGACTTAATGGAAGAACTAAGACCAGTTATGGTAGATCGGTTTGTATTGAATTTAATTAACACACGACGCTTAAAAGCTAAAGATTTTTTAAAGAAGGAAGATGGTGCAGTATTGCTGACAGACGAAGGAAGAAAAAAGTTGTTTCTCAGTTGGCAAAATAGAAAGAAAGAAGAAATTCAACATCCGTATCTTAAGCAAAAGGTTCCTTGGGGGTTGATTCCATATGTTCAAGCAAAATTATTGGCAAGCTATGTTCGTGAAGATTTAGACGGGTATCCTCCGTTCTTTTGGAAGTGATTAAGAATGATGGTTTTAGTAACTTATGATGTCAATACACAAAGTGCTTTTGGTCGAAAAAGATTGAGAAAAGTTGCAAAAGAGTGCTTAAATTATGGAATAAGAGTACAAAATTCTGTATTTGAATGTAATGTGGATAATTATATTTATAAAAAATTAAAGAATGAATTACTCGATATTATAGATGAGGATGAAGATAGTTTAAGATTTTATATTATTGGAGATAAGTATAAAAATTCAATTGAACACTATGGAGTTGAAAATGGTGTAGATGTTGAAGGTGCATTAATTCTTTAGTAGTGCGAATATAAAGTGAACATGAATCTATGTGAGGTTCGCACTAAAAAATTATTATTATCAAAAGCAATTATAGAATGCGGGTATAAATTTTAAATATTGTTCCCATTTTATTGATTGATTTTGATGTAAAAAGTCAATGAAAAGTATTTTTACTGTCTTTTTACTGTCGCACCCCGCTTGGGGTGCGTGGATTGAAATAGAATTATTAAAACATCTTGAATAGAAAAATGCAAGTCGCACCCCGCTTGGGGTGCGTGGATTGAAATAATGATCCTGTAGATAAGCCATATAACAAATATGGTCGCACCCCGCTTGGGGTGCGTGGATTGAAATAAACAGGAAGTTGAAAGAAACAAGCCGAACAAGCGTCGCACCCCGCTTGGGGGGCGTGGATTGAAATGTCTTCCGTAATCGGCTCAATCGCTTCACCGCCGTCGCACCCCGCTTGGGGTGCGTGGATTGAAATCCCGTCAGTTTATCACTGTCAAACATCCGCCAAGTCGCACCCCGCTTGGGGTGCGTGGATTGAAATATACAATGCGTTATCATCTAACCCGGCGAAACGGTCGCACCCCGCTTGGGGTGCGTGGATTGAAATGACGATGAACCGCCGTTATGGTTATGGATACTAAAGTCGCACCCCGCTTGGGGTGCGTGGATTGAAATATGTATCCAAACAGACGATTTATAACTATATTTGGGGTCGCACCCCGCTTGGGGTGCGTGGATTGAAATGATCGGATTTCCGCGGCATTATAAGTGATACCAGTCGCACCCCGCTTGGGGTGCGTGGATTGAAATGTGAAGACGCACAACGGTCATCAATATGGTTCAGGTCGCACCCCGCTTGGGGTGCGTGGATTGAAATATTGTATTCATGGCCGCGGTCGCATGGTGTTGGCAGTCGCACCCCGCTTGGGGTGCGTGGATTGAAATAACGTAGTTTCCGTTGACTTTCTTTTTCTGACCGTCGCACCCCGCTTGGGGTGCGTGGATTGAAATTTGGATTCAGCAATTCGAGATGTAGAAATGCTTGAAGGTCGCCCCCGCTTGGGGTGCGTGGATTAATACGTTTAAAATTACTAAACATAAAAAAGTATGGTAATTAAACCATGTCTTCTTTTCTTCTCAATGTAGTCGTTTTTTTAAGTACATCATCACTAAAATCACTATCGGTATCGTTATATAGAAGTATTTGATACACAGATAAATAGTGTCAATCAGTACGATTATTTCTAACGTGGACATTGGTTTCATATCGATGTGTACCTTCTTTCTTTTTTCGTTTCTTACGATGTTTTTAAGGAATATATACACGTTTACACTGAGCAATATTTTTATCCATTTATTATTACTTCTATTACTTCGTTTCCTCAAAGTTTTACACGTATTCTATTTGGAGCGTAGATTAAAAATATCTTCTATTGTATTGTATCATAAAAAATATTATATTTTTGTTTGAAGGTGCACAAAATAAAAGCAAATGGAAAATGGAAGTTCTTGAATGGATTAATTTATCAATTTAATGCAGATATTTAATGTTTAAAGTAACTTCTGCTTCTATTTTATTAAAGTTGCTATGTGTATTACATAGCGAAGCAACTCTATAAATCATTGGAGTAATGTAAGTTATTTGTATAAATTGTAAATGATTTTTTAGAATGTTATGATGAGCCTATGAACAAAGATACGATTGATTATTATAATCAGAATGCAGAACGATTTGCGGCGGGAACGGTTGATGTGTCGTTTACGACGACCCAGGATCGTTTTCTTGGTTTTCTTCCTGCCCATGGCAAAGTGCTCGATTTTGGCTGCGGATCCGGGCGCGACACAAAATATTTTCTGGATCATGGATACAGTGTGGATGCCGTCGATGGATCCGAAGAACTCTGTAAACTGGCCAGTCAGTATACCGGCATCGAAGTACGGCAGATGTATTTTAACGAGCTGGATGAACGGTCGGTTTATGACGGGATCTGGGCTTGTTCCTCGATCCTGCATGTTCCGTTTGTTGAACTGCATGAGATCTTTCAGCGCATGAAGACGGCTTTAAAAACGGGCGGTGTGATGTACACCTCGTTTAAATACGGAAACTTTGAAGGGATGCGGAACGGCCGCTATTTTACAGATCTGACCGAACAGACACTGCAAAATTTGATCGATCAAATTCCGGATCTGGTCATTGTGGATGAATGGATCTCAAATGATGTACGGCCGGACCGTGCCTCAGAGAAATGGCTGAATACGATCATCAAGAAGGTGCCGGAAAATGAATGAGGTGCGGCAGGGAAAAGCAATCACAGGCGGTGATGTACCGGATCGGTTTCTGATCACTTCCCTGCGAGTCAGCATTCGGCAGGCAGAGCGGATCGATTTTATCACTTCCTTTCTGATGGAATCCGGGGTGCGGCTGCTGATCCAGGAACTGCGGGATCCGATTGAGCGCGGTGTGCCGGTTCGTATTCTGACCGGAAACTATTTGAATATCACCCAGCCTTCAGCGCTTTATTTACTGCGAAAAGAATTTGGGAATAAAATTGATCTGCATTTTTATAATGAGCGGAATCGTTCTTTTCATGCGAAATCATATATTTTCCGCATGAAAGATCATCGGGAAATTTATGTTGGTTCGTCCAATATTTCTTTCAGTGCCATGACATCAGGAATTGAGTGGAACTATCGGTTTACGGATGTGCTGGATGCACAAAGCCTGCAGGAATATTGTGATGAGTTTGATGATTTGTTTGATCATCATTCCTATGCGATCGATGATGAAGTATTGAAAGAGTATTCGGATCATTGGCATTGTCCGTCTGTCTATCTGGACATTGAACGAACGAAAGCGAAGACACGGTCTGTAAGAATTGCCGAAGAAGATACGCTGATCTCCAATTGGGTGCAGGATACAGCACGGCCGCAGCCGCGCGGTGCACAGATCGAGGCTTTATATGCCTTGGAACAAAGCCGCGCCCAAGGAGCGCAGAAAGCCCTTGTACAGGCTGCCACCGGCATCGGCAAGACGTACTTGGCTGCTTTTGACTCGATGAAGTTTCATCGTGTGCTTTTCGTAGCACACCGTCATGAAATTCTGAAACAAGCGCAGCAGTCATTCCATAAGATCCGGCCGGCGGATTCATATGGTTTTTTTGACGGCGATGCCAAAGATACAACACAAACCATGATCTTTGCATCCGTGGAGACCTTGGGAAATGAGAAATATTTGAAATCATTTGATTCGACCGCATTTGATTATATTGTCGTCGATGAATTCCATCATGCCGTCACCAAACAGTATCAAAAGATCCTTGCTTATTTTATTCCGCAGTTTCTGTTAGGACTGACGGCGACCCCGGAACGAATGGACGGCCGGGATATTTATGAACTCTGCGATTACAACGTCCCGTTTGAACTCAGTCTGCACGATGCGATCAATAAGAACTTTCTTTGTCCGTTTCATTACTATGGGATTTATGATGAAACCGATTATTCCGGATTGAAATTCGTACGCGGACATTATGAAGAAAAAGAATTGAATAAAATCTATATCGGCAATCAACACCGTTCTGATTTGATTTATAAATATTATAAAAAGTATCCGGCCAGAAAAGTGCTAGGTTTCTGCTGCTCCCGGAAGCATGCGGAAGATATGGCGAAAGAATTTACGCTGCGTGGGATCCCAAGCGCGGCTGTCTACAGCGGCCGGGGCGGTCCATATGCGATGAACCGGAAAGAGGCGCTGAATGCACTGCGGATCGGTAAGATTTCTGTCATCTTTTCGGTTGATATGTTTTCCGAAGGACTGGATGTTCCGAACGTGGATATGGTCATGTTTCTGCGGCCGACTGAATCACCGATCGTCTTTCTTCAGCAGCTGGGCAGAGGACTGCGAAAATCCGAAGGAAAAGCGTATCTGACCGTGCTGGATTTCATCGGCAATTATGCCCGTGCCGGACAGGTCCGGACATGGATCACGGGCAAGAATACGGAAACAAAAACACCCGAACAGGCAGAAGAAGCGATCCCGGATCGCTGCCTGGTCGATTTTGATATGAAACTGATCGACCTGTTTCATGAAATGGAACAAAAATCGATGAAAGTTTCGGACCGCATCGATGGAGAAGTGGACCGGATACGAGAAGAGCTTCATCATATACCGACCCGTATGGAACTGTTCTCAAACATGGACGATGAAATCTATGATTTCTGCCGTGCACATCGTCAATACGATCCATTCCGCCGTTACATTGATTATCGATTTCAACGTGGCTGGCTGAGTGAAGCAGAGAAAAAAATCTTAGAAGCAGAACCCGCAAAAGACTTTCTTGAAATGATCAGTACGACGGCGATGGCAAAGGTCTATAAAATGCCGATCCTGCTTTGTTTCTACAATAATGGCCATCCGCGGATGGAAATTACCGATCAACAAGTCCTTCAGTCCTGGAAGAAATTTTTTCATACCGGAACCAATTGGCAGGACATCGATCCAAAGTTGTCGTATGCGGAATTTCAAAAAATGACGGATGCACAGCATCTTCGTAAAGCGAAGACCATGCCGATTCATTTTCTGCTGAAATCAGGCAAAGGCTTTTTTGTCGAAAAACCAAACGCTGCACTGGCGCTGCGTGAAGATCTACATCCGCTGATCAATGATCCAATATTTATTCAAGAATGGAAGGACATCATTGATTATCGAACGATCGACTATTATCGCCGCCGATATTATAAGAAGAAAAAACGGTAAGCAGATCATCTGCCTACCGTTTTGTTTATTCAAAATATTCGGCTTCGGTTGCCTGCCAAGGAATGTTGACGGGCTTGCCGTTGTTGATGACTTCATCGACGTGCAGTAACAACGGGAAGTCTTTGAGATCTGCCTTGCCGCGTTCGGCCATGGCACGGACAGCTCTGGCGGTACGGGTCGCAATGACCACAGCTTCCAGGGTCTCGCCCTTCAGCTTTTCTTTTGCTTCATCATAAGAATAGCCACGTCCCAATAACACACCGATCCGGCGGGAACGGCCGCCCGAAATGGTCACATACAAATCACCGACCCCGAAGACCAGACTTTCGTCACGGACCCCGGCCAGTTTCAGCAGTTTCTGCATCTCGGTCACGCTTTGTCCGAATAAAGCAGCTTCTGAATTGTGGTGTACCTTGCCGATACCTTCGTTCTTCTCGGTCAAGCCGATGGTCAGGCTGACGGCCATCGCATAGCCGTTTTTTAATGCGACAGAAAGCTCTACCCCTTTGACATCGTTAGACAAACTGATGTGATAATACGGTGTGCTGAAAATCGCTTTGAGTTTGTGCAGCGTGTCTTTGTCCCGGCCGCAGAAGGCGACCCATGTTTGATCGTGATCGGAGAGCTCGCGGGCGGTACAAGGACCGCCGATCGCATTTAAATTCAGATCTTTGCCGGCTTTCGTGCTTTGCCAATAATCCGGAAAATCCACCATGTTTCCGTCAGGTTCATCGATCATGCCTTTCGTGACCGTGATGACGGGAACGTTTTTATGCAGCTTCGGTAATACTTCATCGGCAAACCAGTCCACTCCAAAACTGGAAACACCGCCGATGATGACATCCGCTCCCTCGATGGCTTTTTCCATTTCTTCGACTTGATAATAATGAATACCGTCGTGCAGCGTACGATCTAATGTCAGATGATAATTATCTTGGCGCAGCCGATCGATGATCTTTCGATCCAACGGTGTGCCGACCAAACGGATCTCATGTCCGTTTTCAAAGGCCGGGAAGGTCAGACCGGAAGCCATTTGCCCCGCACCAATAAAAGTTAAGATTGCCATGAAAGAAACCTCCTATGTTCATGTTTCATTATAAAACAATTTATCGAATACGAAATGATGATCGCGAAAAACGATCTGTACGGGGGATCGTTGTGAAAAAAGCATAATCTCATTGACAATCACTTTTTCTTTGACTAATATAATATTTGGCTAATCTCTGGCCTTTTGAGCCCCGGTAACGCTCAATGAAGGAGGATATTCAATCATGCGTCAAACTACTATGGCAAAACCTGCCGATGTAAAGCGCACCTGGTACGTTGTAGACGGTGAAGGACAAACATTAGGCCGTCTGGCAACAACTGTAGCACATGTATTGCGCGGAAAACATAAACCGACTTATACGCCGAATGTGGACTGCGGCGATTATGTGATCGTGATCAATGCGGCAAAGGTCGAAATGACCGGAAACAAACTGAATACGGAAAAATACTATAACCACTCCGGATATTTCGGAGGCATGCGTGTCCGCACCGCCAAAGAAATGAAAGAAAAATACCCGGAAGAATGGGTCGAAAGAGCCATCAAAGGTATGCTTCCGCATACTCGTTTAGGTGATGTTCAGCGCGGCCACTTATTTGTATACGCTGGCAGTGAACATCCGCATGCTGCGCAGAAACCTGTTGAATTAAAGGTGAAAGGATAAGGAGGAATAGAAAATGGCTGGTACTCAAGTACAATACCACGGCGTCGGACGTCGTAAAGAATCTGTTGCTCGTGTCTTCTTGCGCCCGGGAACAGGAAATATTACCGTAAACGGTAAAACTCTGGAAGAGTATTTACCGCTGGAAACATTGCGCATTGTCGTAAAATCACCGTTCGAAGTAACGAACACAGCTGATCAGTTTGATGTGATCATCAACGTACGAGGCGGAGGATTCACCGGACAGGCCGGTGCAATGCGTCACGGCATTACGCGTGCTTTGATGGAAGCAAGCGATGACTACCGTGAACCGCTGAAAGCAGCAGGATTTGTAACGCGTGACCCGCGTGCCAAAGAACGTAAGAAATACGGATTGAAGAAAGCGCGTAAAGCACCGCAGTTCTCAAAACGTTAATCAGGCACCACAAGTATTCGGAACTTTCCGGATACTTTTTTTATAGAAAGGAGGCAGATCATGCCGTTTGACTCATTCCATCTCGATCCGATGCTTCAAAAAGCCATCGAAAAGCTGCATTACCAGGAACCAACGCCCATCCAGGAACAAGTGATCCCCATTTTGCTGCAGCAGAAAAACTGTTTGATCCAGGCGGAGACCGGCAGCGGCAAGACCGCCGCCTATGCCATTCCGATCATCCAGCATCTGAACATTGACAGCCGGCCGCCTCAAGCCATGGTCCTGGCCCCGACCCGTGAGCTTGCCTTTCAGATCCGGGACCATTTCCGCTGGCTGGGCATGTACAAAAAAGTGCAGTGCATTGCCTGTGTCGGTCAGCAGCCTTTTGATCAGCAGGCCATGGATATCCGGCAGCGCTGTCATGTCGTCACGGGAACGCCGGGCCGGATCCTCGATCACATCCGCCAAGGGACGCTGCCTTTGGATGATATCCGCACCCTGGTTCTTGATGAGGCTGATGCTTTATTGGAGAAAGATTTTGAAGCGGATGTTCATGCGGTCTGCGATGCGCTGCCGGCAGACCGGACCATTGTCTGCCTGAGCGCGACTTTGAGCCCGGCTGTCAAAGCTTTCATGCCGGATGCGTATACGACCATTTGTCTGCCCGAACACAATGCGGCAATTGCGGAATACGATTGGGTCACCGCAGATAAAAACACTGATACTGCCCGCTTATTGGCAGACATCGACCCAGATTCTGCCATCGTGTTCTGCCGGCGGCAGGATACCGCCGAAACAGTCTACCATTACCTCGCAGGACGCGGTGTTTTATGTCAGGCTCTGCACGGCGGCATGGATCAAGATAAACGATTTGCGGTCATGGATGCGTTTAAACAGGGCAGGTTCCGTGTTTTGATCTCAACTGATGTATCTGCCCGCGGCATCGATATCGAAGATGTCAATTTGATCATTAATTACGACCAGCCCGAGCGGCCGGATATTTATGTTCATCGGATCGGACGCAGCGGCAGGGCCGGACGTTCCGGCATGGCGGTCAATTTGATTGGATCTGATCCTGTCCATCCGCTGTATCCAATGACAAAAATGGAATCTGACGATGCGGGCTTTTTGTCATGTCTGCATGAGGTGCGGATGCTGAAACAAGATGCGTCCGATGAACTGCGGCGCGATATCACAAAGATCCATTTAAATATCGGTAAAAATAAAAAAATCCGTGCCGGCGATATTGTCGGTGCGATCTGCAGTTTGGACGGATTGTCTGCCGATGACATCGGGATCATCCAAATTCAGCGCTATCAATCCTATGTGGATATTTTAAACGGCAAAGGAGACCTGGTCCTGCAGCAACTGAAAATGGTCAAACATAAGTCCGTCAGACCGGAAAAAAGTACACAAAATAGAAGAACATAGCTGAAATGGATAATTTGAGCGGAAATAGCATTAAAATCTATCTTTGAATAGAGAATTACGCAATTTTATATGTACGAATGTGTCTAAAATCAGTCCTTTTGATAAGATAATGATATAATTTAATATATAAACAAACGCTTACATGCATAATACGGATAGAATAACCAACTGGAAGTATAAAACAAATCATAATGAAGGCAGACAGCCGCATAACCTTTTGCATCGGATGCAACAATAAATCTGGCGAAGTTATACCAGTTATTATGCACAAGCTTTCATGGATGGCTTGGGTTGGTGTTTATGTAGAATAGAAGTGTGATGGTGACTATGAAATTAAAGAGAATCAGAGACTTACGGGAGGATAACGATTTGACACAGGCGGAAATCGCAAAGATCCTAAGCGTGACCCAGCGAACATATTCACGCTATGAAAATGATGACCGCTCCATACCTTTGGAACAACTCATCAAATTAGCAGATTTTTATCATACCAGCGTGGATTATCTGCTGAATCGTACAGACAAAAAAGAACCGTATTAAAAAGAAAAGACGTTCCTGAATGGAACGTCTTTTTTATGTGCAGTTTCTAAACCGTACCCTGTGCTTTCATTGCATCCGCAACTTTCAGGAAGCCGGCAATGTTTGCACCAACCTGGTAATCTTTTTCGACACCGAATTCTTTTGCCGTATCGCGGCATGTTTCGAAGATCGAATTCATGATGCCCTGAAGACGTTGATCGACTTCTTCTGCCGGCCAGGACAAGTGCTGGGCGTTCTGAGCCATTTCCAGACCGCTGCATGCGACGCCGCCGGCGTTGCTTGCCTTGCCCGGAGAATAGAAAATGTTGTGGTCTTTCAGATAAGCGATCGCATCCGGCGTACATGGCATGTTTGCACCTTCGCATACGGCCATGACACCATTGTCAACCAATGCTTTGGCATTGTCCAGATTTAATTCGTTCTGCGTTGCGCAAGGCAGTGCGATGTCGCATTTGATGCCCCAAGGACGCTCGTTTGCCGTATAAGTGGCATTCGGATGATCTTCGACATATTCTTTGATCCGTCCGCGGCGTACTTCTTTGATTTCTTTGACAGCTGCCAGATCAATGCCGTCCGGATCATAAACGAAGCCGTTGGAATCGGACATCGTTACAACTTTTGCACCGAACTGCTGCGCTTTTTCACAAGCGTAGATGGCAACGTTTCCGGAACCGGAAATATCGACCGTCTTGCCTTCAAAGGAAGTGCCGTTGTCCTTTAACAATGCCTGTGTGAAGTAGCACAGACCATAACCGGTAGCCTGTGTACGAACCAAAGATCCGCCGTAAGACAAACCTTTGCCGGTCAGGACACCGGAGAATTCGTTCTTCAAACGTTTATATTGACCGAATAAATAACCGATCTCACGGGCTCCGACACCGATATCACCTGCCGGGACATCCGTATCCGGACCAATGTGACGATACAATTCCGTCATGAAACTCTGGCAGAAACGCATGACTTCTGCATCACTCTTGCCTTTTGGATCGAAGTCAGATCCGCCTTTGCCGCCGCCCATCGGCAGCGTTGTTAAAGAGTTCTTAAATACTTGTTCAAAGCCAAGGAATTTAATAATACTGATATTGACCGAAGGGTGGAAACGTAATCCGCCTTTGTATGGGCCGATCGCCGAGTTGAATTCAACCCGGTATCCGCGGTTGACTTGCGTTTTTCCTTGATCATCAACCCAAGGCACACGGAAAATAATCTGGCGCTCAGGCTCTACGATACGCTGTAAAACATCATCATCCAACAATTCCGGATGGACCTTTTCAACGATTTCCAAAGACTTGATGACTTCTTCGACCGCTTCCAGGAATTCCGGATCGCCAGGATTTCTTTGTTTCACTGTTTCATACAGTTCTTTTAAATCCATAATCTTATGATTCCTCCTGTCATAATACTTTGTAATTATACCACAACCGAAAAAAATGGAATCAACGACTTGATAAAATATACGTATGATGAACAAGAAGGGACTCCATCTTTTAAAATGTCCATAAATGGTGTACAATTGTTCATGAAAATAAGGAAGGAAACATGAAAAATGAAGAACCAAACCATGATTCAATACTTCGAATGGTACTATCCGGACGACGGAACATACTATGATGACGTGTGTGAACATGCCGCATTTCTGAAACATCTTGGCTTTTCTATGATCTGGATGCCGCCCGCATACAAAGGTTCCGCCGGCATTCACGATGTGGGCTACGGCGTCTATGATATGTATGATCTAGGTGAATTCGATCAGAAAGGAACCATCCGCACGAAATATGGAACCAAAGAACAATATTTGGAAGCGATCCGCCTTTGCCGCAAAAACGGACTGGCGGTCCTGGCTGATATTGTCTTCAATCATCGGATGGGGGCCGATGCCAAAGAACGCATCAAGGGCAAACAAATGAACTGGAACAATCGGGAACAAGCGATCTCCGATGAAGAAGACGTTGAAGTTTGGACCAAATATACATTCCCCGGCCGTGCCGGAAAGTACTCCGATTTTGTATGGGACTGGACCTGTTTTGACGGGACAGACTATGATGATCTGATGAAACGCAATGAGCTCATCCAGTTTTCCGGTAAGACCTGGGATCCTAACGTTTCTTCGGAACAAGGCAATTTCGATTTTATCATGGGAGATGATCTGGATTTCAGTGAGCCAAAAGTAGTACAGGAACTTTATAATTGGGGCAGATGGTACTATGAAACCACACATGTCGACGGCTACCGGCTGGATGCAGTCAAAAGCATCGACGCAAATTTCTTTCCCGGCTGGCTCAAACAGCAGCGAACCATCTCAGATGAAGATGATTTTGCGGTCGGTGAGTATTGGAGCGGAAATCTGGATGAACTGCTTGGCTATCTAAATAAGACCAGCTACACGATGACCCTGTTTGATGTGCCGCTGCATTTCCACTTTTTTGACGCTTCCCATGATTATGATCGTTATGATATGTCGAAGATCCTGGACGGTACCTTGACGCAGGCAGCCCCGCAGTCCGCTGTCGCTTTTGTCGACAATCATGACACGCAGCCAGGTCAGGCATTGGAATCGTGGGTGGAAAGCTGGTTCAAGCCCCATGCTTATGCGATCTTGTTACTGCGCAACTGTCTGTTCCCGTGTGTTTTTTACGGTGATATATATGGTATAGAACATGACGCGATCGAACCCGTTCCGCACATCCGTGAAATGGTATGGCTCCGTCGGTATGTGATGCCGGATGAAATTGATTTGTATCTGGAAGATCGATTTGATGATCCGCATTGTATCGGCTGGGCTGTCTGTCAGGCACATCCTGTTGTCGTTGTGATGACCAACGGCGTTGCCTCATCCAAAGAATTTGATTTAAAGAATGCTGCTGGCAAAGAGTTCTATGATATTACTTCCTCGAAAATTGTTCATCTTGATGAAAACATGCACGGAGTCTTTCCTTGCGATGCTGGAAGTTGTAATATATATGTGGATAAGGAAACGATTTATCGGTTATGGAAGGAAGTGTAATAATGAAAGTCGCAATCGGCTGTGACCATGGTGCTTATTCGTATAAAGAGGAAATCAAAGCAATGCTGAAGGAAGAAGGATATGAAGTCGAAGACTGCGGAACGTATTCGACGGAAAGCTGTGATTATCCAGATTATGCTTACGCTGTTGCACAGAAAATTGTAAACAAAGAAGCGGACCGCGGTATTTTGATCTGCGGAACCGGCATCGGCATCTCGATCGCCGCAAATAAAGTAAAAGGAATCCGCTGCGGTTTATGTGCCGACAGTACGATGGCGCGTTTGACGCGCGAGCACAATGATGCCAATATTCTGGCGATGGGACAAAGAACGATGGGCATCGAAGTCTGCAAGGATACGGTCAATACATTTTTAACGACAGATTTCAGCCATGGACCGCGTCACGAACGCCGGATCCAGAAGATCAAAGAAATTGAAGATAAGCAGTAAAAAAGGCGGATCGATGATCCGCCTTTTAAAATATAAAAGATATATTAAATTTTTCAAAAAAGTAGTTGACTGAAGGGGAAGAGTTTGATAATATAAATGAGCGCTCGCAAGAGGGCGCGGAACGATCTTTGAAAACCGAATAGA
>NZ_JACHHK010000012.1 GCF_014202755.1 Catenisphaera adipataccumulans
TACAGAAAAGTATTTATGTCCTGCTGGGGTTTGTCACTTTGACCGATGTGCTGGGCTGGTTCTTTCAGACATTTGTATTAACTGGGATTTCACTCAATTTCATGTTGATGGGCGTGGCCTTTGCGGCGACCTTTGCCAATCTAGTGGATGAACAGGAACTGGATCCGATCGTGCAGCGGTTCAATCCGGTGCTGAACATCAGTATACTGGCTGCAATTGTTGACCTGGGTGCGCCGCTGGATTATCATCTGATCATGGGTGCCGGCGTGTATACCGCCGTGTATATTATCGCCCGTGCCATCGGAAAATACGGCGGTGCGCGCATCGGTGCGACGATCATGCATATGCCGGAAACGGTACAGAAATATTTGGGACTGACATTGCTGCCGCATTCCGGGGTTTCGCTGGTCTTTACGGGCATCGCCTGTGCGACGTTGGCACCGCTGCCAGATTGTGTTTCCCTGGTGCAGGGAACCATTGCGGCAGCGGCCGTGATCAATGAGATCATTGCGGTGATCCTGGCGAAGAAAGGCTTCGAAAAATCCGGAGAGATCCGAGTGACGTCAAAATAAAATACATTTCAGACGAAAAAGAATGAATTCAGTGCATCTGGCACTGAATTTTTATTGTGTTATAATGGTTCATATCATGGAGCAGAAGTAAACAGAGCGCCTGGACTGCCTGCGGGCAGTTGACGAGGACCGGGCTTATCGAAAGATTCGGCGGATGGCCCGGAGGTTGATACGACCTTAAACAAGGACAAAAACAGTCTGCGAAGATTGAACAAATCCTTCGAGTATCCTCCATGATCCACAAACAAAGGAGGATCTTATTATGTGTGGAATTACGGGTTATACTGGATCGCAGGAAGCGCTGCCAGTATTGCTGAAGGGATTGGAGTCGCTGGAATACCGCGGCTATGATTCAGCTGGTGTGACATTGGTTGACGAAAATGGTCTGTATACGCAGAAGCGCAAAGGCCGCTTAGCGGATCTGGAAAAGGAAATGGATATTCCTTCATTCCATCAGACGACGGGGATCGGGCATACTCGCTGGGCAACGCACGGGGTGCCAAGTCAGCTGAATTCGCACCCGCATACCAATGCGTCGAACACGATTTCGATCGTACACAACGGCATCATTGAAAACTATGAACCGATCAAAGAAGAACTGATCCGGCAAGGATACAAATTTCAGTCCGAAACCGACAGTGAAGTCATCGTTCATTTGATCGACTATTATTATCAAGGCGATATGTTGGCGGCTTTGAAGAAAACCGTTCATCATTTGGCTGGTTCGTTCTCGATCTGCGTGGTCTCGACGGATCATCCGGATGAAGTCTATGTGGCGAAGGTTTCCAGCCCGATGGTCATCGGCCGCGGCAAGAACGGTTCCTACTGTGCCAGTGATATTCCGGCTATTCTGGAATATACAAAAGATGTCGTCATCATGGAAGACGGCCAGATGGCCCGTCTGACGCCGGATCAGATCGAAGTCTTTGACTTTGAAGGACGCCCGATCGAAGCGAAGATCACGCATATTCCGTATGATTTATCTGCAGCCCAGAAGGGCGGTTTTGAAACATACATGCTGAAGGAGATCTATGAGCAGCCGGAAGCCATTCGTGAAACGCTGCGCGGCCGCATCAGCGGCAACCAGATCATTCTGCCGAAACTAGATGGACTGGATCTCTCTGCGATCGACCGGATCTATATTGTCGGCTGCGGCACTGCTTATCATGTCGGTATTTATGGTTCGACCTTGCTGCAGCGCTGGCTGCCGATCTCGGCGATCAGCACGCCGGCCAGTGAATTCCGTTACGGTCATCCAGTCGTTGATGAACATACTTTATGTATCTATATCTCTCAGTCCGGTGAAACGGCCGATACATTGGCAGCGTTGAAGATGACCAACGAGATGGGCGCGCAAAGTATTGCGATCGCCAACGTGCTTGGCTCTTCCATTTCTCGTCTGGCCAATGTGACACTGTATACATGCGCGGGACCGGAGGTCGCGGTCGCTAGTACCAAGGCATTCACCACGCAGTTGGTCTTGATCACGCTATTGATCATCAAGATCGCTGAAATGATGGGACGCCGGCCGCAGGAAGCGGATGCAGTCCTGCATGATCTGAAACGTATGCCGGAAATCGTGGATGATATGCTGAAGAAGAGCGATGAAGTGAAAGAATATGCGGAGCTTCTGAAAGATCAGCACGATGCGTACTTTATCGGCCGGCAGCTGGATTATGTCAGCGTGTTAGAAGGGGCACTGAAATTGAAAGAAATTTCCTATGTGCATGCTGATGCATACTATGCCGGTGAATTGAAGCACGGTCCGATTGCTTTGATCGAGCAGGGAACAGTTGTGATCGCGATGGCAACGCAGCCGGAAGTGGCCGCCAAGACCATTTCGAATATTGAAGAGACCATGGCCCGCGGCGCGAATGTGATCCTGATCACCAATAAAGAGCAGCCGGCGTTAAAATTTGACCGTGTCATGCGGATTCCGGAAATTCATCCGACCTTGACCTGCATACCGGTGACGATCCTGCTGCAGCTGCTGGCATACCACACCGCAACGGAAAAAGGCCGTGATGTGGATAAACCAAGAAATTTGGCAAAATCAGTGACAGTTGAATAGGAAAACCGGGGAACTTCCCCGGTTTTTTCAGAATCAGATGTGAAAACCTGTTTTCCTGTGCTTGACGATGTACTCGACCGTTTGATCCAGACCATGATTCGCTAAATATTCCAGCAGATGGTAGATCAGCCGGTCGGTATCTTTATGGATCAGGATCCGATGCCGGCCTTGGATGTAGTAATCCAGTGCGCTGCGGTCAGTATAGTTGTCTCCTTGATAGATCATACTGGCGGCGACACGGTCGCAGAACATCTCAATGACATAATTTTCCGGCATCCGGCAGGCGTAGATGCCATCTTTGCCGAAATCGAGCCAATATTCCCAGTGATGTTTATTTCGTCCCTTATGGTGCAGCCACCCCAGGGAATAGCCTTTTTCTTCTTTTTCAGCATCGATCGGCGATCGGAATCCTTGATAATAATGAAAACCGGTCTTCAGTTCGATCGGCGAATATTTGCTTAAGTCGTGCAGGATGCCTTGCTTGTATAAATGACAGCGGAAGCAAAGGTGTGTGACTTTGATTTTATGGCGGGTGATGGTTTTCAAATGACTTAGAATTTTGCTCATGAAATTAATATACAACTGAACTTTGGGGTTGTAAATGACCAAAAGGATTGGTATAATGTTTGCGCACTTACTTTAAACTCGACTGAAGTTTAAGGCGGAAGGAGGAAAAAGCGATGAAAAAAGGGATTCATC
>NZ_JACHHK010000013.1 GCF_014202755.1 Catenisphaera adipataccumulans
GGACCGATGACTGGGGTTAAGTCGTAACAAGGTATCCCTACGGGAACGTGGGGATGGATCACCTCCTTTCTAAGGAGAAAGAGTGTACTTGAGACGTGATGGGGAGGATATCTATTTGGTTTTGAGGGAGCGTTCCCTCAGGATCGATCTTTGAAAACCGGATAACGAAACGAAAGACAACAGAAAGGTCTATAACGAAAAGTTGAAGTTAAGATAACACTGAGAACAGAAGTAGTGAATAGAACAGTTCTGAAGAAACATCTCGAGAAAACAGAGAACCACTGATTAAGCAAGGAAGGGCGTACGGCGGATGCCTGGCCACTCGTTACTGAAGAAGGACGTGCCAAACTGCGAAAAGCGCCGCGGAGCCGTTAGGAGGCGAAGATGCGGCGATATCCGAATGGGGGAACCCGGCAGGTCGGAGACCTGTCACCGGACGATGAACACATAGTCGTCGCGGGAGGTACCCGGAGAACTGAAACATCTAAGTACCCGGAGGAAGAGAAAACAAAAGTGATTCCCCAAGTAGCGGCGAGCGAACGGGGAGAAGCCCAAACCGTCCTTAGGGACGGGGTTGCGGACTGCGGGATGGGAAGGCGAACATAGTCGAAGGCGAACGGAAGCGCCGCCGGAGAGGGTGAAAGCCCCGTAGACGAAATGCGAGCCGGACCTAGCAGGATCCAGAGTACGGCGAGACACGAGGAATCTTGTCGGAAGCAGGCGGGACCATCCGCCAAGGCTAAATATAGACGAGTGAGCGATAGTGAACAAGTACCGTGAGGGAAAGGTGAAAAGAACCGCGGGAGCGGAGTGAAAGAGAACCTGAAACCGTATGCCTACAAGAAGTCAGAGCCCGTTGAAGGGTGATGGCGTGCCTTTTGTAGAATGAACCGGCGAGTTGCGGTCTGATGCGAGGTTAAGCAGGAAAATGCGGAGCCGGAGCGAAAGCGAGTCTTAAGAGGGCGAAAGTAGCAGGCTGCAGACCCGAAACCGGGGTGATCTAGCCATGAGCAGGTTGAAGTTGAGGTGAAACTCAATGGAGGACCGAACCGACCATCGTTGAAAAGCTGGCGGATGACTTGTGGCTAGGGGAGAAATTCCAATCGAACCCGGAGATAGCTGGTTCTCCCCGAAATAGCTTTAGGGCTAGCGTCAGAAAGAGGACGTGCGGAGGTAGAGCACTGAATGTGTGATGGCCCCATCCAGGGGTACTGAACCCAATCAAACTCCGAATGCCGTACGTCCGGAAGGCAGTCAGACCATGAGTGATAAAGTCCGTGGTCAAGAGGGAAACAGCCCGGACCGCCAGCTAAGGTCCCAAAATTCAGGCCAAGTGGAAAAGGAAGTGGGGATGCCCAGACAACTAGGAGGTTGGCTCAGAAGCAGCCATCCTTCAAAGAGTGCGTAACAGCTCACTAGTCGAGTGCCCCTGCGCCGAAAATGTACCGGGGCTAAGCCTGATACCGAAGCTGCGGATTTGCCGGAAGGCAAGTGGTAGGGGAGCGTTGCATGCAGGAAGAAGCCGTACCGAGAGGAGCGGTGGACCGCATGGAAGTGAGAATGCCGGTGTGAGTAGCGAGATGCAGGTAAGAATCCTGCACACCGAAAGCCTAAGGATTCCAGGGGAAGGTTCGTCCTCCCTGGGTAAGTCGGGACCTAACGCGAGGCCGAAGGGCGTAGCGGATGGGAAACAGGCAGAAATTCCTGTACCCGTATCTGGAGCGACGGAGTGACGGAGACGGCTAAGATGACCCTATGAACGGATTTAGGGCGAAGCGGAGCAGTCGGTGACCAGGCAAATCCGGTCACGGAAGACAGGACGCGAGAGGGAAGCGAAAGCTGCGGCGAGTAGCGAAGCATCCGAGGCCGGCTTCCGAGAAAAGCTTCTAGCAATGCAGATACGGCCCGTACCAAAACCGACACAGGTAGGCGGGGAGAGGATCCCAAGGTGAGCGAGAGAACTGTTGCCAAGGAACTCGGCAAAATGGCTCCGTACGTTAGCAAGAAGGAGCGCTCGAGAGAGCCGCAGTGAAAAGGCCCAAGCGACTGTTTAACTAAAACATAGCTCTCTGCGAAGCCGCAAGGCGAAGTATAGGGGGTGACACCTGCCCGGTGCTGGAAGGTTAAGAGGATCTGTCAATCTACGGATGAAGCAGTGAGCCGAAGCCCCAGTGAACGGCGGCCGTAACTATAACGGTCCTAAGGTAGCGAAATTCCTTGTCAGGTAAGTTCTGACCCGCACGAAAGGTGTAACGATTTGGGCGCTGTCTCGGCAGCAGACTCGGTGAAATCTTAGTACCTGTGAAAATGCAGGTTACCCGCAACTAGACGGAAAGACCCCATGGAGCTTTACTGCAGCTTGATATTGAATCTTGGTCGTACATGTACAGGATAGGTGGGAGGCGAAGAGACGTGCACGCCAGTGTACGAGGAGCCGCCGGTGGGATACCACTCTTGTGCGGCCGGGATTCTAACCCAGGCGATTGAAACATGGCCGGGGACCGTGTCAGGCAGGCAGTTTGACTGGGGCGGTCGCCTCCCAAAGAGTAACGGAGGCGCCCAAAGGTACGCTCAGATTGGATGGAAACCAATCGCGGAGTGCAAATGCAGAAGCGTGCTTGACTGTGAGGCCGACAAGCCGAACAGGGACGAAAGTCGGGATTAGTGATCCGGCGGTGCCGAATGGAAGGGCCGTCGCTCAACGGATAAAAGCTACCCTGGGGATAACAGGCTGATCTCGCCCAAGAGTTCACATCGACGGCGAGGTTTGGCACCTCGATGTCGGCTCATCGCATCCTGGAGCTGGATTCGGTTCCAAGGGTTGGGCTGTCCGCCCATTAAAGCGGTACGCGAGCTGGGTTCAGAACGTCGTGAGACAGTTCGGTCCCTATCTGTTGTGGGCGTTGGAGATCTGAGGAGAGCTGTCCTTAGTACGAGAGGACCGGGATGGACCTGCCGCTGGTGTACCGGTTGTTCCGCCAGGAGCACGGCCGGGTAGCTAAGCAGGGAAAGGATAAGCGCTGAAAGCATCTAAGCACGAAACCTACTCCAAGATGAGATCTCCCAATCAGTAAGGCCCCTTAAAGACGATAAGGTTGATAGGCCGGGGATGGAAGCGCAGCGATGCGCGGAGTTGACCGGTACTAATAGGCCGAGGGCTTAATCAGAGGAAACTTTCGGAGCGTTGTCCGGTTTTGAGGGAGCGATCCTTCAGAAGATCCGGTGACGATAGCGGAGTGGATCCACCTGTTCCCATCCCGAACACAGAAGTTAAGCACTCCCGCGGCGAAAATAGTTGGGCCTGCCCCTGCGAACATAGCACGTTGCCGGGTTTTTCTTT
>NZ_JACHHK010000014.1 GCF_014202755.1 Catenisphaera adipataccumulans
CCTGTGTGCGGGCATCACGGAAACGACCGTATTCGGCTGGCGGATGAAGATTCTGGAAGCGGCCAAGGCTGTTCCTCAGCCGGATCTGGTTGGAGTTGTTGAAGCGGATGAAAAATTCATCCACGAAGGCCAGAAAGGTTCTCTGAAACTCGTCGATCCGTTTGAAAAAAGCGGAACGCGCAAAGCCAGAAAGACCGGAAGCCCAAGCAGATACGGTTCGCTCGGCCCGGAATTCGGAACGGTCCTGTGCGCCGTCGATCATCAGGGGCATGTTGTTGCCGGATATGCGGGAGTCGGTGCTGCCAGTGCCGCAGCTTTTGAAAAGCTGATCGGACCGCATCTGAAGGACATGACCATCTTATGCACGGACGCCAACGGCATTTACGGAAGCTATTGTGAAAAATACGGCGTTATGCACTATGTACGGCCTTCAAACTATCTGAAGACGCTGACCGACGGGCTGAACGCCGGTAAACGCGAGGACGCAATGTACCGCAATGAAATGCTGGACTATATCGACGGCAGACGGAGCATACCCTATTCGGAATTTAAGCTCCTGAAGGATCAGCACGATCTCGGACTCGGCCGTGTGAACCAGTTCCATTCCCGGCTGAAGTTCGAACTGGTACAGAAAACAAAGGGCATCTCGCTGAAAAATATCGATGCATATGTGGCTTGGCAGGCGCTTCTGGTCAATTATTCGGTCGATGAAGGCCGTAAACCAGCGACACGCAAAGACGCTGAAAAGATCCTGATCATGCTTCTGAGGACCGGCGTGAATCTGAAACTGAAGGAGATCAGTGAAAAAGAACCGGATTTTTCCAATCTGACACCGCATTATGTGCAGGCTCTGAAGGAACATACGGACGAACTGAACAAGACCCGCGAATACAAAAGCGCCCGATACTATATCACGAGCGAGGATTTCGGTCCGAATACGGATAAACGGGCATATCTGGATCATCTGCCGGTCTATATGCTGAAGTTTCTCGCCGAACAGTGCGGACTGAACGGCAGAAGTAAGATCCACAAGGGCAACACATATCAGGCGAGAAGGCAGCTGGAAAGGAATCCGTATCTGCCTTATGCGATAGACGCTCTGATTGCCAAATACGGAATGAAAAACGAGAGCTAGTCCCTTTGGATCAGCTCCCGTTCATTTTTTTTCAGCTCTTCAAGCGTTTCACTGAACAGTCCGGCCATTCCCGGACCGTCCTCGTATTTTGTATGATAATGTTCCAGACCGGCAAAATAACCTGTCTGAAGCTCTGCGAACTCTTTGAACCAGTCACGAAGCCCCGGATTTTGTGCGACGGCTTCAAATGTGCGGTACAGATGAAAGATCTCGTCTTCAAAGACATTTACGTCGTTCCCGGAAAAACTGCCGGAATCTTTGACTTTTGACAGCAGATCCATCAGGGTCCGATAATGTTCGACCCATCCCTTTGCGACGATGTTTCTTCGGCTGACTTCATCGAGCAGGTCATTTTCCATGTCTTTACATCCTTTCTGCTATCTTTATTTTATCATATCGTCACCTGATTCAGACGTTATTTATATGTGTTTTCAACGTTTGACAATGGAACGGATAAAAATGCGTTTATAGATACCACGACCGTTTATGACGGGCGCATCATAGCGTGTGAACGGCTTTCTGATATCATCCAGCATTCCATCTCCACCTCTGTCAGATGTCCAGATTATTTCAAACTGTTCGGGGCAATACTTATCCATGAACGAAATCGGCACACCCATGATGCCATCGTAATCAGATGGAATGCATTCTGTAAACGGAACTTCGATGGCATCATAATTATCATACTTCGGATATTTTGAGGCATCACCATATGCCTTCTTCAATTTGTTTTTCAGCTTTCTGTTGAATTTCAGATTGTGTGCCATCGTATCTAAAATCAATGGTTCATGGCGTTTGCCGTGATCAACGTTCGTATACCAGATGACGCCCATGACATTGATGATATAGTTTCCTTTTCGATCAATGCTGTATTTTTTAACTTTGCTTGCATCGAAACTGTTTGACGGAAATATCATATTCATCCCGCCGCCGAAACTGGATGTTCCGCACCATATTTCATTGTTTTTAAGCAACGGAAACACTTCTTTGTATGTAATGGCGTTCATGTTTCCGATAATAATAAACTGTTTGTCTGCATCCATGATCCACTTCAGAAACTCGCGGAACAGGCTGAAGGGAGGGTTCGTAATGATCATGTCCGCTTCATCTCTCAGCCTTGTGACCTCTTCGCTTCGGAAATCGCCGTCGCCTTCCAGATAACCGGTAAATTCAATATCGTTTGTATCAATAATGCCTGATCCGTCCGTATCCCCTGTCAGAGTGAAGATCTTCCCATGTGTTTCATGCATCACCGGATCATACAGCGGAGAACTTGATTCAAACAATGTCGGCTTTTGATTTCCGGCGCTCTTTGCGTAGCTTGTAAAGATCAGCTTCTTCAGGCCGAACCGCTTGAAGTTTGCGGCGAAGTATCTCGTGAAATTCGACCATTCCGGATCATCGCATGGACAGAGGATCGTTTTTCCTTTGAATACATCATGGTTAAACTCGTAATAGGCGTTCATTTCTGCTTCGATGTCGCTGTACTGAGTATAAAATTCATCGTTTTTTGCCTTTTTAGCTTTTGATAGATTTGTATTTTGTGCCAATATCATCCCTTCCTGCGCTTACGGCGCTTTGTATGTAACTGAATGATATGGCTTTTTTATTTGCTTATCCGTCGGGCAAAAAAGCTAAAAACGCAAAAAAAACAGTCACCATAAGATGACTGCTTTGCTTATTGTGATTCTTGTTGCGTAAAACGTTCGTTTATGACCCGTTAACTATAGTATAGAAT